>JBEKEK010000023.1:0-123660 GCA_050013875.1 Trebonia sp. | reverse complement strand
CCCCCATACCCCCCGGGCCCCCCGGCGGGGGGCACCTGGAGCTTCACCTACTGAGCGACCTGGCCGCGGGCGAACCGGATGAGAGCGTGTACGACACCACCGCCGACTCCCCGGCGTTCTGGCTCTACACGTCGGGCACCACCGGGACGCCGAAGGGGGCGATGCACCGGCACGGGTCCGTCCAGGTGGTCTGCGAGACCTACGGCAAACAGGTGCTCGGCATCACGCCGCTCGACCGTTGCCTGTCGGCCGCCAAGGCGTTCTTCGCCTACGGCCTCGGCAACTCGGTGCTGTTCCCGCTGTCGGTCGGGGCGGCCTGCGTGCTGCTGCCGTCGCCGTCCCGGCCCGACCTGATCGCGGAGACGGCGGTCAAGTACGGTGCGACCCTCTTCTTCGGCGGGCCGACGTTCTTCGCCAACATGCTCCGCGCCGGGCTGGCGGCCGACGCGCTCGGCGAGGTCCGGCTGGCCGCCTCGGCCGGGGAGGCGCTGCCCGCGGCGCTCTACGCGCGATGGACGGCGCACTTCGGCATCGACATCATCGACGGCATCGGCATGACCGAGATGCTGCACATCTTCCTGTCCAATGCCCCGGGCGACGTGCGGGCGGGCACCACCGGGGTCGCGGTCCCCGGCTACGACCTGAAGCTGGTGGATGAGGAGAGCGGTCAGCCGATCACGCAGGCGGGCGTGCCCGGCACCCTGTACGTACGCGGTGCGTCGTCGGCGACCGGCTACTGGGCCAGGTACGACGCGTCCCGGCTGGTCTTCCAGGGGGAGTGGCTGCGCACCGGCGATACCTACGTCAGGAACACCGACGGCTACTACGAGTGCCTCGGCCGGACCGGCGACATGATCAAGGCATCCGGCATCTGGGTCTCCCCGATGGAGGTCGAGACCCGGCTGCTCTCGCACCCGGCGGTGGCGCAGGCGGTGGTGGTGGCCGCGCCGGACTCCGATGGACTGGAGAAGCCGGTCGCGTACGTGCTGCTGGGGACGGGGGAGGCGGCGACCGAGGCGGAGCTGATCCAGTACTGCCGGGAGGGGCTGCCGTCGTTCAAGCGGCCGCGTGCGGTGGTGTTCACCGACGGTTTCCCGACCACGGCGACCGGGAAGATCCGCCGGGTTGACCTCCGCTCGATGGCCGCCAGCGTGCTGCGCCCGGCGCCGTCTGCCGCCACCGCCGGATAATGGATCGTTGTCTACACCGGACTGCAGACAACGATCCATCATCATCGCCATGCTCAGCTCAGTGAGGTAGCCACCGCGTCATGCTCGACGGAATGCCACTCATCGACGTCCACCTGCACGCCGCCCGGCTGCCCACGCTCAAGATGCCGCGGGAGGTCTGGCTGCAGGGATTCTCCGGCACCGGCGCCCTGGACCGGATCTACGACTCCGGCGGCACGGTGGTGCCGGCCGAGTTCGACGCCTTCCTGGCCGCCGAGGGCGTGGATACCGCGCTGCTGATGTCCGAGTACTCCCCGAAGGTAACCGGGATGCAGGTCATCGAGGACATGCTGCCGATCGCCGCACAGAACCCGGACCGCGTCAAGGTCATCGCCAACGTCAACCCGCACCTGCACTACCCGGTCGACGAGGAGGTCCGCCGCCAGCTCGCCCTCGGCGCGGTCGCCCTGAAGATCCACCCGGTGCACGCGGGCGCCGCCGCCAACGACCGGATGCTCTACCCGGCCTACGAGGCCTGCCAGGCGGCCGGCGTCCCGGTGGTGGTGCACTGCGGTACCTCCACGTTCCCCGGCGCGGCCAACACGTTCGGCGACCCGGTCGTCCTCGGCGACGTGCTGCGTGACTTCCGCTCGCTCACCCTGGTGCTCGCCCACGGCGGCCGTGGCTGGTGGTACGACGCGGCGGCCTTCCTCGCCCTGTCCAACGACCGCGTCTGGATCGAGCTCTCGGGCCTGCCCCCGTCCCGGCTGCGCGACTACTACGCCCGCCAGAACTGGCCCCGCCTGACCAAACGCATGATCTTCGGCACCGACTGGCCCGGCATCCCCGGCATAGCCGCCAACGCCCGCGCCGTCGCCCGCCTGATGCCCGACGAAGCCACCGCCGCCCAGGTCCTGGCGGGCAACGCCACCCGCGTCTACAACCTCAAGACCCCCTGACCCGCTCCACAACCTGTCAGCTACGCCATCGACCCACTCGACCCTGTCAGCTACGCCATCGACCCACTCGACCCTGTCAGCTACGCCATTGACACCAATGGGCGATGTCGTTGGCGTAGGTGACAGGTCCGGACCAGGTCGTTGGCGTGGCCCGGACCGGGTCGTTGGCGTAGTCGGCAGGTGCAATCCACGTCGATGGCGCAGCCAACAGCTCAGAGTTGCGCCAAATTCTCAGATAACAGCAAGAAGCGGGCGGGTGTGCTACCGGCCTGGTCCGGGGGCGCGCAAGTGCAGGCAACCGGAGCCGTGGGTTCCCGGACCTTGGGGTCGCTGCGCCGGCCGCGGCCTACCGGACGCGCAGGCGCGGGTCGGTGGGCAGGTCGAGCAGCCCCGACGCCACCAGGATCGGTGCCCCGGTGACGGCGGCCAGGTTGATCGCGTCGCTTGGCCGCGCGTCGACCACCGCGCCGCCGCGCAGCGTCACCTGCGCGTAGAAGATGTCGTCGGCCCGCCGGGTGACGCGCACCGACCGGACCCCGGACCCGGCCGCCGCGACCAGCGACGCCATGAGCTGGTACGTCATCGGCCGGGGGAACTCCTGCCCCTGCAGGCCGAATGCCAGTGCGGTCGCCTCCGCGTCACCGACCCCGATGAACAGCCGCCGGGAGTCACCCTCGGCCGCCGATGCCAGCGTGATGAAGAACCGCTCACGTCGGCCGGGTCCCTTGTCGGGCGCCGTCGCGACACCGGCGATCGTCACCGGGACCATGTCCGTCGTGCCAGCGTTGGTCATGACCGCGCGCCTCTCATGTGGCGGTAGCACTTTAAGGGTAACCGGCCGCCGCGGTTCGCTCAGCACGTGCCTGGTGCGCCTATCGAGACGCCTTTGTTTTCGGCGCTGGGTGGCACTGTTCGCGGTAACGGCAGTACGCCGAAGACTGCGGATGCCCACGCGTGCTGCGCGAGCAGCACGTCCCGCAGCAGTGCGACGATCCCGTCGCCGGTCGTGACCCCCGCGCCGACGACCTCGATGCCGGCTCGGGTGTCCCCGTCCGTGCGCCAGCCAAGGAGAGCGTCCCCCGCTCTGTCCACCGCGCACACGATCCTGGCCGGCCGGCCGACGGCGGACTCGCCGACGCCGCGTCGCCCGGCCACCACCTCCGCCGCCAGCGGCCAGCGCGCCGCACCCGCCGCCGACCAGATCATCACGTCCGTGAGCACCATCGCGATGGAGTCGAATCGCAGCGCCCGCTGCAGTATCCGCACCTGCTGGCTGAACGCGAGGCTCTGAGGTTTCCGCTGGGTGCGCAGCGCCCGCGCGCCCGCCCGCAGGAATTCGGCCAAGTCCGCCTCGCATTGGCGAAATCCCGCGGTCAGGTCGCCGAACGGAACCACCGCCGCCATCGGGAACGGCGGATCGGGCAGCGTGTTCTGCCCGAGGTAGAGGCGCGGCGCGGCCGGCGGGAGCCCGGTGTCTTCGGCAAGCACGCTGTGCGCAAGCCCGCCGAGCCGGCCAAATCCGTGCTCAGGAACGTCGGTCAGCGGGCGGATCTCTTCGGTACTCGGCATATTGCCGATGCTGTCACCCGGTACCGACATTGGCACAACCGTGATGTCGGCGGTGGCGTCTTAAGGACATGATGGGCAGACGAGCCGCCTCAGCGGCGGTGCTTGCGGTGGCCGTTCTCGGGGTCGCGGCGTGCGCGGACGGTGGGTCAGCGCCCCACGCCGCGGCTGCCGCCAAGGTGTCGGTGGCCGACGGATCTCCGGTCAGCGGTCCCTCAGTCGGCATTAAGGCATTCAGCGGCCATGGCCGCCTCGCCTTCGTGTCGGATAACCGGCTGTATGTGCTCGACGGGAGCACACCGGGGAAGCCGTCCACGCTGCATCCGGTCGTGATTGGCAAGCCGCCCGGTTCGCAGGGAAGCGCGGCGCGGGAGCCAGCCGAACTTGCTGCGGGCCCGACCGGGAACGTCCCTGGTTCGCCGGCCTGGTCGCCGGATGGCCGGTGGCTCGCGTTCCTGATTGGGACGCCATCCCCCGACGGCGCCGTGACCAGCGGCGCGCTCTGGCTGGCGGGCCCGGATGGCGAGGGCGCGCATCAGGTACTGTCAAACGCCGGCGGCTTCGCCTGGTCGCCGAAGGCGGACGAACTCGCCGCCGTCTCCGGCTGCGGCGGGAAGCTCTTCGCGGTGCGGCCGGGGCGACCGCCGTACCCGATTCTTGAAGCACCGGGGCTGGCCGCCGCGACCCCGGCGTGGTCGCCGGACGGGCGTAAGCTCGCGGTTGCCCTGGTAAGCGTGACCGCGAAGAGGCGCTTCGTCAGCAGCGCGATCGACGTTTTCCCGGCAACAGGGGGGATCGCCGCCAGCACCGTCACCTCCTCCCGGACGGACGCGCTGGTCGTCGACGGCTGGTGGGCCAACGGACAGGGGCTGTTCGCCTGGTCCGACCCGCGGGACGCAGCCTCGCTGGCCGCAAGCGGGCTGCCGCTCGTCTCCTATCCGCTTGACGGAAGGCCCGCGGCCCCGGTCGCGCGCACCCTCCCGTACCCCTCCTTCGCGGTGCCGGGAGGAGACGGCGTGACCCTGGTGACCGGCGGCGACCGCTACCTATGGCACGCCAAGACGATCAGGGACTGCGCGGTATCCGGCCAGTGCGGGCCTGCGATGGACGCCCCCCCGGCCCCGGCGAACCTTGACCCGGCCGCGCCGGTGTCCAGACCGGGACTCCTCGCGTTCGTGCACGGCGCCACGGGAAAGACGGTCGGGTCCAGCCAGCACGACCTCAGCGCCTGGTACCAGACCCGGAGGCTCTGGTACCAGGCAGGCACCGGCGGCAATCCGCTCCCCGTCACCCGGGCGGGCACCGGAGTGGCCGCGCCCACCTGGTCAGCCAACTCCCAGGACATCCTCTACATCCGCGACAACGCCCTCTGGCTCATCCCGATGTTCACCGCGGACGGCTACCCGTCCGCCGCGCCCGCGCTCCCCGTCGTCAGCAGGCTGTTCGCGGGCAACTGGCCGAACCTCAACGGCTACACCGCCTGGCAATCCCAATTCGCCTGGCACACCTGATCCCATGACGAAGCCCGGCGCACCTCACCCGTTACCAAGCCAGGCGAACCAGCCTGTGGCCAAGCCAAGCTCCTTGCTCTCCCGAGAATCTGAACCCCCTAACCCTTCCAAGACCGCAAATACCTCTCCAAGACCGTAAATCCCTCCAAGCCCGCGGCGCTTAACTCAGCCTTCCCTCCTGCCACTCTCGTCACAGTCTCGCCGCCCGACTAGGTACCAAAACAATCATTGTGTGCACTTATGGGCGCTATACGACCCGAACGACACACGATGACGAGAGTGGATTGAAATGTCCGGATGCTTAACAGGGTCGCGAGGACGGCGGTGAACGCTTCCAGGAACTGGTCGGCGTGGGGGCGGGCGAAGGGGAGCGGGGGGCGGACCTTGAGGACGTTGCCGCGGGGACCGGTGGCGCTGATGAGAACGTGGCGGTCGCGCATTCCGTTGACGATCGCCGCGGCCAGGCCGGCCGACGGCTCGCCGGTGTCGGCCGCGACGACGTCGATGCCGAGGTAGAGGCCCGCGCCGCGCACGTCGGCGAGGACCGGGCTGTCGGCCGCCAGGCGGGTGATCGCGTCCTTGAGGTAACCGCCGGTCTGCAGGGAGTTGGCCCGCAGGCGCTCGTCGGCGATCACATCGAGCACGGCCGCGGCGGCGGCGATGCAGACCGGGTTGCCGCCGAAGGTGTTGAAGTACCGCGCCGTGCGCCCGAACTCCTCGAGGACCGACTGCCGGGCGACCAGCCCGGCGATCGGCAGCCCATTGCCCATCGGCTTGCCCATGGTCACGATGTCCGGGGTGAGCCCGGCGTGCCGCTGGTATCCCCACATCTGCGAGCCGGTCCGGCCGAACCCGGACTGCACCTCGTCGGCGATGTAGAGCCCGCCCGCCGCGCGTACCAGGTCGGCGACCGGGGCGAGGAACCCAGCGGGGTCGGGCAGCACCCCGTCGGACGAGAAGAGCGAGTCGGCCAGGAACGCCGCCAGCCGCAGGCCGTGCCGCCGCAGGTCATCGAGCGCGGCGGCGACAGAAGCGGCGAGGTCCGATCCGGGGGCGGGCGCGGGCACGGTCCGGACGTGCACGCCAAGCGGGACGTTGGCGCCCAGGCTGGGGGAGAGCTCCGCGACCGCGGCGGTCACCCCGTGATAGGCGTTCTCGGTCACGATCACCCCGGTGCCGCCGGTGCACGACCGGGCGATTCGCAGCGCGAGGTCGTTCGCCTCGCTGCCGGTGCAGGTGAACATCGCGTGCGCCGGGCCGATGGTGTGGGTCGCGAGCAGCCGCTCGGCGTAGCCGACGACGCTGTCGGTCAGGTACCTGGTATGCGTGTTGAGCGTCGCCAGCTGCCGCGACACCGCCTCGGTCACCCGCGGGTGCGAGTGCCCGACCGACGGCACGTTGTTGTAGGCGTCGAGGTAGGCGACGCCGTCCGGGTCGTAGAGGTAGACGCCCGAGCCGCGGACGAACTCCACCGGCCGCTCGTAGAACAGCCGGTAGGCGCCGCCGAGGGCGGCCTCCCGGCGGGCGATGAGCTGCTGAGTCCCGGCCGGCAGCCCGGACCGGCCGGAGCCGTCGAACCCGTTGACCATCAGCGGAGCGGGCTGGCTCACCGAACCACCTCCAGGCGGCAGGCCGCGCGCAGGCGGCGGCCGATCTCATCAGATTGGAGTGCGCGCAGCGCCGCCAGGTGCGCGACGGCCTGCGGCGTCCGGCGCAGCAGGTAGCCGCTGTTGGCCGGATCGCGGGCCGCGGTCGACTGGCTCACGATGATCCGCGCCGCGACCCGGGCGACCATGAACTCGGCCACCAGGTCCAGGTCCGCGCCGGAGAGCGGGTCGACCGCGTGGTAGCCGGCCACCACGTCAAGCGCGGGCCTGAGCAGGTCGCCGCCGGGTCGGCCGGCGCCCAGCTGATAGCAGGCGGCCACGCCAACGTCCATCGCGACCGGACCGGCCAGCGCGTCACCGAAGTCGAGGATGCCGGTAAGCCGCTCGCCGCCGTCGGTGAGCAGGTTCTCCCCGTGGAAATCGGTATGGATGACCTGCACCGGCAGGCCGGCCAGGGCGGGCCGCGCGACGGCGTCGAACCGGTTGAGGCAGTCCGTCAGCGCCGCCCGCAGCCCGCCGCCCGTCAGCTCCCGCAGCCCGTCCGCCGCCATCGGGTCGGAACCCACCCCGTGCGCGGCCAGTCCGTCCGCGACCAGTGCGCCCGCGGCAAGCGCCTGGCCGACGGACGGCAGCAGGCCGCTCTCCGGCAGTTGCCCGAGCAGCGGCCCCAGCGCCCCGAAGTTCTGCAGGTCCCACCGGTGGGTCCGGTGCGCGCCGGGGTGAGCGAACCCGCGCAGCGCGACGTTGAGCCGTCCGAGGGTGGCGCCGATCTCCCGCCGCAGCCCCACGCTCGTGGTCCCCCGGCCGAGCAGCTGCCCGTCCAGCCACGACGTCAGCCGGACAGTCCGAGGTCTCCCGCCGCCGATCCCGCCGGCCCCACTATCGGTGCCAACCCGGCCGGGCGTGAGCGTGATCTCCGGCCGTCCGTCGAGCGTCGCGATAACCCGCTGTACCGGCAGTTCCGGCGCGACCCGGGCCAGGTGAAGCAGTAGCGCCGTCTGAAAGCCCGGGCCGCACGCAGCAGCATCGCTCTCCGCATCACCGCCAGGTGGGACCGGAAGCGGAGTGGGCACGCGACGCGCCAGCGCAGGATCGACCGCGGGGGCAGGAGCCGCGCTGATCTTCAGCAGCCGTGCGATCCCGTCGGCGCCGTCCAGCCGGAACGTGTCGTCGTGCTCGGACGCCAGCCGCTCGGCCGTCCCGCTGACGCCGAAGTACCGGGCCGCGATCGCGGCCGCCTGAACAGGCGAGATAGACGACGCGTGATCCACGGCAGGCACAGCAACATGGTAGATGCCGCCGGCGCCCAAGACAGCCTCCGGCGGGCGCCCGATAACGAGCTAAAACAGGACCCGCCCCCACGGGAATACCCGCCTTCCGGACAACGTTGCGCGCACTGTAATATTTACGAGCACGCAAATTTTTAGACGTCGCAAACTTGTAGGCCTAGCAAACTTTTAGTGAGCGCAGGATGACCGTAGCAAGCAGCACCGCCGCCGCGGAGACGGCGCAGGCCCTCCCGGGGCAGGCGCCCGCCTCCCTGCGCGAGCGCAAGAAGCTGGCGACCCGGCACGAGCTTCGCCGGGCCACGCTCAGCCTTGTCGCCGAGCGCGGTTTCTCGAACGTCACGGTGGAAGAGATCGCGGAGGCGGCGAACGTCTCGCCGCGCACCTTCTTCAACTACTTCCCGTCGAAGGAGGCCGCGCTCTTCGGCGCCAACCCCGAGCTGGCGGCGGCCACCCGTGACGCGATCGAGCACCAGACGCCGGGCGAGCCGGTGGTGACCGTGCTCCGCTCGGTCATGACAGCCCAGGCCCGGGCGGTGGCGGATGAGTTCGCCGAACTGGGCGGCGACCCGATGGAGTGGCTCGGCCGGATGCGGGCGGCCCGCACCGACCCGCAGCTGCACGCCATGCACGGCGCGCAGATGGCCGCGATCGAGCGCTCGCTGGCCGAGGCGGTCGCGCGGCGGCTCGGCAGCGACGTCGAGCGGGACCCCTATCCCGGGCTGCTGGCCGCGATGGCCACCGGTGTTTTCCGGTCGAGCATGTCGTTCTGGGCCGCCTCCGGCGGCACGGTGCCGCTCGACCGCGTAGTAGACCTCGCGTTCGCCGCGCTGGCCGGCGGGCTGCCGGAGAACTGCGATTTGCGTAATGTCACGGCAACCGTCACGGGAAACGACGTGACGGACAGAAAGGAAGACCTCTGATGGCATCAGCCACCCCGGCAGCCGCGGGCGGCGGCACAGGCGGCACGGACGGCACGGACGGCAGCACCGCCCTCGGCAACGGCGCTATCCCGGGCCTCGACCGCCGCCGCATTCTGCTCATCATCGGCGCGCTGATGTGCGGCATGTTCCTCGCCGCACTCGACCAGACGATCGTGTCGACCGCGCTGCCGACGATCGTCGGCGACCTCAACGGCGGCTCGCACATCGCCTGGGTCGTCACCGCCTACCTGCTCGCCACCACGGTCTCCACGCCGCTGTGGGGCAAGCTGGGCGACCAGTACGGCCGGAAGATCTTCTTCCAGGCGGCGATCGTCATCTTCCTGGTCGGCTCGGTGCTGTCCGGGCTGAGCACCTCCATGGTGATGCTGATCGCGTTCCGCGCGCTGCAGGGCCTCGGCTCCGGCGGCCTGATGGTCGGCGCGCAGGCCATCGTCGGCGACATCGTCTCGCCCCGTGAGCGTGGCAAGTACTCCGGCCTGTTCGGCGCGACCTTCGGGGTGGCCAGCGTGATCGGCCCGCTGCTTGGCGGCGTCTTCGTGGACAACCTGTCCTGGCGCTGGATCTTCTACATCAACATCCCGATCGGCGCGATCGCGCTGTTCGTGGTGGCCAGCCAGGTCCCCGGCCACCTGAGCAAGATCCATCACCAGATCGACTACCTGGGTGTGGTTGTGCTCTCGGCCGCCGCGACCGCGCTGATCCTGCTGACCAGCCTGGGCGGCACCACTTACCCCTGGGCGTCGCTGCCGATCTACATCCTCGGCGCGGCCGGCGCACTGCTGATCGTCTTGTTCGTCTTCGTCGAGCGCCGGGCGCCAGAGCCGGTGCTGCCGCTGCACCTGTTCAAGACCCGCGTCTTCACGATGACCAGCATTGTCGGCTTCATCGTCGGCTTCGCGATGTTCGGCGCGATCACCTACCTGCCGGCCTTCTTCCAGGTCGTGCGGGGCATCTCGCCGACGATCTCCGGCCTGTACCTGCTCCCGCTGATGGTCGGGCTGCTGACGATGTCGATCTCGTCGGGGCAGATCATCTCCAGGACCGGCCGGTACCGGGTCTTCCCGATCGCCGGCACCGCGGCGATGACCCTCGGCCTGTTCCTGCTGCACCTGATGGGCCTGGGCACCTCCACGTTCGAGGACGGGGTGTTCATGCTCATCCTCGGCCTCGGCCTCGGCAGCGTCATGCAGGTGCTCGTCATCATCGTGCAGAACGGCGTGCCGCACAGCGAGCTTGGCGTCGCGACCTCGGGCGCCACGTTCTTCCGCTCGATCGGCGGTTCGTTCGGCACCGCGATCTTCGGCGCCATCTTCGCCAACCTGCTGGTCGGCAACCTGGCCAGCCATCTGCATGGAGTCAAGCTGCCGTCCGGCTTCACCAGCGCGAACGTCACCCCGGCGATGCTTGACCTGCTGCCCGCCGCGGTGCGGCACGGCTTCACGGCCGGCTACGCCGAGTCGATCCAGACCGTGTTCCTGGTCGCCGCGCCGATCGCCTTCCTCGCGTTCCTCGCCACCTGGCTGATCCCGCAGGTCGAGCTGCGCAAGTGGTCGCCCGCCGACGCCGCGGCGGCGGCCGCGGCCGAGCCGGCGGTAGCGGAACCGTCGGCCACGATGGCGATCGAGTCGCTGGACCCGCAGGACGCCACCCAGGAGCACTGAGCCGGATGTGCCAGCGGCAGTAACCACCGTCCGTTCAGGAATCAAGATCTTCATCCCTAACGGACCGTGGTTACTCCGGCACCCGACGTTGAGCGCTAGCGCAAGCAGGCGTGGTGCGGCAGTCTCTCTATGCAGAGACAAGTAATGCGAAGAGACAAGCATGAACGGAAGGGCGGTGCCAGTGAACGGACTCAAGGCCGAGGTCGACCCGGCGGAGGTGGGCCTCGACGCGGGCCGGCTGCGGCGGATCGACGACAGCTTCGCCAAGTACGTTGACGACGGCAGGCTGGCGGGCTGGCTGGTCACGGTGAGCAGGCACGGCAAGCTGGCGCACGTGTCCGCTTACGGGCAGCGCGACCGCGAGGAAGGTCTCCCGGTCGAGCCCGACACCCTCTGGCGGATCTTCTCCATGACCAAGCCGATCACCTCGGTCGCCGCCATGATGCTGTACGAGGAGGGCGCGCTGCAGCTGACCGACCCGGTCAGCAAGTACATTCCGTCCTTCGCCAACCTGCGCGTCTACAACGGCGGCCCGGACCAGAACCCGCTCACCGTCCCGGCCAGCGAGCCGATGCGGGTCTGGCACCTGCTCACGCACACCTCCGGCCTCACCTACGGGTTCCACCGCGTGCACACGGTGGACGCCATCTACCGCGCCGCCGGATTCGAGGGCGGCGGCGCGCCCAACGGCATGGACCTGGCGCGGGCGTGCGACGTCTGGGCGTCGCTGCCGCTGCTGTTCCAGCCGGGGGCGGAGTGGAACTACGGCGTCTCCACCGACGTGCTCGGCCGCGTCGTCGAGGTCGCCTCCGGGCAGTCGCTCGACGCCTTCTTCGCCGAGCGCATCCTCGGCCCGCTCGGCATGACCGACACCAGCTTCTTCGTCGCCGACGAGCAGGCGTCGCGGCTGGCCGCCCTGTACGGGCTCGGGCCGGGCCGCAAGGTGGCCAGGCTCGGCGGAGCCTGGGACAACGCCCGCGTCAAGCCGGCCATGCTCAGCGGCGGCGGCGGCCTGGTCTCCACCGCGGCCGATTACCACCGGTTCCTGCAGATGCTGCTCGACCACCCGGGCTCCCCGGCGGGCGAACTGGACGGCGTGCGCCTGCTCAGCCCGCGCACCGTCCGCTACATGGGCCGCAACCACCTGCCCGGCGGGCACGACATCGCCACCTTCGGCCGCGCGCTGTACGCGGAGTCGCCGATGTACGGCTCCGGCTTCGGCCTCGGCTTCGCGGTCGTCACCGACCCGGCCGCGCTCAAGGTGGACTGCTCGGCCGGCGAGCTGTCCTGGGGCGGCGCCGCCTCCACCGCCTTCTGGATCGACCAGGCGGAGGGGATCACGGTCTCCTTCTTCACCCAGCTGATCCCGTCCAACGCCTACCCGCTCCGCCCCCAGCTCCGGCAGCTCGTCTACCAGGCGGTTGTGTAGGACTTAGCCGCCCCCATCCGGGGGGTAACCCGTGTAGCCGCGGTGTAGCCGCCGTGAAGCCGCGACCGAATAGCTTCTCATCGTGTCCAACTTCCTAACCGGAGAGCGATGAGATGACAGCTACTGACGCTATTGACGCCACCGGCCTGGTCAAGACATTTGGCCAGCTCCGCGCGGTCGACGGCATCGACCTTGAGGTACGCCAGGGTGAGATCTTCGGCGTGCTCGGCCCGAACGGGGCGGGCAAGACGACCGCCCTGCGGATGCTCGCCACGCTGCTGCCGATCGACGGCGGCCAGGCCCGGATCTTTGGGGTGGACGTTGCCCGCGAACCGCACCGCATCCGCCAGCTGATCGGGATGACCGGCCAGTTCGCGTCGGTTGACGAGGACCTGACGGCCACCGAGAACCTGTGGATGTTCGGCCGGCTGCAGGGGCTGCGCTCGGCCGACTCGCGGGCCGCCGCCAAGCGGCTGCTCGCGCAGTTCGACTTGCAGGAGGCCGCCGACAAGCCGATCGCGCAGTTCTCCGGCGGGATGCGGCGGCGCCTTGACCTCGCGGCGAGCCTGATCAGCCGGCCGCCGCTGATCTTCCTGGACGAGCCGACCACCGGACTCGACCCGCGGACCCGCGGGCAGATGTGGGACACCATCCGCGGCCTGGTCAGCGAGGGCTGCACGGTGCTCCTCACCACCCAGTACCTGGACGAGGCCGATCAGCTGGCCGGGCGGATCGCGGTCATCGACCGGGGCCGCAAGGTCGCCGAGGGCACCCCCGACGAGCTGAAGGCCTCGGTCGGCAACTCCACCCTGCAGCTCCAGCTGGCGCCGGATGCCGACCAGGGTCTCGCGCGGCAGATCGTCGCGCGGATCGTGGGCGCCAACCCGGTGCTCACGCCGGAGTCGGGGCGGATGAACGTGCCCCTTGAGACCGCCGACAGCGCCGCCGACGTGCTCATCGCGTTCCGCGAGGCCGGGGTGGGGATCACGTCGGTCAGCGTGGCGCAGCCGACGCTTGACGAGGTCTTCTTCGCGATCACCTCCCGCGGCGCCGACCCGGCCGGCGAGCAGCGGGCAGCGCAGTCCCTTCTGGAGGTCCAGTGAGCACCATGATCGCGGGCGCTACCGCGTCCGGCAGCCGCGCACCGCGGCAAGTTCTCGACATCAGCGCGGTGGTCGCCCGCACCCGCCCGCGCACCGGCATCGCCGAGACCATCAGCCAGACGCTGATCATGGCCTGGCGGGCGCTGAAGAAGATGCGGCGCAACCCGGAGCAGTTCTTCGATGTGACGCTTCAGCCGCTGCTGTTCACGGCGATGTTCGCCTTCATCTTCGGCGGCGCGATCGCCGGCCATGTGAGCACTTACCTGCCGCTGCTGATTCCCGGCATCGTCGCCCAGACCGTCCTGACGACGTGCATGGCCACCGGCGTAACGCTGCGCGAGGACATGGAGAAGGGCGTCTTCGACCGGTTCAAGGCGCTGCCGATGGCCCGGATCGCCCCGCTGGCCGGGCCGATGGTGGCGGACCTGGTGCGTTATCTGATCGCGGCCAGCCTGACGTTCCTGACCGGGGTGCTCATCGGCTACCGGCCCGGCGGCGGCGCGCTTGGCGTGCTCGGCGCGATCATGCTCGCCATTTTCGCCGGCTGGGCGCTGGCCTGGATCTTTACCTTCATCGGGACGATCGCCAAGAGCGCCCGGGCGGTGCAGGGCACATCGATGATGATCTTGTTCCCGCTGACCTTCCTATCCAACGCGTTCGTCCAGATCACGTCGCTGCCCGGCTGGCTGCAGGCCTTCGTCAAGGTCAACCCGGTTTCGTACCTGGTGTCGGCCAGCCGTGAGCTGGCCAACCAGGGGACCGTCGGCGCCGATGTGGGCTGGACAGTGGTGGCCTGCCTGGCGGTTATCGCGATCTTCGCGCCGCTGTCGGTGCGCAGCTACCGGCGGCACATGTAACGGCGGCATATGTAGCGGTGGCACATCTAGCGGCCGGATTTGCGGGACCCGCGAACCCTCAGCAGGTAAGCCGCTGCACCGCTTGCCTGGCCTCCTCCACCAGGCCGGGCAGCGGGCATTCCCGGTACTGCGCCTGCAGCCTGGGGAGCAGGCCGGGCGCCGCTTCCTGGGCCGGAGCCAGGATCCGCTCCCACCCCATCGTGGGGTTGGCCCGGCCGTAGGCGAACCGGTCAGCCAGCGCCAGCAGCCGCAGCGCGTCCTGCGCGGGAGCGACCCGCTTGAGCAGGCTCCACGCGCCAAGAGAGTAGAGCAGCAGGCCCGCGGCGGGGTAGTCCAGGTGCGGGTTTTCCTGGCCGAACACCTTCAGTGCGCCGTCACGGGCGGTGCAGAACAGCGCCTGCCCCTGCGCCTTGTCGTCGCTGCCCGAGGCGTACTGGGCGTGCGCGGCCAGCGCCATCCCGTCGCCGAACAGGGTCCATGGTTCCTGCCCGGTCGCGACGAGGCCGGGGAACTCGAACTCGCGCATCCGCGCCGCGCTCTCGCGGTAGAGAGCCAGCCCGGCACCGAAATCACCGGCCGCGAGCAGGAGTTCGGCCCGGCAGATCTGCTGGAAGGCGAGTCCGCCGAAGGTCACGGTGGCGTCGTCGGTCCGTTCCACCCGCTCGAGCTCGTCGGCCGCGTCCGCCAGCCGCCCGTCCGCGATCGCGCACAGCACGAGCAGCACCTGCAGCTGGATCGCGTCATCACCCGCCCCCAGTCGCCGCATCACCGGCAGCCCGGCCCGGGCGTACTCGGCCGCGGCGTTGCGGTCACCCAGGTTCATGGCCAGCTGCGCGAGCTGGGTATGCGCCATCGCCCGCGCCCACGGGCCATCCTCGTCACGCGCGAGCGCCAGCGCCCGCTCGGCGGCTTTAGCCGCACCGACCGGATCCCCGGCGTTCTCCCGCTCATGGCTGAGCCATTGGCTGGCGGCGGCGGCCAGGTGACGGTCGGCGTCGCCGGTGAGGCGTTCAACGCGGTCAAGTGACGCCTCGAGACTGGCGGGACCGGCGGGATCGGCTGCCAGCAGCACCTGGGCGAGCCCGGCCACGTACGGGTTGCTGCCCGGACCGGGGCCAAGCTGGCGGAGCCGGGCGAACAGCGGGCCGCTGCTCGCGCCGCCGGTCATCAGCGCGGTGTTCAACGTGACCGCGACCGTGGCGCGGGTCGCGTCCGCGAGCTCCGGCGGCGGCTGCCAGTCGCTCAGCGCGGCGGCGACCGCCCCGGCCAGGATGAGCACGCGAAAGTGCTCGCCGCGGATCGTCCAGAACACGCCGAGCACGGCGAGCAGCTGAGCGAGGGACCCCCGGTCACCGTCCGCCATCGCGCCGCGCAACTCGTCGGCCAGGTTGGTTTCCTCGGCCGCGAGGGCGTCGATGGCCGCGAACTGACTCGCGCCGCTTATCCGGGCCTGCTGGGCGTTCGCATAGCCGACGGCCCAGCGGCGCTGGGCGGCCCGTGCCGCGGCCTCCTGGCCGGCCTGGGCGAGCCGCAGCCGCCCGAACTCACGCACCGTCTCCAGCATCCGGTAGCGCACCCCGGCCGGGGTTTCCATGACCGTCAGCAGCGACTGGTCGACCAGGCCGCGAATGGCGTCGAAGGCATCCGCGGCGAGCACCGTCTCGGCCGCCGCCAGCGTGAATCCGTCGTGGAACAGCGCCAGCCGGCCCAGCGCCCGCTGCCCGGCCACCTCAAGCAGGTTCCACGACCACTCGATGACCGTGAGCAGCGCCCGGTGCCGGTCGGGCGCGCTCCGGTCGCCGCCGCGCAGCAGCGCGAACCGGTCCTCAAGCCGCCGGTCGATCTCCTCGACGGACATGACGCGCACCTTGGCGGCGGCCAGTTCGATCGCCAGCGGCAGGCCGTCAAGCCGGCTGACGATGTTCGCGACCACCTCCGCGGTCAGCCGCACATCCGGCCGGGCGGCGACCGCCCGCTCCTTGAACAGCTCGGCCGCGTCCGCCCTGCCGAGCTCGCCCAGCAGGTAGACGCGCTCGGCCGCGATCGCCAGCGGCGCGCGGCTGGTGGTGAGGATCCGCAGGTCGGGCGTGGCCGCGATGAGGAACGCGGTGAGCTCGGCCGCCGCCTCGATCAGGTGCTCGCAGTTGTCGAGCACCAGCAGGCCGGGCGCCTGGCCGAGGCGCTGGGCGATGCGTGACCTGATGTCCGCCCGCTGCTGCGCCGTCAGCGTCCGGCGCCCGCTGACCGAGTCGCGTACCCCGAGCACCGACCCGACCTCCACCGCGACGTCCCCGGCGTCGGTCACGCCGGCCAGCTCGACGAAATGGACCACCGGCTGGGTCGCCTCCCGGGCCAGCACGTGCGCCAGCCGGGTCTTGCCAAGGCCGCCCGCCCCGACGATGGACACCACCCGCGCACTGGCCAGCAGCGCCCGCAGCCGGTCCAGGTCGCGGTCCCGGCCGATCAGCTCGGTCGCGTCGTACCGGACGCCGCGGCGCACCGGGTGGTCGAGTGCCAGCAGACCGCGGTGGGCCCGCTGCAGCGCCTCGCCGGGATCCGCGCCGAGCCGGTCACGCAGTTCGCGCCGGTAGCCCTCGAAGCGCTCGAGCGCCACCGCCGGGCCGCGGACGGCGGCCTCGCTGCGCAGCAGGTCGGCCAGCAGCGGCTCGTCATGGGCAGACTCCGCCTGGGCCAGCTCAAGGGCGGGGAGCGCGTCCGCGTGCGCCCCCATCCGGCTGGCGGCCCGCGCCAAGGTCACGCGCGCGGCCACCGCGTCCGCGGCGGCGGCCCGGCGGACCTCGGCCAGCGGCCCGGCCTCCTCATCGCTCACCCCGGTCAGCCCGCCGGCCAGCGCCAGCGCTTCCCGCGCCAGCTCAGCGGCCCGCGCCGCGTCCCGGTCGAGTGCGGCGGCCGCCGCCCTGACCAGGGCGGCCAGCCTGGCGCTGTCCACCTCGTCGGGCGCGGCGCCCAGCCGGTAGCCGGCACCGTCACGGACGATCGCGTCGCCGCCGCAGGCACTGCGCACCCGCGACACCAGCACCTGCAGGCTCTTCATGCCGTTGCTTGGGGCCTCGTCACCCCAGACGAGCTCGATCAGCTCGCCCGGCCCGACCGCGTGGCCGGCCCGGCCCGCGAGCGCCGCAAGCAGCGCCTGCGGACGGTCGCCCGCGACCCGGATCCCCCGCCAGCGCACGTCCTCTAGCAGGGTCAAGGCGATGCTCACCCGTTCAGTCTAGGAGCGTCCTGGTCAGCTGACGGCCTTCCTGGGCCGGCCCTCGTGCGCCGGCCCTTCGTGCGCGGTCCCCGAGATCGGCACCGGCGACCCGGCGACGGCGGAGCGTTTCTATGGCGACCTGGCCAGGCAATCTGTCACCGCGGTTCGATGGGGCGTCGCGGTCGCTGTGACTGGTAGTTGGCTCCTCCGATGCGATCCGAGCGTCATCACTGCCACCCTCATGCCTGGCCAGCGGGCGCCACAGGCGGCGGCGCTCCCCCAGGCTCCACTTCCCCCTGAGTTGTCGCACCGGGCGTCGCCTGGGTACCACTGCTCGTTCGGGCCGAGGGAATCTCGCCCCCTGCGGCGGGGTCGTAGGGTACTGCGGGCGGCGTCTGCTGCCTGAGCCCGGCCAGCAGCGCGGTGATGTCGGCCATGATGTCGGCGGTGGCGGCCCGCAGCGTGCTCGCGCCCAGCCGCTGGCCCGCGTACCTGGACAGGTCCACCGGCGGCCCGGCGGCCATCCGCACGGTCTTGCGCGGGAGCAGGCGGGGCCGCTTGCTGCCGTAGGGGAGGATGTCCTGCGCACCCCAGTGCGCGACCGGGATCACCGGCGCGCCGGTGGTCAGCGCCAGCCGCGCCGCGCCGCTGTGGCCCGCCATCGGCCACAGGTCAGGGTCGCGGGTGGCGGTGCCCTCCGGGTACACGATCACGCAGGCGCCGCCCCGAAGCGCCTGCTCGGCCTGCCCGAGCACCAGGCCGGCGTCGCCGCGCCCGCGGTAGACGGGCAGCTGGCCGAGCTTACGCAGGAGCGGCCCGAGTACCTTGACCTCGAACACCGCCGATTTAATCATGAACACCGGGTACCTGTGTCCGTAGGCGTCGCTGAACAGGGCGATCGTGGGCCAGTCGGCGTAGGACAGGTGGTTCGGGGCCAGGATGACCCCGCCCGTCCCCGGGAAGTTCTCCTTGCCCTGCCACTGGTGGCTTATCAGCAGCCGCAGCAGCAGGCGCAGGATGATCACCGAGAACAGCCGCCAGCCCCGTGAGTAGCCCCAGTTGCGGCTGGACGCAGGCTGGCCAACGCTGGATGGGGCGCTCATGCCGTCAGTCTCCCGGTTCAGGTGGCCTGGCGTCGAGGCAGGATCAGCCGCAAAGACCGTGGAGTCTGGAGGCGATCGGAGATGGGAAGACGATGCTGAGAAGTCTGGAGGTTCCGGACGAGCCCAGCCTGGCCCGGGCGCTCGAGCGTGAGCTGGCGGGCCAGTTCCCGCCTGGGTCGCGGATCCTCCCGTGGCGACGTGGAGCGGACTTCTTCGCGTTGCGTGTTGTGCCTCCGGGCGGGGCGACCGAGCGGATTCTCCGCGTCCCGCTGCGCGAGGTCACGACCTCGGTCTATGACGGCACGGTCGACTTCGGGGACGTCGTGGAGCGGGAGGCATTTGTGCACGGGCTTCTGGAGCGCCAAGGCGTCCCGGTTGCTCCGCTGCTCGGATGGGGACGCGCGTCGGGAACCGGTGGCCACTCGTGGATGATGTTCGGGCGCGTCGACCACGATGACCGGGCAAGTCTCTCGCCGCCCGCCCTGGCCGCGCTCGGCCGGGTGCTGCGGCGGGTACACGCCATCGCCGGGACCCCCGAACTGGAGGCCGCGATCGGCCGGCAGACGGCTCCGGAGGCGATGCTCGAGCGGGTGCGGACGCGGGTGTCGGCGCTGGCCGAACGCGTCGGGTACCCGACGTCAGACGAGCTGCTTTCCCGTGCCCAGGTGGTAATCGGCGAGCGCGCGGGCCTGCGGGACCTCCGCCTGACACACATGGATCTCCGGCCAGAAAACCTGTGCTTCCAAGGCGATGACCTTGTAGCCGTGCTCGACCTGTCGAACTGCACACTCGGCGATCCGGCGGCCGAACTCGGCCGGATGGCCGCGTACGGCACCCTGACGCGGGACCTGCTCGAGACCTATGCCGACGGCGAGCCGCTCGACGACCGGCTCATCGCCGCCTACGCAGTCGATACCTACGCTCTTCTGGGCCTGCTGGGTGCGGAAGAGTTCGCAGACCAAGAGCTCGTCAACCGCGGCCTGCAGGGTCTGGACGACTGCCTGCAGCGCCTCCGAGGCTAAACGGGCATGTCGCCGTCCGTCAGTCGGCGCGCCTCCGCTTCCTGCGCCGGCCAGGGGCAAAGTAGCGTAGAGATCGTCCGGGAACGTTGTGGTAGCAGTGGGCGGCGCTATGAGGGAACTGGCGGTGGCCGGATGCGCGGAGGACGGCCCGGTCAGGGGGCAGACGTTGCGGTCGTCGATGCCTCATACGACCTCGCCGAGGCTGCCGGGTGCCCGATCGGCGAGCTAAACTTTGACGCCTGGATCCCCCGGCACTCCGGCGGCGCGTCGGTATCTTTCGCCTATTTGCCTGAGGTGCTCGACGAGCTCCGGATGTCGTTCCGGATTCTCGATGTCGAAGTCGGCGCCCAGCATTCCCAGCCACGCGGCGAGCACCTGAGGAGTATCTGCACTGAGCTCAACCCGGCAGCTGTCCTCGTCAACCGGCTCGATGACGAGTTGCTGCGGTAGCCGGGTGAGGATGGTCTCGGCGTTCGCTTGAGCGATGACTGTGGCCTGGTAAGGCCACGACGTGCTGACGCCCCTGATGACGTAGGCCGCAGGGTCGTCGTCGGGGAGCTGGCGCTGGGCGAATCGGCGCCCGGCATGGTTTGGCTGCAGGCGGATCCGGTCGACCCTGAAGGTGCGCCACGCGTCTCGGCCGGTATCCCAGGCGACTAGGTACCAGCGTCGTCCGGCATTGACGAGCCGGTGGGGCTCGATGTCGCGGCTGCTCTCGGTGCCGTCGTGACGTCGGTAGCCGATCCGTGTCTGTTCCTGGTCTCGGCAGGCACTGGCGAGTGTCGTGAGCATGTCGGCGTCGACGGTCGGACCGAAGGCGGGCGCGTGCACGGAAAATGCCTCAAGCGCGCTCACGCGTCGCCGGAGCGGGACGGGAAGCAGTTGCTGCATCTTCGCCAGGGCGCGGACCGACGCTTCTTCGATCCCGCCGACCGAGCCGCCGGCCGCGCTGCGCAACCCGAGCGCCACGGCGACCGCCTCGTCGTCGTCGAGTAGCAGGGGCGGGATGACGGCGCTCGGCCCGAGCCGGTAGCCGCCCGCCGCCCCTTCGGTTCCGTCGACCTGATAGCCCAGCTGGCGCAGCCGCTCGACGTCGTTGCGCACCGTCCGGGTGGTGACCCCGAGACGCTCGGCGAGTTCGGGGCCGGTCCAGTCGCGCCGGCTCTGGAACAACGACAAAAGGCGGAGCAGGCGAGCCGAAGTTTCGAGCACAGCTCAGATTAACACGAAACTAGGAACGAATCGTTCCTAGATCACTGCTACCGTGTTGTTCATGGCCCACGACAGCAAGATCAGCCCCTACCGCATCGACATCCCGCAGGGCGCCCTCGATGACCTCCGAGACCGCCTGGGGCGCACCCGGTGGCCCGACGAGCTGCCCGGCGTGGGCTGGGACCTGGGCGTCCCGCTGGACTACCTGAAGGGCCTCGCCGAGTACTGGGCCAGCGCCTACGACTGGCGCGGCCAGGAGGCCGACCTGAACGAGTTTGCCCAGTTCACGACCGTCATCGACAGCCAGAACGTCCACTTTCTCCACGTCCGGTCCCCGGAGCCCGAGGCGCTCCCGCTGCTCATCACCCACGGCTGGCCCGGTTCGATCGCCGAGTTCCTCGACATCATCGGCCCGCTTGCCGACCCGGCCGCCCACGGCGGCGACCCGGCCGACGCCTTCCATGTCATCGCCCCCTCGATCCCCGGCTTCGGATTCTCCGGCCCCACGCACGAGACCGGCTGGAACACGGTCCGTGTCGCCCGCGCCTGGGCGGAGCTGATGAGGCGGCTCGGGTACGAGCGCTACGGCGCCCAAGGCGGTGACACCGGCGCGCTCGTCTCCCCCGAGCTGGGCCGGATCGACCCGGAGCACCTCGCCGGCATCCATGTCAACAACCTGCTGACCTTTCCCTCCGGAGGGCTCGACGACCTGAGCGACGCCGATCAGGGACGGCTGAAGCTCATGCAGCGCTGGCAGGACGAGATGGCCGGCTATGCCAGCATCCAGTCCACCCGCCCCCAGACGCTCGCCTACGCGCTTACCGACTCCCCCGCCGGTCAGCTCGCCTGGATCGTCGAGAAGTTCAAGGAATGGACCGACCCCGCCGCCGGGCTCCCCGAGGACGCCGTTGACCGCGACCGCCTCCTCACCGATGTCAGCATCTACTGGCTGACCGCGACGGCAGGATCCTCCGCCCGCCTCTACTACGAAGGCGCCAAAAGCTGGGGACAGCCAAGCGAACGGTCCGCGGTCCCCACCGGGGTCGCGGTCTTTCCCATGGACATCACCATCAGGAGCATCGCTGAGTCCCAGCACAACATCGTGCACTGGTCCGAGTTCGACCGCGGCGGGCACTTCGCCGCCATGGAAGCACCCTGCCTCCTCGTTGCCGACATAAGAGAATTCTTCCGGCCCCTCCGTTGAGCCGGCACGCGTGGGCGGGCGCCATCCGACCTGCTCCTGGACGAATCTCGGGTCCCACCCTCCCTCCCTCAATGAGATGGGTGAGGTAGGAGCGTCTTACGGAATGGAAATCCAGCCCGTCGTCCGGGCCGAGGGCCTGCCGGCAGGCGATGAACCGGGAGTCGAGGCGCTGGCAGCCGACCCGCGGCCCGCGTTCGGAGGGCCAGGCGGCCGGGTTGCCGTCGGTGCCGAACAGCGGGCGGCCTCGGTGAACCACTCTTCCAGGATTTCCGGGGTCCAGCCGAACACGGTCAGCACGCTGCGTCGCTTCGGCGGCGACCCCTTCTTGGCCTTGCCGAACCGGACCCGGCACAGCCCGAACTCGCCCAACTCCTCCCCGTGCGGGTTGCGGCCGAAGTCGGCCGCTTCCAGCATCCGCGTCTCGTTGCGCCGCAACCCGTAGGCGTAGGCCGTCTTGAACAGCATGGCGTCGCGGAACGCGGGCAGCCAGCCCTTGCGGCCGAACGCCCTGATCCGCGCGACCTCGTTGTCGCAGTGCTTGAAGAACGCTGCAGCTCGTCCTTGGTGAACGCGCGTTTCTTCGGGTCGGATTCGTTGTCCTGGACGTGCACGGCGGTGTTCCACTCGTGGACGACCTGGACCGGGTGCGTGCCGAACCGCTCCAGCGGAACGAAAAGTCCCGCCAAGGACCCATAGGGTCAGGCTCAGCGGGACTGGCCGTTCCATGACTGTATTCGTGCCCTTGTCCGGTGCGCCGATCACAACGTGATTGGGTGGCCGGTCTTACCGCGTCGAGCGCTGTTGTTCGGTCAGTGAGCGTTGAGGTGCTGGGTGAGGAACAGGGCTGCTCGGTCGAGTGCCTGGCCGGCCTCGTCGATCGTCCCGACGTAGGCCTCTCGAGCGAGTTCGGCTGGCGCTCCTACCTCGGCGACCTCTACGGCACGCCGGCGGTTCCCGTCTACGCGGCGCCCGCGCGGGCCACTGACCTGACCGGGCTTCCCCCGGCGTACATCTGCGCCGGGAACGTCGACGGGTTCCGTGACGACGCCATTGACTACGCCACCCGGCTCAATCAGGCCGGCGGCCGAACTGCACATCTACGCGGGGGCTGCGCACGGGGTCAAGCGACTCACCGGTGTCCGCGTAGCGCAAGGAGCGTGTAAGCGCTTACGAGCGAACCCAACCATCCACCCTCGCGGCTGGCCGGCCTCAGCCCCCGGCCAGCCGCTCGCGGGGCGCTACGTGATCGCCGACCGCCAGCCCTCGTGGTAGCTCTCCCGCACCACGGCCGAGTACGGCGTGGGCGACACGATCGCCCGCACCGCGAACTGCTGGTGCGGCTGCACCGTCGTCTTCTTCGTCCCGCCGTCCGGTTCGCCCCAGATGATGCGCACCTCGGCGCCGATCGGCACGTCCGGGTCGACGGTGGCCAGTGAGAGCCCGGACCGCTCGTTGGCCGAGTAGCCGGTGAACATGGAGAGCCCGACGACCTTCCCCGAGGCGTCCACCACCGAGTCGAAGTTGGACGACCCGTAGTTCGCGTTCGGCAGGTCGAAGAACTGGTAGCCGGGCCCCGGGCCGGCCGGCGACTTCAGCAGTTCCCCTAGGTCGGCGGCATTCCAGGCGAGGGTGACCTTCCGCCGCTGTGCGGGTCCGTCGATCGCGGCCAGCGCGTCCCGCCCGATGAAGTCGTGGTCGAACTTCACGAACCCACCGTAACCGAGCTCCCACGGGTTGGTGTAGTAGTCCTCGATGTCGGCCGACACGAACGACCCGGCGATAGCGTTGGTCGCCTCGTAGGAGTCCGCGCCCAGCCACTCCCGATAGGAGCGCAGCTCAGGCGAGGTGTAGATGGCGGGCAGGGGGGACGGGATCCAGCCCGATTCGAGCGTGTTGCAGGAGTAGGCGCGCGCGCCGCACGGCTCAAGTCCGAACTCGACGCCAGCGGTGAGGATCGCGTCCCTGATCTTGTCGTAGGACTCGTAGGGCCCCCAGATCTCCAGCCCGGGCGCACCCGCCATGCCGTGCCGCAGGGTGCGGACCTTCTCCCCGCCGATGTTCATCCAACCCATACGGAAGAACCGGACCTGCTCGAGCGGCTCCCCGTTGAGTTTCTCGATCACCGCCCACGCGCTCGGCCCCTGGATCTGGAACCGCCACAGCTTGCGCGTCACCGCCTTGCCGTACGGCCGGGACGGCGACCGCGGATCGAGCGCCATGTCCACGTTGTAGCCATTTGATCCCTTGAACAGCAGCCAGTTGGCGACCGGTGCGCGGCCGACGAAGGTGAATTCTTCCTCTGACTCGCGGAACAGGATGCCGTCTCCGATAACCCCGCCTTCCGGAGAAACCGGGACGAACTGCTTGGCGGTGTCGACCGGGAACTTCGCGGTGGAGTTGATGCCGGTGTCGGTGACTAGCTTCAGCGCGTCAGGTCCGGACATAAAGATGTTGTGCATGTGGTGCGACTGGTCGTAGAGCACCGCCGTCTCCCGCCACGCGATCACTTCACGGCGGAAGTTCGTGAACTCCAAGGGGACGACGGGGTAGATGTAGGCGCCGAGCTGAGAATTGCGCAGCAATTCGACGGTGCTGCCGGCGCCGTCAAGCACCTCTTGCAGGTTCTTCGCCATTTGCCACCTGTTTCGTACGGATTCATCTGCCGTCATATGGTAGCGCTGGCCGCTGTGGCCCGTAATGCCCGCTATTGGCAGGGTTTGAGCATTGGCTTGTGCTCAGATAACAAAGGCAAGTGCGAGATCAAGATCATGGGCGGAGATTGGTGGAACGAGACGTTGCCCCGCCCGGAAGGCCGTAGTCACACGCTCTCCGGAGCCGGTGGTCACGTTCAGAATAGAGTGCAATAGGGCTCTTGAACTGCGAAGAAGGCGGGACGGAGGGGCACGGGGCAATGATGGAGGCGGGGAGCGAGGGTCGCGTCGTGCTGTCGCGGCGCGTGCTGACCTACTACGTCATCTCGCTGGTGTCCGTCGCCCCGCCGATCTTCCTCTTCGTCCGCGCCTTCCTGCACCGCGACGAGGGGGATGCTGTCGTCGCAGTGCTGTGCGGGGTACTGTACCTGCTCATGCTTTCCCGGTTGTGGGACGTGGCCTCGTCGCACCGGCGCGGGCTGGTCCGCGAGCGGACGCTGCGGATGGCAGGCGCCTCGCTCGCCTCGGCGACCTCGGCCGAGGAGATCGCGACGGCCGCCCAGAACGCGGCCGTCGCCCTTATCAGCCAGCCAGAGCTTGGCACGATCGGCCGGGTGACGGCCGTCCTGGCCGTCCGCCGCGACGGCCGGCTCCGCGCGGTCACCGCCGTGCCCGCGACCACGCCCGCGGCCGTCGCCGACGAGATGGCAGGCAACCGCCTCCGCGAGCTCACCGAGGGGCTGCTGTCCGAGCTGCACCGGCCCGTGTTCATCCCGGCGGCCGAGTTCACCGCTACCCGGGTCGCTGCCGGGGAAGGCGCCCTGCTCTGCCCGCTGAAGCTCAATGACCGGCCGACCGGGGACCCGCACATCGGGGTCCTCGCCGTCTACGGCCAGCAAGGGCTGCTGGCCGACTTGTCGGAGGCGCTGGAGATCCTGGCCGGCCAGGCGGCGCTGGCCGTCGAGCGGGTCACGCTCACCCAGGAGGTAGTCAGGCAGCGCGGCCAGGCGCTCTTCCGGACGCTGGTGCGGAACACCTCCGACGCGATCCTGATCGTCGGCGATGACGGCCGGATCAACTACGCGACCCCCTCCGCCGACGCCATCTTCGGTGACGTCGCCGTCGAGGGCAGCCGGCTTGAGGATCTGGTGGACCAGGACACCCGGGCCGATGTCATGCGGGTGATGGACATGATCCTGGCCGGGATCACCGACGGCGCGCACGGCTTCCTGCTGCGGATCGAACGCCTCGACGGCCGTGACGCCGTGCTTGAGGTCCGGTCAAGCGACCTGCGCGGCGACCGGACCGTCGGCGGCGTGGTGCTCACCCTGCGTGACGTCACCGAGCAGCACCAGCTTGAGCAGGAACTGAAGCACCAGGCCTACCATGACGCGCTGACCGGCCTGCCGAACCGGGTGCTGTTCGCCGACCGGGCGGCCGACGCCATCGACCACGCGCACCGCACCGAGCGGGTCGTCGGCATGCTCTTCGTGGACCTGGACGACTTCAAGGTGGTGAACGACACGATGGGCCACGGCAGCGGCGACGAGCTGCTGACGTCGGTGGCCGGCCGCCTGGCGGCGTCGGTGCGGCCGTCGGACACCGCCGCGCGGCTCGGCGGCGACGAGTTCGCGCTGCTCATCGACGACGCACCGGATACCGAGGCGGTGGAGGCGTTCGCGGAGCGGATCGTGGCGGCGTTCACCGAGCCGTTCCGGCTGACCGACGCCGAGGTGATCACCACGGCCACCGTTGGCGTCGCCACCTCCGCCGACAGCGCCGACGCGGACGAGCTGCTGCGCCACGCGGACCTCGCCCTGTACGCGGCGAAGACGGCGGGCAAGCGCCGCTGGCGGCGCTACCAGCCGGCCCTGTCGGCCGGGATGCTGCGCCGGCGCGAGGTGCAGGCCGCGCTCGAGGAAGCGGTCAACAACTCGGAGTTCACCCTCGCCTACCAGCCGATCGTGGAGCTCAACACCGGCCAGATCGTCGGCTTCGAGGCGCTGATCCGATGGCCCCACCATCAATGGGGCATGATGCTGCCCGGCCAGTTCATCACCCTGGCCGAGGAGACCGGGCACATCGTCCCGCTCGGCGCCTGGGTGGTCAGGCAGGCCCTGTCCGACATGGTGCAGTGGCGCCGCCGGATGGAGTCGCCCGATGACGCCGGCCCGCACGTGTCGGTGAACGTCTCCGCCCGTCAGTTCCGCGACCCCGGGTTCGTCACCGGCGTCCGCGCGGCGCTGCGGGAGTCCGGCCTGCCGCCGTCCGCGCTGCTCCTTGAGCTCACCGAGTCCGTCCTGTTCGGCGACAGTGAACGGATCGGCGCCGAGCTTGACGAGCTCAAGCAGATCGGCGTGCGGCTGGCGATCGACGACTTCGGCACCGGCTACTCCTCGCTCAGCTACCTCCTGCAGCTGCCGATCGACGTGCTCAAGATCGACAAATCGTTCGTGACCGGCATCGCCGCCTCCTGGCGGCAGCACGCGCTGGTCAAGGGGATCGTCCGGCTGGCCGGCACCCTCGAGGTCGAGGTCATCGCCGAGGGAATCGAGACCGAGACCGAGCGTGAACTGCTGGCCGGCATGGGCTGCCAGTACGGCCAGGGCTACCTGCTCTCGGTCCCCCTCGAGGCAGCCCAGGCCGAGGAACTGCTCGCCCTCGGCCTCGGCCTGGCCCCCGAACTGCCCCACCAACGCCGCCGCCCCCCGGACCGCTCCTACCTAACGGACCTCTGACCTGCACGTATCCGCTTCTGCGGTAGCGCGCGACCGGCCTCCGGCCCGCAGCGGTGCCGCCGGTACGGACAGCCGGGCGTTTCAAGATCGGCATCGCCCTGCGGCCCTGTCAGCTACGCCAACGACCTGATGAAACCTGTCGCCTACGCCATTGACACCACTAGGCGCTGTCGTTGGCGTAGGTGACAGGCCCGTTCCCTGTCGGCTACGCCATCGACCTGGTCGGGACGCCATCGACACCACTAGGCGATGTCGTTGGCGTAGCTGACAGGTCGGTTGACGCGCCTAGAGGGTGGCGATCCACTCGTCGGTGGTGGTGACCCTGGCCTGGCGGGGGAAGACCTTTTCGGTCAGGACGCGGTGCACCTCGGGGTCCTGGTCGGCGCAGGCGTCGGCCAGGACGGCGAGGCGGTAGTCAAGGTCGGCCGCCTGGCGGACGGTGGACAGGACGACGCCGCTGGTGGAGATCCCCGCGAGGATCAGGGAGTCCGCGTTGGCGCCGCGCAGCAGGACGTCGAGGTCGCTGCCGCTGAACGCGCTGACCCGGCGCTTGATGATGACCGGCTCGTCCGGGCGCGGCTCGAGCGCGGCGTGCACCTGGGTGGCCGGGTGGTCCTGGGTCATCGCGTCGCCCAGCTGGCTGACCGCGCCGAACGTCGGGTTGCTGGCGGCGGCCTCGGGATAGCCGGGACGGAACGCCACCCGGACGAACATCACCGGGATGCCCGCCGCCCGGGCGGCCTTCGCGGCGCGGCCGGCGGCGTCGACGACGGCCGGATCCGCGATCCGCTCGACGATGCCGTGCTGGAAGTCCATCAGCAGCAGGACGGGGCGGGAGTCGGACATGAGCGTGCCTCCGGCGTGGTGAGTGCGTGAGTGTCGTGACGAGATGTTCAGTCACAACTTATCAGAGAAGGTTGATTAATAGTGCCGGAGGATCACGCGCCGGCACCCTGGCCGTCGTCGTCGGCCGAGGCGACGGCCTGCTCGGGCGGGCGCAGGTGGTCCGCGGCGACCTTACGGAAGGCCGCCACCAGACGGCCGCGGTCGCCGGCCCTGGTCGCGAGGACCACGTGCGTCGGCTCGACGCCGTGCAGCGGGACCATGGTGAGGTCGGGGCGAAGGTGGTCGGCCCGCAGCCCGGCGGAGACAATGGCGATCGCCTGGCCGGCCGCGATCAGCTCGAGCTTGTCCTCCAGGGCATCGACCAGCGGCCCGTCGGGCGCGGGGGAGCCGTCCGCATGCTGGAGCCGCGGCACCCAGTAACCCCACCACCCAGCAGGGCGAGGAACCATGCGCATCTTCGTTACCGGCGCGACCGGCTTCATCGGTTCCGCCGTCGTCACTGAGCTCATCGAAGCCGGCCATCAGGTCGCCGGCTTGGCCCGCTCCGACCAGGCCGCCGCGGCGCTTGAGCAGGCCGGCGCCCGGCCGCACCGCGGCGACCTGGCGGACCTTGACAGCCTGCGGGCCGGCGCGGCCGAATCGGACGGGGTCATCCACACCGCGTTCACCAACATCTCCGCGACCACCAGCATGGCCGACTCCGCCCGGGCCGATCTGAGCGCCATCGAGGCGATCGGCCAGGCGCTGGCCGGCTCGGGCAAGCCGTTCATGGTCACCTCCGGCACTGGCCTGCTCAAGGCCGGCCGGGTGGGCACCGAAGAGGACGAGCCCGACCCCGCCTCGCACGCCGCCCCCCGCATCCCCTCGGAGCAGGCCACCCTCGCCCTGGCGGCACGCGGCGTCCGCTCGGCGGTGGTGCGGCTGTCGTTCTCCGTGCACGGTGACGGTGACCACGGCTTCGTTCCCGCCATCATCGAGATGGCCAAGGCCAAGGGCGTCTCCGCTTACCCGGGCGACGGGGCCAGCCGCTGGCCCGCGGTGCACCGTCTCGATGCCGCGCGGCTGTTCCGGCTGGGGGCGGAGAGCGCGCCCGCGGGCTCTCGGCTGCACGGGGTCGCCGATGAGGGCGTGCCGTTCCGCGACATCGCCGCGGTCATCGGCAAGCGGCTGGACCTGCCGGTGCGGTCGGTGACCGGCGACGAGGTGGCCGGCCACTTCGGCTGGCTGGCCGCGTTCGTCGCGGCCGACGCCCCCGCGTCGAGCGAACTGACCCGCAAGCTGCTCGGCTGGCAGCCCGCCCACCCCGGGCTGATCGCCGACATCGACACCGGGCACTATTTCGACTGACAGCAAAAAAGTCGGCGGCCTAGGCGTCAAGCACGCCGAGGCCGTCGATGACCGGCGGCTGGCTCGACCACGGGAAGTTGATCCACGAGTCGGTCCGCCGCCACACGTAGTCGCATTTGATCAGCGACTGGGTCTTCTCGTAGATCACGGCCGCCCGGACCTCGGCCACGTGCCCGGAGACGAAATTCCTGACCAGCTCAAGGGTCTTGCCGGTATCGGCCACGTCGTCGGCGATCAGCACCTTCTTGGCGGAGAAGTCGACCGCGCTCGGCACCGGCGGGAGCATCACCGGCATGTCGAGCGTGGTGCCGACGCCGTTGTAGAACTCGACGTTCATCACGTGCAGGTTCTTCACCGCCAGGGCGTAGCCCAGCGCGCCCGCCACGAACAGCCCGCCGCGGGCGATCGCCAGGATGATGTCCGGCCGGAACCCGGAGTCCGCGATCTCCCGCGCCAGGTCGCGTGAGGCGACGCCGAACGCGCGCCAGTCGAGTTCCTCCCGTGCGTTCTCCATAGCCCGTGACCTTACCTCCGCCTCCCGTGACCTGCTCAGGGGGCCAGCACGTCGGGCGCGGTCGCGTCGTAGCCGGCCAGCCAGGCCGCGCCCCGCCCGTCGGTGTCGCGCCGGTTGAGCCGTTTGCGGACCGCGATGACCAGGTCCCGCCGCAGCGCGGCCAGCGGTGAGGCCAGGTGGTTGGAGAGTCCGCGCTCGCGGGCGGTGAGCACCACCCGCGACGCGCGCGGCCGCCGGGTCCGTTCGTACCGGTCGAGCGCCTGCACCGGATCGATGTCGGCGCCGGGCGCGGACAGCGCCGTGGCAAGCACCGCCCCGTCCTCGATCGCCTGGCAGGCGCCCTGCCCCAGGTAGGGAAGCATCGGGTGCGCCGCGTCGCCAAGCAGCGACACCCGCCCCCGGGTCCAGGCCGGGATCGGGTCCCGGTCGTAGAGCGCCCATTTGTACCAGGTGTCCCCGGCCTCGAACAGCCGCAGCAGCGACTCGTGCCACCCCGCGTACCGCTCAAGCACCTCCGAGCGCTCGCACTGGGCGACCCAGGACTCATGCCGGTAGCTCTCGTCGTCGTAGTGGCAGACGACGTTGATCAGCTCCTCGCCGCGCAGCGGGTAGAGCACGATCGTGCCGTGCGGCCCCAGCCACTGCCCGTTGTCGGCGGCCAGCGGCGTGCCGCGCACGGCCGCCGCCGGGATCACCGACCGGTAGCAGATCTTCCCGGTGAACCGGGGCGCGCCCGGCCCGAACAGCGCGGTCCGCACGACCGAGTGGATGCCGTCGGCGCCGATGATGACGTCGGCCTCGGCCGAGCTCCCGTCCGCGAACCGCGCCAGCGCCACCTCGCCGTAGGCGTCAACCGACACGCACCGCTTGCCCAGCGACACCCCCACGTCCGGCGGCACCGCGGCGGCGAGCACGTCGAGCAGGTCGGCCCGGTGCACGGTCGCGCCCTCGATCCCCTGCAGCGCGGCCTGCTGACCCCGGCTCGTCTTGCTGATCACCCGGCCGGTCACCCCGTTCCTGGTGACCGCCCACTCCGACCGCCCGGCGACCTTCCGCACGGCGTCCTCGACCCCGATGGCCCGCAGCACCCGCATCGCGTTGGGATGCAGCGCCACCCCGGCCCCGATTTCCCGCAGCTCGGCCGCCGCCTCATACACGCTGACGTCAGCCCCGGCCCGCGACAGCGCGATCGCCGCCGTCAGCCCGCCGATCCCGCCGCCGATGATCGCCACACGAGTCATGCGGCCATCTTCCCGCCCGCCCGCCCGCGCGCCAACCGCCCGCGGCGACGGAAAGTCAGTGGCCGAGCTTGTCGTGCCCCGACAGGTGGGGGCTTTCAACCACCGCTATATGGAACGCACGCGTGGTTCCCCTTCACCCGCACGAGTCGCCAACTGGGCCGGGTGCGGCCGCCCTGTTCGCCGGCCCCGCGGCGGCCTACAGTTAGCCAGCAGCGAGGTGCTCTGCGAAGCGGGAGAGATGACCCGCACGCCTGAGGAAATCTTCCAGCATCACGCCGAGGCGCTCGCAGCAGGCCTGGGACCTGAAGACCCAGCTCTATGAAGGTGACGTGCTCTTCCTGGAGTGGGCCGCGCACGCTGCCGCCGCCTTCGCCGAAGACGGGATCGACACCTGCCGCCCGCCAGGACGCGGGTGTTGTTCGATGACCCGCATCTGGTGCCGCAATGCCGCCCGAATCACCTACCCAATGCCAAAGCCCGGCGCTAACCACCAGATCCCAGTCGGTGGATCCAGGTTAGGGCCAAACTTGCACGGTCCGCGGGGGGCAAATAGGGATATTTCCGGCGCAGATGCGTACAACTTTGGCCCCAAGTCAGAATCCCCCGGTCTGGACCCGGGCCGGGTCCGGGAATTTGGGGATCATTAATTGAGTCGGACAAAGGCGATGACCAGCGCATACCTGGCGTAGCGGCCTGGATGAGCAACACAATGGCCTGAAGGGCCGGCGCGGGAGTCCGGTGGGAAGCCGGCTGCTGACGCGGGAGAGGCGCCGAAGTGGCAGGCCAACCGCTGCTTCTGGGCGCGGGGGCGGCCGTACCGGTAGCTGGACGGGCAACAGTGGAAATCGGCGACCGAGGCAATGTGGTATGGCGCCTCCAGCGTGCCCTGCGCCGGGGCGGCCAGCAGATCACTGTCGACGGGACGTTCGGCCGTTAGACATGGCTTGCGGTCCGGTCCGCTCAGCAGGCGAACGGCCTTAACGTGGATGGCATCGCCGGACCTCCAAGTTCTCACCCAGCACCGAAGGCCTCCTGCTTCGGCCCCGACGGCCTGCTCCGCCGGCACGACTACACCGTCGACATCCTGCAGGGCGGGACCGGCTTGAACTACGCCTCCGACTATACGGACGTAGACGGCATCATCATCCCGGCCACCCGGCGGGTCTACCCTTACCAGGGCGACTACCAGCTGGTGGAAGAGCCACTCCTCGTCGCAATCGACCTCAGCGACATCAAAATAGCCTAACCTTGCGAACGGTCTACAGGTTGGCGGCGTAGAAGTCGGCCAGGGCGGACCAGTGACGCTCACTGGCGGGCTCGTCGTAGGTGTCGTGGTCGGGGACCGCGAATCCGTGGTGGGCCTGGTAGAACTCGACCGTGTGGTCCACCCCGGCCTCGCTGAGCGCCGAGTCGAGCAGTTCGGCCTGCTCGGCGGTGAACGACCCGTCCTCAATGGCGCCGGCCACGTAGACCGGGCCCGCGATGCGGCCGGCGGCCAGGTGCGGGGAGTTCGGGTCGTCGGGGACGGCGATCCGGCCGCCGTGGAACGAGGCGGTGGCGGCGACCTTGTCGCCGATCTCGCCCGCGGCGACCATCGCCATCCGGCCGCCCATGCAGTAGCCGACGGTGCCGATCCCCTCGCCGCGCACTTCCGGCCGGGCCAGCAGGAAGTCGGCGTAGGCGGCGGCGTCGGCGGTGATCCGCTCGTTGGTGAGCCTGCCCATGAAGCCGAACAGCCGGGTCCGCTCCTTCTCGTCGCTGAAGGCGGTCTTCATGTCGAACGGCGCCCAGTCGCCCTCGCGGTAGAAGACGTCGGGAACCAGCGCGACGTACCCCAGGCCGGCCAGCCGGTCGCCCATCTCCCTGAACGTGTCCCGCAGCCCGCCCGCGTCGGGGAAGACCAGCACCCCCGGCCACGGCCCTTCCCCGTCGGGCACGTGCAGCGACCCGTGGCTAACTCCGTCAGGAACAGGAATCTCTACATCCACCCGAGGCATCGCGGTGTCCTCCTCCATTGCGTCATCGCGTCATCGACGGCAACGTACACCCTGAACTTGCGCCCGTGTAGGGGAGGTGCGAGTCCGACGGGCCGGTGTCACCGGGCGTTAATCCCGCGGGCAGCAGGTGCTCGTCCGGATGCCGCGGATCCGCACGCTGGAAGCCGGACAGGCCGGCGCCGGTCAGGGTTAATCGCGGCGGGCGAGGGTGATGGTCCGGACGCCGCGGATGTGCAGGTTGGCGCGGTGCAGCACCGAGCGGGGACTGCTGTCGTCAAGCAACTCGGTGAGCGTGGCGTGATCGCCCGGCTCGAGCCGGTCGGCCAGCCCCTCCGAGAGCCGGGCGAACCAGGCGCGCGCGTACCGGGCGGCGTTCGGGTTCGACGGCGGGTTCAGGTCGATCGGGAACTCGCGCTCGGCCACGACGTTCCAGCCCGCCTCGGCCAGCCGCGGCGCCCACTGCGAACCGAGGGTCGGCATCTGCTCGGTATGCGCGTGGCCGAGCACGTCGGCGATTCGGCTCTCGAAGCCGGGCTGGCCGAAGCCCAGGTCGTCGGGGAGGAAACGGAGCGGCTCGGAGAATTCCGCCACCGCGATCAGCCCGCCCGGTCGGGTGGCCGCCAGCGCGTCGCGCAGCACCTGGCCGGGGTCGGCCATGTGGTGCAGCGACATCGACGCCCAGGTCAGGTCGAGGAGCGGGGTGTCCGCGGCGGGCCAGCCGAGATCGGGCCAGCCGAGGTCGAGGTCGGCCTCGACCGGGCGCACCCGCTGCCCGAGACCGAGGCCGGCCGCTTTGGCGCGCACCCGGTCAGCCGAGACCGGGGAGATGTCGAGCGCGACGACCGCCGCCTCGGGGAAGCGCTTCGCCAGGCCGATCGCGCCGGTCCCGGTGCCCGAGCCGAGGTCGAGCAGCCGCAGCCCGGGCCCGTCGGCTGCGTCCCGTACCCAGTCAAGCGCCGCCGACCAGTAGCCGGCCAGCACCTCGGCGTCCAATTCGAGCAGGTCGGTGTAGTTGTCATCGGCGGCGCTCCCGTGCTGGTGGGCGCCCTGCCCGTGCGCGTGGTGGTCGTGCGCTTGGTGGTCGTGGGTAGGTGTGTCTGACATGCCTTCACACTAGACGCTGTTTGCGCTATTGGCATAGTATCTTGCCAATGACGCAAGAAGAGGCTCTCGACGCTGTCATCCGCGCCCGCATCAGGGGTCTGCGGGTCGCTCGCGGCTGGTCGCTCGACGCGCTGGCCGGCCGGTGCCACATGAGCGCCTCGACGCTCAGCCGGATCGAGACCGGGCACCGGCGCATCTCGATCGACCAGCTGGTGCCGATCGCCCGGGCCCTCGGCACTAGCCTCGACCAGCTCGTCGAGCCGGTCGAGGACGACGACGTGGTGATCAGGCCGCAGCGTGACCGTGGGCACGGCGCGGTGAGCTGGATGCTGACCCGCGAGGACGAGCCGCACGGCCTGGCCGTGGCCAAGATGCGGATCACCGCTCGGCGGCACAGCGGCGAACTCGGCGTTCACCCCGGCCATGAGTGGTTCACGGTGCTGTCCGGCACCGCCCGGCTGCAGCTCGGCGAGCGGGTCATCCTGGTCGAGACCGGTCAGGCCGCGCAGTTCTCGACGATGTCCCCGCACGCGATCACCGCCGACGGTGACGCGGTCGAGGTCATCGTCATCTTCGACCGCGACGGCCGCCGCGCCCACCTGGACGCCATCGACCTCACCGAATCCCGCGACGCCTAATCCGGATCCAACCCGCGAGCGTGTGCGGTTTGAGGCGCTATGCGACCCGAACTACACACAATCATCATTATGTGACCATCGCGGCAAGGCCGTTGTTTTAGCTTCCAGGCACGGTTAATCGCATACTTGGCGGATGAGATTGACGGCAATACCGCCGCTGGCACGGTACGCATCACTGCGGGCGGCGGCCGCCATCGCGGTGGCCGCGTTGGCCGCCGCCGGCTGCTCGTCGGACCAGACCACGCCGGCCGCCGCACCCAGCGCGAGCAGCTGCGCCGGACCCGCCTACTGCGCCCCGGCCAGCTGGGATACCAAGCTCGCGGCCACGCCGCTGCCGCAGATCCCGTCGTTCACCGAGCCGCTCAACGTGGTCATCAGCGCCCGCTCGACCGTGTCGCTGGCCGACCTTCAGCTGGCGATGGGGGACTGGCTCACGGTCTCCACCAAAACCACCGTGAGCCTGACCGGCATCCACATCATGTGCATCTCCTCAGAAGAGGCAGACGTCACCGGCCACGGCTACGTGCCGCAGAACCAGGCCTGGCGGCTCGGCGGCTGCGTGGCCGGCAACGCGCTGTCGCTAGCCGGCGACGAAGACCACGCCCGGCTCTGGAACCAGCCGGTCCAGGGGAGCGAAGACGGCGCCTGGTTCGTCGCCGCCAGCTACGAGACCTTGTGCCTGGTCTCCGGCGGCAAGCTGGAGACCGCGAGCAAGGACGCGGCGTACGCGGCGCTGCACCCGGACAAGACCTACCACTGCGTCGACGGCGGCCCCGGCAGCTTCGACACCAAGCACCCCGACGGTTATACCGACGGCGCCGCCACCTTCGTCGCCGCGATCGCCTCGGCCGCGAAGTCGAAGGGCTGGCACTTCAGCCAGCAGGTGATCACGGTCAAGCGCGGCGCGGATTCAGGCGAGGGCGGCGTTCCGTTCGACCGCAACGTCCATGTCCTCACTGTCACCAAGTGAGATTCCAATAGCTTCGGTTGCCCCGGGTGGCGCGTCGCGGGACGGACGGGCGGGGACCACGCTCCCGTTCGAAGGAAAGATCTTGATTCCATTGAACGATCGGTTGGTTCCCGCTTGCCCGCACGTCGCCCGTGATTCCGGTGCGACCGGACCTGGCGCTATCGTGGCCCGAGGTTCAGGGCTTACGTCGGGAGACGCAGATGATCATCGATTGCCACGGTCACTACACGACGGCGCCCGCCGCGCTGGGGAAGTACCGGGACGCGCAGCTTGCCCGGCTGGCCGACCGGGGCCTGCCGATGCCGGCCGAACCGCGGATCAGCGACGATGAGATCAGGCAGACGATCGAGGCCAACCAGCTGCGGATCGCGCGTGAGCGCGGCACCGACCTGACGATCTTCTCCCCCCGGGCCTCGGCCATGGGCCACCACGTCGCCGACCCGGCCACCGCCGTCGCCTGGGCGCGGGTCTGCAACGATCTCATCTACCGGGTCACCCGGCTGTTCCCGGAGAACTTCGCCGGCGTCTGCCAGCTTCCGCAGGTCGCGGGCGAGTCCCTGGACGTCTCCGTCGCCGAGCTTGAGCGGTGCGTCACCGAGCTCGGCTTCGTCGGCTGCAACCTGAACCCCGACCCGTCCGGCGCGTGGTGGACATCGCCGCCGCTGACCGACCCCTACTGGTACCCGCTGTACGAGAAGATGGCCGAGCTCGACGTGCCCGCCATGGTGCACGTCTCCACCTCGTGCAACCCGGCCGCGCACACCCTCGGCGCGCATTACCTCAACGCCGACACCACCGCCTTCATGCAACTGCTGATGGGCGACCTGTTCGGCCGGTTCCCGACGCTGCGGCTGGTCATTCCGCACGGCGGCGGCGCGGTGCCCTACCACTGGGGCCGTTTCCTCGGCATCGCCACCCGGGAGAACCGCCCGCCGATCGGCACCCACCTGATGAACAACGTCTTCTTCGACACCTGCGTCTACCATCAGCCCGGCATCGACCTGCTGGCCACCGTCATCAAGCCGGCCAGCATCCTGTTCGCCTCGGAGATGCTCGGCGCGGTCCGCGGCAACAACCCCGACGGCGACTTCCCCTGGGACGACACCAAGCGCTACGTCGACAAGGCGCCGCTGGCCCCCGAGGACCGCGCCCGCGTCTTCGAGCAGAACGCCCGCCGCGTGTACCCGCGGCTGGACGCAGCGCTCACAGCGAGAGGTGCGTAACCGCGACGGGAACGTCGCGGTTATCGCGGCGAACTTCGCAAGAAAGTGCCGGACGTTCAGGCGCAGCGAAAAAATCCACGGAATGCCTACCAGTCATCGTGAAATTGTAGGAGCATCTGGGACATTCAGCTCGCCATTGGATCGAGGGAAGAGAGCGGACCCGGGATTCTGGGACCGAATGGAGACCGTATGCAACGTCCGAGACACCCCCGTCGACTGCGCCTGATCGGGTCACTCGCGGTCGGGATCGCCGCCGTGACCACGGCGCTCGGGACAGCACAGCCAGGCTCGGCCGCCACAGCCGGATCGCATCCGTTGCGAGGAGCGGCCGCGCGCCAGTCAGCGCTGCACGGCTTCCTCAAAACGGGCACGTCCGCCACGGCCAGCCCGGCCGTCGGTCAGACCACTCCGACGAACACCCACCAGGGTGATGACAGTGATCTCGCGGACACGATGGCCGCCTACAACGCGGAGCGTACCGCGCCGGCCGGGTACCTAACCGGGGACGCGATCGGCGCCGCCGCGCAGCAGGCCGCGCAGATCCCGTCGACGCCGGGCCAGTGGCAGCAGTTCACCACCCAGGCGTACAACGGCCAGCCGGCCAATTACACCGACCCGTTCTGGTCGAACGTCGGCGCCGGCTTCTCCCTCGTCGGTGGCCGGGTCACGGCGCTGGCGACCACTCCGGACGGTGCCTGGTTCGCAGGCGCGGCCGACGGCGGCGTGTGGCGCTCCGATGACCGTGGCGCGCACTGGACCCCGGTCACCGACGGCCTTCCCGACATGTCCACTGGCGCCCTCGCGGTCGATCCGGTGAACGGCTCGCTGTGGCTGGGCACCGGCGAGGCCAATGAGTCGCAGGACTCCTACCAGGGCGACGGCGTGTGGGTCTCTACCAACGACGGCAATTCCTGGAAGGAGGTGGGCGGCCAGGCCGACCCGATCGGGCCGCGCACGATCTTCCGCATCGCCTTCGACCCGTCCGGTGACGCGTACGCGGCCACGAACAACGGCTTGTTCCGCTGGGACGCGTCCCGGCACCAATGGTCTGAGGTTCTCGACCCGGCCGGACCCACTGATTTCCCGCCCTACGACCAGCAGGTGACCGACGTCGCGGTTGTCCCCCGGACGGGCGGCAAGGACGTCATCACCGCGATCGGCTGGCACGGGCCGGGCAACACGGCCTACAACGGCTTCTATGAGTCGACCAACTACGGACAGTCGTTCAGCGAGGTCACGCCGACTGGAGACATCGTCGCCTCCGACATCGGCCGCACCACCTTTGCCTACTCGGCGGACGGCAGCAAGCTGTACGCGGTCGTCCAGTCGCCCGCCCTGGAGGCGGCCGGCGGCGAGTCCGTGCTCCAGGGCATCTTCGTCGCGTCGGGAACGGGTTCCAGCCCCGCCAGCGTGACCGGCCCCTGGACCAAGATCGGCGACGAGGCCTCGCTCGCCGCCTCTGGTTCGGCCTTGGCCGTCGGCTCTGGCTACGGGGTCGGCGTCCAGGCCTGGTATAACCAGGATCTCGCGGTCGACCCGGCTAACCCGAACCATGTATACGCGGGTCTTGAGGAAGTCTTCGAGTCCACCAACGCCGGCCAGACCTGGGTGGCGGCCAGCCCGTATTGGAACTACCCCTTCGCCTGCGACGCGACGAACACGTGCCCGAACACTACGCACCCAGACCAGCACGCCATGATGATCACCGACGGCAAGATCGTCATCGGCAACGACGGTGGGGTGTACAGCCGGCCGCTGACCGACGACGCCGAGGACGGCCACTGGACCGACCTCAACGCCACGCTGCACGACCTGCAGTTCTACGACGCCCGGGCCGGGCGTTTGCCCGACGGGACCACTCAGGTGGTCGGCGGAATGCAGGACAACGGCACGATGGTCGACGACACCGCGTTCACGCAGTCGGCCGAGGCGTCAGGCGGTGACGGCTTCGACGTGATCGTCGATCCGGCCAACGCCAATAACTGGGTCGGTGAGTACACCTACGGCGCGCTGTACACCACCACTGACGGCGGCCACTCGTTCAGCGACTACGCCAGCTTCACCTGCGACGGCCAGGCGACGGTCGGCCAGACGCCGAACGCGAACTGCGACCCGAATCCAAGATTCGTCATGCCGCTCATCCCGGACCAGCAGAACCCCAATACCTGGATCGGCGGCGGCGAGGACGTATGGGTTTCCACGGACGGCTGGAACACATCCTGCGCCACCGAGGCGACCTGTGACTGGACGCCGGTTTACGACACCGGAGCGGGCAACTCGGTCACAGCGCTGTCGTCAACCAGGAACGGCAAGGTCATCTACGCCGCGTGGGTCGCTGGCGGCGGAAACCCCGGCCCGGCATTCGCCTCGGGTATCGCTACCAACTACGGCGGCACCTGGCACGAGGTGAACACGGCCGGCCTGCCGGACCGGTACATCGCCGGCGTCACCGTTGACCCGGCCAACCCGGCCCACGCCTACGCGGTATTCAACGGGTACTCCCGGCGGTTCGTCCCCGGCGGGGGCACCGGCCACGTCTTCGAGACGCGCAACGGCGGCCAGACGTGGACCGACATCTCCGGCAACCTGCCGGACATCGCCTCCGACACCCTGGTGCTCGCCCACGGCAAGCTTGCCTTGGCCACCGACGCCGGGGTGTACACCGCCGGCGAGTTCGAGGGCTCCAGCACTACGTGGCGCCACCTCGGCTTCGGCCTGCCGAACGTCGCAGTCGATGACCTGACGTCAGGCCCGGGAGGCTACATCTATGCCGCGACGCACGGCCGCGGCGTCTGGCGCTTCAGATTCTAGAACCGCCGCCCCATGGAGAGCGGAATTACCGCCCCGCCCCAGACCACCCGTCTGGGGCGGGGCTTCCCTCTCCCTAAGCGCCGCTGCGCGGCGCGGACCAGCCCGCCGCCGATGATCAGCCGCTGGATCTCGCTGGTGCCCTCGTACAGGCGCAGCAGTCGCACGTCGCGGTAGATGCGCTCGACGGGCACGTCGCGCATGTACCCGGTGCCGCCGTGCACCTGCACCGCCAGGTCGGCCACCCGGCCGGCCATCTCGGTGCAGAACAGCTTGGCGGCCGAGGGGCCGATGCGCCGGTCCTCGCCGCTGACGTACCGCGCCGCCGTCTCCCTGACCAGCGCGCGGCCCGCAAGCACGCCGGTCTGCTGGTCGGCGATCATGGCCTGGACCAGCTGGAACTCCCCGATCAGGGTGCCGCCCTGAGTGGCCGAGGCGGCATAGCCGACGGACTCGTCAAGCGCCCGCTGCGCGGTGCCGACGGCGATCGCGGCGATGTGCACCCGGCCGCGCGCCAGCGAGGTCATGGCGGCGCGGTAGCCGGTGTCCTCGTCGCCCCCGACCAGCGCCGCGGCGGGCACCCGGACGTTGGAGAACAGCACATCGGAGGTCAGGGCGCCCTCCTGGCCCATCTTCCTGTCCTTGGCCCCGACCTCGACACCCGCCGCGCCAGCGGGGACGAGGAACACGGCGATGCCGGTCCCCGACTCATCGGCCGGCCGGGTGCGGGCGAACACCACGAACAGGTCGGCCGACGGCGCGTTGGTGATGAACCGCTTCTGGCCGTCGATGACCCACTCGTCGCCGTTGCGGACGGCGGTGGTCTGCAGCCCGGCCGGGTTGGAGCCGGCGCCCGGCTCGGTCAGCGCGAACGAGGCGACCACCTCGCCGGTGGCCAGCCGCTCAAGCCAGGTCGCCTTCTGCTCGGCGGTGCCGAAGTTCACCAGCACCTGCCCGGCGATCCCGTTGTTGGTGCCGAACATCGAGCGGACCGCCATCGAGGTGTACCCGAGCTCCATCGCCAGCTCGACGTCCTGCGTCAGGTCGAGGCCGAGGCCGCCCCACTCCTGCGGGATGGCGTAGCCGAACAGTCCCATGTCGGCGGCCTGCTTGCGCAGGTCGTCGGGGATGGCATCGGCGTCAGCGATCTCCCGCTCGCGCGGCACCACCCGGGTCCTGACCCAGTCGCGCACCTGCGCGAGGATCGCCTGAAAGTCCTCTGAGCTCACAGCGTCTGACATGCACCGATACTAACTACTGCGGGGCCTGCGTTCGCAGGCTTGACCTTGCCCTTGGGGCCAGTCCCATCGTGAAGCCATGAACACCAGATCGGTTCAGGATCGGCTGCTGGCGCAGCAGCGTGCGTACTACAGTGCGCTGCTCGCGATGGTTTTCGCGGCGACGTAGCCGAACGTCATGGCGGGTCCGATCGTGGCGCCGGCGCCCGCGTAGGAATAGCCCATGACGGCCGCGCTCGAGTTGCCCGCCGCGTACAGGCCACCGATAACGTCGCCGTTGGCGTCGAGCACCCTTGCGCTCGCATCGGTGACCAGACCGCCCTTGGTGCCGAGGTCGCCGGGCTGGAGCTGGAACGCGTAGTACGGCGGCAGCCACAGCGGCGCGAGGCACGAGTTCGGGGTGATCGCGGGGTCGGTGTAGTAGTGGTCGTAGAAGTTGACGCCCCGGCTGAAGTCCGAGTCCACTCCCGTCGCGGCGAAACCGTTGAAGCGGGTGATGGTGGCCTCCAGGTTGCCGGCGGGCACGCCGATCGCGTTGGCCAGCCCGGCGATCGTGTACGAGGAGTACACCGCCCCGGCGCTGTACCAGGATGACGGCAGTGGCAGCGTGGGCAGCGTCTCGTCGAACATGTACCGGTCGCGGTAGTTCTGGTCGACGACGAGCCAGCAGGGAATGTCAGGCGAGGTCGGGTTCTGGCTGTACATGGCCTTCACGACGTCGCCGTAAGGCGCGGCCTCGTCGACGAACCGCTGTCCCGCCTGGTTGACGATGAGCCCGCCCGGCTCGGTGCGTTCGGCCAGGCAGAAGTACGGCTGGTCAGGGGTCGCGATGACCGGGCCCCACCAGGCCTGGTCCATCAGCGCGACCGCCGCCCCGACGGCGAGGCCCGCCTGGATGCCGTCGCCCGTGTTGGTGTCCGCGCCGAGGGTCCACGCCGTGCTGACGGGCTGCGGCAGGTACTGCTTCCGCATCGCGAGGTTGTGCTCGAACCCGCCGGCCGCGATGATGACGCCGCCGGTCGCGTTGATCAGTGACGATACACCGCCGACGGTGGCCACCACCCCGGTGACCGTACCGCTGGTCACGGTCAGGCTGTCCAGCGGTGTGCTCAGCCACACCGGGACGCCCGCTCTGATCAGTCCGGCCCGCAGGCCCGCCGCCGAGGCCTGGCCCATGGTGAGAGGCGTCTCCCCGAGCAGCGCGGCTTCGGTGCCGAGGGCGAGGCATTCGGCCTCGACCGCTGTGCCGTGGGCGTTCACCGCCGCGATCTGGATCCACTTGTAGTCAGCGTCGTAGACGACCAGGCCGGAAGGGACCGCCATGTACGGCGCCCGCAGGTTCGCCAGCTCCGAGCCGAGGATTTTTCCGTTGATCATGGACGGCTCGACGGATCGTCCGTTCGGCATCGCGCCAGGCAGCAGGCAGTAGTAGTCGCTGTAGCCCGCCATCCACTGGTACTTCAGCGGGCTGGCGGACATCACCAAGTTGAGCATCGCCGGGCCGTTGGACAGGAACGAGGCCTGGCGGGCCGCCGTCGAACCGCCGTCGGCCACGGCGGCGAGGTATTCGGCGGCCAGCGCCGGGGTATCGGGGACGCCCGCCTCGAGGATCACAGAGTTGTTCGGGATCCAGACACCGGAGCCCGATCTGGCCAGCGAACCGCCGAACACGTCGGCCTTCTCGATCACCACTACCGACAGCCCCAGGCTGGCCGCGGTCAGCGCCGCGGTCATCCCGGCGGCGCCTGCCCCGACGACCACCACGTCGTAAGTCCCGGCGACTGGGAGGGTGCTGGCCTTGGCGCGGCCCGGCGAGAACGCGCCGGCGCCGAACAGTATCCCTGCACCGGCGACGGCGCCGCCAGTGAGTACCTGGCGGCGTGTGGGATGGCTGTTTTCAGGCATGATGAACGCTCCGTGGATGCGATGCGGACAGGGGCCGACGCGGTTCCCGGGAGCGCCAGTTCCCCCAGAAACTAGAACACGTTCTAGTTCTCGTCAACCCGTGAGATCGAACCCCACTGGAGACCCTGGATGCGCTCTTGCGCATCCAGGGTGTAAACCGCGAGTGGCGCCGTGGCGAGCAGCGCGAGCAGGCCGAGCGGCAGCTAGTGCTCCGCGGCTAGGACGGCGAGGAAGCTGGCCGACTCAAAGCTTTTATCCCGAACGGGTGGATGAGGCTGATTCAGTTCGTCAGCCCCCTTCCCTTCAGGTCGTCCGGCCGTTCGCGTGGCCAGCACGAACACGCGGTCCGCGTGGCGCCATTGCCCCGTGACGTGCAGGCCGGCGTCGGCGGCGGCGCGCAGCAGGGCAGACGTGCCCATGCGAGCCCAGGGAAAGTCCGGGCCGCGCCGGCCGTCAGGGTGTTCGAGCCAGGCGGTCAGCCGTTCGTCGACGTTGCCGGGCTCGGCTTCGATCAGGATCCGGCCGCCCGGTGCCAGCAGTTGGGCGCAGCGGCGCAGCAGCCGGGCAGGGCGCCCGCCGATGCCGATGTTGCCGTCCGCGAGCAGCACGGTGGCCCACTTGCCCCGCCCGGGCAGCGGATCGAACACCGAGCGAAGCAGGGCGGGTGCCCCGGCCTGGCGCGTTCTGGCCACTGCGGCCCGGGAGATGTCCACGCCCAGCGCCGGGATCCCACGCTCGGTAAGCGCCACCGTCAGCCGCCCGGGGCCGCAGCCCACGTCGAGGACCGGGCCGCGGCAGTGCCTGAGCAGTTCCTCGTCGGCGGCATCGGGCGGCCCGCACCAGCGGGACACCTCAAGCGGCAACTCGCGGCCGTCAGCGGTCCGCAGGGCCAGCGCCGCGGCCTGCTCGCGCAGTGCCTCTTCGTACAAGGCGATCGCTCCCGCCCTCATGCCGTTGCCCCGAGGGCGCCTGCACTGCGTGTCTCGGCCCGCCCGGGGACTGGCCGCTTCGCGATGACGAGCAAGGTGATGGCGGGTTTCGTCACCTGGCGAGCACCTGGCTCATGTCCCGCACGGTGCGCACGCAGCCGCCCACCGTGCCCGTCACCTTGGACTTTCCGATGCGCGGCAGGTAGGCCACGGTAACCTCGGACACGCGCCAGCCGGCCGCCGCCGCGTTCATGACCATCTCAAGCGGGTACCCGAACCGCCGGTCGGCGAGGTTCAGGCTGAGCAGCGCCTCACGGCCTGCCGCTCGCATCGGTCCCAGGTCCCGGATCCCCAGTCCGGTGCGACGGCGGACCCGCCGTGCCAGTTCCCAGTTGGCCAGCCGCGCCGACAGCGGCCAGGCGTCCCTGCGCGCGGCGGACCGGCGGCCGAGGACCAGGTCGGCCTGGCCAGCCAGCAGCGGCGCGGTCAGCAGGGGAAACTGCTGCGGGTTGAGGCTGCCGTCGCAGTCGCAGAAGCAGACCAGGTCAGCGGTTGCCGCCAGCAGGCCGGCATGGGCGGCTGCCCCGAAGCCCCTGGTCGGCTCAGTCACGACCGTCGCGCCGAGCGACCTCGCGACCTCCCCCGACCCGTCGGTGGAGCAGTTGTCGACAACGATGGGCCGGAAGCCGGCCGGCATCCTGTCGAGCATCCAAGGCAATGCCGACGCCTCGTTCAGGCACGGCAAGATCACGTCAACAATCACGGGTGCGACGTTATTACCAATGCCGCGCCGGCATTGGCGTTAGCGCCTTACGAAACGGAGAACAGAAGTTCCTGGGCGATCGCGGGCGATTTCCCCAGCGCTCGGGGCAGCAATTATGACGATCTTAAGAAATATCTAGCGATAGAGCCCGGGTGAGCGCAGTGTCGGCGCAGCGCGCCATCACCAGTTCGTAAGGAGCGATTCCTTGCGGCGCCGCGGAGCGGTTGAATTTAATACACGATGTGACCATCAGCAGACCCGAAATCCAGGCGCTTCCACGGGAGGCGAGTCGGCCGGCTCCGGCCAGGCAAGCGAGCCGACCGGTGCCGCCGGGGCTGCTACGGCGCCAGTCCGCGCCCCGCGCCGTGCGGCTGGCGGCGGCGCTGGCCGGCCTCGCCGCGATCTGCGCCTACCTGTTCGTCGCGCTGAGCCGGCTGGGCTACCCGTTCGCGGTCGAGTCGCTGGAGGGCAACTCGCTGGTCGAGGTGCACCGCATCCTGGCCGGCCAGTCGCTGTACCCGGCACCGAGCGCCGGGTACGTCCCCGACGGTTACACGCCGCTGTACTTCTACGTGTCGGCGGCCGCGGCCCGGGTGCTCGGCGTTTCCTACCTGCCGCTGCGGCTGGTGTCCCTGGTGTCCTCGCTCGCCTGCTTCGCGGTGCTGGCCCGGCTGGTCCAGCGCGAAACGGGGAGCATCGCGGCCGGGGTCGGTGCCGCGGGGGTGTTCGCCGCGACCTACTTCGCCACCGGGACCTGGTTCGACATTGCCCGGGTCGACTCGCTCTTCCTCGCGCTCAGCATCGGCGGCCTGCACGCCGCCCGGCGGATGCGCGGGACAGGCGGCGCTATCGCCGCCGGGATGCTGCTCGCCGCCGCGGCGCTCACCAAGCAGACCGGGCTGGCCGAGGGGGTTGTGGTGACCGCCGTCCTGCTGGCCGGCCCACGCCGGCGGCTCGGCTGCGTCACCGCGATTGCCGAGTTCGCCGTCCTCGGCATCAGCACGCTCGCGCTCCGGCTGACCGGCGGCGGCTGGTACACCTACTACGTCTTCAAACAGATGAGCGAGCATTCGCTGATCGCCAGCAACTTCGACTGGTTCGGCAAGGCCCTGCTGACCATGATGGGCCTGGCCGTGTGCGCCGCCCTGATCGGCGCGCGCCGGGTGCCCCGCGAACTGCTGGCCGGCTGTGCCGTGCTCGCTTTCGAGGGCTGCGCCGCCATGGTCAAAACCGGCGGCGCCATCAACGACGCGCTGCCTGCTTTCCTCGCCGTGGCGCTGCTGGCCGGCCTGGCGCTCGGCGGCAGCTCGCCCCGGTGGGTCACCGCGGCGGCCGGCCTGCTCGTCCTCACCCAGTCGATCATCCTGCTGGCCGGCTTCCATCCGTCCCAGGCGATTCCCGCCAGCGCCGACCGTGCCGTCGGTGAGCGGCTGATCGCGGGCATGCGGGCGTTCGGCGGCGACGTCGCCGTCCCCGCTGATCCCGCCCTGAGCCTGCTGGCGGGAATGGCGCCGGCCGCGCACCCGGCCGCGGCGTCCGACGTGCTGCGGGCCACCGACCGGACCGCGATCGCGAGCTTCCGGCGCAGCGCCGAGGAAGCCATTACCACGCGCCGGTTCAGCGCCTTCATCACCGATAGCCTCGGGGCGCCGCTCTACAACCCGCCCGCGCTCAGCCGGGACTACCACGAGTGCGTGCAACCGGTGCCCACGCTGCTGGTCCCGGTCGCGGGACGCGCCCCCCGGCCAGCGGTGGTATGGATTCCCTGGCGCGGCGTTTCCTGCCAGGCCGCCCTCAGCATTCTCGAGGGCGGTAAGGCGGCCCGCTCATGAGCTCATTCATGTCCGGCCCCCCCGACGCCGGCCCCTCCGACGCCGGCCCCCCCGGCCCGTTCCGCCGGTCGTTCTGGCGTAGCCCGATCCGCGGGCCGTGGCTGACCTCGGTGTTCGGCGTGGTACTGCTGGCCTCCATCCCGGTCATGTTCGCGACCGGCCTGCTGTCCTACGCCGCCTACAACCCCGACCTCAGCAAGGTCAACGACGAGACGCCGGGCAAGGGGCTGCTCGGCTTCTACCTATTCTCCTGGCCCACCCATCCGATCTGGCTCTACCGGTTCAACCAGGGCATCCACGTGACCCTGGGGCTGGTGCTGGTGCCGGTCGTGCTGTTCAAGCTGTGGTCGGTGCTGCCCAAGCTGTTCGAATGGCCGCCGCTGCGCAACCCCGCGCACGCCCTGGAACGGCTGTCGTTGTTCGCGCTCGTTGGCGGGGTGGTGTTCGAGTTCGTGACCGGGATCTTGAACATCCAGACGTACTACAAGTTCCCTGGGTCCTTCTACACGCTGCACTTCTACGGCGCCTGGGTCTTCGTCGCGGGCTTCGTCGTCCACGTGCCACTCAAGCTGCCTACCATGATCAGGGCACTGCGCAGCCGCAGCCTGATCACCGAGATGCGCACGAACCTCGCCCACACGCGCCCGGAGCCGCAGGAGGCCGGGTACCTCGTCAGCACGGCGCCCGCCGCGCCGACGATTTCCCGGCGGGGCGTGCTCGCGTTCGCCGGCGCGGGCTCGGCCCTCATCGCGTTCCTGTCCGTGGGCCAGTCACTGGGCGGGCCGCTGCGCCGGACGGCGCTGCTCGCGCCGCACGGCCAGGACGTCAGCGGCGCGAATGGTGATTTCCAGATCAACAAGACCGCGGCCAGCGCCGGGGTGGCTGCCGCGAAGACCGGCCCGTCCTGGCGGCTCAGGCTCGTCAGCGAGGACCAGCCCGGCCACGCCCGAGCCGTGCTGAGCCGGGCCGACCTGCTCGGACTTGAACAGCAGACCGTGAGCCTGCCCATCGCGTGCGTGGAGGGCTGGTCCACCGATAATCAGACGTGGACCGGCATCCGGCTGAGCGACCTGGCCCGGATGGCCGGCGTCCCCAGCCCGTCGAGCGTCCTGGTGCAGTCCCTGCAGCACGGCGGGGGATTTAGCCAGGCGGTCCTGTCGGCGGGGCAGATCATGGATCCGGATTCGCTGCTGGCTCTGCGGGTCAATGGTGCGGACCTGACGCTCGATCACGGCTACCCGGCCCGGGTGATCGTGCCCGCCTGTCCCGGCGTGCACTGCACCAAGTGGGTTACCCTTATGGCCTTCCGGAGTTGACATGCGCTGGTTTACCCGCTGGTACGGTGCGAACCCGCTGCACCTGCTCACCATGATCGGCTGCTTCGCGCTCGCCGGATACGCCGCCGACAAGCTGCTGCCGCACAACGCCATCGCCATCCTGGAGTGGTTCGTCGGCGCGGTCATCGGCCACGACCTGATCCTGATGCCGCTGTACACGCTGGCCGACCGGTCCGTGATGGCGGTCTTCAGGCACCGCCCGCCAAGCCTGCCCACCGTGGGGTGGATCAACTACCTGCGCGTCCCGGTGGCGCTTTCAGGCATGCTGCTGCTGATCTGGTTCCCGCTGATCTTCCGGCTGCCTACCCGGTTCACACTCTTGACATCCCTGCCGCTTGACCCGTACCTGTGGCACTGGCTCGCCGTGACCGGAGCTCTGTTCCTGCTGTCCGCGCTCGCGCTCGCGCTACGGCTGGCCACCGGCGGCGACAGGCGGGAGGCATCCCAAGGCGGCGGGGAAGCGGCCGACCTGCCCCCGAGCCTGGTGTCGCGTTATCCGGAGGGCCCGCGTTACCCGGAGGGCCCGCGTTACCCGGAGGGCCCGCGTTACCCGGAGGCGCCGTGGTATCCGGAGGGCCCGCGTTACCCGGAGGCGCCGTGGTATCCGGAGGCGCCGCGTTATCCGGAGGGCCCGCGTTACCCGGAGGGCCCGCGTTACCCGGAGGGCCCGCGTTACCCGGAAGGCCCGCGTTACCCGGAAGGTCCGCGTTACCCCGAGCGGCCGCGTTACCCCGAGAGGCCGGGTAATCCCAGGGGACCGAGGCACGCGCGTAACCAGCCGGATTCAGCACCGTGGTTTCGGTGAACCTCGTGCCCTGCCTACTGGACCCGCCAGTAGGTCGTGTAGCGCTGGTGGACGACGTCGCCGACCGGAATGAGGGGCATCAGGCGGGCGTCGCCCGGGGTTCCGAAGGACCCCAGCGCTTCGAACGCCAGGGGCGACGTGCTCACCTGGCGGACGGAAGACACGTCGAGGGTCGGCATGCGCGCGGCGTCGCCGGTCAGGACCGCCAGGACGACAGGGCCGTAGGTGAGCGCCGCGACCCGCGGGTTGTCGGGCGCGTGCCGCACGGCCAGGGCCATGCCGAAGGACACCACGAGTTCGTCGCCCGGCCGCCACGCGCGCGAGACCTCGATGGCCGCCGGCGAGCCGGCCCGGCCCGTCGTGAATGGCGGGGACTGCGGCCTTCCGTTCAGTGTCGCCCGTACGGAGGTGGCCCAGGCGGGGACGCGGACCCTCACGATCATTGGGCCGGCGCCCGCTTCGACCGCGAGGGTTGTCGAGGGGATCTCGGGCATGCTCGTCGCCTGGCGGAACGTCAGGCCGTCAGCCCGGACCCGCGAGGGGATGAAGAGGTTGACGTGCAGGGCGCGGTCTGGGTCTCGGGTGTAGATCGTGTCGGTAAAGCGGGTTGGTATCTCCAGGCCGGTCGCGGTGTCGCAGGTGAACGTGCCGTAGTCGGTCGCGAAGGCGTTCTCGCTGGCGCCGGGGAAGTAATTCGACGGGACCTGCTTGTGCGCGCCTGGGGACAGGCCCGTGTAGTAGGCGACGAAGCCGTGCGGGGAACCCGGGTCCTGGGCGCCGAGCAGGTGGTTGACGAGGGTGCGCTCGTAATAGTCCATGTGGGCCGCGTTGCCCGGCTGGTGGAAGTGCAGCAGCCGGGTGAGCTTCAGCATGTTGTAGCTGACGCAGCCCTCGCAGTTGTAGTTCGAGAGCGCGCTGGCGACCACATCCGGCGGTCCCCAGAACTCGTGGTTGCCCATGCCGCCGATCGCGTAGGAGTGGTGGGCGGTCGAGATGCGCCAGAAGTTGACTGCCGCGTCCCAGTACTTCTCGTTCCCGGTCTCTTCCGCCAGTCGCAGGGCCGCGGTGACCTTCGGTGTCGAGACGTTGCACTGCTTGCCATCTAGATCGTCGATGTTGGCGGCCAGGGGGTCGAGGAACCTCGCGTGGTAGAAGCGCTCCGCCGTCTTCAGGGTCGCCGGGTCCCCGGTGATCGCGTACAGGTTGGCGAGGGCCTCAGGCAAGCCGCCGAACTCGGCACCGAGGATCACCTGCATGTGCTGGTAGGACAGGTCCCTGGTGCGGCGGTCGACCCAGTCCGCAAGCCGGGACGCCACGTCGAGCGCCAGGGTGTTCCCGGCCAGCTGGTACTGGTCGATCAGGCCGGCCAGGTACTTGTGGATCATGTAGTACGGGGACCGGACCCGGTTCCCCTGGCCGTCCTCCAGCCACGTGAAGTACTGCTCGGGGAATGCCGACAGATACCCGTGGCTGTAGCCGGCGTTCGGTGCCCTGGCCTGCAGGCTCGCTAGCTGGGCGACGAGATAGTCGCCCTTGGCCTTGACCGCGAGCCGGTCGCGGTCACTCGCGGTTGCCCCGGTGCCCGCATAGGCCCAGGCGAGGGCCGACATCAGGTGTCCCGTCACGTGGCCGCGAATCTCAGAGGTAGGGCTTTCCCAGCCGCCAATGGGCATGGCCCGCACGGGGAGCCCGTAGTTGACCCGGAAGCTGCGCAGCATCCGGTCCGGGTCGAGGAAGAGCAAATAGGCGAGGTTGCGCCGCTGGTTGCCAAGGAACGGACCGCCGAGGAGACGGACGTCGCCCCGCGGCACCGCCGCCGTCTTGCCCGCGGTGCCGTCGGGGGCGTAGGCCGCGCCAGGAGTGTAGGCGTCGAGGGCACCGGGGCGCGGGCTCGCGGAGAGCGTGTCGGCCACTCCCAGGTAGGCGGAAGCCCCCGCGAGGATCGCCGCGCTGCCGAGCACCGTGAGCACTTCCCTGCGCCGCAGTGGCCCACCTATCACCCGCAGTGCCTCCTGCCATCCGCTGGACGGCCCCTGATTGCCATTGTAAGAACCATGATCGACTTGTTCCAGGCCCTGTTGTTCCGGATCAGCCGCCGTACCCGGTTCCCGGTTCTGGCGGTGTGGAGCACCAGCAGCCTGAACTGGGTGAGCTGGGCGTAGGAGTCGGCGATGTACCCCTGCACGAACTGCTTCTCCGCCAGCCTGCCGCCGTGGCTGCAGCGGGACAGCGCCCGCTCGCACAGCATGTCGAGCGCCTTCTGCGCCTGGCCGATGGTCCGCTGTAGGGGGAGACGGCGTCATAGGTTAAATCCATGAGCGCGTTCTTCGACAGGCCGGTGATGGCGGGCCGTCATGTCCGGCTGGAGCCGCTGACCCTCGACCATGCCGAGCGGTTGCTCGCGGCGCTCAGCGATCCCGGCGTGTGGACCTGGATACACGTCAATCAGCCAGCTGACCTGCCGCGGATGCGCGAGTTCGTCAGCGACCTGCTCGCCCGCCAGGTGGCCAAGGAGCAGGTGACGTGGGCCCAGATCGACGCCAGGACCGGGGAAGTGGCCGGGGTCACCGCCTACCACGACATCGTGCCCAAGGACCGCGGCCTCTGCATCGGCGCCACGTTCCTCGGCCCCCGCTGGCAGCGGACGGGCGTGAACACCGAGGCCAAGCTGATGCTGCTGGAGCGCGCCTTTGACACCCTCGGCGTGATCAGGGTCGGCTGGACAACGCACCACGGCAACCTTCGATCGCAGCGGGCCATCGAGCGGCTCGGCGCCCAGCGCGAGGGCGTCCTCCGCAATCACAAGATCATGCCAGACGGCTCCTTCCGGCACACCGTCGTCTACTCGATGACCGACACCGAATGGCCCGCGGCCCGCGACGCGCTCCGGTCGCGCGTTAGGGCCTAGCTGCAGAGAGGCTCACCCGCGGGCGGCCATCGGCTGACGAACTCCCGCAGCGCGACCCGCTAACCCCATCAGTCATCCAGGCAAGCCGCGTGCCGTGTGATCCGACGTAACTCGAACGCGCCGATGCATCACGAGCAAGCCGCTCGGCCGCCAGGGCAGATCGCCAGCCGCGGCGTCCGGTCGGGCAGGCCGGTATTACCAGCCGCGCAGGTCCACCGGCCACGCCTCAAGCACCCGGTCGTCCGCCACCAGGTACAGCCGCTCGTGGTAGGCCATGGTCGGGTCAACGTGGGCGGGCAGCACCCGCACCTGGTCGCCCACCTGGGGCAGCGAGCCGCCCGCTGGCGGCGAGAAGATGACGTGCTCGTCGGAGCAGAACCACACCACCGAGCCGTCGGCCAGCGACGGGTTGCCGTGGTCCATGCCGAGCGCCTTCAGCCCGCAGTCGGCCACCGCCCAGCCGCCCTGGTTGACCGAGATCACGGTGGCGAGGATGCTCAGCGCCTGACCGAAGGGCAGACCGAGGGCGGCGTAGGCGGTGTCCATCAGCGCGTAGGAGCCGGCCTGCAACTCGGTCGCCGAGGAGTTGAGATCCCAGCTGCCGGTCCCGCCGGCCGACCGCACCGGGCCGCCCACCGCGGCATGGGCCCGCTCGAGCAGCGCCATGCTCTCGGCTACCTGCCGGGCTCGGTCGGCCCGGTCCTCCACGATCATCGTGTGACCCTCGTAGCCCATCACCCCCCGCACCTCGAGGCCGGCGCCGCGGGCCAGCTCGGCCAGCGAGCCGGCGTCATCGGGCGAGCAGCCACAGCGGGGCAGCCCGACGTTGACGTCGATCAGCACCTCGCGCACCCCCGCCCGCGCGGCGGCGGCGGTGGTAGCCGCCGAGTCAACCGCCACCGTCACCCGCGCTCCCGCCGCGACCAGGGTGCCCAGCCGGGCGGCGTCGAGCACCTCGTTGGCCAGCAGCAGGTCCTGGCCGAGGCCCGCCGCCACCATCCCCTCCACCTCGCGGATGGTGGCGCAGGTGAACCCGGGGTGGCCGGCGGCGCGCTGGTGGCGGGCGAGCTCGGTGCACTTGTGCGCCTTGACGTGCGGCCGCAGGCGGTCGCCGGGCCACGCCTGGGCCATCCGGGCCAGGTTGGCGGCCAAGATCTCCCCGTCCACCAGGGGCGCGGGGGTCTGCAGTTCGGCGATGTTGCGGGGGAGTTGCGTGGTGGTCATCGAGCCAGCATGTCGGAGGCGCCGGCGCCCAGCAATGGTCAAATCGTCCTATTCGACGCGCCGACGCTGCGGCTGTACGCGGCTGGCCCGCTTCAAGGCGCCGCGCTCCGTGGAGTTCCTCGACGCGCTGCCGCTGAACGCAACCGGCAAGGTCATGAAGGACCAGCTCAAGTAACAAATTAGTTTACGTAACAGCCGCGCCGATGTTGATCTTGACACCTTATGCGCAGGATGCGTCAATTTGAGATAACTGGACGGGCTGCCGCCCCTTCAGGCACACCAATGACGCCGGGAGGCCTCGTGTCCGACGAGACCACAGCGCACGCGGTGATCAGCGCCGATCAGCAGCGGCTGCATGAACTGGGTTACGCGCAAGAACTACGCCGGCATATGTCCGGTTTCACCAACTTCGCCGTCTCCTTCACGATCATCTCGATCCTGTCCGGCTGCCTGACCCTGTACGGGACTGGCATGACCGACGGCGGGCCCGTCATCATCGTCTGGGGCTGGCCCTTCGTCGGCTTGATGACGCTGTTTGTCGGGCTCTCCATGGCCGAGGTGTGCTCAAGCTTCCCGACGGCGGGCGGCCTGTACTACTGGTCGGCCAAGCTCGCGCCGCGCAACCCGGCGGCCTGGAGCTGGTTCACCGGCTGGTTCAACTTCCTCGGCCAGGTCGCGGTCACCGCGGGCATCGACTTCGGCGCGGCGTTCTTCCTCAACGCGCTGCTCGACCTGGAGTGGAACTTCAGCACCACGGCCCACTGGCACACGATCGTGCTGTTCGCCGCGATCCTGGTCCTGCACAGCGTGCTCAACCAGTTCGGCGTCGACCTGATCGCGAAGCTCAACAACGTCAGCGTCTGGTGGCACATCGTCGGGGTGCTGCTCATCGTGGGCGTGCTCGCGTTCGCGCCCAGCCATCACCAGTCGGCGTCTTACGTCTTCACGCACTTCGCCAACGGCAGCGGCTGGGGATCGAAGATCTACGTGCTGCTGCTCGGCCTGCTGCTCGCCCAGTACACCTTCACCGGGTATGACGCGTCGGCGCACATGACCGAGGAGACACGCGACGCTGCTACTGCCGGCCCGCGGGGCATCGTCACCTCGATCGTGGTCTCGCTGTTCGCGGGCTGGCTGCTGCTGATCGGCATCACGTTCGCCATCCAGAACTACACCAACGAGGTCGGGGCGACCGTGCCGCCCGCTCAGATCTTCATCGACGCGATCGGCTCGACCGGCGCCAAGCTGCTGTTGGTGGTGGTGATCGTCGCCCAGCTGTTCTGCGGGATGTCCTCGGTGACCGCGAACTCCCGGATGATCTACGCGTTCTCCCGCGACGGCGCGCTGCCTGGCAGCGCGATCTGGCACCACATCAACCCCAAGACGCGCACGCCGACCAATGCGATCTGGCTGGCGGCCGGCGGCGCACTCATCCTCGGGCTGCATCGCGGTCATCGGGCTCTACGTCGCCTACGTGCTGCCCACGTTCCTGCGGCTGCGGCTCGGTTCGGCCTTCCAGCGGGGACCGTGGCACCTCGGCCGGTGGTCGAGGCCGATCGGGATCATCGCCTGCGTCTGGGTGGTGTTCATCACGGTGCTGTTCATGCTGCCGACCTTCTCGCCGATCACCTGGGACAACTTCAACTACACGGTGATCGCGGTCGTGGTCGTGATCGGATTCGCGGGCATCTGGTGGCTGGCCTCCGCGCACCGGTGGTTCACCGGCCCCAGGGTGCAGGGCTCGGCCGAGGAAATGGCCGCGATCGAGGCCGAACTGGAATCACTCGCCTAGAGTCGCTAGCTGGGTAAAGTAGCCGGGCAACAGCCGAGGAGAAGCCGTGGGAGCACCGTGAACGTGGAAGCGCTGCGCGAAGCAATCCGGATGCATGACATCGACACCGTCGTCGTCGCCATCACCGACATGCAGGGACGATTGCAGGGCAAGCGCTTCCACGCACGGTACTTCCTCGACGAGGTCGTGCCGCATGCCACCGAGGCCTGCGCCTACCTGCTCGCCGTGGACACCGAGATGAACACGGTGGACGGGTACCAGCTCACCTCCTGGGAGAGCGGGTACGGCGACTTCGTGCTAGTCCCCGACCTGGCCACCCTCCGGGTGACCAGCTGGCAGCCGGGCACCGCGCTGGTGATCGCCGACGTCGAGGCGCTCGACGGCAGCCCGGTGCGGGTGTCGCCCCGGCAGGTGCTCCGCGCGCAACTGGCGCGCTCGGCCGCGCGCGGCTGGACGGCGCTGGCCGGGACCGAGCTTGAGTTCATCGTTTTCGAGGGCGGCTACGAGCAGGCGTGGGACTCCGGCTACCGCGACCTGACCCCGGCCAACCGCTACAACGCCGACTACTCGGTGCTCGGCACCGGGCGGATCGAGCCGCTGCTGCGCGACATCAGGAACTCGATGGCGGGCGCCGGGCTGTACGTGGAGTCGGCTAAGGGCGAGTGCAACCTGGGGCAGCACGAGATCGCGTTCCGCTACGCCGACGCGCTCACCACCGCCGACCAGCACTCGATCTACAAGACCGGCGCCAAGGAGATCGCCGCGCACCACGGCTACGCGCTCACGTTCATGGCCAAGCCGAACGCGGCCGAGGGCAACTCCTGCCATATCCACCTGTCGTTCCGCGGCACCGACGGCGACGCCCCGGTGATGGCGGGCGACGGCCAGCACGGCCTGTCGCCCGACGGCGAGTCGATCATCGCCGGCCTGCTGGCCGGGCTGCGCGACCTCACGCTGCTGTTCGCGCCGACCATCAACTCCTACAAGCGGTACGCGGCCGGCTCGTTCGCGCCGACCGCGGTGGCGTGGGGGCCGGACAACCGGACCTGCGCGCTCCGCCTGGTCGGGCACGGGCCGTCGCTGCGGGTCGAGTGCCGGGTGCCCGGCGGCGACGTCAACCCGTACCTGGCGCTGGCCGGGCTCATCGCGGCCGCGGAGCACGGTCTCGAAAACTCGCTGGAGCTGCCGCCACCGGTGACGGGGAACGCCTACGCGATCGACGATCTTGAGCGGGTGCCCGCGTCGCTCAGCGAGGCGCTGGAGCTGTGGGTTTCCTCACCCCTTGCCCGCGAGGCGTTCGGCGCGGACGTGGTCGACCACTATGCGAATATGGCGCGGGTGGAAATCGCCGCCTACGCAGCCGCCGTCACCGACTGGGAGCTGCGCCGGTACTTTGAGCGGATCTGAAGAGGAGTCTGTCTAGATGACCGAACGGCTGGCGGGACGGACAGCGGTCGTGACCGGCGCGGGCAGCGGCATCGGGCTCGCCACCGCGGTGCGGTTCGCCGCCGAGGGCGCGAACGTGGTCGTGGTCGACATCGACCCCGACGCCGGCGGCAAGGCGGCGGAAGAGGTCGACGGGACGTTCGTCCAGGCCGACGTGAGCGACGTCCTCGACGTGGCGCGCGCCTTCTCGGTCGCCCACGAGACCTACGGCTCGGTCGACATCGCCTTCAACAACGCCGGCATCTCGCCCGCCGACGACGACTCGATCCTCACCACCGGCCTCGACGCCTGGCGCCGGGTGCAGGAGGTCAACCTCACCTCGGTCTACCTCTGCTGCCGCGAGGCCATCCCGTACATGCAGCGCCAGGGCAAGGGCTCGATCATCAACACGGCGTCCTTCGTCGCCGTGATGGGCTCCGCGACCTCGCAGATCTCCTATACCGCGTCCAAGGGCGGCGTGCTCGCGCTCTCCCGCGAGCTCGGCGTCCAGTTCGCCCGCGAGGGTATCCGCGTCAACGCCCTCTGCCCCGGCCCGGTCAACACCCCGCTGCTGACCGAGCTGTTCGCCGCCGATCCCGAGCGCGCCGCCCGCCGCCTGGTGCACGTCCCCATCGGCCGCTTCGCCGAGCCGTCCGAGATTGCCGCCGCGGTCGCCTTCCTGGCCAGCGATGACGCCTCGTTCATCACCGCCAGCACGTTCCTCGTCGACGGCGGCATCTCCGGCGCGTACGTCACGCCGCTGTAGGTTCCTGGGCTGCCGCGGATTCCGCGGCGCTGAAAGTCAGAAACCCCGATCACATGGAACGCACGGTTGCTTCGCCTGTCCTCGTCAGCTGTCTCGTATTCAGCGTGCTGTCCGGATAGCCGGGCTGATGAGGCGCCAAGAACGGATGTGTAAGAGTGGTCCGATTGACGTCGGTCTCACCGACGTCACGTTCGGCTAGGAGGAGCCCATGCGTGCTGACATCGTCCCCGGCGGGACGTTCCCGGACTACGAACTGACCGATCACACCAAGACGCGGCGCCGGCTGAGCGAGCTGCAGGGAATCGACCCGATGATCCTGGTGCTCTCTCGCGGCGGGTTCTGCCCCAAGGACCACCAGCAGCACCTCGAGCTGGCTGCCAACTACCCGAAGATCCGCGTCGGCTACACCCAGATCGTCACCATCTCGACCGACAACATCCTGAAGTCCAGGCGTCAGCGCCCCGGGCCGTCCCCTGGCAACTAGATGTGCCAGGGTGGTAAGGCCGGACGGCTAGCGCACCGAGCGAAGGCGAGAGGCGGTCATGAGTCACACGGTCTGCCAACGAGCCGACGTCGACGGGGTGTCGGTCTTCTACCGCGAGGCGGGATCGCCCGACGCGCCCACCATCTTGCTGCTGCATGGCTTCCCGTCCTCCTCGCGGATGTGGGAACCGCTGCTGACGCGGCTAGCCGACTCCTTCCACCTCGTCGCACCGGACTACCCGGGTTTCGGCCATAGCGACGCCCCCGATGCGGCCGGCTTCGCCTACACCTTCGACCACGTGGCCGAGATCATCGGCGGCTTCACCGAGCAGCTCGGCCTGGGCCGGTACACCCTGTTCACGCAGGACTACGGCGGCCCGGTCGGATTCCGGCTGGCGCGCGCGCACCCGGCGCGGGTGCGCGCGCTGGTCGTGCAGAACGCGGTGGCGCACGAGGACGGGCTCGGCCGGCTGTGGGATACCCGCCGGGGGCCGCCGCTGCTGGTGCTGTGGGGCCGCTACGACCCGTCCTTCCTGTCCGCCGAGGCGGGGGCCTACCGCCGGGACGTGCCGGATGCCGAGGTCCGCCTGCTCGACGCCGGCCACTTCGCCTTGGACGAGCAGCCCGGCCAGGTCGCGGACCTCACGCGGCAATTCCTGCATAGCGGCGTTCCCGTCCCATGAACCATGCACGTTACTTCAGGTCAGATCGGCCGCGAATTTCACTTCAGCCACAGGAGAGGCGATCATCCCATGCGTCCTGACTTCGTCCCCGGCGCCACCTTCCCGGATTACTCACTGCCCGACCACACCAACACCGTCCGCTCCCTCAGCGAGCTCCAGGGCGGTGACCCGCTCATCCTCACGCTCGCGCGCGGCAACTACTGCCCGAAGGAGCACCAGCAGCACCTCGAGTTGGCCGCCAACTACCCGAAGATCGCGGTGGCCTACACCCAGGTCGTCACGATCGCCACCGACGAGCACCACACGCTGCAGGAGTTCCGCGCGTCGGTCGGCGCCCAGTGGACCTTCCTGTCCGACCCCGGCCGGGTCGTCCAGCAGGACCTCGACATCGCCGAGTACACCGACCCCGAGCACAACCCGATGATCCCGTACACCCTCGTCCTCAAACCCGGACTGGTTATCCACAGCATCTACAACGGCTACTGGTTCTGGGGGCGCCCCTCCTTCTACGACCTATGGCGCGACCTGCGCGTGGCGATGAGCGAAACCCGCCCGGACTGGGACCTGGGCGCCCCCGGCCTGCGCGAGGCGTGGGAGGCAGGCGACTTCTCCTCCTTCCACGGCTGGGACAAGCAGGCCGCCAAGCCCGCCCCCTAGGCCGCTTCGCGGGCTATCGCCAGAGTCTCCCGCGCGGGTCCAGATCGCCGATTACGGGCGGCTCGGGGTGGCGAGCTCGCGCAGCGCGGCGGAGCGCAGATCATCGGTCAGCTCCACAGCAAGGTCAGGCCATACGCTCGCCAGCTATATACGGGCGACGCCGACGATGGCGTACTGATCACGCTCTAGAGGCTGCGGCGCGCCTGTCCGAGCGCACCACATGCGCGCGTCAACCACACCGGGTGGCAGGATCTCTAGGGAGTCAAGGAAGCTGGCGAACTCCGCGGCCGAATGGTTGTACACCGGTGCCACGGCAGTGGAGTAGCCGGCGAAGCCTTCGTCCGCGCCCTTTGTGTCGACATGGATCGCGGAGAGTACCAGGAGGCTTCCCGGCGCTAGCGCAGCCGTGTACCTGGCTACCAGGTCGCGTGCCGCGTCGGCCGTGAAGAAGTGCAGCAGGAACCCCATGATCAGGCAGACCGGAGCCGACAGGTCGATCCCGGCCCGGACGCCTTCGAGGATCACAGGCACCCAGCGCACATCACCGGCGACAACTGTCACGCCGGGGGTGCCCTTGGCAACCCTGGCGTTCAGGTGACTGAGGACGACCGGGTCGTTGTCAACGTACGCTACGCGCGCGCCTGCGATGACCCCGCGGGCCGACTCAAGCGTGTCCGGCGCCGTCGGCATGCCGCAGCCAAGGTCGAGGAACTGGCCTATGCCCTGGCTCGCCGCCCAGGTCACGGCATGGACGAGGAACTGGCGGTTCTCACGCGTGATGACCGGGGCCAGCGGGGCCATCGCAATCATCCGGTCCGCCAGGGCGCGGTCCGACGCAAAGTGGTCCTTGCCGCCGAGGAAGTAGTCATAGACCCGCGCGATGCTGGGGACACTTGGATCGAATTCCGCCATGAAGCAATCCTAGGACGCCCGGCGGGCTTACAACGCTTATCAGCAGGTTACGGGCCGTCGGGTCAGCACTCTCTCGTCGTGGGCGATGGTCCCGGCCGGGCGACGCCCGCGCCGCGTGGCGTGCTCTCGGCTGCGGACTGTTCATTCGGCGATTATCGAAAAGAAAATCTCACCGTCGTACTGATCGTCCCAGTTGCCTGACCAGTCTCGCAGGCCGTAGGTGACGTTCACGGTAACGACTCCGCCATTGATCCCGCCAGCGGGAACCGCCACCTGAACGTCGAGTTGGCCGAGGTGGTGGTCGTTTCCACCGCTGAATTCGGCGATGAAGCCCGTTAGTATCGCCGCGGCCTGTGAGATCGTCGAAGGGAACGTCACACTGGTGGTGGAAACCTGAGGGCCGCTGCCGGATACCGGGCCGAATTGCACTGAATTGTTGAGGACCTGCATCGTTCCTCCCGTTAATCGTCAGCCGGGGGTGCGCCTGGCTCGGGGTGTCCTCCAGCATCGGGAGGCTGATTGGGCTCCCGATCCTGCATGGCGCCGTGCAGAAGGTAACCGTCGGCCGTTCGTTCGACCCGCCACGAGGTCCCGGTGGCGGGGCCACCGTAACCGCGCATGACGGCGCGAATGATATGGCGGCCTGGTGGGAGCACTCGCAGATCCAGTTCGGCGCCGCGGGCCAGCAGGCGACCGCTTTCGTCGTACCAGGCGATCTGGTTACTCGGGAGTTGCCGCCCGGCACTGTCGGTCGCGACGGCCGAGACGACAGGGGAAAGTGGCTGTGGCCCGCCCTGGGCAGGGGGTTCGCTGCCGAGAAGGGTAACGCGTGCGTCCGGTAGCTGGAAATCATCGAGCGCGACAGTCTGCTCGGCGACACCAGTGGCGATTCCGGAACTGGAGTAAACCCGAATGATCAGCTCGGGCCCGTCCGTGAACAGGCTACGCGGAATCAGCAGCGAAGTCGTTTCCTGCCGCGGCGCCACCCCGCGGTATGTTCCGCCCTTTGCGTCCTGCCAGTGGACGAGGTAACAAAGCCCTGCGGGCTCGCTTTCCCATCCGACTAGGACCCCATCCTGCGTGGATTCGATCTCCGTGATGCGGACCTGAGGCCGATCGCCGATCTCCTCCTCGTAAATCCTGCGGTCACCCTCCCAGACCACGAACCAGCGGGCGGTGTCGGGCATGGGAATTGAATCACGGATGGTCTTCGGCCAGCAGTGGCAGCCTCCTTCGGCGCACAGGCAATGCAGCTGGCCGCAATCAACGACCCTGCGATCCGTATCGAGGAACTCGAAACTGAACTCCGTCTCGCACGCCGAGCGCCCCTGCAGCGCGGCCGGATAGTGGAAAGAACAGCGCCGAGTAACCTGACGGTCCCGGTTGATCTCCAGGCCGAGGAACAGCGTCATAACCTCAGCATTCTTGTTGATCAGCCCGCCGCCAGGCGAGGGACCGCCCACCGATGGACCGAGCAGGGCCTGGTAGGTGTATGGGCTGATCCAACGCGAGGACGTGCCGGTCACCGTGGTCCCCGAACAGGCCAGGCCGATGAACGCGGACATGAAATCCAGCGTCGACGCGGGGCTGAAGACCGTGTTGGTCGTCGCATCAAAGCCGAATACCCCGATGCTGTCCGAGTTGAACGAGTCATACTGCGGGAAATTCGGGTCGGTATCTTGAGCCGGGGGACTGCAGCCACGGCATGGCGGGTGCCTGCGGCCGAGCGCATGGCCGATCTCGTGCGGCACCGCCGGGATCACGTCGAGGAAGGCCGCAGCCACGCCGTCACCCACGGGTGAGCAGCCGAGCACGGCCCCCCCGCATGCTATGCCCGGGGGCAGGCCGCCGAGGTACACGTCGCCTGAGCCTCCCCGGAGATCTTTTAGCTGATCCAGCAGCGTGCTCCAGGCGGCGCCACAGCCGCTGCTCGGCAGCGTCGTGCCGCCGATGGCCGGTGTCAGCGTGATCGTCGTGAATCCGGTCAGCTCGATGTCGCCGCGAGGATAGGTCTGGCGCAGCATGCTGAGCGCACCGGAAACCTGGGCCTGGATCGGCGCCGGCGCAGCCGGTGTCGTGGTCGCGATCCCGACGAGGAAAAGACTGAGTGGTTCCTGCTCAGTGAAGACCAGGGTGCGGCTGAACTCGGCGCTCTTGGAGTCCGGCGCTGCTTGGTCGAATACTTGGCAGGTCACCGTCACGGTCCCCACTGACAGCGCCGCTGGTATGAAGAAGTTCAGCGTGTCGTTGGCAAGAGCCAGGTTGATACTCACGTCGCGGGTGGGAACGATCGCGCCGCCCGGGTTGATCGGGTCCAGCGTCACCGTGGTCGTCGTGTTGTTAAGCGTGAGCTGGCCAGTAAGCTGCTGTATGGGCGGCAGCCCGAGGTCGGGATCCCAGTCTGAGTAAACGCGGATACCGGTGTCCTTACGGGCGATCAGGAAGATCGAATTATCTGGCCTGACGTTCGCCGGGTCTAGAAAGCTGCTGGAGCGGAAGAACTGGGTGGCCTGGTTAGCCTCCATGCCGGTAATGGTCAGATCGGCCCGCGGGGGCGGAGCGGTGACCGGCTGCAACTCTGCCACCACGACGAAGTCGATGCTGCCGTCGTATGCGTCATCCCAGTTGCCGGACCAATCGCGCAGCCCGAATGTGCCATCAACGGTCACCGTGTTCTGCGCGATGGTCGTGTCAAGGGTTATCTCGACCCGGCCGAGGTTGTGATCGTTGCCCCCGCTGAACTCAGCGAGATAGCCCGTCAGCCCGGTCGTCGCGGCGGTGACGGCCTGCGGGAATACCACTGTGGTCGAGGCCTGCCGAGGACCGGCGCCGCTCAATGGCAGCGAGAAATCGAGCGAACCCGAGCGAATTTCCACGGCCGTCTCCCTCCGGGAGCCCGCATTGAACGCCAGGCAATCGGATCATCGAATGGCCCAACGTGAGAAAGCGGATAGCCACCGGCGACCGTCAGACGTCCAAGGCCGTTGCCCAACGATCGCAGATGCGACTGTTACCCTCTCTACGGCACGCCGAGTTAAGCCGATGTAGGTTTCATACCTTTGCCATAAGCTACTGTCAAGAGCCAGTTAGCGATATGTGGCTTCACCGGTAGGTGGCTTATCGCAGCGCCTCCATCGCGGGTCCGGGATCGGCTTTAGTTGTTTGCCGACAAGCAAGCTTCTCCTAAGTCAGCGGTCATCGCGATGCAATGCATAAGAATGCGAAACCAATCAAGACCATCCGGCAGAGCAACACATTACTTAATACTCCAGTAGCAGATCGTGATCTTGCCGGCTGGGTGGAAGGTCAATGTCGGGACCGATCGGGCGCCACAGGCGAACCGCCACTTCGCACAGCAAGTTGTGGCGGCTGACAGGGTCGGCCACGATGTCGTACATCGGAGCCCCAAGGCGCTCCAGCAGAAGGGCCTGTCGACCCACGTCTTCGCCCAAGAGCTTGGCGCATCCCTCTGCCTGGCAGCTCGTCCAGCCAGGATTCGTTCCCGTCGGCTATGACCGTCTTGCGGACCTGGTCAGGAATGTCGAGGCTCAAACCGCCAGCCTAATACTCCAGTAGCAGACCCCGTGATCTAGGCGTCGACCTTGATGGTCGTTTCCACCGTCCGACCGCGCGATATCGACAACCTTAGAAGTGGCGTGGATCCATTCATGGTTAGCCATGAGGAACAGCAGCAGCTCACGGCCTTGCCTGGAGTCTTGATCGTAATGCGCTTCCTGCCAGGAGAGCTCTCGGGCGCTTACTGCCTTGACCATGCGGCGAAGCTTGTCGGCGGTCGCCACAATTCCGTCAGCGTCTGCGGCGCCGCCCTCGCCATGGGTCAATGATCGCGGGAGTTGGGGGGTACCAGGCGAGCGGGTGCCGGGAGGAGAACCCGGGCGACCGCCCCCGCGATGGACAGCAAGCGGTCGTCGGTCCCGTGGTGGCCCACCAGTTGCAGGCCGACGGGCAGGCCGCCGGCGGTGAAGCCGGCCGGGACCGAGACGGCGGGGTGGCCGGTCACGGTGATCCCGGCCTGGCCAGCGGCAGCGCCGGGTCGTGCCCGCGGCGCCCCCGCTGCTCCCGCCCGGCCGGGGCGCATTGAGCCGCTTGGCTAACCCGGGGCCTGCCCGGCGTGGTCGACGATGGCGCGCTGCTGGATGGCCGTCTGGCTGACGAGTGCGCCGTTGGCGATGTTGATTTCGCGTGAACCGAGGTACTGGAGGGTCTGCTTGCTGAAGATCCACTCAGTCCGGATGCCCTGGAAGATGAAGGCGACCGCGACGCCCGGACGGCCGATCGTGTCGGTGGCGTCGGGGACTACGGTCACGCCGGGAATCAGGGCGGCGGCCCGGTACAGCGCTGCGGTGACCGGGGGCGGCGACCCGTTGTAGAGCAGGTTGCCGATGGTGGAGAAGGCCCACCAGTACAAGCCCGGGTGCCCATCCGTGTGCTGGATGAGCCTGAGCAGGGCATGCGGGTCGGTGGGCAGCGTCTGCAGGAACCGGTAGGTCGGGTAGTTCATATTGCCACTGCACGGGAACTGCTCTGGGTCCACCGACGCCGCCTTGAAGGAAAACTTCGTCATCTTCCCGTCCTTGAGGAACGCGCCGGTCGCGCACAGGCTGGATACTGGGTACCAGAACTGCACTTCATCTGGTTTTTCTGGGACGCAGTCCCCGGGCACGGCCACGCGGGCGCTGTCGCTGTTAGCCAAGGGCCGGCCCGTGCAGACCGAGCCCGCGCCCCAGGTTTTGAGGTATACGAACTGGCTGTCGCGCACGGGCGGATTCGGCTGCGCGGCGGCGGCGGCGGCGACCTTGGCGAGCAGCCGCGCGGCGGCCGGCGAGGCACCGGAGGTGTTTCCGGGCAGCGAGGTGTTCCTCGGCAGCGAGGTGTTCCCCGGCAGCGAGCTGCTCCCGGGCAGTAGGGTCAGTCCGGCGGCGGCCAGTCCCGCAGCCGTGGCGGCCGCGATGATGATCCCAGCCGGGCGGCGGCGGCGGATGGCTGCGGCTGCCGCGAGGGGTACCGCGGCCTCGGTGCGCAGCCGGAGCAGGCGCACCAGACCATGGCGTCGTACGGGCCACGTCCCACGACCCTGGACCGAAGTGAGGAACGCGTGCTCGGCTCGGTCCGCTGACGCCAGCGGGACCTCCTCGCGGAGCCGCGATATGAGTTCCAGTTCGTCCACCACTAGTCTCCTATCGGTACGGCAGGGTCAAGGTCGGCGAGGCTCTGACGGAGACGGCGGCGCGCCCGGCTGATGCGGGACTGAACAGTCCCGAGCGGCACGCCGGTAGCCGCGGCGATCTGCTCATAGCTGAGGCCGGCCCACACCAGCAGCAGCAGCGCGTCACGCTGGTTCACCGGAAGCTCCGCCATGGCCGCGGCCAGCCGCCGCTTGACGCCGCGAGCCGCCACCGCGTCCTCGACCCGGTCGGTGAACGGCGCTGTCACCGGATCGGTGCCGGAAGCAGCGAGCAGCCTGAGCTGCCTGACTTCGTTCCTGCGCTCGCGGTGCATCAGCCGGGTCGCGATCCCGTACAGCCATGGCAGGCAGTCCCGGCCTTGGTCCTGGTAGCCGGCCCGCTTCCTGAACGCCACCAGGAACGTCTCCGCCACCACATCCTCAGCGCGTTCCTGGCCGATGCGCCGGGTGACATACCTGCCAACGGCGGGACCATGCCGCCGGACGAGGACGGCGAACCGTTCCGGATCCGACTCCGAGTGGCGGATGACCGTCAGATCATCATCGGCTATCTCGGCGGGGGCCCGGGCTGACGCCTGCCAGCCGTCTGCTACGTCGTCAACACCCACCAGGATCCTTCCGTGTGAGGAAATGACACCTGTTTATGCCACCCAACGTGAACTTGTTCCCGCAAGACGCGAGCCGACGGAAGGCGCTGGGTGATCGGCCCGGATGGTGACGGTGAGTCCTGCGCGCGGGACTTGCGGGCATGCTCGCCGTGTGCACTGCTTGACCAGAACTCGGAATTACCGGGGGATCGGTGCATGGGAACCGACAGGGCGGCCTTCTGGAGGCATTACCTGCGTGCAGACGGATGCGAGCGGTCGAACCTTGATCCCGCCGATGCGCAACCCGATGAGGCCGACCGTGCGGTGACGGGGTGAAGAACCCGCCGGCATCGCCGTGCCCTATGCCTTGTGCGAGACGGTCCCAAAAGACACGGTGTTCCCGCCCCATAGGTACGACTGCCATTGGACGTCAGAGCCGGTGTGCGTGGCGGCCACCATGTCATGGCCTCCCTCGAAGACCCCGACGTGATACACGTAGCTACGCAGATTGGACGTGTTGTGGAAGAAGACCAGGTCGCCGGGCTGAGCCTGCGAATGCGACTCCGCCTGGAACTGGTGGAACTGCTCGTCGGACGTGCGGACGATCCGCTTGCCCTCATGCCGGTACACGAACTGGGTGAGCCCGGAGCAGTCGAACCCGTGTTTAGTCGTCCCCCCGTACACATAGGGGATGCCCTCCAGCGTCTTGGCGTACGCCGCCGCCTTCTGGTTGAACGTCATGCTGGTCACGGTGACGGTGGTGCCCTTGATGGCCTGCTTGCCGCCCGTGGGGACCTGCGACACCACGTAGAGCACCTCGCCCCGGACAGGGTGGGTCGCTCTGCTCATCCCCGGCCTGAACCCGGAGCGGGCGAGCTTCCCGTAGGCGGTCGCCTGCGCGTCGCCCACAACGCCCGGCACCCGCGTGGTGGTCTTGTGGGCGGCCACCGGGCTGGCCTCCGCAGTCGTGGCCGCCACCGTGCTGGCGACCATTGCGGCGACGGCGCCGGCGACGATCACAGCAATGGACATTTTGCTCCGCTGCATTTCAGCCCTCCCTCGTAGAGGTCAGGGCTCCCGGTTCAACCAGCGCTCGAAACGCCGGCGCGAGCCCGCCTGCCGCCGCGGGGCCGACCGCCAGGGGCCATGGCGTGGCCGTAGGTCTGTGACCGGTTCCGCAGGGTGTTCCCCAGCCTACTCTAGGTGCAGCCGAGAGAGATTTCGAGAATCATCCTTTTACGAGCTATAACGCCCGCAGTGACGTCGGCGGCGACTTACCCGCTGACGCAGACCGGGTGAACTCCGCGCACCCGGCGGTGATGTCCGGCACCAACTGCCCGCCGGTGGGTTGTCAGGTGCTGCCGCCGCCGACGCTGCAGGCGCTGCCGTTGGCGGGCACGGCGCTGGGCAACGCGCTCGGGGCGGCGCTGACCGGCGTGTACGGGTTGCCCCCGTCGTGCCCAGATGCGGGAACCGCCCGCAGGCTGGGGTAAGCGGGATGGACCCACCCGTCGGTCATCGGGCACTGGACGCCACTGTTCGCGACGATCGTCTGGTCCCAGGGCTGCAGGGAACCGCTGTGGTTATCCCAGTGCGCGAAGGAGAAGAACCCGTACACGTCGGCGACGACGCGCATCCAGGTGCTGGGGTCGCCGGGCCGCTCGACCGGGTAGGTGGCTAGGTCGCTGACGTTGATGGCGAGGACCAGCATGCCGGACTGATGGTACGTCTGCGCGCTCATCGACGCCTTGACCTTGATGACCGACCCGATGAGCTGAGCGGTGCCGGGAGCGAACGACTCGACATAGGAGCGCGAACTGCGCGACTGCCCGGTCCGGTACGCCCCGCGCACGTTGAGGCCGGAGAGGAACTGCGACCGCGCCGAAGGGGTGAGCAGGTCGGCGAACGCCGTCGGCGCCCCGCCCGCCAGGGTCTGCTTGTCGAGAGTTTCCGCGATGAGCAACCGCTTCGTGGCCGCGTACGCCGCCGCCACCTGTGAGGCGCTGAAGGGGCCAACTGGCTTGGCGGCGGGGATGACGATCCCCGCCGCGCCGTCGGCCCAGTGGTCGGCTGGCGTGCCGGCGAACGGGTCAGCCGGTGGTCCTGCCGTCGCTTGGTTCAGGTTGCTGACCACGCCGCCCGCCGCGGTGCCACCCGTCCCGTGGGCGTAATGGAGCCACGAGAACAAGCCGGCCACCGCGAGGACCACGATCGCTATGGTCCACGGCAGTGCCTGCGCGGCGCGCCGCCGACCCCCGGAACGCCGGGCCAGCCGGCGATCCTGCCGGCTGGCCGCACGCGCCCGCTTCTTCGCCTGCTTGCGGGCCTGCCCGGCCGCCTTCGCGCGCTCGGCGGCGGATGGCTCACGGTACCGGGCGGAGTCCGCCCTGCCCTCTGTCAGCTCGCGGAGTTGGCGATCGATGTCATCTTCAGCGGGCGTCTGGCCGCTCATTCCCTCAGGCATGCAAATGAATCTACAGAATTCGGAAGATCCGGCTGCAGGCTTACGAATAACGAGTAGGACAATCAGGTGCCCGTCGTCAGCTCGCACATCGCGATCGAAATTCGGTTGACGCCCCCCATGCCCGCCAGGAAGGTAATGTTTCGCCGACTTCCTGACACGAGGACTCATGAGCTTCACCGAAGGACGCTTCATCGACCTGCTCCCGGAACTGCAGGCGGTCGCTGCCCAGGTGTGCGGGCCACTGTCGCTTGAGCATCCCGGTCAGCTGGCCTGGTACTCGATCCACGAGGGACGGCTGGCCCGCGCCGCCGTGTTCGACGGCAGGGCCTACGGGTTCCTCGAGTCGCCGCACTGGCTTGAGGTCGGCGGGGACGTCGGCCTGGCCGGGGAGGTGATCGAGTGGGCGCGGTCGCGGGCCTCCGGTTTCGCGGTGGCGGCGGTCGACGGCCCGATGGCCGATCGCCTGACTGGGCTCGGCGGCACCGTGGCGCGGAACGCGCCCTGGTCGGTCCAGCAGACTATCGACCTCGCCGCCGTGACCGTCCCGGAAATCCCGGGCTACCGGTTCCGTCCTGTCGGCCGTGACGAGGCCGCCGAGCGGGCCGAGTGCCACCGCGCCGCGTGGTCCGACTCGACGCCGTCGGAGCTGTCCGGGCAGCTGTACCGGTGGCTGATGGACACGCCCCCGTACGACCCGCTGCTTGACTGGGTTGCCGTCACCGATCCCGGCGGCGAGATGGCGGCCTCCTGCCTGGTCTGGCGGTGCGGGCACGTCGCGCTGGTCGAGCCTGTTGGCTGCGCCACCGCGCACCGCCGCCGCGGCCTTGGTGGCGGCGTCACCCTGGCCGCCCTGGCCGCCGCCCGCGAGCAGGGTGCCACGGTCGGCGTCGTCCGCCCGCGCGGCGACCACGGCTACCCGATTCCGATCCTGGTCTACCGCTCCATCGGGTTCACTGACCGCCTGCGCACCCGCCGGTTCCGCTTCAGCTGAGCCGAGGCCAGGCTAGCCAGCGGCCTTGGCAGCGCCGGCGATCACGTCGGCGATGCCATCTGCTCAGGTCGGCAGCTCGGTGCCCGCCTGCTCCGCCACCATGTACTTGGCGTACCAGACGGGCCAGTTCGCGTCGGCCGCGCCGATCCGCTTCTCGTGCTCGCCATGGGCGGCCGCCGCGCGCCGCAGCGCGCTCTCGAGGTCCGCCGCGGATGCGAATGCCGTCTCGGCGGCGTCGATCCGGCCGGGCAGCCGTGTCGTGACCTCCTGCAGCAGCCAGCCGTTGCCGTCCGGATCGCCGAACGTAGCGAAGGAGCTGTAGGTGGCATGATCCGGCGCGGGTCCACTGACGCGACCACTCGTGCCGTCGGGCTGGAACTGAGCGCCCGGCGTCCCGGCGTGGAACACCTCGCTTGGCTTGGCGCCGCGGGCGGCAAGCTCGTCGCGCGCGGCCTGGATGTCCGAAACGATCAGGTACAGGCCTTGGGCGGAACCCGGTGCGGCCGTGGTGATGTTCGAGCCGAATTGGACCGAGCACCCGGCGCCGGGCGGCGTGAACTGGACGACCCGGAAGCCGTTGTCGAAGGGGAAGTCGGCGTCGAGCCGCCACCCGAGCCCCCCGTAGAACTGCTTCGCGCGGTCGACGTCCGAGACCGGGATGACGACCACCTCAAGCTTCAAGTCCACCATGTCGGTTTCTCCCTTACACGACGTACGGGCGGCGGCCGGCTGCCAGTCCAGGCCGCGCTCGCAGACGCCGAGCCCCGTCTGCGGCGGCAGGTCGTAGGTACCCAAGCGCACGCGGTTATATTCCGGGCGCGGCGCGCCGCGCCGCCGCAGCGGATCGCCGAACGGGAGTCCCCAGGCACGCCCCATCAGGCCGCGCCCCTGATGGTGCCGACGACCGCGTCGGCCATGCCCTGCTCGCCGGCCGCGTTGGGATGCAGCGGGGCCGCCGGGGCGTCCGGTATCAGCGGTTCGATCCACCGGCTGGCCGGTGCCGAGCAGGCGTTATGCCCCTCGGACGGGGTGTAGGTGTTGATGTAACCGGCCTTAGCGGCCTGCGCGGCTTGCCGCAGCATGCCGTTGAACCGCAGCTCCTCGTCGTTGAGGAAGGCGACGTCGCCCTTGGTGAGACCCAGGGCGTCCGCGCACGCATCGCCCCCGGCCGGAAACAGGTCCGGGTAGCCGACAACGTAGACCCGGGCCCGCGGCGCGCGCTGCCTGATCCGGGTGAGGGCTTCGCCCAGTTGCCGCGCCACCGATTGGGTCCGCTGCTCGATCACGTTCGTGCCGCCAGCGGTGTAGTAGTCCTGGCAGGGCGTGAGACCGGAGGCAGTGCGACCAGGGATCAGGGCGGGAATCAGGTCCATTTCCGTGCACCGGGTAATGATCTGGACCCAGCCAACATCGTTGCCGCCGATGCCGAGGGTAACAAGCGCGGTGGCCGGCGACAGGGCGCTCAGCTGCGCCGGATTGGTGCCGTCGCCGGTGGACTGCGCCGCCGCCAGGCTGGCGATGGTCGCGCTGCTGCAGCTCACGTCGGTCAGTTTCAGCCGCAGGCTCCGCGCGACCAGGTAGGGGTAGCTACTGCTTGACTGATCGCACCCGGCGGTGGCGCCCGTCTGATCGGGGATATCCGGACCTGAGGTGTAGGAGTCCCCGAGCGCCACGTACGACCCGCGGATCAGGCCGGCGGCCGGCGACGTCCGGGCGGCCGCCGACGTCCGGGCGGGCGCCGCCGTCCCGGTGGCCGATGCCGTCGGATCGGATGCGGTGGAGCACGCCGCCAGCAGCAGCGCGATCCCGGCCGCGGAAAGCGCTGTACACGCCGCCCGCCGACCCGAGGACCAGCCCCGCCTTCGCCCGCCGGGCTGCCCGTGGTGGCTGCTCGTGGGCGGCGGCTTCTCGTGCGGCGTGTCGTGGCCGGGCACTCCGTCTTCCTTCTCATCTGTCGGGCAGCTCAGCGGCGTGCGTGTTTTCCAGCAGGTCATGCCAGTCTCCCTGGGGGTAGCGGGTAGGTGGTAATCGGGCGCGGCGGACTAGTCGCGGATCACGGAGTTCGGTGCGGTGTGCCCGGGACCGGCGGGCAGGGCGTCCCCGACGAGAACGCGAGCGCCAGCTTCGTCAACGGCCGGCTCGGCCGCCTCGACCGCCAGCCGGGGCAGCATCCGGTCCAGCCAGCGGGGGAGCGCCCAGTTGACCGGGCCGATGATGTGCATCAGGGCGGGAACCAGCAGGCTGCGGATGAGCAGCGCGTCGACCAGCACCGAGAACGCCAGGCCGAAGCCGAACTCCGCCAGCTCCCTGGCGCCGCCGAACATGAACGACCCGAAGACCAGGATCATGATGCCGGCCGCGGCCGCGATGACCGGGCCGCTCTTGGCCAGGCCGGTGCTGACCGCCGCATGGTTCCGCCCGGTCGCGGTGCCGGCGCCGTGCCGCCACTCCTCCTGGATCCGGCTGATCAGGTACACCTCGTAGTCCATCGACAGCCCGAACAGCACGGAGAAGATCAGCACCGGCAGGAAGGCGTCGACCGGCCCCGTCCCGGACAGGCCGAGCAGCGAACCGCCCCAGCCCCAGCTGAACACCGCGTTCATCGCGCCCAGCGCGGCGCCGACCGACAGCAGGTTCATCACCGAGGCCACCAGCGGGATCAGCAGGCTGCGGAAGACGGCCATCAGCAGCAGGAACGCCAGCAGCACGACGATCGCGATGAAGATCGGCAGCTTGGCCGTGAGCACGTGCGCGAAATCGATGTTGGTCGCCGTCTCCCCGCCCACGTGCACGACCAGGCTGGTGCCGTCGGCGGACCGCGGGATGAGGTGATCGCGCAGGGCGTTCACCAGGTTGACCGTCTGCCCGGCCTGCGGGCTGGTGGCGGGGTAGACGCTGGCGACCAGCACCTTGCCGTTGGGTGAGGTCACCGCGGGCGACACCGTGGCGACTCCTGACGTGTGCGCCACCACGCCGAGGAGATGGTCGAAGGCGGTGAGGTCACGGGCCGAGTCGGCCTGCGCGACCAGCTCGAGCGGCCCGTTGAAGCCGGGACCGAACCCCTCGGCCAGGGCGGTGTACGCCTGGTGGGTGGTCGACCCGGCCGGGTCGGTGCTCGCGTCGGAGGTACCGAGGCGCAGGCCGAAGATCGGCAGCGCGATCGCCGCCACCGCGGCCAGTGAGCCCAGCGCCACCAGCACCTTGCGTGCTTCCACGAACCGCGCCAAGCGCAGCCAGAACCCGCCCGCGGCCGGGGTCGCGTGCCGTCTGGTGGCCCGGGCGGCGCGTTCCCGCCTGGACAGGACCCGGGGCCCGAGGAACCCGAGCATGGCCGGCAGCAGCGTGAGGGCGGTGGCCATGGTCAGCGCGACGGCCACCGCCGCAGAAACCGAGACACCGTAAAGGAAGCTGACGCCGAGCAGGAACTGGCCGAGCAGGGCGATGCAGACGGTCAGGCCGGCCAGCAGCACCGTCCGGCCGGACGTCGCCACGGCTAGGGCGGCGGCGTCGGCGTAGGGCATGCCCTGCTTGACCGCGCTTCGGTACCGGCTGATGATGAACAGCCCGTAGTCCACACCCACGCCAAGGCCGATCAGGACGGCCAGTTCGGTGGAGACGCTGGAGATGCTCATCGCGTGGCTGAGCAGGCCGATGAGCGAGGTGCCGAGGATCAGCGCCAGGCCCGCGCCCAGCAGCGGCAGCAGCGCTGCGAGCACCGCCCCGCCGAAGATGACCAGCAGCACGGCCAGCGCCGCGATCACGCCGACGCCCACGGTAAAGCCGGGGCTCGGCCGCTCGGAGTTCGTAATGGACTGGCCGCTGAGCGAGATGTGCACGGCTGCGCTGTCGGCCGACTCGGCCGCGTTGATCAGATTGCTCGCGTCAGCCGTGCTTACCTGGGCCGCCTGCTTATCCCAGGTGACCACGGCGAAGGCGATGGTGCCGTCCCGGCTGATCAGCCCGCCCCCGGCGTGCGCCGGGTCCGCCTTGGCATAGGGGCTGGCGACGCTCTCCACCCCGGGCACGGCGGCGACCTTGGCCAGCGCTTCCGTCACCGCGGTGCGGACCGGCGCCGATCTGACAGTCAAGCCGTCCGCCGCCTGGATGACGATCTGGTCGCCCTCACCCGACGCGGCCGGGAAGTTCTGCGTCAGCAAGGTGACCGCCGCCTGCGAATCGGTGTTGGGCAGGCTGAAGCTCGAGCCGAAATCGGTGCCCGCCGCCTTGCCCAGCCCGACCACGGCGACCATCGCGAGCAGCCAGGCCGCCACCACCCACCGGCGATGCCGGAAACACCAGCGAGCCAATCCGGACATGGGAACCTCCACGTGAAAACCTCCGGGAGCGTCTTTCGCACCCGGGATCAACACTGCTGGCGGCGTTGCTTCGGCACGAGGGAGCGCTGTCCCGAACCGCTGGTGTAGCTGGCTACACCAGCACCGGGGAGCCCTGTCTGCCGCACGCGTGCCCTCGGTGCGCTTAGCCTGATGGCATGCGGGAGACGGTGCGACGAGCGGGGCGGGCCACGGCCCAGCTGGCCCTGGCTGTCGGGCTGACCGCGTTCTCGTTCGGTTTCATCACGGTCTTGCTGATCACGGCGATCGGCACGGTCGCCGTGCTCGGCATCTGGCTGCTGCCCGAGGCCGTGCTGCTGATCCGCCGGATCGCCGGCGCCAAACGGTCCATGGTGGCCGGGTGGACGGGACGGGAGATCCCGGAGGCCTATCAGCCGATCACGGGTCCGCTCCGCGACCGGCTGCGCACCGCGGTCCGCGACCCGGGTACCTACGTCGACCTGCGCTGGATGCTCGCTAACTATGCCTACGGCCTGCTCGGGTTGCTCGCGCTGCCGCTGTGGCTGGCCGCCCTGCCCGTCGACGGGGTGTGGTGCGGTCTGCTCCGCCGCCGGCCGGCCGTCCTGCCGCTGATCAGCGGGCTGGCTGACGTGGACGCCGCCTGGTCGGCCGCGCTACTCAAGCCGTCGCCGAAGGCGCTGCTGGCCAAGCGGGTCGAGCAGCTGACTCAGACCAGGGCCGGCGCCATCGCCGCCCACAGCGCCGAACTGCGCCGCATCGAACGGGACCTGCACGACGGCGCGCAGGCGCGGCTTGTCTCGCTTTCCATGCGGATCGGGCTGGCGAAACGCGCCTACGAACGTGATCCGGAGGCCGGGCGGCGGCTCCTCGACGAGGCCCAGGAGCACGCCGAGGAGGCACTGGCCGAGCTGCGGCAGGTGGTCCGCGGCATCCATCCGCCGATCCTCACCGACCGGGGCCTGGCTGGCGCGGTCCGGGCGCTCGCCGCCAGCAGCGGTCTTGACGTCGCGGTGCAGGACGACCTGGACTCCGGGCCCCGCGCGCCGGTGGCGGTGGAGTCGGCCGCGTACTTCGTGGTGGCCGAGGCGCTCACCAATGCGGCCAGGCACAGCGGATCCAGGCGGGCCGGCGTCCAGCTCGCCCGCACCCGCACCGGCCTGCGGGTGGTTGTCCGCGACGAGGGCAAGGGCGGCGCCGGCCGCCCGCCGGGCGCTGCCGGCGATGCCGGCGGCACGGGATTGCCCGGCATGCGCCGCCGGGTCGCCGCGCTCGACGGAACCTTCACCCTCACCAGCCCGGCCGGCGGCCCGACCGTGATCGAAGCGGAGCTGCCATGCGCGTGGTAATCGCCGAGGACAACGCGCTGCTGCGGGAAGGCCTCGTCCTGCTGCTCACCTCGGCCGGGCACGAGGTCGTGGCCGTCGCCGTGGCCGAGCCGGAGATCCTGCCCGCCCTGCTCGCGCACCGCCCTGACATCGCCGTGCTCGACGTGCGGATGCCGCCCGGTTTCCGCGACGAGGGCCTGCGGGCGGCGCTCGCCGCCCGCCAGCAGATCCCCGGGCTGCCGGTGCTCGTGCTCTCCCAGTACGTCGAGGAGGCCTACGCCGCCGAGCTGCTCGGCGGCGGCGCCAGCGGGATCGGCTACCTGCTCAAGGACCGCGTCGGCCGGGTGGAGGAGTTCCTCGACGCACTCGACCGGGTCGCGGCGGGCGGCACCGCGCTCGACCCCGAGGTGGTGACCGAGCTCCTCACCCGCCGCCGCAGCACGCCGCTTGACTCACTGACCCCCCGCGAACGCGAGGTGCTCGCGCTGATGGCCGAGGGCCGCGACAACACCACCATCGCCGCCACCCTGGTCATCACCGAGCGAGCGGTCAGCAAGCACATCGGCAACGTTTTCCTGAAGCTGGGACTGCCGCCCACCGATATCGGGCACCGCCGCGTACTGGCGGTCCTCGCCCACCTGAACAGCGCGACCGGCCGGTAGCCGGAAACCCAAGTCAAATTCTCCGGTCAACCAGAACGCACGCGTGGCTTCGCCTCCACCCGCCGGTTTCCCTACTCGAACCGGACGTTCCCCGGCATGGTCATCCGCCGCAGCAGCGGCAGCGTGATCGCGATGACGCCGAAGGCGACCACCAGCCCGGCCCCCATGAGGCCGAAGTAGGCGTGCCCAAGCTGCGGGATCGCGGTGCCGGCCGGCGCGAGCCTGACGAACGCCAGGACCGACGTCCCGTACGCGATTCCCGCGGCGATGAGCGTGGCGGCCACGAGCGGCACCGCCGCCTCGATCAGGACCACACCGGACAGCACGCTGACTCCCGTGCCGCTCACCCGGAGCAGGGTGAACGGGCGCTTGCGATCGACCAGGCCGCCGCCGACCGCCACCGCGAGGCTGCAGCCGGCCACGATCAGGGTGAGCGCGACCGCCGCGTAGACCAGGTTCTCCAGGATGGCCGCGCGCTGCAGGCGGATGTCCAGCGTCTCGCCGAACGTCCGCGGCGGCGTCGGCGACGACCCCGGGCCGGCCGAGACCTGCGGCGGCGCGTTCACGGCCAGATACGTGCGGACCCGCTCAAGCGTCACCGGGCTGTTCACCTTGACCAGCACCGCCTGCAGTGGCAAGCCGGCCAGCTTGCCGGTGTACGCGGGGTCGGACGCATTGACGAACGGCTGTGTGTCGTACATCGGGTTGTCGCCGAACATGGACCCGTCGTAGGTCTGGACGGCCGCGACGCCGGGCGCACACCGGCCAAGCACGGTCAGGTCGCGCATGGCGGCGCAGCTCACCACCGTAAGGCCGCCGATCAGGGCTTTGGGTGGCCCGGGATCGCCGCTTCCCCGCGCGAGGTGGACGCTGCCGCTTCCTCCGCTTCCTCCGCTTCCTCCGCTCCCTCCGCTTCCTCCGCCCGCTCCGCTCCCGCCCTTTCCGCCGTTCCCCGTCGTGCCGCCTGACCCGCCGCCGGGGCCGGCCGCCGCCTCGCCCGCCGTCACCGCCGAGTAGAACGGGTAGACGGTGGCGCCGCTGATCGCGCCGAGTCCGCGCAGCAGCTCCGCCCCGGCGGGCCCGGACATCCCGATCTGGTCGAGCAGCACGTTGCTGAGCGAGTTGTTGGTCGGCGTCGCCTCGGTCGCGTTCACCGCCGGGACCAGCGTGCCCACGATCGTGCCGAGGAAGACGGCGAGCACCAGCCCGGTTACCGAGCGGAACGCCGCCTGCGGGTTGTCGGCCAGCCGCCGGGAGGCCAGCAGCTGTGCGGCGCCCCGCGATACCGATCCGAACAGCCGGGCCGTGGCCCAGGTGAACCACGGCCCGGCGATCACCAGCCCGGCCATCGTGAGCAGCAGACCGAAGTAGGTGGCCGCGCTGATGCCCTGCTTCGTGGTCTTCGACAGCCCGTAGACGTACACCGCCACCCCGAGCACCAGCAGGGCCAGCCCCCAGAACGTCGGCGGCTCCGGCGTCGCCCGCCGGCTCACGCCGAGCGGCGAGATCCGCACCCGGCGCAGCGAGATCAGCGCCGCGACCATGGCGATCAGCGGCACGCCGATCACGATCGCGGCGTACTCCCAGTCGGCAGGCGTCACGGTGGACGGGAAATACCGCGTCCCGATTGGCGCCCGGCCGGCCACCAGCGGCCGCACCAGCAGCCAGACCGCGATCCCGAGCACCGCGCCGCAGAACGAGCTCACCACCGACTCCACCGTCGCGATCGCCGCGATATCGGCCGGCGTCCCGCCAACCAGCCGGAGCGCCGCGAACCGCTCCTCCCGCCGGCTCGCCGCCAGCCGGGTCGCCGCGGCGATCAGCACCAGCATCGGGAACAGCACGGCGAGCACGCCCACGCCGAACGCGTACCGGAAGAACGGGGTGAACGCCTCGCGCGCGGGCGCGGTCGCGATCGACGTCACCCAGCGCGTGCCGCCGATCGCGTTCAGTGCCTTCGGCGGCGTGTATCCGGTGGAGACGGCCATTGCCTTCGGCGTGTATCCGATGTAGACGGCCAGCTGCCCGGGACCGGTCAGCCCCGCGTCGCCGATCATCCCGATCATCGTGCCGGGGAACCGGTCGCCGAGCTGGTCGGCGGGGACCGTGCGCAGCAGTGCGGCCAGCGCGGGCGATGCGTAGTACTGCCCGGCGGCCGGCAGCTTCGAGATGCCCGGTGGCACCGGGGCGTCCGCCGCGGTGAGTTCCGGCACCAGCTGCCCGAACTGGAACACGAAGCCGAACGCGGTCCGCCGCAGCCTGGTCCTGGCCCCTTCGCCGAGGGTGTCAAGACGACTCCCGTCGAACCAGACCTCGCCGCTGTCGGGCGCGAAGATCCCGGCCAGGCAGTGCAGCAGGGTCGACTTGCCCGACCCGCTCGGTCCCATGATCGCCAGGATCTCGCCCCGGCTGACGGTCATGGAAGCGCCGCGCAACGCCGGCGTCCGGCCGAACGATTTGTGTATGCCGCGCGCCTCGGTCAGCGGGCCGGCCACGACAGCGGGGGTGTTCATGGCTTCCTTACCGCCTCTGCTAGTTCCGTCAGCCGCGCTGACGTCAGGTCAATCCAGCGAAGATCTGCTTCCAGGTGGAACAGGGCATGGTCGGCCAGCATCACGTCGACCAGCGGCCCGGTCCGCTTGAGCTCGGTCAGGTCGCGCATCCGGACGAGGTGCGCCGCCCGCTGCCGGTCCAGGTACGACTCGGCCGGCTTGCCCAGCATCAGGGCGAGGGTCACCTTCGCGAACAGCACCGTCTGCAGGTGCGGCTCCGGCTCGACCGGTTCGCCCAGCCACGCGTCGACCTCGGCCCGGCCGAGGTCGGTGATCGCGTACCGCTTCCGCTCCGGTCCGTCGCCGGGCTCGGCCTCGCCCGGCATCACCCGCCCGTCCCTCGCGAGCCGCCCGAGCGTCGCGTAGACCTGCCCGAACGGCAGCTGCTTGCCCCGCCCGAAGAACGTGTCGTAGTCGCGCTTGAGGTCGTACCCGTGGCTGGGCTCCCGTTCAAGGAGCCCGAGCAGGGTCAGCGGAACGCTCATGGCGCGAATATACTCTGAGTGTATACATCAAGCAAGTAAGGGTGCTCGGCGCCCCTTCAGGACCCGTGGCGAGCGCCCTATGCCCCTACGAGCAGCAATGATTACTAGGGCCGGCGCCGGTCCGCTCGGTTCCGAGGCTAACTAGAGTGATCGCATGACCTCGATTACCGATCCGGCAGTCAGCGCGTTCCTCACCGCGGGGACGCGAACCGGCAAGCTGGCCTTCACCAGCGCGGACGGACGGCCGCTGGTGACGCCCGTGTGGTTCATCGTCGAGGACGGCTGTGTCGTCTTCAACACCGGCAAGGAGACCGCCAAGGGCAGGTCGCTGGCCCGCGACCCCCGGACCACGATCTGCGCGGACCTGGACGCCCCGCCGTACGGGTTCGTCCAGGTACAAGGCAACGCCGAGCTGTCGGAAGACCCCGGCGAGTTGCTCCGCACCGCGATCGCGATCGCCGCTCGCTACATGGGGCCGGACCGTGCCGAGGACTTCGGCAAGCGCAACGCCGTCCCGGGGGAGCTGGTGGTCCGGTTGCGTCCCACCAAGGTCATCGCCGCCCTCAACGTGACCGCCTGACGGCCCACAGCACGCGAAACGGACCGGGTCGGCCGCCGGAAAACTAATCGTTTTCCGTGGGCTCGAAGCCACGGTCCGTTATGCCCACTGATTTTGATCTTCTGGCGGGGGAGCAGCCGCGCTGTTAGTCGAAGTTGTAGTCGCCCCGGCGAAGCTGCACGATCCGGGTGCTCTGCTGCCTGACGAGCTTGCGCACGTGCTGTACGCCGCTCAGGCCGGCGATCGCCACGCCCGCGATCGCCAGCAGGATCGAGCCGCCGAACAGCGCGAGGCCGCCGACCACGTGTCCGAACACCATCAGGAACAAGCCGACGAGCAGCGCCACCGGCACCGCCGCCACCAGCAGCATGGCGAGCAGTCCGACGGCGATCACCGCTTTGGTAGACCAGCCCATGCTCCGGGCCGTGTGCCAGACCGTCATGTCACTTACCCTTCATAAGTCCTGTTAACAATCAAGATATGTCGTGTCTCGTGTACATGCAACATCCCCGGTGGCGCCGCGATTCCCGGTGCCGGCGACGACCCGTTGCCAGGCCTAGGCCCGGCCGCTCACCGGGTCCAGGAGGCCTCAGGTCCCGGCCTGGGACGGGGCGGGGCGGTGGACCAGCCGGGAGGGTGCGCCGATGGGGACGGTCACGCGTTCTTCGTAAGCTTGGTTAGGTGATTTGATGATGCCGCGGGCCGATCTATCGTCACTTGCGTGCTTCAGACTGAGCCTGCTGGGATTAAGGCCGGGCGGACGGCTGCTCGGGATCGGTGTCGCGGAGCCGCCCGAGGTCCAATTCGATCCTGCGGCCGTGGACGATGACGACGATGCTCGCGGCATCGGCACCGGTAGCGGTCAGGTAGTCATACAGGGTGGACAACAGCATGTCCCCGCGGCTCTCCAGCCGGGACACCGCCCCCTGGCCGACTCCGAGCTTCCGGGCGACCTCTACCTGGGTTAGCTGCGCCACTTTCCGGATCATCGCCAGGTTCATCGCGTGAACCCGGTCCATCTCCTCTGCCCCTGCGTTGGCCTCTGCTACGTTGGCGGCAACCTGCGGATCGGACAGCAGCCGGTCCAGGTGCTCGTTCCCGCGCACGAAGACAGGCTCGTGCGAAGTGACATCCTCATTCATGGCTTCTCCACGTAGGCCGTCTCGCGTTTCCACTGATCGATCATCGGATCTGCGCGGGCGGCCACGCCGTCGTAGAACACATCGCCGAGCTTCGCCTTATCGGCGGCAAACAGCGCGACGACCGCGGTGCCAGCCCCTGGCGGAAACCAGCAGATCAGCCTTACAGCCGCCTGCGGGTGGTAGGCGTGCGAAACGCGCCAGAGCGGATAACGCCGCGACTGCCGCACCCAACGCAGGGGATAGTCCGTGCCCATCACCTCCACCTATCACCCCAAGTCTCCTACGGTTGGCGAAGACCAGCCGGGGCGCCGCCGCCGTTGGGGCGGCGGAACATGGTACGTGTGCCCATCGACAGATACGGTGTCATGCCGGAAAATGGAGCTGCCCAGATCGAGCGCGTTCTATCGCAGCTGCCATATCCCAGGAAAAATCAGGTGAACAAAGGGACTACTTGTCATGTTTAAATCCACGTCGAATCACCTGTTCATGATCGGTATTCTCGCTATTATTATCGGGATTGTCGCCATCGCCTGGCCGGGTGTGACCATCCTCGCGCTGGTCATCCTGTTCGCGGTCTACGCGTTCATCGATGCCGGGCTGCAGACCTTGCGCGCGTTCAGCAGCGGTACGGCGGGACCGTTGATCGGTCACCTGCTGCTTGGACTGCTTGACGTCGTCGCCGGGCTGATCGCCCTGGCCTGGCCAGGGGTCACCGCGCTGGTGCTCGTGCTGATCGTCGCCTTCTGGGCGTTCTTCGGCGGCTTCGCCGAGATCTTCGCCACCTTCCGGCACGGCGAGACCGCGGGCACCCGGGCGCTGTTCCTCATAGGCGGCCTCGTGTCCGTCGTGTTCGGCATCGTGCTGCTGTCCCGGCCTGGCCTTGGCGCGGTTACCCTGGCCTTGCTGTTCGGCCTGTTCAGCCTGAGCTACGGAGTCGCGCAAATCCTGATGGGCAGCCACCTGCGGCAGGCCGGGCAACCCTGATTCAATTTTCAGTCGCGCCGTGAGCTGGGCCTAACTCGGGGCTGTCACGCGGGTCGCGGCCGAGCACGGCCCGGACGAACTCGCCCTTGGCCTCGGTGTACGCCTCCCGGTCGGCCGCGTGCTCAGCCGCCAGCCGCCGCTTGAGGTCCGCGTACCGCCCCGCCAGCTCATCGTCGCGGCGGAGCGCGTCGCGGAACGCGAGCTGGTCGGCCCACCGGTGATGACCAGCCGCGATCACGTGCAGGTGGGCAAACCGGTGCTGCCCGGACTCGTCCGGCTTGACGAAGAAGCGCCGCCACGACGCCCCGCTGTCCAGCTCCGGCGGGACATACCACCAGCCGTCAGCCCAGAGTGACTCGCCGGCCTCCTCGACCACCGTATCGGGATCGCGCACCGACGCCATCAGGTCGATGACCGGCTTGGCGGCCAGCCGCGGCACCGCGGTGGATCCCACGTGCTCGACCCCGTCCACCAGCCAGGGCGCCAGCACAACGGTCAGCCGGTCTTTCTCGGTCGCCGCCAACTCGATGAGCCGGGCATCGTGCGGCCGGATCTCTGGCTTCGCGTAAGCCCACGCTGGGGCGGTATCGCTCACCCGGTCACGCTACCGGCCGACAGCCGCGCCGCCGCAAGGCCGGCCGCCCGAGGCGCCCGCGGCCTCGATCGCCGTCATTCTCCGATCTGATATTGGTATTCGCCTTTTTCCGCAAGTAACGTATCTGACGAACCCGGCCGTCAAAACTCCACTCAAATTCGACATTTCATCGATAGGTGACATATCGGGTTAGGCATCTTTCGAATATCCTGCGCGGGCGGTGGGCCGTTGATTACGATACGGCGATATTGGAAGGGGAGACTGCCCATGATCTTGCCTGCGGCCGACGAACTCCTGGCGCCGGTCATGGCGATTGATGGTTTCAGGCTCGCATGTCTCATTGATGGATCTACCGGCATGGTGCTCGCGTCGCTTGAGAACCAGGACAATCCCGCGCCGTTGACCGCGGCGGCGGGTGCCGCGGACGTCATTAATGTGCTCACCCTGCTAAACGGGAGACTAGCGACCGGGGAGAACCTCGAGGACGTGATGGTGACCTTTAGCGACAGCTTTTTCCTGGTCCGCCCGGTCGGGCTGGATCAGGAGCCGCAAATTCTGCTGCTCGTCATAGCGGACCGCCAGCGGACGAATCTGGCGATGGCGCATCGCTCCATCCGGGAATTCTGCGCGAGCTTCATCTCATGAGCCAGATAACACGGCGTGCCGGGTGCGCCGGCTGGCCGAGGTGATGTCGTTCATGCGCGCCCTATCCGACGCGGGAGGCACTGATGGGTAGAAACGCGGCCGCGGCCGACCGGATCGGCCGGGAACTAAAGCTGATCAGGAAGAACGTGCCCGGGGTGCGCGGCAGCATCGCCGCCACCAGCGACGGCCTGCTGATCGCGCACGATATCCACGACATGGAGCCAACCCAGATCGCCGCGCTGGTGGCCGCCCTGCACGCGGTGGCGGTCCGGGCGGCCAAAGTGCCCGCGCCCGACGGGGAGACGGGGCTCCCGGTCCGTCGTCGGCGCCGCTAGCGCGGCTAACTGAGGTTCCTGAGGCCGTGCAGGACTTGGCGCAGGACGTCCGCTGTTGGCGCCTCGTGGCGGCCGCTACGCCGCTCCGGCTGCGGTCCAGGTACCTGGGGCGCTGGCACCGCCGCCGGCAGTTGCCTGCGCCCGCTTACACGGACCGGCGCGCACAGGCCGGCCCGGGTGAGGCTGCCCAGGCATTCGGTCATGTCAGCCAGCGGAAGGGGCATTACATGAACATTGAAGCGGCCCTAAAGGAAGCCATGAATATAGATGGCGCTCTCGGCGTGTCCCTGGTGGACTGGGAGAGCGGCATGTCGCTGGGCGCGGTCGGCGGCGGCAAGTATCTCGACCTCGACGTTGCCGCGGCCGGCAACACCGAGGTTATCCGCGCGAAGATGCGCACGATGGAATCGCTCCGCCTCGACGACAGCATCGAGGACATTCTCATCACGCTCTCCAAGCAGTACCACCTCATCCGGCTGCTTAAGAGCGCGCGGAGCGACCAGGGCCTTTTCCTCTACCTCGTCCTCGACCGGTCGAAGGCGAACCTCGCGCTCGCCCGCCACCAGCTCAAGCGGCTCGAGGGTGAGATCAGCGTCTGACGCTACCGTGGGCCCGCGTCGATGACGGCGCGCACCTGGGCCACGGTGGGCTGCATGCCGAAATCGGTGAGGGTCCAGGTCGCACCCGCCCGCTCCCACGGTTCCGGGTCGTCGTCCGGCGCGACGCCAAGCACCACATCGAACGGATCAGCGGCCGGGCGGGACTCGCCGATCTCCCCGACCAACTCGGCCAGCGCATCGGGACTGGGCAGGCCGATCGGGCACACGCCATCCCACCGCAACGCCCGCCGTACCGGCCGCCGGTGCGGCCACTCGGCCGCCACCCACACCGGGATCCTCGGCTTCTGCACCGGGACCGGCTCGAACTCCCCCGCCCAGTAACGGGCCAGATCGTCGAGACCCTGGTCGAGCAGCCGAGCCCGTTCACGGGGGTCGGCTACCTCGCCGAACGGTTCGAATTCGTTGTTGCGCGCACTGCCGAGCCCGGCCCCGAAGATCAGGCGGCCCGAACTCAGCAGGTCGAGGGTGGCCGTCTCCCTGGCCAGCTTGTGCACCCGCCTGCGCGACACCGGGGTGACCAGCGGCCCGATCCGCACCCTGGTGGTGGCGCACGCCACCGCCGCCAGCGACACCCACGGGTCGGCCACCGCCCGCACTGGCGCGCGGTACAGCACGTGGTCCCAGACGAAGAAGCCGTCCCAGCCCCGCTCATCCGCGGCCGCCGCCAGCTCGGCCAGCACCCGGGGGTCGGCGAGCTCCCCAAACGGCGCCACATCGATCGCGCGCTTCACCCGCGTGAGTCTATTGCCGCCGCCCCTCGCCCCCGCCGCCGCGGCAGCCAGCGCGATATCTGTCACCTGCGCCGACGACCCAGTCGACCCTGTCGCCTGTCACCTGCGCCAACGACCCAGTCGACCCTGTCGCCTGTCACCTGCGCCAACGACCCAGTCGAACCTGTCACCTACGCCAATGACACCAATAGGCGATGTCGATGGCGTAGGTGACAGGGCGCAGGCATGTCGATGGCGTAGGTGACAGGGCGTGTTCGCTACTTCGGAGGGAAACGCAGGGCGCCGTCGAGGCGGATGACTTCGCCGTTGAGGTAGTCGTTCTCGGCGATGGCCTGGACGAGGGCCGCGTACTCGCTGGGCCGCCCCATCCGCTTGGGGTACGGGACCTGCGGGCCCCAGTAGGCCTCAAGCTGGTCGCCGGACTTGCCGTAGGCCGGGGTGAGGATCGTGCCGGGGGCGATGGTGACGACGCGGATTCCGGTCGGGGACAGGTCGCGCGCGGCGACGAGCGTCATCGAGACGATGCCGCCCTTGGCCGCCGCGTAGGGGAGCTGGCCGATCTGGCCTTCGTAGGCGGCGATCGACGCGGTGTTAATGATGACGCCCCGGCCCCCGTCCTCGGTCGGTGCCTGCCGGGCGATGGCCGCGGCGGCCAGTCGCATCACGTTGAAGAAGCTGACCAGGTAGGACTCGAGGGTGGTGCGGAAGCCGTCGAGGCCCATCGGGCTGCCGTCCTTGCCCAGCAGGCGTCCGCCGGCCGCCGGGCCGCCGTGCACGTCGACCGAGATTCGCAGCGGGCCCAAGGCCTCGGCCTCGGCGATGGCGGCGAGCACGTCGGCCTCGCTGCCCGCGTCGACGTGTACATAGCGGACGCCGAGCTCGCTCTCCAGGGCCTTGCCCTTCTCGTCCGCCACGTCCGCGACGACCACCCTGGCCCCGGCCGCGTGCAGGCGGCGCACGGTGGCCTCGCCCATCCCGCCGGTTCCGCCGGTCACAATCGCAGAGCAACCACCGATCTGCATGCAGCTCTCCCAGTCTTGCTAGCATCGCTCTTGTAAGTGAGAATAGCATTCTCAATAGCCGCGGGAGGCCACTCATGACCGAGGCAGTACTGGTATCCGCGCTCCGCACCCCGATCGGGACCGCGGGCAGAGGGACGCTGCGCGATACCACCGCGTTCGACCTGGCCGACCACGTGGTCCGGGCCGCCGCCGAGGGGCTCGACCCGGACCAGGTCGATGACGTCATCCTGGCCGAGGGCCTCTACGGCGGCGGCGTGATCGCTCGGCACGCGGCGATCACCGCGGGCCTCACCACCGTCCCCGGTCTTGCGCTGAACCGGCACTGCGCGGCGGGCCTTGGCGCGGTGGCGGCCGCGGCCGGCAGCATCCGGGCGGGCATGGACGAGCTGGTCATCGCGGGCGGCGTGAACTCGGCGTCCACCTCACCGCGGTCCAAGATCCGGGCCGGCCAGGAGTGGGTGGACTGGATGTCGCCCACCCACCCCGACCGGCCCGACGCGCCCAACCGCGACATGTCGATCACGGTGGGCTGGAATGCGGCGCTCACGGCCGGGGTCACCAGGGAAGACATGGACGCCTGGGCGCTGCGCTCGCACCAGTACGCGATCCGCGCGATCGACGAGGGCCGGTTCAAAGAGGAGATCGTCCCCATCGAGACCCCGCACGGGATGTTCGAGGTCGACGAGCACCCGCGCCGCGACACCAGCATGGAGAAGCTGGCCAGGCTGAAGGTGCTGCACCCGGAGATCGAGGGGTTCAGCATCACCGCGGGCAACGCCTGCGGTGCCAACGACGGCGCCGCCGCACTAGTGGTGGCGAGTGACCGGCTCGGACTGCCCGCGCTGGCCTACGTCCGTTCCTGGGCGTCGGTCGGAATCGACCCGAAGTACACCGGCCTAGCCCCGGTGCAGGCGATACCGAAGGCGCTCAAGCGGGCCGGCCTGACCGTCGGCCAAGTGAGCCTGTTCGAGATCAACGAGGCGTTCGCCGCGCAGGCGGTGGCCAACATCCGGCTGCTCGAGCTCGACCCGGAGAAGGTCAACGTGAGCGGCAGCGGCTGCTCGCTTGGGCACCCGGTCGCCGCGACCGGCGCACGGATGCTGGTCACCCTGGTGCACGAACTGCGCCGCCGTGGCGGCGGCATCGGCGTCGCCGCCATGTGCGCCGGCGGCGGCATGGGCTCGGCCGCCGTCATCGAGGTCCCCGCTCCGTAACCCGCCGAACGCCGCACGGCGGCCGCTACCAGCGCGCGGACGGCCTGATCACCAGCATCCGGGTCTTCAAGCAGGACACCCACCTGCTGGTCCAGACGCTCCCGACTCCGTAAATTCAAATTCGCCTTTCCTAACGGTCCCGTGTTTCACCGAACCGGGATGCCTCACGCTGTCCGGCTGACGGCGAGGTCGAGCTGGATCGGGAGATCGGCCTTGCTGAGCGCCTGCCGGGCGTGGGCGAGCGCCTCGGATTCAATCCGCTGGTGCAGGGCGTGCAGGTCGACGTCCTGGCTGGCGGTGACGGCGAGGACGATGGCCGGGTCGTCGCCGTCGCCGATGATCCGGCCGCGGACGGCCTCGACCCCGTGGTACGCGCCGATCTCCCGGGTCAGCGCCCCGGATACCGCGGCGGGCCGCAGGATGGTGGTCCCGGCGCGGGTGGCGACCGGGATGGGGATGTCGCCCGCCCGGTCGGTGGAGATGAGCAGGGCCACGATCCAGCGCAGCGAGATAACGAGGATAAGCAGGCAGACGCCGGCCGCGGCGTACCACACCCAGCCGTGCTGGCCGATGTAGGTGCTGACGCGGTTGTCGAGCAGCAGGCGGTGCGTGAACCCCTGTCCGTAGACGCCGACCGAGGCGGTGATCCCCGCCGCTCCGATCGCGAGGACCAGCAGGCCGAACAGGATGAGGACGACGCGGTTGGTGCGGTCGGCGTGCATCAGCGGCTCCGGGTGTTCACGTGTACGGTCAGGTCCGGCGGATGGCGCAGGTCAAGGCTGTCCAATTGGTCTTGCAGGGCCTGGGTCACCGGCTGGCGGAGCGCGTCGGCGGCGTCCCGCCCGCGGGCGGCGGCGGTGGCGGTGACGGTCGCGTGGTGGCGCCGGACGGTGACCGCCGCCGCGGAGATCCCGTCGATCCCGGTCGCGGCCGTCCGCAGCGCCCCGGTCAGGCCGCGGCGGGTCAGCGCGGCGTCGGTGGCGTCATGGAACGACCGCAGCCGCAGCCGGGTGGCGCGCGGCGGCTTGAGCTCCACCGCCAGGATGGCCAGGCCGATAACAATGAGGATGCCTGACCAGAGCTGGATCACCAGCTGGTCCCAGCGGGTTCGGCCCGCCCACCGGTACCAGGTGGTCCAGGGCAGCACCACCGGTCCGTGGTTGGCGGCGAACGCGATGACCTCGATGATGACGAAGACGGAGGCCACGGCGAGCGCGGCCGCGAGGATGAGGGCCAGTGGCCGGTTCACCAGACGCATCGGCGTTTTCCTTCCTTACCGGACTCGCGGCGGCGGGGCGAGGTCGGTCGCCAGGTCGGACACGACGATATGGACCTCATCAACCTGCAGCCCGGTCAGCTCGGCGACCCGGTCCCGCACCCGGTGGCGGACCTGCTCGGTGACCTCGAGCACCGAGGCGGGCCAGCGGACGCTGATCTCCATGCTCACGAACGCCTTGGACCCGTCGACCTCGACCGACGTCGACGGCAGCCCGTCGAGGTCGGTGCCGCGCCCGCCCAGGTACCCGGCGCCGGGGACAGCGCGGCCGAGCATGCGGGTGGCGGCGGCGCCGGCGTCGGGGTGCTCGGCCGCGGCGCAGGCGGCGATCTTGGCTACCACCTGGTCGGCGATGGTGATCGTGCCAAGGTCAGTCTGGCCGAGCCGGGCCAGTTCAGTGCCCTGGCCGCCGCTTTGCCGCGGCTGCGCCTCAACGGCCGCGCTCACCGGCGGAAGCGGCTGCGCGTCAGCCATCCCTGCACGTCCAGCTCACCATCGAGCACCTTGGCGATGACATAGCCGATCAACCCGAACAGGCCCACGATCAGCATGTCGCCGAAGTTGCCGAACACCAAGGCTATTCCGAGGACCAGGCCGGTTATTGTCGCAAGGGCGATACGGTTCATCACTCACATCCCTATCGGGGAGCAGGCCCGGCGCCGGGCCTGTCGTGCCGGGGCACATTTGGACCGGCGGCGACGCGCCTGACCCGGCGTGGCGGGCTGACCGGAGTGACGGGCGGCGGCGCGGCCGGCGGATCGTCGATGTCGGCGATCATCACGTCGACCGGGCGGTTCCTGGTGACCGCGGACAGCGCCCCGCTGATCGCGGCGGCAAGGCGAGGTACCTCGGTATCCCAGGCGGCCCGGACCTGGACCAGGACCCGGCCGTCACCGATGGTGACACCGGGCACCGCACGGCCCGGCAGGTAGGTGGTGACCTCGCCATACTGGCCGCCGTCGAGCCCCGACACGCCCGGGCAGCCCCGCACGACAGCGGCGACGGCATCGACGTCGATCCCGTCGATAACCGCGACGCCCGCGGACAGGCCGGTTGCGGTGAGGCCGGGGGCGGACGCGGTCATGAGACCCGGCTCGGCGTCGGCTGCTGCTGCTGGTCGTTGTCGCCGGGCAGGTAGACATCGTCCACCGAGATGTTGACCTCGACCACGCGCAGGCCGGTCATCCGCTCCACCGTCTGCTTGACGTTGCGCTGGATGCTGCGGCCAAGCTCGGCGATGCCGACGCCGTACTCGACCACGATGTCCAGGTCGATCGCGGCCTCCGACTCGCCCACCTCGACGCCGACGCCCTGGCCGAAGCTCGGGCCAGAACTGCCGGGGATGCGCTCGCGGAGGGCGCCGAACGCGCGGCTGCCGCTGGTGCCCATGGCGTGCACCCCCGCCACCTCGCGGCACGCCTTGCCCGCGATCTTCTGCACGACGCCCTCGGCCACCGAGATGTGCCCATCAGCGGTGGCCAGCCGGTCCCGGGTCGCGGGAGTGGCCGAGTTGCTGGTGGTGACGTTGTTTGCGGTGTCGGGGGTCTGCTCGCTCGTCTTTGGCGCTACGGGCTGGTTCATCGGACACGCTCCCTTGACTGCCGTTGTGCTGCCGCTATCGGCCGGGCGGGGGGTCACCCACCGGGTCTTCTCTCCGTTAGACACCGGAGCATGAGAAACGTCGCAGGTTTTCGCTGGATTTTTTTCGCCACGACGGGGAGTCTCCCTCGAAGACGCGCGCGCCACTGGCAATGTCATGCGTGCACCGCGCGGGGATTCGAACTGATAGCAGGGGCAGGAATGCAGCCGGAATCGCAGGTCGGGGACGCCTACTTGGTGGCCCGTGCCCGGGACGGCTATCTGGATGCCTACGAAATGCTCGTTCAGCGGCATTCCGCGATGGCCTACCGCGTCGCGCTGCGGTTGTGCGGTAACCACCACGACGCCCAGGACATAGCCCAGGAAGCCCTGGTGGCGGCGTGGCAGAACCTCTCCCGGTTCCGGGGCGACGCCTCATTCGCTACCTGGCTCTACCGGATTGTGACCCGGCGGGCCCTCAATAAGGTCAGCCGCGGCCCGGTCGCCGATCAGGGCGACCTGCTGGAGGAGCTGACCGACTCCGTCGCGGGCCCGGCCGAGCAGACCGAGCGCAATCTGGCGGTGGACGCGGTCACCGATGCGCTCGCCACGCTGCCGTTCGCGCAGCGGACGGTGGTGGTATTGCACCATTTTGAGTCCCTTTCGTACGCTGAAGTCGCGGAGGTGACCGGCAGTTCCGTTCCGGCCGTCCGTAGCCATTTGTTCCGGGCCAGGCGCACACTGGTACAGAAGCTAGGGGAGTGGAGGTGACCGGGTCCGTGAACGAGCCGTCGGCTGAGCCGCCAGCCGTGACACGCCTGCTTGACGCGGTCACGCTGCCCTGCGGGGCCGAGGTCGACCCGCTGCTTGAGCAGGTTGCCGACGGCCGCGCGGAAGACCTGGACGGCCACCAGCAGGGCTGTGTGCACTGCCAGGCGGCCATCGCCGAGTTCGCCGCCCGGTGGGGACCGGTGGCGGAAACGGCTGCCAGCCCGGTGCCGGCTCCCCGCGGCCTGACCGCCGCGGTCATGAGCCAGATCCGGGTCCTGGTCCGCGACGTCTGGTACACGCTGCAGACCACCGAACTCGGGACCATCCGCATCGCCGCCAGAATCGTGGCCGCCCTGGCCCGCGACAGCGCCCGGATGGTTCCCGGCGTCCGGGTCGCCCTCGGCCGCAGCACCGGCAGCAAACTCGCCGCGGTTGCCGAGCGGGCAACCTTCGGCCATCAGTACCCGCAGGCCGCGGTCGGTGTTCTCGGCCGCACGGCCGTCGTCGACCTCGCGGTCGCGGTCACCTACGGTGACTCCGCCCGCGCGGTCGCCCAGGATATCCAGCAGCACGTCATCACGGCCCTGCGCGACGTGGTCGGGCTGCAGACCGTCGTCGTCAACGTCACCGTCGACGACATCCTCACCAGCGAAGACGATCAGTGAGCTAAGGTTCCGGCGCACCACGGTGCGAGTGGAGCCTGATGGCGGTCGCGATCGCGGTGACCACGCCGCCCAGGCCGGCGACGGCGAAGGTGACGCGGGGGCCGGCGGCCTCCAGGAGCACGCCGCCCAGTAGGTAGGACAGGCCGGCGGCGAGGCCGATGGATCCGTAGAAGTTGGCGAACGTGCGGCCGAGGAGTTCGCGCGGGATGGCGCGCTGGATCATGGTCGCGGCCGCCGTGTCCTGGGCGGCCAGGCCGAGGCCGCGGATGGCCTGGAACGCGAGGACGGCCGCGATGGCCCAGGAGGTGCTGGTGAACAGGTTTCCCAGGCTGCCCACCAGGTACCCGATCACCAGCAGGGCGGGGGCGGCGGCCTTCGCGCCCCAGCGGTTCACGGCGGCGTAGCCCACGATCAGGCCGGCCGCGCTGCCGGCGTAAAGCAGGCTGATACCCGGATTGCCGCTGTGCCAGCACCGGGCCGAGCACGGTCAGGCCGTTCTCGCCGAAGCCGAGCGCGGCGTTGGCGGATGGCAGGTCCTTGTCATCGACAAGCGCGGGCACCGCGGCGCGGGTCGCGGGCGGGAAGACCTGGCCGAACACCGCCCGGACGAGAAACAGTGCCAGCAGCGCCGGCAGGGCGGGCAGCCAGACCGCGATGGCCGCGGTCGCGGCCGCCTGGCCAAGTTCGAGCAGCGTCATGAGCCGCCTGAGATCCATCCGGTCTGCTATGACCCCGGTCAGCGGGGCCAGCAGCGCGGGCGCCAGGTCGCCGGTCAGCATCAGCAGGGTGACCGCCAGGACCGGGCTCGCGGACTGCGCCACCGCCAGTAGCAGTCCGACCTGGCCGACCGAGCTGCCGATGAGGGAGATGGTGCGCGCCGTCCACAAGGTCCCGAAGCGGCGATTGCGCCGCAGCAAGGCGCCGTTCTCGGGCGGGGAGGTCACAGTAGATCAGCCTCGTTGACGTGCGGGGAGTTTTCCGGCCGCGGCGTTTTCAGCGAACGCGCGGTGGCTTGCTGCCATGACGCAGACGGCGGACCGCCGCGGCCGCCAGCTTGCTTGGCCATGACTGGTGCGGTACGACCACCACCCGCGGCGGCGGGCCCTCGGATGCCTGCTCGGCGTCGATGGCCCGCAGGCCCGCGATGAAGGACTCGGCGTCCCCGCCCCGGTCGGGGTGGTGTTCCCTGATGAACTGCCGGCGGCGCCGCCCGGCTTCCTCCGCCCCGTCCCCGCTGCCGATGCCTGCCATTTCCCTCGCTCGATGCCGGCGGCAACTGCCGCCAGTACAGGTGTCGCCCCCCGCATCACAGTACCGCTGGGTTAGCTCAGAGAGTGGCGAGGAAGGCCTCGGCCGCGTCCTGGACCCGGTCGCGGTCGCCGGTGGCGAGCAGGTCGAGCAGCAGCCCGCGGATCGTCGCGATCACCAGCGTGGCGGTGCGCCTCGCGGTCGCCGGGTCGGTGCCGGGGCCCTGCGCGTCGACCAGAACCCCCATCCAGTCGGCGACGACCCGGTCGAGGAACTCCGCGAATTGTCGCGGCGACTGCAGGGCGCGCCCGTAGACCGCGAAGAACAGCCCGAATTCAGGCCATCGCTGCGGGTCCGAGGTCCGGGTCCAGGCCGCGCGCGCCGCCGTCGCCAGATCGGGCGGGCGGCCATCCTGACCGCTGTTGGCCGCCAGGATGCGCTCGCGCAGGCGCCCGAGGATGGCCACCAGCATCTCTTCCTTGCTGCCGAAGTGATGCACCAGCGTCGTCGGCCCGATCCCGAGGGCGGCGGCGAGGGGCCGCCACGATATCTCAGAGAAGTCGTGCTCGACGGTGTAGTCGACCACCGCGTCGAGCAGCTCGGCCCGCCGCTGATGGTCGACCGGTCGCCCTGCCATCGCTGCCTCCTGGCCTGCGGTTTGACGCGGTCTGACATTTCCTGTACGACTGTACCAGGAATATTCATAGTACAGATGTGCAAAGAATTAGCGCCCTGGAGGTTCTCATGCGTGTTTTCGTCACCGGAGCGTCGGGCTGGGTCGGCCGCGGGCTTGTCCCTGAACTGCTCGCCGCCGGCCACGAGGTCACCGGGCTCGCCCGCTCCGACGCCGCGGCCGAGGCCCTGCGGACGGCCGGGGTGGAGGCACGCCGGGGGTCGCTCGACGACCTCGGCATCCTGCGTGCGGCCGCCGTCGCCGCCGACGGGGTCGTCCACCTCGCGTTCAAGCACGACATCGCCTTCTCCGGCGATTTCGCCGGCGCCACCGCCGCCGACCGGGCGGCGATCGAGACGTTCGGCGAGGCGCTGGCCGGCACCGGCAAGCCGTTCGTCATCGCCTCCGGCATCCTCGGCGTGCTCGGCCTCCCGCCCGGCGCCGTCGCCACCGAGCGCGACGGTCTGGCCTTGGCCGCGGACCGCGAGGCGCCGATCAGCGGCGCCCACGACCGGATGTCCAACGCCCATTACACGACCGCACTGGCCGGCCGGGGGGTCCGCTCCTCGGTCGTGCGGCTGCCCCCGGCCACGCACGGCAACGGCGACAACGGGTTCATCCCGGCCGCGATCGGCTTCGCCCGTGCGAAGGGCGCCGCGGCCTACGTCGGCGACGGCGCCAACCGCTGGCCGTCGGTCCACCGTGACGACGCCGCGCGCCTGTTCCGGCTTGCGCTCGAGTCAGCGCCGGCCGGGTCGGTGCTGCACGCGGTCGCCGACGAGGGCGTCCCGATCCGCGAGATCGCCGGCATCTTCGCCGCCCAGCTTGGCGTTCCCGCCGTCTCGGTGACCCCCGAGGAGGCCGGGGAGTACGTCGGGTTCCTCGGCCGCTTCTGGGGCGTCGACGGCCCCGCCTCGGCCCAGATCACCCGCGACCTGCTCGGCTGGGAGCCGACCGGCCCCGGGCTGATCGCGGACCTCAAAGAGGGCTTCTACTTCGCCTGAGCGTGCCGCCGCCGACTCATGCTGGCTGCTTCCTGGTCAGGCGAGCGTGATCGCCGTCAGCTTCATGTTCAGTGGCATCGGCAGCTCCGTCGGAAATGGGCGCCGGGAGTTCGCGGCTTAGCCGGCCGAAGTGACGAGCGCTATTCTAGGGCCAGTGCCCGGTGCCAGTACTCGGTGACCGACCGGCGCAGTCGTTCGGTATCGACGGCTGAGGAATCGACGAGCCGCTGCAGCCCGATTCCGCGCAGTTGCGCGAGGACGGCAACCGCGACCTCGGCGGCCGCGACGTCAGACCGCATGGTGCCGTCAGCGATCCCGGCGGCGACGTCCTCGCGCAGGTCGGCGCGGAACGCTTCGTCCCGCTCCCGGAAGATGCTGGCCAGGTCAGGTGCTGTGGCCGCCTCCGCCCACAGCAGCAGGAACGCGCGGTTCGTCATCCGCAACTGGGCGAGCGATCCGATGTAGCCGTCGATCAGGCGCAGTAGCCGGTCAAGGCCGGGTGGCACGCCGTCGAGGCCGGGTACGAACCCGGCCTGGGTCGCGTGCGCAAGACGCTGGAGGAGTGCCTGCTTGGACCCGAAGTAGTGGGTGACGAGCCCGCGGCTGTAGCTTGCCCGCTCGCCGACGCGCGCCAGCGTCAGCGAGTGAACCCCCTCCTCGACGACCAGTTCGGCGGCGGCGTTAAGCAGCGCGGATTCGGCCTGGTGGCGACGCTGCTGCTGGGTGCGGCGGGCGGTGGTCATGGGAGCCAGGCTACAACATACTTGTCAGTTGGCCAACAAATATATGTCGATCGACCGCCTGTCGCTCCGTCGCTCTTTGACGCCCGCCTGGGCAATGATCTGTTTCCCTTGATATCCTGTTTAAAGTATCACCGATAACACGAAGGGCGGCAGCACATGATCGTCATCACCGGCGCCACCGGTGCCCTCAACGGTGCCACCGTCGAGCACCTGCTCAAGCGGGTTCCCGCGGACCAGATCGGCGTGAGCGTACGCGACACCGCGAAAGCACAGCACTTCGCCGACCGCGGCGTGCGCGTACGGCACGGCTCCTATGCAGACCCGGCCGCGCTGCTTGACTCGTTCGAGGGTGCCGATCAGGTGCTTCTCGTCTCGTCGAACGACCCGGGTGCGGACGGGGTTAGCCTGCTTCGCGTCGGCGTCGAGACCGCCGTCGCGGCTGGTGCCCGCCGGATCCTCTACACAAGCCACCAGCACACGGGTCTCGACAGCCCGTTTTTCCCCGCCCGCCATCACGCCGCGACCGAGGCGCGGCTGGCCGACTCAGGCGTCGCCTGGACCTCGCTGCGCAACGGCTTCTACGCGCATAGCCTTGACTGGCTGCTCGGGCCGTGGCGCGAGACCGGTGTCATCGCGACGCCGGCCGACGGGCCCGTGTCCTGGACCGAGCGCGCTGATGAGGCGGAGGCGGCCGCGGTGATTCTGGCCGGCCCGCGGCACTTCGACGGCCCGGTCACGCTCACCGCCGGCGCCGCCGTGACGTTCGACGACATCGCCGTGATCGCCTCGGAGCTGACCGGCCGTGACATCCGGCGTGTCGTCCTCGACGACGACGACTGGGTGGCGGAGCAGGTAGCGCAAGGGTCCCCGGAGCCGATGGCCCGGTTCATGCTCGGCTTCTACCAGGCCGCTCGCGAAGGACGCTTCGCGGTCGTCGACCCGCTCCTCGGCGGCCTTCTCGGCCGTGAACCGCGTACGGTGCGCGACCTGCTCGCCGAGCGGCCGGCCGCCTGAGGTCAGCACAGTCAGGCCCAAGGTCAGGATCCCTCGAGCAACTGGCGGCCGATGACGCTAAGCAGCGCCAGCCGGCCGTGGCTCTCCGACCCCGGCGCGGCCGTGAAGACCAGGAGGAACTGCCCGGAGCCGCCGTCGAAAAGGGCTTGGCAGTACAGCTCAAGGCCGCCCACCTCGGGATGGTCGAGGTGCTTTTCCGGCGGGAAGCCCAGGCCCACTTCCTGGAGCTCCCACACACCAGGGAACTCGTCGCTGCGATCGAGCAGGGCGGCGACGACCTGGGCGGTGAAGGAGCCGTCGCCGTACCGGGCAAGGCTTTCGCGCAGTAGCGAGGCCTGGATCCGGGAGTTGGCGTCATGATCGCGCGCGGGGTACAGGTCCCGGCCGACAGGGTCGGTGAACCACCGGTACGCGGCGCTTCTCGACAGTCCGCGGTAGGCGGTTTCGTCGCCGAGGAGGGCGACGGCGGGCGGCGTCTGGCGGAGGGTCGTGCCGGCTTGCCCCATGACCTGGGCCGGTGTGTCCTCGAGGCGGTCGAGGATTCGTTGGATCCCGACGTCGATATGTTCCGCGGCCGGGCTCAGCGGGGCGGTTCGGCCGCAGAGCGCAAAGAGGTGGTTGCGTTCGGCGGTGGTGAGGCGCAAGCCTCGCGCTAGCGCGGCGAGGACCTCGCTGGACGGCCACGGTCCGCTGCCGCGCTCCAGCCGGCCGATGTAGTCCGTCGAGATACCGGACAGTTCGGCCACTTCCTCGCGCCGCAGCCCGCCGGCCCGGCGGTGCGGGCCGCGCCGCAGCCCGATGTCCTCCGGGTGCAGCGCCTCGCGGCGGGACCGAAGGAACGCGCCGAGCGTGTCCTTCGCGCGGGCCGGGCTCATAGGCAGTTCCTCTCCGCAGTCGCTGGCGCCGGTAGCCGACGCTATCGATCATCGACCATGCACGCGCTGACATCCATGGACCGTTTGTCAGTGGATCAACGCGCCCTTCATCCCGCCGCCGACCGCGTCCACTCTGAGGATGAGCAGGTCGCAGCCGGGACCGGCCGGACAGAAGGAGTAGCGGATGCCGAAGTGGACGAGTGCGGACCTGCCCAGAATGGACGGCCGGACGGTGGTCATCACCGGGGCCGGGAGCGGCATCGGGCTGATCGCCGCCCGCGAGCTGGTCCGGGCCGGGGCCCGGGTAATCGCCGCCGTGCGGGACCCGGCCAAGGCCCGCCCCGCCCTGGCCGTGGTAGCCGGACTGATCGAGATCCGCCAGCTTGACGTGTCCGACCTCGGGTCGATCCGGGCGTTCGTGGATGGCACCGAACCGGCGGTGGACGTCCTGGTCAACAATGCTGGTGTGATGGATATCCCGGCCCAGCGCACCGTCGGCGGATTCGATCGGCAGACCGCCACCAACTACTTCGGGCCGTTCGTGCTCACCAACCTGCTGGCCGACCGCATCACCGACCGGGTGGTCAGCGTGACGAGCCAGCTCCACCGAAGGGCCCGGCTCGACCTGTCCGACCTTGACTGGCGCACCCGGCCCTACAACTCCATGCAGGCCTACTGCGATTCCAAGCTGGCGCTCACCCTGTTCTCCCTGGAGCTGCAACGGCGGCTGACCGCGGCAGGCAGCCCGGTCCGGTCGGTGCTCGCCCACCCCGGCATCGCCACCACCGCCCTGGCCGCCCACTCGCCGGCCAACCGGATCAACCGCCTGCGGTTCCTGCTCAACGACCCCGAGCACGGGGCGCTCCCGGCTCTTTACGCCGTCACCCAGGACCTGCCGGGCAACGCCTACGTCGGCCCCGACGGCCTCGGCAGCATCAAGGGCTACCCCATCGTCCGCCGGCCTGGCAAGCGCGGCCTCGATGCCGAAGTCGCCCGCCGGCTCTGGGAAGCCACCGCGGCGCTCACCGGCGTCAGCGCAGTGCCGGCGGCCGCCTGATCTGATAACAACCCGAATCCCCAACAGTGCGGAGCACAGTGATGCGTTACCTGGAAGCGTCCGATCACCCGGAGCTGTTCGTGCCCCACGGCTTCGACGAGCACCTCGTTGACCTGGGCGAAGTCCGCCTCAACTACGCCACCGCGGGCAGCCCCGACCGCCCGGCGATACTGCTCATCCCCGGGCAGTCCGAATCATGGTGGGGCTACGAGGCAGCGATGCACCTGCTCGCGGACCGTTATCAGGTCTACGCGGTGGATCTGCGCGGCCAGGGCCGGTCGACCTGGACACCCGGGCGGTACTGCCTCGACATCTTCGGCGGGGACCTAGTCCGCTTCATCGACCTGGTCATCGGCCGGCCGGCCATCGTCAGCGGACTGTCGTCGGGTGGCACCATCGCCGCCTGGCTGTCGGCGTTCGCCGCCCCCGGACAGGTGGTCGGCGCGGTCTACGAGGACCCTCCGCTGTTCGCGTCGGAAGCCAACCCCGCCGTCGGCCAGTCCATCCGCCAGGCCATCGGCCCGATGTTCACGCTCTGGCACAAGTGGCTGGGCCCGCAGTGGAGCATCGGCGACGTCGAGGGCATGCAGCGCGCGATGGGCACCGAACTGCCCGCCTGGATGGCCGCCGGCATCCGGCAGATGGCGGGTGCCGCCAACGAGGGGCGGCCGGGCGGCCTTCCCCAGAACTTTCGCGAATACGACCCCGAGTGGGCCGAGGCCTTCGTGACCGGCCGCGCCACCCTCACCTGCGACCACGAGAACATGCTCAGCCAGGTGAAGGTGCCGGTCCTGTTCACCCACCACTTCCGCCACGTCGACCCCGGCGCCGGGTACCTCATCGGCGCCATCTCCGACCTGCAGGCCGCCCGGGTCCGCCAGCTTGTGGAGGCGGCCGGCAACGCCTTCACCTACCGCTCGTTCCCGGAGATGCCCCACTCGATGCACGGGACCGACCCCGCCACCTACGCCGCCACGGTCACCGAATGGCTGACCAGCCTTCCGACGGGATAGGCGGGAGAGCCCCGCTGCCGCCGCGATCGCGCAGCGGGGCCGTTGCCCTGGCGTCGGTCAGACGTTGTCGAACTTGTCGGGGTCGGGGCCGGTGCGCTGGTTCTTGTTCAGTGCGCTGATCTCGGCTACGTCGCCGCCGGAGAGCTCGAAATCGAAGATGTCGAAGTTCTCCTTGACCCGGGACGGGGTGACCGACTTCGGGAACACGATGTCGCCGCGCTCGATGTGCCAGTGCAGCACGACCTGGGCCGGGGTCTTGCCGACGCGATCGGCGATCGAGACGATGACGGGATCTTCGAGCACCAGGCCCTGCCCGATGGGGGACCAGGCCTCGACGGCGATCCCGTGGTCGGCGCAGAAGCCCCGCACCTCGTCCTGGGTCAGGTACGGATGCACCTCGATCTGGTTGACCGCCGGCGGGACTTGGGTGTCCTGGTGCAGGCGGCGCAGGTGTTGCGGCTGGAAGTTGGACACGCCGATCGAGCGAGCCCGTCCCTCGCGGTAGAACTCCTCCAGCGTTCGCCAGGTGGACACGAAGTCGCCGTCATACTTGGTGGGCAGCGGCCAGTGGATGAGGAACAGGTCGAGGTAGTCGAACCCGAGTGCCTCGAGCGACGCGTCGAAGGCCCGGCGGGCGTCATCGGGGAGATGCGCGTTGTTGGCCAGCTTGCTGGTCACGAACAGGTCCTTGCGGTTGAGGCCGGATTTCGCGATCGCCTCACCGACCTCTCTCTCGTTGCCGTACATCTCGGCGGTGTCGATGTGCCGGTACCCGGCCTGCAGGGCGGTGGTCACCGCCTCCACTGTGTCCTTGGCCTCAATCTGGAACACCCCGAAGCCGAGCTGCGGGATGGACTGGCCATTGTTCAGAGTGATCTGCGGTACTGCGGTCAAGACGGGACTCTCCTCCGGAAACGGTGATGGGGCCATGTTGCGTGTCGGTTCCCTGCCCCGAGCCGCTCGCTTCACGCATGCCTCGCGAGCTGTGCTATTTCTGCTGCAGGATCCCGGCTCCGTGGTTTCCGGCGGTAAAGGCGATGTCGGGTTTGCCGTCTCGGTTGAGGTCAGCCACGGCCGGGGGGCCGTAGTCGGGGGTGAATCCCGGATACAGCGCCTCCGGGGCGAGGGTCCCGTTGGGCCGCTGCAGCAAGCACGCCAACGTTGTCCCAGGCGCTGTGCACGACGACGAGGTCGTTACGGCCGTTGTCGTAGGGGTCGGCGATGGTGGCCCGGGTGGTCCAGTCATCGGTGTCCCGGACCTTGATGGTGAGCGGAGTGCCGAGCTTCCCGTGCGCGAGCTGCGGATAGACGGCAATCGTGGTGCCCCCGGTCACATTGTCGGTGTCAACGGTTGTCACGACCAGATCGTTGCGGCCGTTGCCCATGACATCCCCGCTCGCCACCGCGGATGGAAACGCGACGCCGGGGCTGACCGCGTTCTTGACGTAGGTCACCCGCTGGAACTTGCCGGAACTGACGGGCTTCTTCGCCGTGGTCTGCGCGGCCGCGGCTCCCGACGTCGCCAGTGCTGTCCCCGCGATGGCGAATGCCGCCACAACATACGGCGATTTCCGCACCGAGTTCTCCGCTCCGCCGGGTTCCGCTGAACCGTGCCCGGCCGCCCGCTACTCCTGCCCCGCGTACGCGATTTAATCACGCGACTCGGTTCAGGCCGGGACCGTCGCCAGCAGGGCGCGCGTCTCCGCGACGACGCGGTCCTGGAACTTCGGGTCGCGGGCCTGGGCCGAGCCGAGCATCGGCTTGCCCCGCTCGTCGTAGTAGACGCCGGTCGCTCCGGGCTTGTTCAGCACGGCGCTGGTGATGACCTTCGCGGCCAGCTCCGGCGTGCTCCAGTACTTGATGTAGGGGGCGAGCGCCCCGAGCACGTACTTCCCAAGGAAACGCAGGAAGACGTTCGCGTCGCGGGACAGGCCGGTGGCCGGGCTGAAGCCCGGTTCGACCGCGTTGAAGCGCAACCGCGGGGTCTCGCGGGCGAGCGCGAGCACCGTCGCCAGGTTGCACTGCTTGGACGTCGCGTAGGCGTCGAGGCCGGGGCGGGTCGAGCCGCCGGGCTGCCACTCGCCGCGCGCGCTCGCCTCGGCGGAGATGTAGCGGCCGCCGCGGAACCCGGCGACCACGGCGGGCCTGCGCTCTGGGTCCTCGACACCGGAGCAGACGAACACCACGTTGGCGCCATCGGGGAGCCGCGGGATGAGCGCCTCGGTCAGCGCGAACGGGCCGAGGTGGTTGGTGGCGAACGACGTGTCCCAGCCCTGGGCGTTCTTGGTGGCGCGGAGCTGCATGAGGCCGGCGTTGTTGACCAGGCCCGCGAGCGGCAGCTGGAGCGCCGCGATCTCCGCCGCCGCGCGCCGGGCACTGGCGGGATCAGAAAGGTCGCACACGACAGGCACCGCCTGCCCGCCGCCGCGCTCGATCGTCTGCCGAACCTCGTCCAGCCTGCCCCGGTCGCGGCCGACCAGGACGACCGTGCCGTGCTTGGCCAGCTCGAGAGCCGTGCTGCGGCCGATGCCCGATGTCGGGCCGGTGACGATGTACGCCTTGCGCTCGGCCGAGCCTGCCTGCGTCATGTCCGCTCCTTAGGTGTCTGTCTGGTCAGTCATTTATGAAGTTAAAAAAATAAGCAGCCGAGCATCCGGCACATCGCGTCGAACCCGGCCAGGCGGTGCTCGTCGGCGTTGGCGGGGTCGGTCACCATGTAGTCCATCGTCGCCTCGGCCAGCGAGTTCATCAGCGCGACGACGAACCCCATGGGCGCGTCGCGCATCGGCCCCCCGGCGCGCGCCCGCTCGACCATTTCCGCGACTTCGGCCATCGCCTCGTGCGAGGCGGCGCGGGTCTGGGGGGCGATGTCGTCGGAGACGTCGAGCAGGGCGAGTGCCCGCATCTTGCCGGGATTCGTCGCCCCCCAGCGCATCCAGTTCGACCACGCGCGGGCGAACTGCTCGCGCAGCGGGGCCTCCGCCGTAAGCCCTTCCAGGGTGCTGGCGGCCATCGCGGTTTTGAGCGCGAGGTAGAGCTGATTGAACAGCTCGGCCTTGGTCTCGAAGTAGGTGAACAGCGAGCCGTTGGAGACGCCGGCTTCCCGCGCGATGACCGCCGTCGGCGCGCTCAGGCCCTGCGCCGCGATGACGCGGGCCGCGGCAGCCAGCAGCGCGTCCCGCTTGTCGTCGCTCTTCGGCCGGGCCACATCCGAAGCATATGAATGAGTGTCTAGTCAGTCAAATCCGGTGGGAGCCGTGTCCGATCGCGCGGTCCCGGGACCTTCGCCATCTCGCTGGGCCTGGCCGGGCGGGACTTCCGACCGCAGTGCCCGCCGGGGCCGCGGGGCGATGCTGAGCCTAAGGCATGTTACCGATGGCGGAGGTGGGGTCAGATGGCCACCAATACGAGGGGCCCAGCGGACGGCCGGGACGCGCTGAATGGCCTGCCGGGCCGGGAATCATCTGATCCGGGATGGGCCGACGGGCGGGACCTGCAGGCGCTCAGCCCGGCGGAATGCCTTGGCCTGCTGGAACCCGGCGGGGTTGGCCGCGTCGGGTTCGCCTCCGCTGAAGGGATTGTGATGCTGCCGGTCAACTTCACGGTCGCGGGGAAGACCGTCGTCTTCCGCACCGCGCCGGATACGCTGCTGGCGGCATTCGCCCACGGGCCGGTCAGCTTCGAGGCCGATCACCTTGACGAGGCGAGCCGCGAAGCCTGGAGCGTTCTCGTGCAGGGCCACGCGCACCAAGTCGCCGACGAGCACGAGGTGAGGCGCCTTGAGCGCGGCACGGGTCTGCAGCCATGGGCGGGCGGCGCCCGCGACGTGTGGGTGCGGATCACCCCTGCCCGGATCAGCGGACGCTGCATCCAGCAACGGCGGCCTCGGCGGCAACCCGCTTCACCGTTACCATTCTCAGCATGCCAAAGCGGGCCGTAACCCCGTGGCGTTAGTCCGCGGGCAGGACCGCGTGGACCCGCCAGCCCCCTACCCGGCCGGGCCCGACTACGAGGATCCCGCAGGTAGCGAGGTGAACCGGTACGCTACGCGATCGCGCGGCGGATGGGGTGAAACACCCGGCCGTTCAGAATGGGGATTCTGAACTTCAGCCGCCATAGGCGGCATAGCCTCGCTGGATCGAGATCTGGTCGGCGATGTACTTCGCGTCGTGCCAGACGCCCCAGATGAAGCTCGACCCGCGGCGCGACAGCCACGGCAGGCCGAGGAAGTAGACGCCAGGCTCGCTCGAGACACCGCGCTGGTGCCGCGGCCTGCCGTTGCCGTCGAAGGCGTCGACCCGCAGCCACCCGAAGTCGGTGGCGTAGCCGGTCGCCCACAGGACCGACGTGACGCCGGCCGCGGTGAGATCGAGTTCTGCCAGCGGGCTGGTCACGCAGTGCGGTTCCGCGCCGAACACGCGGGCCTCCGGTTCTTCGGGCAGGTCAAGTCCGTTGCGCGCGATGTAGGCGTCGGCTTCATCGAGCAGCGATAGATAGTTTGCGTCGCCGGCCGCGATATTGGCGCGCAGGTCCGCCGCAAAGCGAACGCTGCCGTCACCGAACGACGTTGTGCTGCCGACGAGCGTGATGCCCCGGGCGGCGAGGTCGCGGAAGTCGACCGTGCGGCCGCCGTCCGCGCCGCTCACCGCGATCGTCACGTGCTCGGCGCCCTCGGGTGGCGTGGCGGCCTCCCACTTGCCGAGAACGCCCAGCCACCAGACGTTGTCCCGCCCCCGGTAGCGCCGCGGTGGCCGGTCGTGCGGCCCCACCGAGAGGTAGACGGGGCGGCCAGCATCCGCGAGCTCGGCGGCGATCTGCACGCCCGAGGACCCGGCCCCGACCACCAGGACGCCGCCCGCCGGCAGCTGCCCGGGATTGCGGTAGGCGGCGGAGTGGATCTGCGTGAGGCCGGCGTCGCCGTCGGCGATCGGCGGGATGACGGGCGTCTGAAAGGGCCCGGTCGCCGCGACCACGAAGCGCGCGTGCATGGTGCCCCGCGTCGTCTGGACGCGGAAGTCTGGCGCACCCGCGTTTTTCCGCACCGAGGTGACCTCAACACCGCAGCGGACCGGCGCCCCGACCTTCCGCGCGTAGGCCTCGAAGTAGTCGGCGACCTGCTCCTTCGGTATGAACGCGGCCGGATCGCCGTCGAACTCGAGGCCGGGGAACCGGTCATGCCAGGCGGGTCCATTGGCCACCAGCGAGTCCCAGCGCCCGGAGCGCCATGTCTCGGCGATCCGCCCCCGCTCAAGGACCACGTGCGGCACGCAGGCGTTGCCCAGGTGCTCACTCATCGCCACGCCGGCCTGCCCGCCGCCGACGACGACGACCTCGACCTCTTCGATGTCCATGGCTGCCGTGCCCGTCCCTTCGAGTAGGGCCTTCGCTCATGCTGAATGTTTGCATGCCGCGTCACGCGGATGAAGACTTGCCACATCCGTCCCGAGCCGAAGGAGGCTGTCGGCAAGCCGATGACTCATCACACCCGTATCCGTCCGTTCAACACCAAGGACACCTACCCCGAGCAGGATCTCGACAACGACCTGTGCCAGGCCGTCGTGGCCAACGGGGTGGTCTACCTCCGCGGCCAGATCGGGCAGGACCTCGACACCCGCGAAAACGTTGGTGTGGGGGACGTCGCCGCGCAGGCTGACAAGGCGATGTCCAACATCAAGCTGCTGGTCGAGGAGGCCGGCGGTTCGCTCGAAGACATCGTCAAGGTGGTCGTGTACTTGGTCGACATCCGTTACCGCGAGCCGGTCTACCGGGTCATCGGCAAGTGGCTCAAGGGCGTCTACCCGGTCTCCACCGGGCTGGTCGTCTCGGCCCTGGCGCGACCCGAGTGGCTGGTCGAGATCGACGCGACCGCGGTCCTCCCGGCGGTGCGGGGATGACGTTCTCCCTGGTCGCGCGCGATCCCCGGACGGGGGCGTTCGGCATTGTCGTCAGTTCTTCCAGCCCGGCGGTGGCGGCCCGCTGCGCGCACCTGGCCCCCGGCCTCGGGGCGGTTGCCTCGCAGAATGTCACCAACCCGGCGCTCGGCATCCGCGGGCTGAGGATGCTCGGCCAGGGGCTCGCCGCCAACCAGGTGATCGCGGATCTGGTCTCCGCTGAGCGCTTCCCTGCCTACCGCCAGTTGGCCGTCGTCGACCGCGGCGGACAGGTCGCGGCCTTCGAGGGCGCCGCCATGCTGGGCGCGCACGCCGTGGCGGAGGGCACTGGCTGCGTGTCGGCCGGCAACCTGCTCGCGAACCGGGACGTCCCGGCCGCCATGGTCGCCGCGTATGAAGCGAGTCAGGCCCCGGCCTTCGAGGAACGGCTGCTCGACGGGCTCCGCGGCGCGGCGGCGGCGGGCGGTGAGGCCGGCCCGGTTCGCTCGGCCGGCCTGGCGGTGGTCGAGGACGTGGAGTGGCGCGTGACGGACCTGCGGGTCGACGACCATGAGACGCCGCTGGCGGAGCTCGAGCGGATCCTGCGCGTGTGGCTGCCGCAGAAGGCGGACTACCGGACGCGGGGGACCGACCCCACCGCGGCGCCGTCGTACGCCGACATTCCGGAAATATCGGGCGAATAGCCGCAGAGATCTTGGAAGATTGGTTTTCCGTGGAGCTTTTGCACGCGCAGAGCGTGCTTTTCTTCCCCCAGGAAAAAGTTTCCACGAGCTTTTGCGCCGAGGGCAGCGGAACGGTGGAACAGTCCTTCTCTAAGGCACATGAACTGCCGTTTCCGCCCAATATGGGATAAGGGCTTACCTAAGGCACAATTTCTTGGCTAACGTATAAGGCAAGCGACCGGTGCGCGGGGAGCAAGTGATCGGTGCGTGGCCGGGAGGGGGACGCCCGATGAAAGAGGGCCGTTATGCCGGTGGTGCTGACAACCTTTTACACTGCGTTTTCGCCGAGCTGCTTCGCGCTGCTCGGGCTGTGGCTGGTGATCATCGGCATCAACGCCAAGGCCTGGCTGAACTCCGGTTACCTCAAGCAGAAGCAGGTGTACGCGGTCGCGCAGTCCATGGCCGCACCGGGAACCATGAGCCTGCTGGCCCTGATCAATCCGGACAGCAGCATCGTGTGGCGAGTGGCCTTCTCCCTGATATCCGTAATAGGAGTGGTTTGCGTGGTGCTGTTCGGTCGCGTTCACCACGGGGGCTCGCACGCCCCGCTCGATATCGTCGACCATGTGGTCTGGTGGGGAACGATCGCGCTTTACCTCGCGATAGCGGCGCTGGCGATGACTCCCGCGCCGCTTCTTGAATACGAGGGCGTGCTGCTGACGGTCCTGTTGCTTGAGGGCGTCCACGTGGCGCTGCGGCTCATGCTCGAGGCGCATGCCCCCGAGAAGAAGGGCGGCGTTAAGCAGTCGGCCCGGCCGGACGGCGCGGTACCCGCCTAAACCGCGCGGCCGGCGTCGGCGCCGGTCGCGGGCCGCTGGCTGGACGAAGGCACCTACGCCGACCGCTAACGGGCACGATCCGCGTCCACCCGAGGACATCAGCGGCGCGCTGACCTTCGCTTTCGCGGGCGGGCGGTACGACTTGGCGCGATGTCCGCAGTCGAGTAGTAGGCTCTCGGCTGTGCCTTACCCGAATTCGCCGGAAAAGGACAAAGGCCCGGCCGAGATCGACATCACCAGGCCTCACCCTGCCAGGACGTGGGACTACTACCTTGGCGGCAAGGACAATTTCGCCGCCGATCGGGCAGCGGCCGACCAGGTCATCGCCGCCTGGCCAGGGATGCGAGTCTCCGCGCGGGAGAGCCGGAAGTTCATTGGCCGCGCGGTCCAGTACCTGGCCGGGGAAGCCGGCATCGACCAGTTCCTCGACATTGGCTCGGGGCTGCCGACCGCCAGCAACGTACACGAGGTCGCGCAGGCTATCAACCCGGCGGCCAGAGTGGTCTACGTGGACAACGACCCGCTCGTGCTGGTGCACGCGCGGGCGCTGCTCACCAGCTCGCCGGAAGGCAAGTGCGCCTACATTCAAGCTGACCTGCGGGAGCCGGAGAAGATCCTCAGCGCCCCTGCCACGCGGGAGACGCTGGACTTCACCCGGCCGATCGCGCTGATCCTGGTCGCCGTCGTGCACTTCCTGCTGGCCGAGGACGAGCCCGCGCGGATCATCAAGACGCTGGTGGACGCGTTGCCGTCGGGCAGCTACGTGGCCGCCTCCCATGGCAGTACCGAGTACGGCACCCAGGAGGAAGCGGACGTCGTGGTCCGCCTCATCCAGGCCAGCGGTGTGCGCATCGCGCCGAGGGACTCCACCGATTTCGGGAACCTGGTCTTCGACGGGCTCAGTCTGGTGGCGCCCGGCGTGGTACTGCTACCGGAATGGCGCCCGAACCCGAACGGCGGACCCCGTCCGGGCGCGCGTGAAGTCGGCACCAACGCGGGCGTCGCCCGCAAGCCCTAGCGGTCCGGGCGCCGGCGGCTGCTTGCCGGGGCAGCGGGCGAAGCCGCCGCGCCGCACGGCCCTGGGAGTCCTCCCCGCAGGCAAAATAGAGCTATGCAGGTCGCGATCCTGGGGCCACTCGAGGTCCATGACGACGGCGGCGCGTCCGTAGCGCTGGCCGGCGCCCGGCTGCGCCGCCTGATCGCCCGGCTGGCCCTGGCCGGCGGGCAGCCAGTGAGCACCGGCGCGCTTGCCGGGGCGGTGTGGGATCGCGAACTGCCCGCCGATGTGGCGAACGCGCTGCAGACGCTGATCTCGCGGGCCCGCAAGGCACTGGGCGAGCCAGCGGCGGTGGAGCAGTCGGCGGCCGGGTACCGGCTGGCGGTGACGCCCGACGACGTGGACGCGCTGCGCTTCGAGCGGCTCGTCGCCGAGGGGGCGGTGGGCGAGGCGCTGGCGCTGTGGCGCGGGCCGGCCCTCGCGGATGCCGGAGAGTTCGCCGAGCCGTTTGCCCGCCGTCTCGACGATCTGCGGCTCGATGCCACCTGCACCCTGCTCACGCGCGAGCTCGACGCGGGCCGGGCCGCCGCCCGCGTGGGCGAGCTTGCGGCGCTGGTCGCGGAACACCCACTGCACGAGAAACTCACCGGGCTGCTGATGCGGGCGCTCGCCGCGACCGGACGGCAGGCGGACGCGCTCGCCGCGTACGAGGCGCTGCGGGCGCGGCTGGCCGGTGAGCTCGGCGTCGACCCGGGTCCGCACCTGCGGGATGTGCACCTCGCGGTGCTGCGCGGCGAGATTGCGGCGGCACCCGCGCCGGCCGGCCGCGCCCGCACCAACCTGCGGGCGCAGCTCACCAGCTTCATCGGCCGCACCGACGAAGTGGCCCGGGTGCGCAACGCCCTGGCCACCTACCGGCTCGTCACGCTGGTCGGCCCCGGAGGCGCGGGCAAGACGCGGCTCGCGGCCGAGGTGGCCGCCGGGGTAAACGGCGGTACGGCCGCCGGCCCGCCCGACGGGAACTGGCCCGACGCTAACTGGCCCGACGGCATCTGGATGGCCGAGCTCGCGTCGGTCACCGACGCCGCCGATGTGCCGCAGGCGGTGCTCGGCTCGATCGGGCTGCGGGAATCGCACCTGCTGGCGGACGGCTCGCAGCTAGTCAGCGGCCGCGACGCGCGGTCCCGGCTGCTCGAGGGGCTGGCCAATGCCCGCGCCCTGCTTGTCCTCGACAACTGCGAGCATCTCATCGACGCCTGCGCACACCTGGCTGACGCACTGCTCGCCCGCAGCCCGCGGCTGCGGATCGTGGCGACAAGCAGGGAGCCGCTCGGCATCACCGGTGAGTCGCTGTTCGCCGTCCCGCCCCTGGCCGAGGCGCCCGCCGTGCGCCTGTTCGCCGACCGCGCGACGGCGGTCCGTCCGGATTTCACGCTCGACGGCGAGACCCGGCCACTGGTCACCGACATCGTCGGCCGGCTCGACGGCCTCCCGCTGGCGATCGAGCTGGCCGCCGCCCGGCTGCGGACGCTGCCGCTGGCCGAGATCTCCAGCAGGCTGACCGACCGGTTCCGGCTGCTGACCGGCGGCAGCCGCACCGCGCTACCCAGGCACCGCACGCTGCGTGCCGTCGTTGAGTGGAGCTGGGAGCTGCTCACACCGGACGAGCGGCTGCTGGCCGAGCGGTTCTCCGTCTTCCCGGCCGGGGCGACCCCGGCCGCCGTCGCCGCCGTATGTGCGGACGGCGGGCATATTGCCGGCCAGCTCGCCGCGGGCGAGGTCGATGAGCTGCTGTCTTCCCTGGTCGACAAGTCACTGCTGCAGCCGCTGGCCGACGGGACGCGGCTGCGGATGCTTGAGACCATCCGCGAGTACGGCGCGGAGAAGCTGGCCGGCCGCGACCTGGGCGGGGCGGCGGAACTCAGCGAGCTGCGGCAGCGGCACGCCGCGCATTACACCGCGCTGATGCGCGAGGCGGCGCCCATCCTGCTGACCCGCGACCAGGTGCGCTGGCTGGCGCCGCTGCGAGCCGATCGCGACAACACCCTCGCCGCGCTGCATTACTGGTGCGAGACCGGCGACGCCGAGAACGCCCTCAGCCTGGCGTTGTTCCTCGCCATGATGGCGATGCTGCTCGGTAACGACACGGACACGGCGGAGTGGACAGCGGAGGCGCTCGCGGTGCCAGGGGACGCGAACGCGGGCCTGCGGACCACCGCCGAGGCGGTGCACGTGGTGACCAGCGCCATGGACCCAGCCGCCGACGGCCCGGGAGCCGGAGCCTACCCCGGCCTGGCCGGCCGGCTTGATGCCATTGATATCGAGAGATATCCCCTCGCCGGGCTGGTGCGCCTGGTGTACGCGATGTTCGTCAAGGACGACAAGCGGCTGCGCGAGTACGTCGCCCAAGGGCGCTCCGCCGCGGATGAGTGGCTGAGCGCCGGCGCCTACCTGATGGCCGCGGGCTTGGCCGAGAACGGCGGGGACTTCGACGAAATGCGCGTCTGCGCCGCCGAGGCGCTGAGCCGCTTCCGGGCGTTGGGTGAACGGTCGGGCCTGTCCATGGCGCTGCGGACCACCGCCAACATCCGGGTGTCCGACGGTGATCTGGATGGCGCGGACGCGGCGTTTACCGAGGCTAGCCAACTGCTGGCGGAGCTCGGGCACATCGAGGACCTGTCCCAGGTCCAGCTGCGGCTGGCCGAGATCGCCGCCAGGCGGGGTGACCTGGCCAAGGCCCGCCAGCTGTCCACGGCCGCCCGGTCGACCGTGGAGTCGGAGGGATCGCTCATGGACCGGGGCATCGTCGCCGCCTGGTGGGCGGCGTTTGAAGCCAGGTGGGGTGATGTCGAGACGGCGCGCCCGCATCAGGCGGACGCCGAGCGGTACCTCGCGCAGTTCGGTCCCGCGCACCCCGCCCGCGAGCACCTGGAGGTCATAGTCGCGGCCACCGGCGCGCGGATCGCCATCGCCGACAAGGACCTGCGGACGGCCCGCGTGCAGGCCCTCCGCTCGTACCGGGCCGCGATCGGCGCGGAGGACCGGCCGCTGCTGGCCCAGGCGTCGGGCGCGACGGCCGAGCTCGCGCTGGCCCTCGGCCGGCCCGAGCTGGCGGCCGAGTTCCTTGGCGCGGGCGCCGTCGTGCGCGGTGCCGATGACCCGACCGAGCCGACGGCGCTGCGGTTGGTGCCGCTGCTGCGCGCCTGCCTCGGCAACGAGCGCTACGACGCCTGCTACGCAGTTGGCCGGGCACTCGCCCGGACAACCGCGATCGAACGTCTGAACCCGGCCGGACTCGGCTCGGCCGGGGGCCCAGTTTAAGTTCTCCGAATGTACCCGCGCAGCGCCAGCGGGAAGAACACCACAAGCAGTCCCGCGATCCACGCGAACGTCCAGCCGATCTGCCCGGCGACCGGGCCGCCGAGCAGCAGCCCGCGCACCGCGCTGACGAGGTGCGAGAGCGGGTTGACCTTCACGAACGCCTGCAGCCAGCCGGGCATCGTCGAGGTCTGCACGAACGCGTTGCTGCCGAACGACAGCGGGAAAATGAGCAGGAACATCACACCCTGCACCGCGCCGGCGGTGCGCACCGTCATGCCGACCCACAGCGAGACCCACGCGAACGCCAGCGCGAAGCAGATCGCGATGCCCAGCGCCGCCAGCAGCATCATCGGATTGGTCGTGATGCGGAAACCGAGCGCATACCCGAAGCCCACCAGGATGACGCACAGCAGCAGGTACCGGAAGAAATCGGCGAGCACCGCCCCTACCAGCGGCACCCAGCGGGCGATCGGCAGCGCCCGGAAGCGATCGAAGATGCCGTTGCCGATGTCGGCGTTCATGTTCTGCCCGATCGAGATGCTGCTCATCGCGATTGTCTGGCCGATCAGGCCGGGCAGCAGGAACTGGAGGTAGTCGTGTTGCGAGCCGTGCGAGATGGCCCCGCCGAACACGTAGAGGAACAGCACCAGGAAGATAATCGGCTGCAAGGTGACGTCGATAAGCTGCTCGGGCGTGCGGGTGACCTTGATCAGGTTGCGCTTGCAGAGCACGAGCGCGTGCTTCAGCCGGAAACGCTTTTTCATACCAGTGCCTCCTGGGCGCTGTCGCGGGACCTGGTCCCGGTGAGGGTGAAGAAGACTTCGTCGAGGCTTGGCAGGTGCAGGGAGAACTCTTCGACCGCGATCCCGGCGGCGGTCAGCCGCGCCACCACGTCCGGCAGCACCTCGTCACCGTCGACCCGAACGGTCACGGTGCCGCGCCCGTCGTCCTCGGGGGTGTCCCCGTTGATGCCATGCAGCAGGTCGCGCAGATCCCCGCGCCGCGCCGGGTCGGCGGGGCGGACAGTCAGCCGCTGCCCGCCGAGCACCCGCTTGAGTCCGTGCGGGGTGTCGTGCGCGATCACGCGGCCGTGATCCATCACGGTGATCTCGTCCGCCAGCGCGTCCGCCTCCTCCAGGTACTGCGTGGTGAGCAGCACTGTCGACCCGTCGCTAACGAGGCTGCGGACCACGTCCCACATGTCCTCCCGCTTGGCCGGGTCGAGACCGGTGGTGGGCTCGTCAAGGAAGATCACCTGCGGCCTGCCTACCAGCGACGCGGCAAGATCAAGGCGGCGCCGCATGCCGCCTGAGTAGTTCTTGGCCACCTTGTTAGCAGCCTCGGTCAGGTCGAACCACGCGAGCAGTTCGTCGGCGCGCTGCCGTGCGGCCCGCTTGGGCAGGTCAAGCAGCTGGCCGATCATGACCAGGTTCTGCACGCCAGTCAGGTCCTCGTCGACCGAGGCGAACTGGCCGGTCAGCCCGATGCTCTCCCGTACCCGGTCGGGCTGCTTACGCACGTCGAACCCATTGACGCGGGCGGTTCCCGCGTCCGCGCGCAGCAGCGTGGCGAGGATACGGACGGCGGTGGTCTTGCCCGCGCCGTTCGGCCCGAGCACGGCGAGCACGCTGCCCCGCCGGGCCGCCAGGTCCACCCCGGCGAGCGCTTTGGTGCCACCGAAGAACTTGGTTAGCCCCGTTGCTTCAATCGCTAGTTCAGTCATGCCCTCACAGTGCCAGCCCCCGCTGGCACGCCCCGCACACACCGCTGGCACGGCGCTGACGGTGGCAGGGGCTGGCGGCAGCGGCTGTCGCCCACGGAGACTTACGGCCAGCCGCTGGCCCTGATCGGCACCGTCGGCGGCGTGGGTCCGAGCGGTTACGGGGCTGTGAGAGCGGCCGTCAGCGTCGCGGCGTGCCGGTCCAGCCAGGCTTCGCGGCGTTTGATCACGTCGCCAACACCCTCGTCCCACATCCGCTGCCAGCCGCCGCCCCGGGTTTCCGCGTGCTGCTTCATCAGATACCAGGACCGCCGGGTGCGCAGCACGGCCACCTCCATCAGCCGTTCCCGGTCGGTACCGGACAGGCCGTACTCGTCGGCGAGGATGCGGGACCGCCGGGGCACGTCGACGTGCCGCAGCTGCGGGTCGGCGTCACTCGGATCGGAAAGCGGCGCCCACCACATCATCGCGTTGAACATCTCGTCTGCCCGGGTGGCTGGCTTGGCCAGGTCGAAGTCAATCAGCGCTTTCGCACGGCCGTTACGGAAGATGACGTTCTCCGGGGTGATGTCAACGTGCCCGATCAGCTCGGTCGGATACGGCGGGCCGGGTGGGATCCCCATGGATTCAGCCGGCTTGGTCTCCAGCGGTAGGTCAGGCGGCGGAGCGAACGAGGCAGCCGCGTCGTCGTAGGCGCGGACCAGCCGTCCGACGGACGCCAGCCGGGCCTCGTCGGCGATCCAGGGCGGCCGCGGCCGCCCGGCCACCTCGCCTTGGATGTAGCTGAGCACCTCACGTCCGGACCGGTCGATGCCGAGGAACCGCGGCGCTCCGTCGAAGCCGATCGATTCCAGGTGTATGAGCAGCGCATGCACCAAGGGCGAGTGCGGCCCGACCGGCCGCCGCACGGTCTCCCCGACCCGGACCACACCCTCGGTGACGTCACCTCCGGCCAGCGGGATCTCGGCCTGGTCCGCCTCATCAACCCAGTTCGCGCCCACCGGGCAATCGTAGACGCGCCTGCCATCAGCGGGGTCAGGGTCCACTTCCTCAGCCGGGGCGAGGTCATCCACGTCGGCCAGGCCAACGACCTTCACCCAGACCAGGCCTACGTACCACTTTGGCCCCAAGATGACCGGTGGATATGCGCCAGAGGTGCGGTTGTGCCCTCGCGATGTTCGCTGTTCGTTATCTGATTTGATGACTGTCTGTTCTAAGGTCGATGAATTGATCTCTTAGGTGACCTGGAGGGGCACTTGCGCAAGGGGGGAGTTACCGGGCTGGCGGTCGGCGCCACCGCGCTCGCCGTTGGCGTGATCGCCGCGGTCGCGCCGGCGGGATCCGCCGTGACCAAGTCAGCCCCGGCGAGCGTGCCGACGATCGTTACCAGGCCGGGCGCGATCCACCCGACCGGAGTCATGTCGACGCCGTCGCAGAAGTACTGCGTGGAGTTCGGCTACTACAGCTGCCTCACGCCTGAGCAGGTCGAGTCCGCGTACAACGTTTCCCCGCTCTATAAGCACGGCATCACCGGCAAAGGCGAGACGATCGTGATCGTCGACTCGTTCGGCTCGCCGACGATCAAGCATGACCTCGCTGTCTTCGATAAGCAGTTCAAGCTGCCCGCACCGCCGTCATTCAGGATCATCACGCCGTCCGGGAAGATCCCGAAGTGGAACTCCGCCGACTCGGACATGACCGGCTGGGGCGGCGAGACCACGCTCGACGTGGAGTACTCGCACACGATCGCGCCCGGCGCGAACATCCTGCTGGTAGAGACCCCGGTGTCGGAGACCGAGGGCGTGACCGGTTTCCCGCAGATCGTGGAGGCCGAGAACTACGTGCTCAAGCACCACCTCGGCGACGTGATCAGCCAGAGCTTCAGCGCCACCGAGCAGACCTTCACCGGTCTCGGGCAGATCAACCGCTACCACCTGCGCGCCGCCTACGTGCGGGCGGCTCAGGAGAAGGACGGCCCGACGGTCCTCGCCGCCTCCGGTGACAGCGGGGTGGCCGACGTGGAGCTGGACGGTGACACCTACTACACCCACCGGGTGACATCCTGGCCGGACAGCGACCCGCTGGTGACCGGCGTGGGCGGCACCGAACTGGTGGCGGGCAAGCACAGCGCGTTCACGTCGGTGGCGTGGAACGACACCTACAACAACCACCTCGGCGGCGGGACAGACCCCTACGCGAGCGGCGGCGGCCTGTCCGTCCTCTTCACCCGGCCGTCCTATCAGAATGGCGTTAAGAACGTGGTGGGCAGCGCGCGCGGCGTGCCGGACGTCTCGATGAACGGTGCCTGCAGCAGCCCGGTGTTCACTTACCAGAGCTTCCCGCAGCAGGACACCCCGGCGGGCTGGTACCCAAGCTGCGGCACCAGCGAGGCGACGCCGGAGTTCGCCGGCATCGTTGCGCTCGCCGACCAGGTGGCCGGCCACGCCCTCGGTGTCATCAACCCGACGCTGTACAAGCTGTCGGAGGAGAAGGCACCCGGCATCGTGCCCGTCACCTCGGGCAACAACACCGTGACCTTCGTCCAGGGCAAGCCGGCGAAGACCTACACGATCAAGGGCTTCAACGCGCGGGCCGTCTACAGCCTGGTCGACGGCGTCGGCACCGTCAACGCCTGGTACCTCGCCTACGAGCTCGCTTGCAAGATGCCGCCGAAGTAGATGATCATCCCGCTGCGGGACGGCGGTAACGGGCGAGGATCGCGACGCGCAACTGCTCCGCTGACACGTCGAGCGCCGACAGGATGGAAGGCGCCGGACCTTCGCTGACGGCGAGCAGGCCGAGCGCGAGGTGCTCGACGGTGACCTGCGGGTCGTGCCGGGCCTGCGCCAGAACCTGGCTGTTGTGCACGCTCTGCTCGGCGCTGGGGGAGTGCCGGAGGAAAACCCCGTCCCGCGAAGCGCCGGACACACGGCGAGGGTCCAGCCTCCGTACCCGAGGCTCGGGGTGCAGGGCCTGGCTGGCCGAGGTCAGGGCTTCCGGCCCGAAGGATGCCTCGACCGAGGCGCGCACGGCGTTGACGTCGATCCCGATGGCAGCAAGCGCGTCCCGGTCGAGGTCGCTGAACAGGGCGGCCCCGGCCTGGCGGGCGATTTCCTGCTCGACCCGTTCCGGCGTGACGCCATTGCCGCGCAGCACCGGGCCGGCCGGCTGGTCCGAGTTGGCCAGGGCGAGCAGGAAGTGCTCGGCGCCGAGGTAGCCGTGTCCCAGCCGCAGGGCGTGCTCGTAAGCGCCGATTGCGACCGCGATCGCGTCCGGGGTCATGCGCAGGTGCTCGGTCATCAGCTTCTCCCGGTCCGCTTGCCGTGCTTGCGGTGCACCGTCTGTTTGGTGACCCCGAGCCGCTCGGCGATCTGCTGCCACGACCAGCCGAGCTTCCGCGCGTTATCGACCTGGAGGATCTCCAGCCGCTCGGCCAGCGTGCGCAGGGCAGCCACCGCACGAAGGCCGACGTCGGGGTCGGTGCTGCCCGCACCTTCGGCGATGTCACGCACGGATTCCATGTCGTCAGCTTATGCTGACGGACCGGTGGACGTCAACATAAGCTGACGGTCGAATGCGCGGGCGGCTCTGCCTCAGGCGCCCAGGCCGAGCAGGGCGGCCGAAGAGCACCCGTGGCGAGGGCTAAGCGATAAAACGCTCACTCACTATAACGGGGCGGCGATGACGGTTTCCGCACCCGGTGAGTGATTTCCACGCCCCGCGATTCGGGGGAGCGGCACGGGGCGGCGCCCACTGGGATGGGCCACGGCCAGCTACGATGAGAGTATGCGCGCACTTATCGCAGGCAGTGTCCCGGACACGAGGAGGCCTCGTGGCTAAGTCGGCGACCACCCCGCGTCCGGTGGAGACCGCCGCCGCCGCGCCGCCCAAGCGCAAGCGGCTGACGGCCGAGGCCAGGAAGAGCTCGATCCTGGCCGCCGCGAGGCGTGCGTTCACCGAGACCGGTGACATGAACGGCACCACGATCAAGCTGATCGCCGAGCGCAGCGGGATCAGCGAGGGCGTGATCTACCGCCACTTCGAGAGCAAGGACCAGCTCTTCTTCGAGGCCGTCGTGGAACCGCTGACGAAGGCGGTGGACGATCTGGTCGAGGCATCGGCGATGGTCGACCGGAATCAGCCGCTAACGCCAGAGCGCCAGCTGGAGACGATGACCGGCCTCTACCGGCAGCTCACCTCCACCCTTGAACAGATACTGCCGCTGCTCGGCTTGGTGCTCTTCGGTGACCCGCAGGTGGCAAAGCGGTTCTACCGCGAGCACTTCGCGGTGGCGATGGACCGCCTGGCCGAGGCATGGCGTGAGGTTGAGGACCGCCATGGCTACCCATTTGAGTCACCGGATATCTCGGCCCGCGCGGTCATGGGGATGGCACTGATCATGGCCCTGGAGGGCCACCACGGCAAGAAGCACGACCGCGCCCGCGCGCTGACGCTGATGAGCGAGGGGACCGTCAAGGGCTTCTTCCCGGCCATCCAGCCGGCCCGCCGGCGGCGCTGACCCGGCGGCCGTGCCCCTGCCCGAGGCGATGATGAACTGGCGCCGCCTTAGAAGAACTCTTCTTCGTCGCCCCGCGGTTCACCGATGTGCGGGAAGAGGTCGAGGAACGCTCCGACCGTGATCCGATGCCGGACCTTCTCGTCCACACCGTCGAACAGCTCATGCAGCGTCTTCTGCGTATGCCCGTACGTGCCCTCGAGGTGGGGGTAATCGCTGCCCCACATGACGTTCTGGTAACCCATCCCGGTTAGCGCGGGGACCGCCGTCACATCGTGCTGGAAGGAAACGTACACCTGCCGGTAGATGTAGTCTTTCGGCGGCAGTGACAGCGTCGGGCGAACGAACATGCCGTGCTGTCGGTAGCCCTCGTTCATGCGGTCGCCGAGGAATGGCGCCCACGCCGCGCCGCCTTCGGCGATGAGGACCTTAAGGCCGGGGTGACGGTCGAGTGCGCCACCGCTGATCAGTTGCGTCGTGGCCCGCTGGCCGCCGTAGGTGGTCTCGACGTAGTTCATGACGGCGCCACCCGGGCCGCGGAAGACTGTGGTCTCACCGTCGGTGCCGATGTGGATGGTCAGCACCAGGCCGGTTTCCTCGATCGCGGCCCACAGCGGCTCCCAGTAGTCGGCGTTGTACAGCGGTTTGCCAGGCGGGGGCACCGTTGGCAGGTAGACGGCGTAGAAGCCCTTGTCCTTGGCGCGGTAGGTCTCCGCGACCGCATCCTGGACGTCGAGCAGCGGGAGCATGGCCGTCGCGATCAGCCGGTCCGGCGCGACGAGCTGTATCTCCTCCATGGCCCAGTCGTTGAGAGCCCTTGAGCCTTCAGCGACGAGCACGCGGTCCTTGATGATGTTGGCCCACATGCCCAGGGACGGGTACACGACCTCACCCCAGATACCCTCCTGGTCGAGGTCCCGCAGGCGCAGCCTCGTGTCGCCGGATCCCGGCGGGCGAACCGCCAGGGTATTGATGGTCTCGCCCTTGTACTCGCCGTCCTTGATCGGCTTCGGCAGCGGCCGGACGAAGACCTCGCCGTCGACGTAGACGGTCTCCTTGGCGCCGTCCGGGTCCTTGACCGCTCGCGGCATGCGATCGGCCAGCGCCTTGGGCAGGATCTGGTCGAACAGGTCCGGCGGCTCGAGGAAGTGGGAGTCTCCCGAATTCGCCCAAATCTTCTTGGCCATGCTCTGTGTCCTCCGATTGCTCGCCTCAGTTATTTTACGGTGTAAGAACTATGAAAGTCAAAAGGGATCTAAATACAGCGGCTCCGCTTCTTGCGCGAAGAAGCGGAGCCGCCGTCGCGGTGCTTCAGCGGCCCAGGAGGGCCCTGTCCGGGCGAGCGCCGCCCGACGCCGCCTGACGGCCGTGCCTCATCAGCAGGGTGCAGGCCAGGGCGACCAGCGAGCCGACCACGCCGATCCCGATGACCAGGTCGATGCCGTCGTTCGTGGGGATGGACACACCGGTCTTCTGGTCGGTGAAGAACACGTTCTGGTTGTAGACCAGCGTGATCAGCACCGGCACGACCCCGGCCCCCATGTTCTGGGCGAAGGCGAGCATGCTGGCGCCCGCGCTCTGTTCCTCGGCCGACACCGCCTCAACGACAAGGTTGGGCGTTGAGGCGAAGTTGCATCCGTAGCCGATGCCCAGGATCGTCGCGAACAGGGCCATCTGCCAGGGCTGGCTGTGCCAAAGGACCAGGCCACCCAGCGCGATGAGCGCGAGCGTCATCGCGACGATCATCGGCATCCGCGGGCCGAGGCGGCCGGCCAAGTAGCCGCCGATCGGACCGAACAAGGTGCCGAGGATGCCGTAGCCCACGGTGATCACCGCGTAGTGCGTGGCCGATGCCCCGAAGCCGTAGTGCAGTCCAGGGATGGCCGGCGTCTCGGCGATCTGCGGCATGACATACGTGAACACCATGATCGGGAAAAGGCCGAGGAACGCGATCGTGAACGTCATCGCCATCGCGGGGCGGCGCAGCAGTCGCATGCCGAACATCGGCTCGCTGATGCGGTTCTCCACCTGGACGAACGCGACGCCGGACGCGGCGCCGAGTACCAGGAAGGCGATCGTCCGCCCGGAGCCCCAGCCCCATTGCTCGCCGTTGGACAGCGCGATCAGGATCAGGCCGGCGGCGGCGCCGAGCAGGACCACGCCGCCCAGGTCGAAGCGACGGCGGACGCGGACGGACGACTCAGGGATCAGGAAGACCACCATGGGGATCACGACGAGGCTGTAGGCCGCCAGGAACCAGAACAGCCCCTTGTAGCCGGGACCGTCGACGAAGGCGCCGGCGATGAAGGGCGCGGCGATCGCGCCCGCGCCAAGACCGGTACCGAGCATGCCCATCGCGACAGGCACGAACTTGCGGGGCATGAGGTCCCTGATGAGGCCGTACGAGATCGTGGCGGCGGTGATCGACAGGCCCTCCAGTCCACGGCCCACGATGAACAGCCCGAAGCTGGGCGTGACCGCGCACAGGACGCTGCCGGCCAGCGCGGCGACCATGACGAGCACGGTCACCTTCTTCTTGCCGATCTTGTCACCGAGCTTGGCGATCAGCGGGGTCAGGCAGGCCGCGGTCAGGACCACGATGGTGGCACCCCACGCGACCTGCGTCGTCCGGAAGTGCGCGGCGATCTGCGGTGTGGCGGGGTAGAAGACCGTGGCGGCCATCGGCCCGCACTCCATGGCGAGCACGAGCGTGGCCAGGATGCCAAGGATCTTCGCGGTGGAGGTGTGCTCGGTCAGCCGGCTCGCATCGGGGTCGATGCGAGCCGGCGCCTGCGTTTCCTGCGGAACGAGCAACTCTTCTGACATGGACCTGAACTCCTCTGTCCTAGTGCCTCAAAAGGGAAGTGACCGGGATCACCTTTGGCACGTTGCGGTGACTATACGCCGTAAGAACAGACGAATTCAAGAGGGCAAGGTTTACTAGTCCACCGGATGCAGTTGCGCGGTGACGCCGCCGGTCTTCTGCACGTTCTCGGCCGCCCATAGGGTGCCGTCTGACGCGAGGACGAGCAGTCGGCTCGGCACGTGCGGATCCCACTGCGCGCTCTTGGCGCGCAGCGGCGGGTGCATGAAGTACGAGCCGCTCACGATCGGCTCGCCGTCGCGGACCCACATCTGGAAGCTGGGGTCGCCCAGGACTTCCTCATCCCCGTCGAGCATGGTCGGCTCAGCTATTGGCTCGGCCACCGTTGTCCTCCGCTGGGTGTCGATCAGGTCGGGTGTCGATCAGGCGATGACGTCGGACCACAGGTTGGCCGCGCCGCGTTCGGCGGCGTGCCGGCCCAGCTTGACGCGCGCATCGGTCTGCCTGATGCCCTCCTCAGGCCACGCCCATAGGCGCTTGGTCAACCGATGCAGGCCGTACTCCCCGGCCACGCCCATCGCCCCGTGCAGGTCATGTGCGGAGCGGGCGACCCGGCCGGCGCAGTCGGCGACGTCAACGTGGGCGGCCACGCAATTCATGATGGTCGGTGCCTGGCGTGCGGTCTCGACCGCCGCGCGTGCGGCGGCCAGCCGGCAGCGCATCAGCGCGACGGCCTGGGCGACTGACGGCAACGCGATCAGCGGCCGCCCGAACTGCTCCCGCTCGCTGACGTACCGGCTGGTGAGAGCGACCGTGGCGTCGATCGCGCCAACAAGCGCGGCGCATCCAAGGAGGGTGCCGCTCGTTGCCAGCGAGTCGTCCGCGTGCTCCCATCGGTTTTCAACGCCGACGACGAGATTGTCGAAGAGCACGTCATCGCGGGGTTCGCCCGCGAGATTGAGTCCCGGGGTGATCGTGACCGCGGGATCGCGCGGATCGCAGGCGATCCAACGCGACCCGGCCGCTTCCTGCACGCGGATCAGGAGGGCGTCGGCGTGCCTGGCCCACTGGGTGCGTCGTGCCTGGCCGCTGATCCGCAGGTGCCGGCCCAGCTCCTCGACCCGCAGCGATGACCAGCGAGGCTGCGTCTCCACGACGAGCCGCTTGGCAAGCAGGTCGCCGCGGCCGCCTGCCGCGGCGACGGCGCAAGCCGAATGGGCCGGCAGCAGCGGCAGGTTCACGGCGTTGCGGCCGACGCCCTCGGCCAGCGCGAGCACGTCCTCGAGGTCACCGCCGGCGCCGCCGAGAGACTCGGGAATCCCGACCATCGGCCATTCCAGCTCGCGGATCGTGTCCCATGGCTTTCCCAGGCAGGCCGGGGCGTGCCGGAGGTCGGCCGCCTGCGACCCGAACACCTCGTTGGTGAGCGAGCGCAGCATCTGGGCGGTTTCTGTGGTCACCGGTTCGGTCCCTTCGCGAGGATCGACAGCAGGACCGCGGTGGCGCCGCCGCGGATGGTGAAGCCAGGGGACGCGGTGATCGCACCCGCCAGCAGGCCGGCGACACCGTCGCTCAGGGGGTCGGCCTCGACATCGAGAGCGCGGGCGGCGAAGTCGACCACGCGCTGCTCGAACTCGGTGCCGACGACCTTCAGCGTCGCGGCCTGCTGAACCGGCGCCTCGCCCCGGTCGAGCGCGTCGGTCAGGGATAGGGCCATGTGGCGCAGTGTGCGAAGCCTGGCGATAATCTCTCCGAGCTCCGCGTGCAGGTGCGGCTTGCCCGCCACCTGCGTTACGGCCTGCTCGAGGAGCGGATAGGCGGTGAGCACGCGTTCTGGGCCGCCGCGTTCGAAGGACAGCTGCTCGGTGACCTGGCGCCAGCCGTTGCCGATTTCCCCGAGTACCCGGCTGGCCGGCACGAAGACGTTCCCGAATGCGACTTCGTTGAAGTGGCGTCGGCCGGACATGTCGGCAATGGGGGTTACCGTGATTCCCGGCCAGTCCATGTCGATGATGAACTCGGTTAGGCCGTCGTGCCGATGCTGGCCACGGGAGGTTCGCGCGAGCAGGTAGCCGTGCGAGGCGTGCTGTGCGTGGCTGGTCCAGATCTTCGTGCCGTTGACCAGCCACCCGCCTTCGGCTGGTATGACCCGGGTGGCAACCGCCGCCAGATCCGACCCGGCGTTGGGTTCGCTCATGCAAATGCAGAACGTGACCTCCGACGCGATGATCTTCGGCAGGAACTCGTGCTGGAGCTCCGGTGTCCCATGGCGCAGCAGCGACGGCCCGATCTGGCGGTCGCCCATCCAGTGGGCGGTGATCGGGGCGCCGAAGCGCAGGAGCTCTTCTGTGATGACGAAACGCGCGGCGCTCGGCCAGTTGCGGCCGCCGAACCGCTCCGGCCAGGTGACCCCGAGCCAGCCTCGCGCCGAAAGTTCCCGGCTGAACTGCAGGTCGAAGCCCCGCAGCCAGCAGTCAACGGTCGGCCTGAACACGCCCGCCGCCCGTGCGCCGGTGAGGAAGGCCTGCACCTCATGCCGCAGCTGGCCGAGATCTACGGGAATCGGCCCGGCTGGTGCCGCCAACGGCACGGGGGACGTCGCGGTCATAGGCGGGGTTCCCTTCTTCCGTCACGAGTACTCTTGCTCGCATTCTTTATACAGCGTAAGGTAAATATTTGTCGATGGTCGTACCGCCTCCCCCGGGAGCGGTGCGCATATCTCGAACGGGAAGGACCAGCGAGCTTGAGGCAGCGGCAGGTGGCTATTGCTGGCGTCTACGCGACGCGCCAGGCCTGGTCGATCCCGAACAGGACCGACTTCGGCATCACCCTCGAGGCAGTGTGCGGGGCGCTTGACGACGCCGGCCTCAGCCCCACCGACGTGGACGGAGTCGGCCTCGAATGGTCGCTGCCTGGCGCTCAGTACGGCGACGGCCAGCACTGGGCGAAAATACTTGGCGGGCCGCTACGCTACGTCGCCGAGGGCATCCAGGACACGGCCGGCGTCCGGGGCGTGAGCAAGGCGGCGGCGGCGGTGGCCGCCGGACTGTGCGACGTGGTGGTGGTCGGCGGCGGCACGGCCGGCCCTCGCGGGGCGGGCATGATCGGTAAATCGTCGGAGTTTCATACACCGTATGGCGCATATACGGTGCCGCTGTTCGCCAACGTCGCGCAGCGGCACATGTTCGAGTACGGCACCACGCCCGAGCAGCTGGCCAGCGTGGCCGCGACTATCCGCAACCACGGGTCCGCCAACCCGGCGGCCGTGATGTACGGCAAGGGCCCCTACACGGCCAGCGATGTGCTGGCCAGCCGCATGGTGGCCTCCCCGCTGCATCTGCTTGACGTCTGCCTGGTAGCACAGGGCGGCGCCGCCATCGTGATCACCACGGCGGAGCGCGCCAGGGATCTGCGCCACCCGCCGATCGGCATTCTCGGCGCCAGCAGCGAGATGAGGCAGGGCCAGTGGTCCGGGCTCGCGCGCTACGAAGACGTGCAGCGGGTAGGCGCCGACGCCGTCAAGCGCGCCTTCGGCATGGCCGGACTGACCGCCCTTGACGTCGATCTGTTCAATCTTTACGACCCCACGTCTTTCGAGGTGATCCGGCAGTTCGAGGTGCTTGGCCTGTGCGGCGAGGGGGAAGGCGGCGCGTTCACCGAGGGCGGGACGCTGGAGAGGAAAGGGACCTGCCCGACCAACCTCGACGGAGGCCTGCTCTCTTACACGTGGAACATGGTTCAGCAGATGACGCTGAAGATCGTTGAGTCCGTCATACAGCTGCGTGGCCACGCCGGCGACCGGCAACTCGACGGATTGGAAGTCGCGCTCGCGACCAACTCCGGCTCGGCCGCCCAGCATTTCGAAGTCGCCCTGCTGGGGAAGCTGTGAGCGAGCGGAAGGACGCTGTGAGCACCGCCAAGGTGAGCGCGGCCACGCAGGACTGGCCGAAGCCCTTCGTCCGCGGGCTGTACTGGACCGACATGACCGTGGGCTCGGCGTACTCCACCGCGTCGAGAATGGTCACCGAGACGGATCTCATGAGGTTCGTGTCGATGGGCTTCACCGAGCCCCTGTTCATGGACCCGGCCGGCGCCCAGCAGGCCGGCTACCGCGGCCGGCTGGTTCCCGGCGCCCTTACGTTCTCTATCGCGGAGGGCCTGTTGATGCAGACCAACGTTATCCACGGAACGGGAATCGCCTTCCTCGGCACCACGATGACCGTCACCGCCCCGGTGTTTGTCGGCGACACGATCGGTGTGGCATGGACCGTGACAGCGGCGCGGCCGACGTCCAAGGGCAACCGGGGAATCGTCGCCACCCGTAACCTGGTGCGCCGCCAAGATGGCCAGATCGTCATGGAGTACTCACCCACCCGGATGATCGCTGGCCCCCCGCAAAGCGGGCCGGCCAGCGGCGGGAGTCGCTCATGACCCCGATAGACACCGCCACCTCCGAGTACGGCGCCCCATTCTGGGCGGGATGCGAGCGAGGCGAACTGCTCGTCCAGCAATGCGCGGACTGCGGCAAGCGCATCTTCCCGCCTGAGCCGGTCTGCCCGGGATGCCGTGGCCGCGGCCTAACGTGGATCGCGAGCAAGCTCACGGGCACCGTCTACTCGTTCAGCATCGTGCACCGGTCGCCGGGCCCGGCCCACCCGGCACCCTACGTGCTGGCCGTGATCGACATGGACGACGGCTGGTCCCTGCTGTCCAACATCCGCGCCGACGCCGCGAGCGGACCCGGGTTCGAGGCGGTCGCGTCGGGCACCCGGGTGCAGGCAGAATTCATCCCCAAGCCCGACGGCACTGGAACCATGCCCGTCTTCCGGGTGGTCGCGAAGGAGAGATGCCCGTGAGCAACCCCGTCGGAGTGACCCGGCTCGGGCACGTCAATATCGTCGTGCCCGACCACAACGCGGCCGTCTGCCACTGGCGCCGGCTGTTCGACACCGAGT
>JBEKEK010000022.1:0-70018 GCA_050013875.1 Trebonia sp. | reverse complement strand
GCGGCGACCAGCGTGGTGGTGTCCATGCCGATCTCGGCCAGCAGGATCGCCACCGCCAGCGGGTGGGTGATGTAGGGGGCGCCGGACTTGCGGGTCTGGCCCGCGTGCCAGCGGTCGGCGACCGCGTAGGCGCGGCGGAGCAGGTCAGCGTCGGCGCCAGGGAAGACCCGGCGGTGCGCGGCGACCAGCGGGCGGACCGCGTCCGCGCCCGGGCCGGCGCTCCGGCTCGGGCCGAGCAGGATGAGGCTCCGGGGCAGCCGTCGGCGGCCCGGTACCTCACTCTCCCGGCTGATTGTCATCCGCCTGACCCCTGGCTTCCGTACGCGGGTGTTAACTGTGTGCTACAGACATTAGCGGCTAAGCGGACCGCGTGCAGGCCACTTGAGTGACGCCCGTGACAGAGAGTGGCCCGGCCGCCGAGACGGGCCAGACTGCCGGGATTTCGCGAGCTGGGCAAGGAGATGCCGGCCGGCTTCGCGGTGGCGGAGATCGAAAAGCACTTCCAGCAGGACCGCTACGGCCACCCGGACTCCCGCGAGGCCAAGCGGCTCGCCCGGGAGCAGGCGGAGTCCCTCTGGCAGCAGCAGTACGGCCGGTACTGAGTTTCCCCGCTCGCGGGAGTCCGGCTCGCCGCCGGGACCGTTATCAGTCAGTGCAGGGCGAGGCCGGTCCGTGCACCTCGCCCGCCAGCCAGTCCGGCAGGGCGCGGGGATCCGGGTCGGGGGCATAGCCGGCCTCGGTGACGGCGTAGGTCCAGGCCGGGCCGCGGTCACGGAGCTCCGCCAGCGCGGCGACGAGCCGGTCGACATCGGCCGCGCGGCTGCCAAGACCCAGGCTGGCACGTACCCCGGTGCCCTCGGCGGTGAGCCTGGCCAGCAGCGGATGGGCGCAGAAGCGCCCGTCGCGGACGCCGATGCCGTGCTCGGCCGAGAGGTACTGCGCCACCAGGCCGGCCGGATAGCCGTCGACGGTGAACGTGACCACGCCGATCCGGTCGGTCTCGCCGGACTCGCCGTCGGCCGGGCCGGACGGCCACAGCCGCAGCGGGCGTATCCCGTCAATGGCGGCCAGCCCCTGCGTAAGCCGACGGACCAGCGCCGTCTCGTGCGCGGCGACCGCGTCCGGCCCGAGCGCGGCCACCGCCCGGCAGGCGGCGGCCAGTGCGACCGCGCCGACCACGTTGGGGGTGCCCGCCTCGTGCCGGGCGGGCACCGGGGCCCAGTCGGTTCCGCCAAGCCGCACCTCGCGGACGGCACCGCCGCCGGCCAGGTAGGGCGGGGCCGACTCCAGCCAGTCCCGCCGTCCGGCCAGCACCCCGGCGCCGAACGGCGCGTAGATCTTGTGCCCGGAGAACACGAGGTAGTCGATTCCCGACTCCGTCAGCGAGACCCGGCGATGCGGCACCAACTGGGCCCCGTCGACGACGATCCGCGCGCCGTGGCGGTGCGCGACCGAGGTCAGCTCGGCCAGCGGCGGGCACTCACCGGTCACGTTTGACGCACCGGTGACGGCCAGCAGCGCGGCGGGCGACGCGGCCAGCTCGGCCTCGACCGCGGCCACGGTCTCCGCCCGGGTGCTTGCGGCCCGCACGACGCGCGCGCCGAGCCGCTGCCAGGGCAGCAGGTTGGCGTGATGCTCGATATCCAGGTGCACCACCCCGCCCGACCGGCCCGCGCCGCCACCGGGCGCGGACCGCGGCACCGCGGTGGCGAGCAGGTTGAGCGCGTCGGTGGTGTTCCTGGTGAAGAGCAGAGCGTCGTCGTCACCGGCGCCGACGAAGGCGGCGATCTCGGCCCGGGCGCCTTCATAGGCGCTGGTGCAGACCGCGGAGGCGTAGCCGGCCCCGCGGTGCACGCTCGAGTAGAGCGGCAGCAACTCGGCCACCCGGTCGGCGACGGCGCGCAGCGCGGGGGCGCTGGCCGCGTAGTCCAGGTTGACGTAGCGCGCGTTGCCCCCCTGGACGAGCGGGACCTTCAGGTTCGCGCCGACCACCGCGGCGAGCGGAGCGACGTCGGTCTCATCGGCGCCACGGCATGGTTCAACGGCAAGGAGTGTCATGCGAAGTCTCCGGCACTGCTCAGGACCCGGGCGATGCGGGGTCCACGCTTGCCCGTCCCGGCTGGGAACGGGCCACGTCCTCACCCGGGGCACCCCTTGCGGACGAGGGTTGCCGGCCAGCGAGCCGGGGCTTGACGCTGGCACTCTTGACGCTGCACGGAAAACTATCAGAACCCGGCCGCGGTGCCCAGCACCATCTACAGCAACGGGCCCACTCCAGGTCGCCGGACCCGAGCCCCTCGCGGAGCGCCCGCCGGGGTCCCGCCGCGAGCAGATGCCAGGCGCTGACCAGGTCAAGGGCCGGGTCGGCGGGGGCTAGGCCCCCACGTCGAGGATCCCGGCCAGCCGTCCGTCCGACACCAGCACGTTGCCGGGCATGAGGTCGCCATGATTCATGACATCCCCGGTCCCGTCGCGCGGCAGCTCCCGCAGGCGGGCCCAGATCCGGCGCAGCGCGGTCACGTCGACCAGCCCGTCGCTGCGGAGCAGGCACAGGTCCACCCACTCGTCGTGGGCGGGCAGGTCACCACCGCGGGGCACCGGAGAAGGTACGGCCACGGGTGGGGATCGAGCGGACGCCGGTGATGAACTCGGCCAGGTCGCCCGCGAACGCCACCGATCCGCCTGGATCCGCGCCGGTCGCCACCGTGCCCGGCAGCCACGTCCGCACCGACCATGGCAGCGGGTAGCCCGCACCCGGGTCGCCAAGCGCGATCGGCTCCGGCGTGGGAAAGCGGGTGCGCCCGGCCAGTTCCGCCGCCGCCTCCGCTTCGCCCTCCAGCCAGCGCCGTGCCTGGCCAGGGTCCCGTGCTCGGCGCGGCTGCTCCCGTTCCCGCTCCGGCTCCCGCACCTGCTGCTGCTCCGCTGCGACGAGCCCGGTCCGGCCCGCTGGCCGGGACGAGAGATGATCGTGGGATGGACTACCCGACGCGCACCAGGACGCCGTCCCCGGCAACGAAGGCGCTATTGCCGTGAAAAATCAGCCTACGACGCTTAACGAGGCCGCGGCCGAACCGCTCCTGCTCGACCGCGACGGCCCGGTCGCGACGCTCACCATCAACCGCCCGGACCGGCTGAACGCGCTCACCTACGCGATGTTCACCCGCCTTCCCTGGCTACTCTCCGAGGCCGCGGCGATGGACGGCGTCCGCGTCCTTGTGCTGCGCGGGGCAGGCCGCAAGTCGTTCTCCGCGGGCGCGGACATCTCCGAGTTCGAGACCGCGCGGTCAACTCCGGAACAGGCCGCCGCCTACGACGACGCGGTGCTGAAGGCCGAGGAGGCGCTGGCCACGTTCCCCGCACCGACGATCGCGGCCATCCACGGTCACTGCTATGGCGGCGGCTGCGCCCTGGCCATCGCCTGCGACCTGCGGTTCGCCGCCACTAACGCCCGCTTCGCGATCACCCCGGCCAAGCTCGGCATCGTCTACCCGCTCGGCTCCACCAAGCGCTTGGTGGACCTGGTCGGCCCGTCCCGCGCCAAGTTCATCCTTATGTCGGGCATCGACATCGACGCCGCCAGGGCCGCCGAAGTCGGACTGGTCGACGAGGTCCACGCCGACGTGGACACGGCGGTGGCCGAGCTCACCGCCACTCTCGCCGCCCGGTCGGGCGTTACCCAGCGATCGGTGAAGCTGACGGTGGCCCGCATCCTCGACGGCGTCACGGCCGACGACGACACGCACGCCGCGCTGCGCGAAGCCGCCCTCGCCTCCCGCGATTACGCCGAGGGCGTCCGCGCCTTCCTCGAACGCCGCCCGCCGAAGTTCGGGTAGCCATTAGCAAAGAGCATCGTCATAACGCCCGCGGCCACGACGGCGCCGATTCCCGCGGCCCCGCTCGCGCCGCGCGGCTACTTTGCCGGTTAAGTCGTGCTTTATAGGACTTTTCAACCACCAAGGCCGACGCGCCCCAGCAGTCCGAGCACCCGCGGCGAATGCAATACAGCCGGCCGAGAAAGATCAAAACCACAAATTCAAGCGGTATGGAACGGGAGCGCGCTTCGCGTTGTCCCTCCATTTCCCGGGCCCCGGGGAAGCGGGGACGCGGGAAATCCGGTGGCGCTGATGCCGGCAGACGTGGTCGTATGGGTCCGATCACACGCCACCGCACGGCACAGCATTGAGGGAGACAGGGCGATGACATCGGCCGCGACGGCGCTGCCCCTGCTTGGCCTCCGGATCACGGCCGGGCCGGTTGAACTCCGGGGGATCACCGACGGCCTGATCGGCCCACTGGCCGACCTCGCCATCAAGGGCGTCCACCACCCCGACCTCATGCCGTTCGTCGTGCCGTGGTCGCTCAAGCCCGCCGACGAGCTGCCGCGCAGCCTGGCGCAGTTCCACTGGGGCCAGCGCACCCGCTTCTCCCCCGACCATTGGGGCATGGACCTGGCCGTGTTCTTCGACGGCGAGCTAGTCGGCAGTCAGGGGTTCCACGCACGGGACTTCCTTATTACCCGTATCGGCGAAACCGGGTCCTGGCTTGGCCGCGAATTCCACGGCCACGGCATCGGCACCGCGATGCGGAAGGTGATCTGCGCGTTCGTCTTCGACCATCTGGAAGGGCAGCTCATCACGTCGAGTGCGTTCACCGACAATCCGGCTTCCCTGGCGGTCAGCAGGAAGTGCGGGTACACCGAGAACGGCGTTGACGTCCTCAGGCGCATGGACAAGCCCGCAACACTCCAGCGGATAATCCTCGAACCTGGCAACCTGATCCGTTACGAGCACAAGCTGACCGTCGAAGGACTTCCCGAATTCCGCCGCTCCATCGGCCTCGACGCCTGAAATCCGCGTTGCCCTGATTTTCGCCGCTAGTCAAATTCAATCCCTTAATGGAAGGATAGGGGCGATATTCGGCAATATGGGGAGCAACTATGGCAAGAGTAGCGGGCAAGGTCGCTTTCATCACCGGCGCCGCGCGCGGGCAGGGCCGCTCGCACGCGGTCCGGCTGGCGCAGGAGGGCGCCGACATCATCGCGGTGGACGTGTGCCACGGCTTCGACAGCGTGCCCTATGACGGCGCGACGGAAGCAGACCTGGACGAAACGGTGAAGCTGGTCGAGTCGCTTGACCGCCGGATCGTCGCCCTGCGGGCCGACGTCCGCGACCTGGCGTCGCTCCAGGCGGCCGCGGACGCGGGACTTTCCCAGTTCGGGCACATCGACATCGTCATCGCCAACGCGGGAATCGCCAGCTTCGCCCCGGCCTTGGACCTGACCGAGGAGATGTGGCAGGACGTCATCGACATCAACCTCACCGGGCTATGGAAGACAGTGAAGGCCACGGCGCCAGCAATGGTGGAGCGCGGTCAGGGCGGGTCAATCATCTTGACCAGCTCGGTCGCCGGGGTGATCGCCTTCCCCGCCCTCGCGCACTACACCGCCGCCAAGCACGGCGTCGTCGGGCTCATGCGCGCGCTGGCGGTCGAACTGGCGCCGGCCTACATCCGGGTCAACTCCGTCCACCCCACCACGGTGGACACCCCGATGATTGCCAACCCGGCCGGCTATTCCCTGTTCATGGGCGGCGCGCCCGATGTCACCCGCGAGCAGGCCGCCGTGGGCATGAAGGCGCTCAACGCCCTGCCCATCCCCTGGGTCGAGGCCGTAGACGTCAGCAACGCCGTCCTGTACCTGGCCTCCGACGAAGCCCGCTACGTCACAGGCACCACGATGGTGATCGACGCCGGCGCCGCCCAGCCATTCAAGATCCCGCACGCCGTCTAACCCGCAAGCCGGGCTTCCAGGGCGGTTAGGTCACGCTCGGCATAGAGCCGGTGCTGCCATTCCTCGTTGAGGACGATTAGCAGGCACTCACGGACCGGATAGCTCATCGGTCGGGGCCAGCCAGGACCTTCGACGGGGGTGGTGTACGCGGCGAGCGACTCGTTGGTCAGGGCGTCGAACGTGGCGGCCACCGTGGCCATCCGGTCGCGGCGAAGTTCGAGCACCGTGTCAAGCGACGGGCGGGCGGCGCGGTCGCACGGGATCCCAGCGATGTCGGCCCCCTCATCCCAGGGCAGGCCGAGCGGGTGCCACGGGGCAGGATCGCCGCCGATCGCGCGGCGCACCCACGCATCGGTGGCGAGAACCAGGTGGCGGAGCGTCTCGATGAACGACCATTCGCCGTCAACGGACTCGTGCAGCAGCTCCGGCGGCAGGCGGCGCGCCCGCGCGACGGTCTGGTCCCAGAGCCGCTCCAGGATCTCCCAGGCTTCCCGGAATCCGGCCGGGTCCGCGGGCCGCATCTTGACCCGGTCGGGGTAACGCCGGTCCAGCTCGGCCTCGACCAGCGGCGCGATGTCGACGCCGTTCATGGTGACGTTCATGAACTCGCCGGTGATCTCGACGTCGGCCATCTCGACGCCGCGCATCACGACCCGGCTCAGGTCCACGCCCTGGAACCGGGCACCGCTCAGGTCGCTGGCCCAGAACCGGGCGCCAGAAAGGTCGGCGCGGTCAAAGCGCGATCCGCGCAGATCGGTACCGGAGAAGTCAGCCATGGCCCGACGATAACCCCCGCCGCCGACATTCGGCGGTGCGCTGGCGGGTAGGAGCAGGCGGTGTGCTAGCGGGTGGGAGAATCAGCGGTAGCTGGTGAGGCGTCAGGAGAGGTGCGATGACAGGTCAGGCGGGGGCGCGTTCGGCGCTTGCGGCGCTGGCGGCGGATCCGGGGCGGGCCGGGCTTGTGCTCGACTTTGACGGGGTGCTCGCGCCGATCGTGGCCGACCCCACTACCAGCGCGATGCCGGATCGGGTGGCAGGCAGCCTGGCCCGGCTGGCCGGCGGGCTTGGTCTGGTCGCGGTTATCTCGGGCCGGCCGGTGGGGTTCCTGGAGGACCGGGTCCAGGCCCCCGGGGTGCCGCTGCTCGGCTCCTACGGGATGGAGCAGTCCTTCGATGGCGCGCGGCAGATCGCGCCGGAGGCCGAGGTCTGGCTTGCCCCGGTGCGGGAGGCGGACCGAAGGCTGCGCGAACTCCTGGCGGGCTCGCCCGGCATCCGGGTGGAGGAAAAGTCGGTCTCGGTCGCGGTCCACTGGCGGCAGGCGCCAGATCACCCGGCCGCGGCGGACCAGGTGCGCCAGGCGACGTCACGCGTGTCCAAGGAACTGGGACTGCGGCTTGAGCCTGGCAAGCTGGTTGAGGAACTGCGGCCGCCGATCAACGTGGACAAGGGATCGGCGATCTCCGCGCTGCTGGCCGCGCACGCCGATCTGACCGCGTTCGCCTACGCCGGGGACGATCTCGGTGACATTCCGGCGCTGCGGGCGGCGCATGACGCCGGCGGGTACGCGCTGGTGATCGACCACGGCGAGGAGACCGACCGGCGGCTGCTCGAGCTCGCCGACGAGACGTTCGCCGGAACCGAGGCCTTCGCCGACTGGCTGGGGAAACTGGAGAACGCAGCCGCTTACTGAAGCCGCGGTCGCTTACTTAAGCAACTGCTGCACCTCGCGGAACCGGGGGTGGTGCGCGTCGCCCAGCCCGGCCGGATACTGCTCGGTCGCGCGGACCGGCACGTCAAGCAACTTCGCCGCCTGGGCAACGCGCGCGGCCCTTGCCACCACCGCGTCGCCGTCGTGAATCGCGGGCATCAAACGTTCCTGCAAGTCAATCAGGAGCAGCACGGCACCTTGGGCGGAGAGCAACACAACTGAAACGCTACTCCGGCTCGCTGCCGAGCGACTGTGGGTGGCGGCCGTCAGGGGCAAACCAGTGCCGGGCGAACCGCATCAGGGCGAGCAGATGGCGCTCGCGGTCGGCGAAGGCGGCGGCGGAGAGCACGCCGCGCGCGGACTTGCCGCGGGCCAGGGCGAGTTCGGTCGCGGCGGCCTGATAGTCGCCCATCGCGGCGCCGGCGGCCAGGCCGCCGGCGGTGCGGGCCCGGGTGCGGGCGGCCGCGCGGGCGGGCAGTGAGGCGAGCATGCCCACATCGTCGGGGGTCACCAGGCCGGTGTAAGCGTAGCCGGGGAGATAACGCAGGATCAGGCCGACGAGGCGACGCCGGTCCCTGACGAGAACCAGGATGAGCCCGCCGAACACGCAGGACATGATCAGGTAACCGCCGACCAGCCCCGCCGCGCCCAGCAGGGACAGCCAGTTCCAGGAGCTGTGCAGGACCACCGCGGCCAGCCAGCCGAGGAGCACCGCCCACCGCGCGCCGCGCGATCCGCGGGGGCGGGACGCCGCGTAGGCCACGCCGAGGCCGGTCATGGAGGTGAAGATCGGGTGCAGCAATGGCGACAGCAGACCCCGCAGGACAAAGGTGTAGCCGAGCAGGGCGATGCCGCCGCGTTCCGGGGTGTCGATGGCGCTGATGTAGTAGCCGACGTTCTCCACCATGGCGAAGCCGAGCCCGACCATGGCCGCGTAGATCACCCCGTCGGTCGGCCCGTCGAGATCGGCCCGCCGCCACCAGAGCAGCCCGAACAGGACCAGACCCTTCATCGTCTCCTCGACCACCGGCGCGCCGATCGTCGCGGCCACGTACTGGCCCGTGGTCGCGCCGAGCGCCGGCATCGTCACGTACTCCAGGTCGGCGGTGTTGATGATCAGCGCGGAAAGCGCCGCGATGCCCGCTCCCCAGGCGAAGGCGAAGGCCAGGTTCTGCCGCGGCTCCGGCTCGAGCCTGTCCACCCAGAGCACCACCAGGATCAGCAGCGGCACCGGCAGCAGCGCGAGCGGCAGCGCGATCGCGAACGGCGCGGGGCCGTCGCCGGCCGCGAACGACTGCACCGCGTCGATGCCGATCGCGACGAACGCGCACACGGCCGCGGCCGCGATGCCGACGATCAAACCGACCGGGGTGCTGGCCGGCTCGCGGTCCGCCAACGCCGCCCAGAGACCGAACTCTGCTGACGCTGGATCGGGCTCCCCCGACGCTCGCGATGGCGACCCGGACACGGTCTCGAGTGTCATCTCAGGCGCGGCCTCAGTGGTGATCTCGGATCTGGCCGCAGAGGTGTCCTCCGGTGTCTCCGCTGAGGCCGCGTCGGGCGCATCAGCCGCCTCACCTGCCTCACCCGGCTTGGACGCCTCGGACGAATCCAGCGACGCCGGCGGCTCGGACATACGCGGAAGCATACTGCGCATGCCCGCTGCCTCACCGTGTGTGCGATAAGTCCGGATTGGTCTAGACCGTCCACCCCGGGTGGTCTAGACCAACGATACGGTGAACCTTGTGAAAACGGTCTGCCCCCGGCGTTCCGCCGCGCACAGGGCGGGATAGGCTTTATAGACGTGGGCAGGGTTGACCACAGGGGGGCTCAAGCCCGCCCGCGTTTCGCCGTGCGCTTTCCTCCGGAGGCGGCGGACGCCAGAGACTCTGCAGAAGGGACTCACAAGTTGAGCAACCACGCCCTCGACTGGACCGCCGCCGATGAGCGCGCCGTCGACTTGGTCCGCGTCCTCGCGATGGACGCCGTGCAGGAGGCAGGGAACGGGCATCCGGGGACCGCGATGTCACTCGCGCCCGCCGCTTACCTGCTCTACCAGCGGATTATGCGGCATGACCCGGCCGACCCGAAATGGCCGGGGCGGGACCGGTTCGTGCTCTCTTGCGGGCACTCTTCGCTGACCTTGTATATCCAGCTTTACCTGTCCGGGTACGGGCTGACCCTGGACGATCTGAAGGCACTGCGCAAATGGGGTTCAATCACCCCCGGTCATCCCGAGTACGGGCTCACCCCGGGCGTTGAGGTCACCACCGGGCCGCTCGGCCAGGGGGTTGGCAACGCGGTGGGCATGGCGATGGCCGCCCGTCGCGAGCGCGGCTTGTTCGACCCCGACGCCGCCCCCGGCGAGTCGCCGTTCGACCACTACATCTACGCGTTCGCCTCCGACGGTGACATGGAGGAGGGCATCACCCACGAGTCCTCCTCCATCGCCGGCGTGCAGGAGCTTGGCAACCTCATCCTGATCTACGACGACAACCACATCTCGATCGAGGACAACACCAAGATCGCCAAGGATGAGGACACCGCCGCCCGCTATGCCGCCTACGGCTGGCACGTGCAGCACGTCAGCTGGATCACCGCCGACGGCGCGTACCAGGAGAACGTGCAGGCGCTCTACGACGCGATCGAGGCGGCCAAGGCGGTCACCGACAAACCCTCGTTCATCCAGCTGCGCACCATCATCGGCTGGCCCGCCCCGACCAAGCAGAACACCGGGGCCGCGCACGGCGCCGCGCTCGGTGACGCCGAGGTCGCCGCGACCAAGGAGATCCTCGGGTTCGACCCCGCGGTGAAGTTCCCGGTCGAGGAGGAGGCCGTCGCCCGCGCCCGCGAGGTCGCCAACCGGGGCAAGGCCGCCCACGCGGAGTGGGACGAGAAGTTCAAGAGCTGGGAAGATCAGCATCCGGAACGGGCCGCGCTCTTCGCCCGGCTGGCCGCGCGATCGCTTCCCGCCGGGTGGGAGTCCGCGCTGCCGGTCTTCCCGGCCGATGACAAGGGCACCGGAACCCGGCGGACGTCCGGCAAGATCCTCACCGCGCTCGCGCCGGTGCTGCCGGAGCTGTGGGGCGGGTCGGCGGACCTGGCCGAGTCCAACAACACGACGATGGAGGGCGAGCCGTCCTTCATCCCCGCTAACCGCCAGACGGAGATGTGGCCGGGCAACCCGTACGGCCGGACGATGCACTTCGGCATCCGCGAGCACGGCATGGGCTCGATACTCAACGGCATCGTGCTGTCCGGCTACACCCGCCCTTACGGCGGCACCTTCCTGCAGTTCAGCGACTACATGCGGGGCTCGGTCCGGCTCGCGGCGCTGATGGAGCAGCCAGTCACCTTCGTCTGGACACACGACTCGATCGGGCTGGGCGAGGACGGCCCGACCCACCAGCCGATCGAGCACCTCTGGTCGCTGCGGAACATCCCCGGCCTTGACGTGATCCGCCCGGCCGACGCCAACGAGACCGTCGTGGCGTGGAAGACCATCCTCGAGCACACCGACCGCCCGGCCGGGCTCTGCCTGTCCCGGCAGAACGTGCCGACGTTCGACCGCTCAAAGTACGCGTCGGCCGACGGGGCGGCCCGCGGGGCGTACGTGATGGCCGACGGCGACGACGTCATCCTGATCGGCACCGGATCTGAGGTGCAGATCGCGGTCGCGGCGCGCGAACTGCTCGCCGCCGAGGGCATCTCGGCGCGGGTCGTGTCGATGCCCTGCGTCGAGTGGTTCGACCAGCAGGACGCCTCCTACCGCGAGGAAGTCCTGCCGAGGGGGCTGCGGGCGCGGGTATCGGTCGAGGCGGGCGTCACGCCGCCGTGGCGGATCTTCGTCGGCGACGCGGGCGCGTCGGTCGGCGTCGACCACTACGGCGCGTCGGCCGCCGAGGAAGTGATCTACCGGGAGTTCGGCGTCACCGCTGAGGCGGTGGCCGCCGCCGCCCGGACGTCCATCGCGGCGGCGCAGGCCTAATCACCACGACTTCATCGACGCTTACAGACATAAGAGAGAAGACGGACATGAGCGACACGCTCAAGCAAATCACCGACGCCGGGGTATCGATCTGGCTCGACGACATCAGCCGGAACCGGCTCACCACCGGGAATCTGGCCAGCCTGATCAAGGACCTCGACGTCCGCGGCGTGACCTCCAACCCGACGATCTTCGCCGCCGCCCTGTCCAAGGGCGACGCCTACGACGAGCAGATCAAGGACCTCGCCGTGCGGGGCGTGTCGGTCGAAGAGTCGTCGCGGATGATCACAAGCTACGACATCCGCTGGGCGGCCGACGTGCTGCGGCCGGTCTACGACGCCTCTAACGGCGTGGACGGGCGGGTGTCGCTCGAGGTCGATCCCCGGCTCGCGCGGAAGACCGAGGCGACGATCGCCGAGGCCAAGCAGCTGTGGTGGCTGGTGGACCGGCCGAACATGTACATCAAGATCCCGGCGACCGCCGAGGGGATCCCCGCGATCACCGCGACGCTGGCCGAGGGGATCTCGGTCAACGTGACCCTCATCTTCTCTCTCGCGCGGTACGGCGAGGTCATCGACGCCTACCTGGCCGGCCTGGAGGCGGCGGCGGCCAACGGGCACGACATCTCCACGATCGCGTCGGTGGCGTCGTTCTTCGTCTCCCGGGTGGACACCGAAGTGGACAAGCGGCTGACCGCCATCGGCACGCCGGAGGCGCTCGCCCTGAAGGGGAAGGCCGCCATCGCCAACGCGCGGCTGGCCTACGAGCTGTTCGAGCAGAAACTGGACAGCGACCGGTGGCGGGCACTCGCCGCCAAGGGCGCGAAGACCCAGCGGCCGCTCTGGGCGTCCACGTCCACCAAGGACCCGTCCTACCCCGACACGATGTACGTCATCGACCTCGTCGTCGCCGACACGGTGAACACCATGCCCGAGCCGACCCTGCACGCGACCGCCGACCACGGCGTGTTCGCGGGCGACACGGTGCACGGCACGTACGAGGCGTCCCGGAAGGTCTTCGCCGACCTCGAGGCGCTCGGCATCGGCTACGACGACGTGGTCCAGGTCCTCGAGGACGAGGGCGTCTCGAAGTTCGAGGCGTCCTGGACCGAGCTGCTGCAGACCATCCAGAACGAGCTGAACCTGAACTCCTAGCAGTTGCAAGCTGCTGGCTGGCCCTGCTGTTAAACACGGGAACTTGGAGGTTCCGATCATGGACGAGCCGAACACCGGCACCCGGGGTCCGGCTCCGGCAAACCCGGGGGTGATCGCGGCCGAACACGGGCTCGACAACCCGCTGCGCGACCCGCGCGATCGCCGGATTCCCCGGGTCGCCGGCCCATGCGTCATGGTGATGTTCGGCGTCACCGGTGACCTGGCGCGCAAGAAGCTGATGCCCGCCCTGTACGACCTGGCCAACCGCGGCCTGCTGCCACCCGGCTTCTCGCTGGTCGGGTTCGCCCGCAGGGACTGGGAGCACGAGGACTTCGCGACGATCACCGAGCAGGCGATCAAGGAGCACGCGCGCACGCCCTTCCGCGAGACGGTCTGGAAGCAGCTGTCGGAGGGCGTGCGCTTCGTGCCCGGTGAGTTCACCGATGACGAGGCGTTCGACGAGCTGGCGCGGTGCGTGCGCGAGCTTGACGCGGAGCGCGGCACCGGCGGGAACTACGCGTTCTACCTGTCGATCCCGCCGAAGTTCTTCCCCACCGTGGTCGAGCAGCTGAAGCGGTCCGGGCTGTCCGACCCCGGCCCGGCCCCCGCGACCGGCGGGCCCGCGCCGTGGCGGCGGGTGGTCATCGAGAAGCCGTTCGGCCGCGACCTGGAATCGGCGCGCGAGCTGAACGCGATCGTGGACGCGGTCTTCCCGGCCGAGTCGGTGTTCCGCATCGACCACTACCTCGGCAAGGAGACGGTGCAGAACATCCTCGCGCTGCGGTTCGCCAACACGCTGTACGAGCCGATCTGGAACCGCGGCTTCGTCGACCATGTGCAGATCACCATGTCGGAGGACATCGGGATCGGCGGCCGGGCCGGGTACTACGACGGCATCGGCGCGGCGCGGGACGTCATCCAGAACCACCTCCTGCAGTTGCTGGCGCTGACGGCGATGGAAGAGCCGGTGTCGTTCGACGCGGACTCGCTGCGCCAGGAGAAGGAGAAGATCCTCTCCGCGGTCCGGCTCCCGGCCGACCTCGCCGCCGGCACGGCCCGCGGTCAGTACTCGGTGGGGTGGCAGGGCGGCCGTCAGGTGCTCGGCTATCTCGAGGAAGACGGCATCCCGGCTGACTCGCACACCGAGACCTACGCGGCCGTGCGGCTGTCGGTCGACACCCGCCGGTGGGCGGGCGTGCCGTTCTACCTGCGCACCGGCAAGCGGCTTACCCGGCGGATGACGGAGATCGCGCTGCTGTTCCAGCGCGCGCCGCACCTGCCGTTCGCGGCCACCGACACCAAGGAGCTCGGCAAGAACGCCCTGGTGATCCGGGTCCAGCCGGACGAGGGCGTCACCGTACGGTTCGGGTCGAAGGTACCCGGGTCGGCGATGGAGGTCCGCGACGTGAACATGGACTTCGCCTACGGCGAGTCGTTCACCGAGGCCTCACCCGAGGCCTACGAGCGGCTCATCCTCGACGTGCTCATCGGCGACCCGCCGCTCTTCCCGCGGCAGGAGGAGGTCGAGCTCTCCTGGCGCATCCTCGACCCGATCGAGCAGTTCTGGGCCGAGAACACCAAGCCGGACCAGTACGTGTCGGGCTCGGCCGGGCCCGCGTCCGCTGATGCCATGATGGAGCGCGACGGCCGCGCCTGGCGTCGGCTTTAAGGGCCGGTAAGGTCCACTAGGGCCGCTGAGGGAGAGAAGCGAAACTCCGATGACGATCGACCTGACCGACACCACTACCGGTGCCATCTCACAGGCGCTGACCGAGGCGCGGCACCGGCTCGGCGGCATGACGCTTGGCATGGTGCTGACGCTCATCATCGTGACCGATGAGGCGGCGCAGTACGATGCGATCCGCGCCGCCAACCAGGCCGCGCGCGAGCACCCGTGCCGGGTGCTGGCGGTGATCACCCGCAAGCCCAAGGCGGACTCACGGCTCGACGCCGAGATCCGCGTCGGTGAGTCGTCGCCCGGCGAGACCATCGTGCTGCGCATGTACGGTCCGCTTGGCCAGCACGCGGACTCGGTGGCGGCGCCGCTGCTGGTGCCGGACGTGCCCGTGGTCACCTGGTGGCCGGACAACGCGCCGGATCAGCCGGCCAAGCACCCGCTCGGCGTGCTGGCGCAGCGGCGGGTGACCGACTCGGCCGCGGCCGAGGCGCCCCAGCACATGCTGGCGGGCCTCGCCGCCGCCTATCAGCCAGGCGACACCGATTTCGCCTGGACCCGGGCGACGCCGTGGCGCACGCTGCTCGCGGCCACCCTGGACCAGGCGCATCCCGAGATCACGGCCGGCGAGATCGCCGCCGAGGAGGGCAACCCCACGGCCGACCTGATCGCGGCCTGGCTGTCACTGCGGCTCGACGTGCCGGTGGCGCGGACCGACTCCGGCGGACCGGGGATCACCCGCTCCAAGTTCGTCACGGTGGCGGGGGACATTGAGATCACCCGGGCCGACGGCCGCACCGCCACGCTCTCCTGGCCGGGACGGACCGACCGGATGGTGGCGCTGCACCGACGGGACATCCCCGAGCTGCTGGCCGAGGAGCTGCGGCGGCTCGACCCGGATGAGGTGTACGCGGAGACGCTGCATTACGCGGACACGCACCCGGCCGCGGTCATTGAGGAAGAGCCGTACGAGGAACTCGCGGACGAGCTCGGGGACGAACTCGAAGACGAGCTGGGAGACGAGTAACCGCCGCACACGGGGCAGTGAGCCTGTCCGGGTGTGCGTCTATCCGGATACTGTCAACGGGAGGTTAGGTAATGAGCACGCGCGAGGTCTTCATCCACGCCAACGGGGATCTTCTCGCGGCGGCGGCGGCAGCCCGGCTGATAACGTGCACGGCCGACGCCCTCGCCGCCGACGGCGGCTCCCACCTGGTGCTGACCGGCGGCGGCATCGGCACGAAGGTGCTGGCGGCGGTCGCCGCGTCCCCGGCGCGGGACGCGGTCCACTGGCAGTCGGTCGACTTCTGGTGGGGCGATGAGCGCTTCGCCCCCGAGGGCGACCCGGACCGGAACGAGACCGGCGCCCGCTCGGCGCTCTTCGACCACATTCCCGTTGACGAGGCGCGGGTGCACTCGATGCCCGGCCCGGACGGGCCCGACGGCGACGACGTCGATGCGGCGGCCGCGCGGTACGCGGCCGCGCTGGCGGACGTCGCGGCCTCGGAGCCAGCCGCGCCGGGCGGCGTCGCGGTCCCCGTCTTCGATGTGCTCATGCTCGGCATCGGGCCAGAGGGCCACGTCGCGTCGATCTTCCCCGAGTCGCCCGCCGTGACCGCGCAAGGGACGGTCGTGGCGGTGCGGAACTCCCCCAAGCCGCCGCCAACGCGGATCTCGCTGACCTTCCCGGCCATCCGGGCCGCGCGCGAGGTGTGGATCCTGGCGTCCGGGGCCGAGAAGGCGGAGGCGGTCGCCCGCGCGCTGGCTGACGAGCCGGAAGACAAGCTGCCGGCCGCGGGGGCGCAGGGTACCCAGCGGACGCTGTTCCTGATTGATGAGGCGGCGGCCAGCAAGATCAGCTGACGTCCGCCGTCACCGGTCCGGCATCAGCGGCAGACGGCCGGGGCACCGTGGCTGAGCCACCGTGCGTCACCAGCCGTATCCAGGGTGACGAGCCTAGTAGTCAGCGGCTGCCGTCGGCGGGGGCGGGCGGGGACGGCTCAAGCAGCAGCGCAAGCGCTGGGCAGGAGGTGACCGCGCGGCGGGCCAGTGGTTCCAGGCCGGGCGGGACGGAGCCAGGGGCGAGGATCGGATAGCCCCACGGGTCGAGGCGGATCAACTCGGGCAGCAGTTCGGCGCACACGCCGTGCGCCTCGCACAGAATGGGGTTCACCCGCAGCCGCTTGCTCACCGGCGCGCCTGCCAAGCCGGGGCCAGCGCCGGCCCGGACGGCACCGCGAACACCGGCCTGCCGCGCGCGGCGAGGCACGGTCCCCGCTCGTGGGCGCGGACGTCGTCGGCGAAGACCCGTAGTGCGCTGCCGACCAGCCGCGTCACTCCGTCGGGGAGGTGGCAGGCGCCGCGACCTTCGACCAGCCCGAACAGGTCGCGCAGCCAGCGCAGCGCCTGAACGTGCGCCTTCCGGCCGCCGGGGCCGAAGGCTACCTGTTCAAGCGCGTCCGCGATGGCCGGCAGGCCGTTCAGGCACGGGCCGCACTGTCCGGCGCTCTGCCCCGCCAGGTAGCGGACCACCCGCGCGGTCTCAGCCAGCCCGCAACCAGCGGCCGGCAGGATGAGGAAGATGCCCGCGCCGAACGCGGCCCCGGCCGCGCGCAGCGCATCCGGGGCAGCGGGAGTGCCGAGCGCGGGCCCGCCCGCAAGCCAGCTGCCGAAGTAGCCGCCGGCCAGCACCGCCTGCACGCCGCCGATCTCGCCGCTGCCGCCGGCCAGCTTGAGCACGTCCAGGACCGGCGTGCCCAAGGCGATCTCGTATACCCCCGGGTGCCGTGCCGCGCCGGACACCGTGACCAGCGCCGACCCCGGCGCGGACCTGGTACCCGCCGAGCGGAACCAGTCCGCGCCGTACCGGCTGATCAGGGCCAGGTTGGCCAGCGTCTCCACATTGCTCACCAGCGTCGGCCGGCCGCGGACGCCGTGCTCGAACGGCCGCCGCGCCGCGAACCCGGGCAGCGCGGGGCCGCCGTTAAGGTACCTGACCAGGGAAGACTCAGCGCTTGAGACGTACCGTTCCGGCACCATGGTCAGTTGGACGGGCACCGGGTCATACCCGTCGCGCTCGGCGATGGCGGCGGCGAGCGCGTCCGCCTGCGCCTGCCGCCTGACGCACAGGTACGCCGCCCGCGCCGAGGTTGACTCCGCGGCAAGCGCGATCCCGTCGAGCACCAGGTGCGGTGCCCGGGCGAGCAGCGCGGCGTCCTTCGCGCTGGCCGGCTCGGACTCCATGCCGTTGGCGACCACGACCGCCCCGCGCAGGCCCGCCCGCTCGCGTACCGCGCCCAGCTTCTTGCCCGCCGGATAGGCCGCTCCGCCACGCCCGGTCAACCCGGCCCGCTCCACCTCGCCGATCAGCGCCACGCCGCGGAGCCCGGGCACCCCGTGCTGCCCCTCGTGGGCGCGCAGGCTGCCGGCCGGCGACGGCGGCAGGACTCTCGGCAGCCCCGGGCCCCGGAAGGCCCGTGCTGACGCCGCGTCGCCTGTCAGCTCCGCCATCTCACCTGTCACCGATGGACCCCTCAACTTGATTACGCTCCTTCGCTGTCCGCCGTCGCGCTCACCGAGCGAGCGGCGCGTAACTGCCCCGCCGGCCGGGCGGTGACGGTGCCGGTCACCGCCGTGCTCGTCTGGCTGGTCAGATCAACAGCCAGGGATAGGCGCCGGCCCGCCCCGGAGACGGTCGCCTGTATCACCGCCCCCTCGAGCACGACCACGTGCCCGGCGTACCGGGCCGGAGCGGAGGCGGGCCCGAGCGTGACGCTGCTCGCCGTCATCGCGACGCCGCTCTGCACGGCCGGCCCGCTGATCACGATCTTCAGCCGCACCGCGCTGCCGTCCGCCATCGCGAGGGTGACGGTGCGGTCCCCGCTGGCCGCGCCCGGCGCGAATGCGACCGTCCCGGCGAGCCGCGCCTGGAAAGGAGGAGCGGGGAAAACCGTGGATCCCGGGCGAACGCTGCTCACTGCGCTGCCCCCGCCAGCTGAACCGGCGCTGGTCGTGGTGCCGTTCCCCGACGAACGCGCGAGCAGCGTGGTCGGCGTCCCTGACCGGCGCGCCCAGCCGGGGGCGAGCGGACCCACCCAGGCCCAGCCCGCCGTGGCGAGCGCGATCGCCGCGCCCGCGGCGGCGGCCGCCACTCGCAGCCGCGCGTGCGCGGGCCAGCCCACGGCCAGCCGCCATATCCCCGCCGAGATGACCGCGAGGGCGCAGCCGGCGGTGATCGCGAGCACCCAGCGGGTCGCACCGTCGGTGCCGGTGCCGAGCCCGTGCACCAGGGCGACCGGCCAGCAGGCGTAGCCGGCCCAGTGCACCGCGCGCCACCAGCGCGGCCTGATCCGTGTCCGCAGCAGGCTGGTGACCAGGACCGCGAGCAGCAGGTCGAAGGCAACCGCGCCCAGTCCGAGCCAGATCCGCCGGTACCCCGAGGTGAATGGGACCACCACGGAGATCACACTGATCGAGGCGAACGGGTCGGTGACCGTGGTGAGCACGTGCAACCCGGTGAACACGATCGCAAGCAGCGAGAGGTTGCGGTGCAGTGAGACCGTGATGAACCGGGGCCAGGCGGGGCTGGCGAACCGGACCGAGGTCACCATGCCGAGCACCACGGTGCAGGTGAGCAGGACAAGCGCGGTGAGCCCGGTGGCGCGGGTGGCGAACCAGAGCGGGCTGGTGGCGGTGGCGACGGCGGCGCCTGGCATCACGGCCGTCGGCTCAGGATCCGCCGCTGGTGCTGGTACCGCCACCAGAGGAAGAAGAGACCCCCGACGAGGAGGAAGTGCCGGTCGAGGTGCCGGTGGATGACGATCCAGCGGACGAGGATGAGCCGCCGACCGTCAGGTGCGGCAGCACCGCCGTGAAGTGCGCGAACTTGGCGCCAAGGATGGTGGCGGCGGCCGCGGACAGCAGGCCGACGCGCCAGGTGATCTTCCTGACCCGGCGAAGGCCGTCATCCCGGGCCAGGCTGGCCTTGGAGTACTGGGTGCGTGTCACAGCATGAGGATCGCCGGTGAGTCTCTGGGAGAGCACTGACGCGCTTCTGCGCAGCGTAAGAATCGCGGATCGCACCGCCGCGCCGTGCTGCCGCTTGGTCAAGCGGGCGGCCTTGCGGAGCAATGGCCCGGCGGCGCTGTCCTCCCACCGGGAGGTCAGATGAAGTTCAGCAGAATTCTTAACCAGTGCTAAAGAAGTGCATGAGAAGTTGCACAGCGATTCCTGATACTTCTAATCGCGGTAAAACCCGGGCACGGCAAATGAAGGAGCCGACGCTGGACACGGAAAACACGCCGCCGTGGCCGCCGCGCCAGCCAGGCCACGAGCGGCGTCCGCACCCCGGTGAGGCGCGCGGTCATCCGCCTCAGGCTCAGCAGCGCCAGGCGACGCGGGCCGACGGCGGCAAGTCAGGCGGCGCCGAGGGCAATGAGCGGCTGACCACCCTCACCGGGGCGGTGCTCCTGCTGCTGCTGGCGGCCGAGGGCGTCACCATCTTGCGGCTGGGCCGCCTGCTCACGGCGCATTTCTTCATCGGCATGCTGCTGCTCGGCCCGGTCGCGCTCAAGGCGGGCTCGACCGTCTACCGGTTCACCCGGTACTACACCGGCAGCGCCCCGTACCAGCGCAAGGGCCCGCCGGCCCCGCTGCTGCGCCTGCTTGGCCCGATCATCATCGCGACGACGGCGGCCGTGTTCGGCACCGGAATCGCCCTCGCCGTCACCGGGCCGGCCGGCCGGCCGACGTGGCTGTTCTTGCACAAAGGGTCCTTCATTATCTGGTTCTGCGCGATGACCGTGCACGTGCTGGCGTACCTGCCCCGCCTCGGCAGGGTGCTGGCGGCGGAGTCCCTGAGCGGTCGCCGCGTCGGTGTTCACACGGATTACACCGCCAGGACGGCAGCGGTGGTCGGTGGCCGGGGCCTGCGCCTATTCCTGGTGGCCGCCTCGCTGCTGGCCGGCCTGGTGATCGCCGTGCTCACGGTGCACCTGGCGGCCCCCTGGCACCTCGCCCGCTTCCACTGACCGGGCAGCGGGCCGCAGGGCGATCCGACCTGAGGATGAGACCGGGGCCTTGGATTTCGTTCTGTGGGTGGTAGCTCCCCGGAGCCGCCGGGCACTACGTTCAGCGCATCAGTGTTTACTAAGGGGAGGAATCTTGCCCGTTCAACTGCCGTCGCCGCTCGACCGCGTGCTGAATTTTTTCCGGGTGGACTTCGCGCCTGTTCATCAGCAGCCGTCGGCTGTGCGGGTCGTGGCCGCCTCGGTCCTCTCGATTGCCGGATCGCTGGCCGCCGATGCCCTGCTTGTGGTGATCGGCACCGCCATCTTCCCGGCAACCAAGGGATACGTCCACTTCCAGTTCTCCGATTACGCCAAGCTGACGGTCATCGGCGTCGTGATCGCCTGCCTGGCCTGGCCGATTGTTACCCGGGTCAGCTCCTCACCCCGCTGGCTGTTCTTGCGGATGGCCGTGCTGGTAACGCTGGTGCTCTGGCTGCCAGACCTTTACATCCTGGTCAAGGGCCAGCCGGCCAAGGCGGTCGCGGTGCTCATCGTCATGCATCTGGCCATCGCCGTGGTCACGTACAACAGCCTGGTGCGCATCGCCCCGGTTGGCCCCGCGAGGCGGGAGAGGACGCCAGTCGCAAACCCTGAGCGCCCCGTCAGCCACCGGCGGTGACGTCGTGACCGCCGGGCCGCGACCGGCCGCCGGGGATCACCCAGCTCGCCGACGGTCTCAGGGCAGCCCCGGCCGGACCAGGCCGGTCTCGTAGGCGATCACCACCAGCTGGGCCCGGTCACGTGCGCCGAGCTTGGTCATCATCCGGTTGACGTGGGTCTTGGCCGTCAGCGGGCTCATGAACAGGGCCGCGCCGATCTGGTCGTTGCTCATGCCCGCGGCGACCCGGGCGAGAACCTCCCGCTCCCGGTCGGTTAGTACCGACAGCGCGGAGGCGTCGACTGACTGGGCGGGGCCGCGGCCGGCGATGCTCGAGATCAGCGTCCGGGTAACGCTGGGCGAGAGCAGGGCGTCGCCGCGGGCGACTACCCGGATGGCGTTGATGAGGTCTTCCGGTTCGGTGTCCTTGACCAGGAATCCGCTCGCACCGGCGCGGATCGCTTCGAAGACATACTCGTCCGCCTCGAAGGTGGTCAAGATGATGACCCGCACGCCGCTCAGCCCGGGGTCGGCGGCGATCTGCCGGGTCGCCTCCAGCCCGCCGGTGCCGGGCATGCGGATGTCCATCAGCACCACCTCGGCCCGGAGCGAGCGCGCCAAGCCGACCGCGGCCGCCCCGTCCGCGGCCTCCCCCACGACTTCTATATCGGGCGCGGTGCCGGCGATATACCGGAAGCCGGCCCGGACGAGCGCCTGGTCGTCGGCCAGCAGGACCCTGATCACGGCCGGCTCGCGATCGGCCGTGCGGCCGGTGCCGGGGTGAGGGACGTGACCGGTAGCCGTGCGCGGACGGCGAAGCCGCCCTCGGGCCGCGGCCCCGCATCCACCGTGCCGCCCAGTGCGGCCGCCCGCTCGCGCATTCCGGCCAGCCCCGTCCCGGCCCCGTCGCTGAAGCCCACGGGCGCTGCCCCGCCGTCGTTGACCACGTCCACCTGCAGGTATCCGCCGTCTTGGCGCAGGACTACGGTTGCCGGTACCCGGCCGGCGTGACGGACCACGTTGGTGAGCGACTCCTGCACGATGCGGTACGCGGCCAGCGCGACCGACGGCGGCAACGGGACCGGTGGTTCGGTCAGCCTCAGCATCGTCGGCGTGCCGGCCGCGCTTGTCGCCTCGACCAGCGCGCCGATGGCACCCAGATCGGGCGCCGGCGCCGGGCTCCCGCCGTCGGCCTGCCGCAGCACCTGAAGGATGGTCCGCAGCTCGCGCAGCCCGGACTTGCTGGCCACCCGGATCGCCTGGATCGCCTCGGCCGCGCTGGCGGGATCGTCCGCCAGCCGCATGCCCGCCGCCGTGGCCTGGACGTTGATCATCGCCATGGAGTGTGCGACCACGTCGTGCAGCTCGCGCGCGATCCGCATTCGCTCGGCATCCACCCGACTGCGGGTCTCCTCCTCCCGGGCCTGCTCGGCCCGCGCCACGCGGTCAGCCTCGGCCGACAGCCACTGGCGCCGGGCCGCCACGTACCCGCCGAGCGCCCCGGCTGCGAGCAACTCCGGCCACATCGTGGCATTGGGGCCCCCGAACCAGCCGAACGGCCCGGCCAGTCCCTCGGTCACGAAGATGGCCGCCGCCCCGGCGAGCCCGGCGGCAACCGCGGTAACCCACGCGCGGGTCAGCGCGGTCCAGTACACGCCGACGATGGCCGGGACCAGCGCGGCGCCGTCAATCTGGCCAAGCGCCGCCCATCCGACCGCGCCGGCCACGGCGATCCCGAGCACCACCACTGGATGGCGGTCACGCCAGATCAGGGCAACGCAGGGCAGTGCCAGCAGCAGGTAAGCGGCCGGCGGCGGGTGGCTGTCCAGGTGCAGGCCACCGTAGTGGTGCACCGGGTTGGCCTCGGCGTAGGCGCCAACCAGAGTCAGCGCGGTCACCAGCGCCACGCCCGCGGCTTCCAGCCAGCGTCGCGGCAGCCAGGCCGAGCGGTTGATGCCCATCACCGGGAGCGTATACCGGCGGCGGTCCGGCGTCATCGTCGCTGCGCAGGCGGGCGGGCTACTGCGCCGGGAGTACCCGCTACGGCCGGCGCGGCAGCTCACGAGGCGCCGGCCTGACGATGCCCGATTACCCCAGTCCGGGAGAGCCTCGTGATCAGCGGCGTGACCAGGCGCCGCCAGCAACCAGAGGGAGTACGCGCATGCTCACCATCACCGCCCCCGCCCAACCGGACACCAACCACGGCCGCGCGCGGGCGCTGTGCGCCGCGGGCGGCGCGGCGGCCGCCGCCCTCGCCTGGGCGGTGGAGGTTCCGCTGCTTGGCATCCACCTGAACGTCCGCTTCGGGGCGGGCCATATCCAGACGATCGCGGTCGGCCAGGTCATCGGGGTCACCGTGGCCGCCGCGCTGCTCGGCTGGCTGCTGCTCGCCCAGCTCGAGCGGCGCACCTCGCGTCCCCGCCTCATCTGGGCCGGCAGCGCGCTGGCGGTGCTGGCGGCGTCGCTGGCGCTGCCGCTAGCCGCCGCGACGACCAGCTCAGCCACCGCCGGGCTGATCGTGATGCACCTGACCGTCGGCGCCGCCGTGATCCCCACCATGGCGCGCACCGGGCGGAAACGATAGTGGCGCACCAGGAAGCCGGGGCCGGCGCGCCGGCCCCGGCAGGCCAGCCCGCAAGACCAGCCAATGCGTAGTGCCGCCGGCCGGCCCGATCAGGTCATTGACCTGGCATTACAGGTGATCTGAGAGCCAGCCGTGCACCTGCGAGACACGGTTTTTCAGTAGCGACAGGTGACCTTCGTCGTCGTACAGCCGAGCCTCGACACCGGGAATGTGCGCGGCCAGCCATTCGCCGTGGCCGAACGGCACGAACAGGTCGTGCCTGCCGTGCAGCAGCAGGACCGGGATCTTGATGTCGGCCAGGCTGAACCCCCACGGCCTGATCAGGCAGTTATCCTCCCACCAGCCCTCGCTGCCGGGCGCAAGTCCGTCCCGCATCGAGGTCTGCAGGTACTCGCCAAGCTCCCCGCTCAGGGCAGCGGCGTCCACCGGCGCGAGCAGGCTCTCGAATGCGTCGGGGGTGCCGTCCGGGGACCCGGCCGCGTCGTCCGCTGGTTCGGCCAGGAGTTCCTCCCTGTCCTTCTCCGTCTTCGCCCTGGCCGCTGCTTCGTCATTGAGGACGAGGAGGGTATCGTCAACGTTTTCCTTGCCCATACCATCGAAGTAGTCGAGGCCCGCGGCGTCGAACGGTGCCAGCGAGGCGATCGACGCGGCGGCGGCGACCAGGTCAGGGAGCAGAGCCGCACACGCGAGCACGTGCGGACCGCCACCCGAGGCCCCCCACATGGCCAGTCGGTCGATGCCGAGACCGGCGCAGATCGCGCGGACGTCGCTGGCGCAGTCCGCGACCGTCCGCCCCGGCCGCGGCGACGATCCGCCATAGCCCGGCCTGTCGTACCCGATAAGCCGCAGTCCCCGCCCGGCCGCGTCCCGCGCGTCGGGGCCGTAGAGGTGCCGGGAGTTCGGCGTGCCGTTATGCACGAGGACCGGCCGCCCGCCCGGGTCGCCGGCTTCCTCAACCGCGAGCACCCGGCCGTCCGGGGTCTGCACCGTCCGCTGCATGACGCCTCCTCTGCACTGAGCTGAGCAAACTGAGCCTAGCCAGCCCGGCGGCTACGCCAGGGTCATGGTAGCGGTCAGGCGTCGGGGGACGCAGCCTCGGTCCTTGCCCTCCGCAGGCCGCGAAGCCAGGTGATCAGCGAACCGCGCCCGCTGAAGGCCAGCCCGGCCGCCAGGCAGACCGCGGGAATCGCCGCGAGCACGTAGCGGTAGCTGAACCCGGCGGTCATCGGGGGCAGGATGATCAACGCGACGCCCACCAGCCACGGAAGCAGCGGAAGGCCACCCCAGCCGGTGCCGGGGATCCGGGTGCGACGGCGGATCCCGAGCCAGACACCCACCGCGCCGATCGCCACGAAAAGGAACACGAACGGGCCGCGCAGGTAGAACACCGTCTGGTACGCGCGCAGGAAATCCGACCAGGGCTGATTGACCGACGTCTCGCCGTAGTTGGCGCCGCCGAAGTCACGCGCCGCGGGGGCGTTAACGGGGTCGGTGGTGACCCAGCCGGGGGCCGACTCGATCTCCGCCTCGACCGATGCCGGCTCGAAGCGGAACTTGGAACCGGATCCCTCCAGGTTGCCGGCCGATTCGCTGGACGTGTCGTTGGTGCCCTGCCGCGTCCAGCGGAACGTGCGCAGCGTGTCCGAGGCCACCACCTTGAGGTAGTCGAGCGGCTGCTTCTCGATCGCCCGCTCGGCGAACTTCATGGTCAGCGAGTCGATCTGCGGGGTAAACCGGTTAGCGTTGTTATCCCCGGTCAGCTTCGACAGCGGGGTGTTATTGGACCAGAGGTACTCCTGGGACGACGGGCGGTCCTTCAGGGGGCGCGGGTCGCACAGCACTCGCAGCTTGGCTGAGGGATCCATCCGGTTACAGTCGGCGAAGGACTGCACTCGGCTGTAGAGGAACGTCCCGGTCGACTCATCCAGCGCGTATTTGCCGGTAGAAGAGTGGAACCACACCATATAGCCGAGGATGGGCAGCACTCCCGCCACGGCGGTAGCCAGCACGCGCTGCCAGCCCATCCGGCGCAGCAGCATGCCGATCACCACCAGCACCAGCAGCGGCTCCCCTACCGTGCGGACGGTGGCCGCATACCCGGTCGCCAGCCCGGCGAGCACCACGACCCACAGCGGCGGCCGGTCCCACCAGCACAGCAGCACCAGCACCAGCGTTACCAGGGCGTAGAAGAGGATGTCGGCGGCGATCATGTGCTCAAGCTGGACTTCGAACACGTCGAAGAGCACCGGCAGCGCCGGGATGGTCGCGCCCCACCACGGCAGACCCCGGCGCCGCAGCACGGCGTAGATCCCGGCGCCCATTGCCAGCCCCATCAGCGCCTGCAGCCCGGTGACCACGCTCAGGTTGTGGAACGGCAGCAGCGCCCAGAGGAACAGCGGGTACCCGTCGCTGCGCACTATGTCGGGCGTCCTGGTGACCGCGTCCGTCATGTAGTTGTAACTGTCGTTGAAAAACATGGCCGGCGGGTAGCCGATCATCACGATCAGCCGCAGCAGTGCGGCGGCGAGCAGAATGATGCTGAACGTACGGTTTGCTCGCACGACTCCGCTCAACCTGAGCCGCAGGCTGTGGAGGGGCCGACGGCCCGATCCGGCGGCCCCCCGGGTGCTCGCGGGCGGCGCGCCCTCGGTTACCGGGCCGCTGTCGTCGGTCTCAGGCTGGGCAATTGGGTCGTTGAAAGGCATCGCAACGACTTTACAAGAGTAGCTTTGCGGCACGTGTCGGCCGTTACCGTATTCACAGCATTCACAGCAACCTGCCAGCTTCGGAGCTAACGGCCGGCCACCGGCCGCGCGGCCAGGGGCCGGCCCGGTCAGCGCCGCCGGAGCGCGCTCATGATCACTACCAGCACCAACGTGCTGACCACGAAGACGCCGAAGCCGCCTCCCGACGGCGCGTGGGACATGATCACAATCCAGACAAACAGCGGGATGAGGAATCCGACCGGCCTGCCCCGGCGGACCGGCGGCATGGTGTCCCTGGACGGGTGCGCCGGGAACTGGTTTGGCGGCAGCTGGCTGACGAACCGGCGGCCGGGGACGTCGCCGCCGAGGATCGGCTGGGCGGGCAGATCGACCGTCAGCCGCCGCAGATCGCCCCAGGTCTTGGACTCATAGGCAGCCGAGGTCCGCTCATCGAACTCATCCAGGTCGAGCCGCCCGGCCGTGTACGCGTCGCGGAGCGAGTCGACCACGACCTCACGGTCGGCGTCTGACGCTCGGATCGGGTCATCGCTGGCCATGGGCACTCTTCCCCTCGGAGGCTTGCCCTTTCCATACTACAGGGCCGGTCATCAATATGCCCTTGCCAATATGCTCTAGCCCATGCCCCCGCATCCCTCGGCGCACGCGTCGCCCGGGAACCACCTCATCGTCTGCGGCGACACCCCGCTCGCCTACCGCATCAGCCGGGAGCTGACCCGGCGCTACAACGAAGCGGTCGTGATCGTCGTTCCCGACCGTACGAAGAACCACGGACCCAGGATGGGCACGCTCCCCGGGGTCACGGTGCTCGAGCGCGCGGAGCTGACCAGCAGCGCGCTGCGCGAGGCAGGGGTGGCGACAGCCCGCGCGGCGGCGCTCGTCGGCTGGGACGACCTGGCCAACTTCCACGCCGCCCTGCGCGCGCAGGAGCTCAACGCCGACCTGCGCATCGTCGTCGGCGCCGATAACCGCCGGCTCGGCGACCACATCACCGGGCTGCTGAACGACTGCACCGTGATGTCAAGCAGCCAGCTGGCCGGGCCGGCCCTGGTGGAGGCCGCGCTCGGCGATCACGCGCCGGTCCACGTGCGGCTGTCCGGCCAGACCCTGCACGTCGCCAAGCGCGCGGACGTGGCCGCCGACCACGTGCTCTGCGGGCTCGACATCCCCGACGACCTGGACACGGCCGCCCAGCTCATCGCTCCGGACCAGCTGGGGGGCGGCACCGACCTGGTGCTCGCGGTGGCCGACGGCACGCAGCGCGACGCCGCCGCCCGGGAGCGCCACCCGGTGCGCGCACTCCGCGGCGCCAGCCGATGGCTCGTCCGGCAGCTCGGGTGGGTGCGCCGCCACCCCCGGCGGGCCGCCCGCAACTTCCTCGGGCGGCTCACCAGCAACAAATTCGAGTTGATCTTCGCGGTGCTGCTGGCGGTCGCGATCGCCGGGTTCGTCCTGCTCACCGTGGCCGGGTACAGCCTCGGCAACGTGTTCTACCTGGGGGTCATGGACCTCACCGGGTCCGCGCTGACCGCCACCCGCGACCACGGCGCGGAGAAGGTGGCGCAGATCCTGCTCACCGCGGACGGCATGGCGCTGCTCCCGGTGGTGACCGCGCTGATCGTCGGCGCGCGGCTGACCGGCCGGGTCAGGAGCGAGCCCAAGCCAGGCGAGGGGCATGTGATCGTCGTCGGCGGCGGCGAGGTGGGCATCCGGGTGCTCGGCGGGCTGTTCGACCTGGGGTTCCACGCGGTCCTTATCGACCAGGACGCGAACGCACGGGCGGCCGAGTTCGCCCGCAGCCGCCGGCTGCCGGTGGTGGTCGGCGATGCCTGCGACGAGAAGACGCTGCGCCAGGCGGGCATCAGGACCGCGATCGCGCTGGTCTGCGTGACCAGCAGCGACATCGTCAACCTGGAGGCCGCGCTGCAGGCGAGGGCGATGCGCGACGAGGAGTTGCGCATCGTGCTCCGGCTCTTCGACGACGACCTCGCGGGCCGGGTGCACCGGAAGGTGGCCAACGTTGTCTCCCGGTCGGTCTCCTACCTGGCCGCGCCCGCGTTCGCGGCGGCACTGCTTGAACACCGGGTGCTGCGGACCATCGCCGTCGGCAGGCACGTGCTGCTGATCGCGGACGTCAGGGTCGAGCCAGACGCGCCCATCGTCGGCTGTCCGATGGCGGATCTTGAGCAGGACCGGCTCGCCCGGGTGCTGGCCTGGCAGGGACGGGGCACGCTTAAGTTCGACTGGTCGCCGCGCCGCTCGCGCCGCCTTGAGGCGAACGACCGGGTCATCGTGCTCGCCACTCGGGCAGGGCTTTCGACATTCCTTGCGGGAAATCGACCACCGGTCGCATCGGCTTAACTGACTCGCGCGTCATACTCATTGACCACGCGCAAATTTGGCCCTTGACACCATGCAAGATGGTTTGATAAATGACGATATTTCCGAACGAGTTGCGCCCGTCACCGCCTGCGACCGCAACTCTAGCTTCCGGGCTCAACGCGGCATCTGCCCCCGTGTTCACACAGATCTCTTTTATTTCTTGCATAGCCGGCTATCGCGGGAGCGTTACTACCGAGTTACGCTAAAGGCGGAATCAATTCCAGCCTGGCGGACAGGTCGCCAGGATCTGGTCAAGCTCGGAGGAACGTTATGAGCGTCAGTGAAGACCGCGAAGTAACACCGGCAGTTTCGCCTGCGGCGCCGGCCGCGTCAATCGCCGATCCCGGCCCGCTCGGCCTGGCGGCGTTCGCACTTACCACCTTCCTCCTCTCCGCGGTCAACGCGCACTGGACGAATGGCAACTCGGCGGGCACTGCCTTCCTCGGGTATGCCTTCGCCTACGGCGGCCTCTGCCAGTTGCTCGCCGGCATGTGGGAATTCAGGAGAGGGAACGTGTTCGCCGCGACGGCGTTCTCCTCCTACGGGGGCTTCTGGATCGGCCTGTTCGTCTGGATCCGGGTGGCGCCCGCTGCCACCGGCCACGACCTTGGCTGGATCCTCCTCGCCTTCGCCATCTTCAACACCTACATGCTGCTGATGGCCACGCAGGTGAACCTGGCGGTCTTCCTGGTCTTCCTCACCCTGGAACTGACCGAGATCTTCCTCTTCATCGGCAACTTCACCAGCAACGCGGGCCTCAGCCAGGTCGGCGGCTACCTCGGCGTCATCACCGCCCTGGTCGCCTGGTACACCTCGGCGGCAGGCGTCTCCGGCGGCATCGGCGGCAGGATCATCCTGCCGGTGGGCAAGCCGCTCATCTCCTGACGAAACCGCGTAATCCCTGCTCCTGCGTGACAAGTCCCACGCTATGAGGCCCGATCCCGCCAGCCGCAGCAGTCCCAGGCCGGTAGGATCGGGCCCATGCACTTGTCCGACGGGACGGAAATTGACCTGTCCGCACAGGTGGCCAAGGTGAAGGCCAAGACAAGGCCTTGGAAGTCAATCATCGCGCTGGTCTTGGCGATCGGCGCCGCGGCTGCCTCCGGCTGGGCCCGCAACAGCTCTCATCACTTCCTCACCGGGGGAAACGCCCCCAACCAGATCGTGGCGATCGGGCTGGCGGTGGCATTCTGCGCGCTCGCGAGCGCGGCCACCCTCGGCCTGTCCGGCAAGGCGAACTCGGTGCTCGAGCCTGCCATCGGCACCTCGCACGCAGCGGTCGTGCGGTACGCGCTGGTCCTGATCGGCGCGGTCACCACGCTGCTGGTCACGCTCAGCCTGCTCGGCATCCCGATCAGCCAGCTCCTCCTCGGCGGGGCGCTGACCAGCGTCTTCGTCGGCATAGCGGCGCAGCAGTCGCTGTCTAACGTGTTCGCGGGCATGGTGCTGCTGCTCGCCCACCCGTTCCGGGTCGGCGATCCGATCCGGATGCAGGCGGGGGCGCTCGGCGGCCAGATCAGCGGGACCATCGCCGAGATCGGCATCACCTACGTGCGCCTGGCGACCGGCACCGGTGTGGTCTCCATCCCCAACTCCCAGGTACTCAACGCCATCGTCGGCCCCCTCCCCGACCCAAGCACCTATAACGCCGCCCCCCAGCCCACTCCCCCGCTGATGGCCACGCCGGCCGGGTCGCCGCCGGCGCCCGCGCCGCCGCTGCTGGCCAACCGCGACCACCAGAAGCACGGCCAGCCAGCGGGTGAGCACGACAGCCACCCGGACGGCTCCGACAGCCAGCCCGAGGTCCCGCCCGGCACCCCGGAGCCCCGCCCGTCCGGCACCCCCACGTAACCGGGGTCGCGCTCCGTGCTTCTTGCTATTACCTGGCTTGGCTCACGATCAGGCAGTTGTAAGCGGCACATCACGCTGACGTGCGGAAACTTAGCTCACCAGAAACAGATTTGCGCACTAACCCGGGGCCGTACTGCGTCAGGTAGCAGGACGAGAAGGGCATGAGCTGAGACCTGTACATCGCGGACACCGCCTCACCAAGCTGGTGGGACTGTTTGCCAACACGTGCAACGTGGCGGCACGCCGCAACGTCTGAAGAGTGAGCAGTCTGGCTACGAAACACCAGCGCGAGCGAGGACGGTCATGAAGCTAAGGCGGCGGAGCGCCGCAACCGCAGTCGCGATGTCGGCGGCCCTGGCGGGAACAGTTGCGGCAGCCGTGCTTCTGGCAGCATGCACCGGGAGTTCCGCCCCTAGCAGCCAGGAGCGGGCCTCGGGCCTATGCGCGAAAGCAGCGGGCACCGGCCACGTGGTGGCGAGCTTCGCGACGACAGTCGGCGAGGTCCGGGCTTGGAAGGTGGGCCCAGGCCAGCACCCGGCGGCCGCCGCGTGGGGCGGTTATTCCGCGGGCGACTTCGCCGCGTGGTGCTGGCTGGCCACCTCTGCCTCTGGCAGCTCGGGGAACGTCGTGGCGATCTCGGGTGGCAAACCGGCCATCGCCTTCGCGACCGGCGACTTCGCGGCGATGCCCCCCAGCGCGAATGGTCCTGCCGTCAGCTAGGTATTCCGCCATCGAAAACGCAGGTCCTCCTTCACACCCGGCTGCGCCAACGGCGTCTCCAGGGCGCACAGTGCTGACCCGCGGAACTTGGCTCGGCCTAAGGCGGATTTGCGCACTGACTTGAGCCAAGTCAGGCCGCCGCTGCTGGCCAACCACGACCACCAGAAGCACGGCCAGCCAGCGGGTGAGCACGACGGCCACCCGGACGGCCCGGACGGCTCCGACAGCCAGCCCGAGGTCCCGCCCGGCACCCCGGAGCCCGCCCGTCCGGCACCCCCACGTAACCGGGGTCGCGCTCCGTGCTTCTTGCTATTATCTTCCCCGTGAACTGCCGCGCCCGTACGATCACGGGTGCGCAGGGGCGCGAGGGGGCGGAGGGCTGCGCGGGCGGCGCCGGGTGGAACACGGGACCGTTCGGGATGATGGGGTCTTCTGTCTTTGATCTTTTGCGCGCACACTTTGGGGTAGTTCGCTGACTATGCCATGGCCGACGCGAGGCGGTTGCCGATGAAGCTGGTGCGGGCACTGATCATCGCCAGTCACCCCATTCCCAGCCTCGCCGTCACGGCCATGGCGACGCTGCTCACAGCGGAGGCGGCACCTCGCGGGTTCGGGGCCGGGCGGGTGGTACTGGTGGCGCTCGCGGTACTTGCCGGGCAGCTTTCAGTCGGCTGGTCCAACGACGCGCGCGACGCGGACCGGGACACCGCCGCCGGGCGGACCGACAAGCCCGCGGCGGCCGGCCTGATCAGCGCGCGCGCTCTGTGGCTGGCGGCGGCGGCGGCCGCCGCGGCCACGCTCGCGCTCGCGGCCGCCCTCGGCCCGGTCAGCCTGGCAATCGACGTCCTGATGACCGCGGTCGCCTGGTCGTACAACCTAGGGCTCAAGTCCACGGTCTGGTCAGGCGCCTGTTACGCGGTCGCGTTCGGGCTGCTGCCCTCGTTCTCGGCGTCGGCGCTGCCCGGGCATCCGCTAGCGCGCTGGCCGGTCACCGTCGCCGCGGCGCTGCTCGGGCTGGGCGCGCACTTCGCCAACGTGCTGCCCGACCTGACCGCCGATGCCCGCACCGGGGTCCGCGGGCTGCCGCAGCGCGTCGCCGCCCGGTTCGGTCACGTCGCCACCCGCTCGGCCGCCCTGGCGCTGCTGCTCGCCGCTTCGGTGCTGCTGCTGGTCGCGGCCAGCCCCGGCCGGCGCTGGGTGGCCGTCGCCGGGCTGTGCTGCTCCGGCGTACTGGCGGTGGCCGGCGCCAGGGGACGCGGGCAGGTGCCCTTCCTCGCCGCGATCGGCATCGCCGGCGTGAACGCCGCGCTCTTCGCGGGCGGGGTCGAGACATTGACGGCGATGGCAGCGCCCCACCTGGCGGGCGCGCTCGGCTGATGACGCAGATCCTGGCCGTGCGCTCGGCCTTCCCTGCCCACCGCCATGCGCAAGCAGACATCACCCGGGCGGTCGCGTCGCTCGCCGGGCTCGGACCTGCCGTGGCAGGCGGGCCGGGAGCACCGGGCGCCATGGGCAGACCCGGCCGGACGCAGCGGGCGCTGCTCGAACGGCTGCACGCCAACGCGGGGGTCGAGACCAGGCACACCGTCCTCCCCCTGGTGGAGTACGGCGCACTCGGTGCGACCCCCAACGACCGCTACATCGAGCAGGCCACGGCACTCGGGGAGCGGGCGCTGCTTGCCGCCCTGGCCGAGTCCGGGCTCACCCCAGGCGACCTGGACATGCTCATCGTCACCTCGGTAACCGGCGTGGCCGTGCCGTCGATTGACGCCCTGCTCATACCCAGGCTCGGGCTGCGGGCCGACGTGAAACGACTGCCGGTCTTCGGGCTCGGGTGCGTGGCCGGGGCGGCGGGTCTCGCGCGGCTGCACGACTACCTGCTCGGCTGGCCCGGGCACGCGGCCGCGCTGCTCGCGGTCGAGCTCTGCTCGCTGAGCCTGCCCAGGCCATCCGCGCCCGGCGGCACCGTCTCCACGGCCGACCTGGTGGCGAGCGCCCTGTTCGGCGACGGCGCGGCGGCGCTGGTGGCCACCGGGACGCGGCCGCCGCGCCGGCCCCGGCGGCGTTCTTCCGGCCGCGGCCGGCTGGCCGGGATACCCCAGACAGCCGCGCCGCCCCGACTGCCACGGGTCATCGCGACCCGGAGCGAGGTCTACCCTGACAGCGAAGGCGCGCTCGGCTGGCGTTTGGGCCCTGACGGCTTCCGCATCGTGCTGACGGCGGAGCTGTCGGAGGTAGTGGAGCGGCAGCTTGGCCGGAGCGTCACAGGCTTTCTCGCAGAGCACGGCCTGACCATCGACGACATCGCCACCTGGATCTGCCATCCCGGCGGCCCGAAGGTCCTTGACGCCGCGCAGCGCGCCCTGAAGCTGCCCGTGGACGCGCTGGCGTCAAGCCGCCGGTCTCTCGCGCAGGCCGGCAACATGTCGTCGGCGTCCGTTCTGCACATCCTTGAGCTGACTGCCGCCGATGACGCCCCGGCCGCCGGCTCTTTTGGAATGATGATTGGTCTAGGACCCGGGGTCAGCGCCGAGCTGGTGCTGCTGCGATGGTGAGGCGCTGATGGCCGTCTACTACACATTGCTCGGCATCATCTGCGTCGAGCGGATCTGCGAGCTCGTCGTCTCCACCAGGCACGCGAACGCGAGCCTGCGCCGCGGCGGGGTGGAGTCGGGCGCGGGCCACTTCCCGGTCATGGTCGCGTTGCACTTTCTGCTGCTGGCCGGGTGCCTGGCCGAGCCCCTGGCGCCGCACCGCACGTTCATTCCCGCGCTCGAGTACCCGATGATCGCTGTGGTGCTAGCGGCCAACGCGCTGCGCTGGTGGTGCATCGCGACCCTCGGCCCGTCCTGGTCGGCGCGGGTGATCGTGGTACCGGGATCGCCCCTGGTGCGGTCGGGGCCGTACCGCTGGTTCGCGCACCCGAACTACGTCGCCGTGATCATCGAGGGCGCCGCGCTGCCGCTGGCCGGGTCGGCCTGGATCACGGCCTGCACGTTCACCGTGCTCAACGCCGCGCTGCTAACCGTCCGGCTGCGCTGCGAGACCCGGGCGCTCGCCGCCGCGGGCGGCTGAGGGCGGGCAGACGGCGGCACCGTGCGGATGCAATTGACGCCGGGCGGCCGGTGCGGGGCGCCCATGACGACAGGAAGCCCCTGACCATCAAGGCCAGGGGCTTCCCGAACGTAAGTGCCGGTGCGACAGGTCGCCTCCTCGGCGAGAGGCACATCGCGGCTCCAGCCGAACGGTATTCCGCGAAGGCGATATTAGGTGCGGCCCGGGGGACTCTAGCCGCACCGGCTAGTTGATTCTAACGCGCCCTGGGGGATCCCTGTTCCCTGAAGCAGGTCAATTTCCGCTGGCCGAGTGGCTATTGCCAGTAGCCCTGCTGGGACGGGTCGAACTGGTCAGGCGGGGCGTAGCCCGGCGACGACGGTTGGCCGGAGGCCGCCAACGGCCCGGTTGGCTGGCCGGATGCGTAGCCGTTGGCGGCCCCGTTAACGGCGTGGCTCGCCTGCTGCGCGTACTCAGCCGGGTAGCCCTGACCGTGGCCGGCGGGATAGCCGGGAACTGGCGGCTGAGCCGCTGCCTGGTATCCGTTCTGCCAATCCGGCTGGGGGCCCGATGGGTGCTCCTGCCCGTTGGCGATCGGGTAGCCGACCGCGCCCGCGTAGCCTGCGCCGTTCGGGTAGCCGGGAACGGGCTGGTAGGGCTGGTCCGGCTCGCCGCCAGCGCCGCGCGGAGGCTGCTGATACGCGGGCGTTTCCTGGTACGCGCCCGGGGACGGCTGGGGAGGCTGGCCCGGGCGTCCGCCGTGGCCGTTTCCGTTTGGCGGCGCTGGGTGGCCCGCCGCGCCGTTCTGGGGGCCCGCCGCGCCGTTCTGGGGGCCCGCCGCGCCGTTGGGCGAGAAAGTGGGCGTGAAGGTGGGCATGCCGCCGGACTGCGCCGCACCGGGCACGGGTCGGTATTCCCCGGCGGGGAACCCGTTGGCGCCCTGTCCGTTGTGCACGCCCTGGCCGTTGTGCACGCCCTGGCCGTTGGCCGGGAACGCGCCGGTACCGGACACGCCGCCGCTCTCATAGCCGTTGGCTTGGTGACCATTGGCCTGATAGCCGTTGGCGTAGTAACGGTTCGGGTCCTGGCCGCTGGCTGGGAACGCGCCGGAGGTCGCATGGCCAGGCACCTGGAAGGCACCGGTCCCTGACTGACCGCCATTGCCGTAGCCGTTGGCGGCTACGGCGACCGCCGGGGCGGCCGGCTGGCCGGCTGTCGCGACGGTCCTGTAGTCGTTTAGGCCGCCGGCCGTGTCGCCTGCGGCGTCCTGATAGCCGTGCTGCGGCTGAGCGGCTCCGTACGCCGGGTACGCGCCGGTCGACGGGTTCGCCTGCGGGCCAGGAGGCGGCCACTGCCCGCCTCCGGCCGCATCTGCTGCCACCGGAGCGGAGAGCGTGGCCAGCGACTGCGCGAACTGTGGGAACCGCCCGCTGTCCTGCGATCGCGGTGGCTGGCCCGCGCCCTGCGGTTGCCGCGGTTGCCCTGACGGGGGCCCGAACTGCGAATACTGCGCGGCGGCGGATTCTTCCTGTGCGCTCTGACCCTGCTGGCCCGCCAGCGCATGGCCGCCCGTCTGGTCCTGCTGACGTACCGGGACGCCGTATCCGGCACCGTTGGCCTGCCCCAAGGGTGCGGCCGCACCGGCCTCGGCGCCGTCGCCGTCGCCGTAGAGCAGGTACCCGCGGCTGCCAAAGCTGGCCGAGAAGTCGAGTCCCGGGGGGATCTGCTCTTCCCGGCCGGGCGCGGCGTAGCCCTGGTCGTCATAGACCTGCCCGTCGTGCGAGCGCTGGGCCCTGCCCTGCTCGTGATGCTGCTCCGCCGGGTAGGACTGCTCCGCCGGGTAGGACTGCTGGGCCTGGCCGGGCTGCCCCGGGGAGGGGTAATAGCCGGCCACCGGCTGCGGGCCGGAGACCGACGTTGCCGGTTGAGACGGGGCCTGGGGCTGCCCCTGCCCGAATCCAGGCTGTCGCGGGTCGGCCTGCCCGTACCGGCCCGCATCATGCTGAGCGCCGGCCGTCTGCTCGGCAGCTCCCTGGTTGGCGCCCGCGCCGTTCTGCCCGACGGTGCCGTATTCGCCGGTGCCGTACTGGGCGCCGCCTTGCTGCTGGGTTGCGACGCCGTTCATAGCCGCGAAATTCTGCTGGACGGCGGCGTACTCGCCGGTGCCGTACTGGGCGCCGCTTTGCTGCTGGGTTGCGACGCCGTTGATAGCCGGCCCGGGCTGCTGGCTGTTGCCGAACTCCGGCTGCCCGTTCTGACCGGCACCGTACTGGGGCTGCCCGAACTGGGGCTGCCCGAACTGGGGCTGCCCGTTCTGGGCCTGCCCGTACTGAGGCTGCCCGTTCTGGGCCGCGCTGTTCCGCGGCTGGCCGTTCTGGGGCGCACCGTACTGGGTGTCGGCGGCCTGCTGGCCAGGGTTGCCGTTCAGTCGCGGGTCACGCTGCTGGTGGGCCCCGTACTGCTGCGCGTCCCCGAGCTGGCCCGAGTCGTACTGCCCCTGCTCCTGCTGCTGTGGCTGCCCATACTCGGGGCCACTGGCCTGCTGTCCGTTATCGGGTTGCCGGCCGGCCCCGTAGTTCTGGCCGACGCCATAATCCGGCCCGGCGCCGTACTGGCCCGCACTGAACCGGGTGTCGGCTGGCTGCTGAGCAATCACGTATTGGCCGGCCGCGGGCTGCCCGTCCCCGGGCCGCTCACCGGTGCCGTAGGTTGCACCTGAGTTCGCGACTGCGCCACTTGGCTGCACGGTTCCATAAGGGCCGCTACCGTACTGCGCGCTGTTCTGCTGCCGAGCTTGGACGCCGTTGGTGGCCTGGCCGGGCTGCTCACCGAACTGACCGGCGCTGTACTGACCAGAGTCATACGGAGTTTGCCCGTTCTGCGCCACGCTTTGCTGCGGCTGCCCGTTCTGCGCTTGCCCGTTCTGAACCGCGCTGTACAGGGGCGGGGCGGACTGCGCGGCCGCGACGCCGTTGACGCTTTGCTGTCCGAACCCGTACTGCTGCGCGTCGCCCTGCTGCGCCGATCCGTACTGCGCCGCACCGTCGTACAGGCCTGCGCCGAACTGCGAGGCGGATTGCTGCGCGCCGGTCCCGTATTGCGCACCGGTTGCGTACTGCGGCCCGGTTCCGTTCTGCGGCCCGGTTGCGAACTGCGGCCCGGTTCCGTTCTGCGGGTCAGCTGCGTACTGCGGGTCAGCTGCGTACTGCGGGCCGGTTGCGTACTGCGGGCCGGTGCCGTACTGCGGGTCAGTTCCGTACTCCGGCCCGGTTCCGTTCTGCGGGTCAGCTGCGTACTGCGGGCCGGCTGCGTACAGCGGGCCGGTGCCGTACTGCGGGTCAGTTCCGTACTCCGGCCCGGTTCCGTTCTGCGGGTCAGCTGCGTACTGCGGGTCAGTTCCGTACTGCGGGCCGGTGCCGTACTGCGGGTCAGTTCCGTACTGCGGGTCAGTTGCGTACTGGGGGCTGATCGCTTGCTGGGGACCGGTTTGGTGTTCCGCATCGGCTGGGTACTGCGGGGTGGCCGGCTGTTGGGCCGGGCTGTACTGCGGCGATGCGTACTCGTAGGGCTGGGGCTCCCCGTACTGCCCGGTGCCGTACTGCTGGGCGGCTTGCTGCTGGCCACCGTCGTACTGCTGGCCACCGTCGTACTGCTGACCCGAGTCGTACTGCTCAGCGGAAGCTGGCTGAGCAAGCTGTCCGAACTGCAGAGGGCCGGTACTGTTGCCGTCGATGCCGGCCAGCGTCGGGTTCAGCGGGTAGACCGACGGATCGGTGGCGTAGTCGGCGCCGCCATCGGACGGGTACCCGTTGGCCTCGTAGCCGAACGCCTGGCCATAGCCGTTCTGGGCCGCATCGTAAGCGCTCTGCATGGCGCCGTTCTGGAGGGCGCCGTTCTGGAGGGCGCCGTTCTGGGACGGCCACGAGAAACCGTAGGCGGCGGCCTGCTCGACCGTGAGGGCGTTCATGGCCCCAGTGAACGGCTCAAAGGGGCCTGCGCCGATGGCCAGCCGGGGGGCCTGACCGCCCAGCGCTATCGGGCCGGTGGGGCCTGCTACGTTGGCCGGCCCGTCGGGCAGACCCCGGCCGAGCGACTCGACCAGCCGCGATAGATCGTCGAGGGGCAGCCGGAACGTGCCGGTGCAGGTCCCTCCCTGCCAGATGCTGAAGACGGCGATGCCGGTGTCGGAGTACCAGCTAAGACGCATGCTCCGCGAGCTGCCGCGTACGTCGAAGAACACTTCGCCGAGCCGGGGCAGGGGTGCTGCGTCCGACGACATGCTACCCATGGGGTCCCCCAGCCGAACGTTTGTCCACTTCGTACAGACTATTGCGCGCACGCCTCACGCGTGTCTGGTTAACCGAGTGAAAAAATTCTTGCGAGGTGGGGCAGGAAAATGCCACCCTGCCGTGCGCGACCGATAGGCAGGGTGGCATCATAGACCCCAGGCTTTCCTGTCCCCCTCTTACGGCGCATCGCTTGGCTGGCTGCAACACTGGGTCAGCTAGCGGGAGATGTCTCGTCAACCCGGGTGCAGGGGTCTGTCATGCATGTGCCAGCCTTCGGCTGCCTGCCTGCAAGCGCTATCCGTTCACCGCGGTCGGCCGCGTGCGAAAGCACGCCTCGGACGCGCGGGAACAGTACGACGCCGTTGAGCGTTGAGGCTTGCAACAGCAGTTACCCGAGCAGGACCGGACGCGCGTGTCAGCGAGCCCACTACAGCCAGGGTAACCCAGAAATAAAGCAACTTTGTTGAGGTGACTGATCCATGTCTCAGGTGCGTAGGCAGACGGCCGTGCTTCCCCGCCCTAACTGGGGGTGGCAGGACGCTGCCGCGTGTCGTGGCGAGGATCTGATGCTCTTCTTCGGCCCAGACGGCGAGCGGCAGCCAGAGCGGGACATCAGGGAGCGCAAGGCTAAGGCCGTCTGCGCGAGCTGCCCGGTACGGCTTGAGTGCCTCAACTACGCCGTGGCCCGTCCCGAGAAGTACGGCACATGGGGTGGCCTTAACGAGGACGAGCGCTCTGCCGAGCGCCGTCGTCGTATGCGCCGCGCCAACGCGGCCTAGCCTGGAATCTCTCACGGGGCAGCGGCGAGCAGCGTCAGCACGTCGGCGTCGGTCAACTGGCCGAAATCGATGTACCATTCTCCCACGCTACGGAGCCGGCGACTGGTGACCACGGTCACCACGTCGTCGGCTTCCGCTTTTAGGGCCGTCAGCGAGTTCTCCGCGGCGACCGGCACCGCGAGCACCGTGCGGGCGCCGGGGCCGCCGCGGGCCCGCAGTGCGCGCAGCGCCGCCCGCGCGGTCACCCCGGTTGCCAGCCCGTCATCCACCACGATCACCGGTGCGGCTGCGGGCTCCCCCTGGCCCGCCGTTGGCCAGGGCAGGCGACCAGGCGGCAGAGCGGACCCGCCACGGTAGACGCCGACCCGCCGGGCTAGCTCTGCCCGTTCCCGCGCCACCACCTCGGCCAGGTCGGCCACGTCCAGCCCGGACTCCGCGAGCGCGGCCGGGTCGAAGACCGGCTCACCGCCCTCCGCGATCGCGCCGAGCCCGAACTCCGGTGCCTGCGGGTGACCGATCTTCCGCACCACGATCACGTCGAGCGCCGCGTTCAGCTGGCGGGCCACGCCGGCCGCGACCGCGACTCCCCCGCGCGGGATCGCGAAGACCACCGGCCGTTCACTATCACCGAATTTGAATTCCTCAATGGTCTTAAGCAGGGCGGCACCGAGCAGCACCCCCGCCTCGGCGCGATCGGCGAACGCGGGCGGGCCGGGTGGCGCCGGCGCCGCGTCCCGGTGGGCGGACGGACGGCGGTCGGCGGGGCGGCGGTCGGCGGGACTGGGCATCTCACCCGCGCATATACCCGGACCTGGGGCAAGATAAGTGGCATGATCTGCGTCGAGTGCCGTCAGCGGCACCACGAGAACTGCCGGGGCGGCAGCTGGTGTGACTGCCAGCACCTCCCGACCCAGGAGGCCACCGAGGCTCCGGCCGAGCCGGCGATGAGCTGGGTCCGGCAGGGCTAGCGCTGACGACGGTCTTTACACCGGTAAATCTTTACCCGAGTAAGCGGCCGGACCGGGAATAGGCGGCGCAGGCCCGGGGTTGGCGGCTACGTGACCAACCTCAGCTGGACAGCCCGGCACGAAGTGTGTGATCCTGCAGAGGTGAATGTTACGGACCCCATGCTCGTCGTGCGTCGGCACGTCGACCTGCAGCGCGTCCGTAGCGCGATTTGTCGTCCCGTCCGCTGATTGCCGCCCGACGTTTAACTCGGCGTTACAACTCATCTTGTAGCCGAGAGTAGCCAACGGGCGCGCACCGCGGATCTGCCGGGGCGGCCTTTTTTCTTGCACTAGCAGGAGAGCGCCATCGGCGGCGGCCTCCCGGTGGCGCGTGCCCTCCACAAGCAGCGCAAAACGAAAAACGTTAGTGAGGAAGCCGCCGTGTCTCCCCAAACCGGAGCAACAGCGACCCGTACCATCCCGGCGAACAATGCCGCGAACCCCCCAGCGAAGGCCCCGCGCCGCAGGCGCGGCGAGGGACAGTGGGCCCTCGGCTACCGCGAGCCGCTCAACAAGAACGAAGAGAACAAGAAGAACGACGACGGGCTCAACGTCCGCCAGCGGATCATCGACATCTACTCCAAGCGGGGCTTCGACTCGATCGACCCGGCCGACCTGCGCGGCCGGATGCGCTGGTACGGGCTGTACACGCAGCGGCGGCCCGGCATCGACGGCGGGAAGACCGCGGTGCTCGAGCCGGAAGAACTCGACGACAAGTACTTCATGCTCCGGGTCCGTATCGATGGCGGCCAGCTGTCGGTCGCCCAGCTGCGCGCCATCTCCGACATCTCGGTTAAGTACGGCCGCGGCACCGCCGACGTCACCGACCGGCAGAACATCCAGCTGCACTGGATCGAGATCGAGTCCGTGCCCGCCATCTGGGAGACCCTGGAGGCCGTCGGCCTGTCCACCACCGAGGCCTGCGGTGACACACCCCGGGTAGTCCTCGGCTGTCCGCTGGCCGGCCTGGACGGCGACGAGCTGATCGACGCGACCGACGAGATCACCGCGGTCACCGAGCGCTACATCGGCGACCCGGCGCTGTCCAACCTGCCGCGCAAGTTCAAGTCGTCCATCAGCGGCTGCTCGTCCCAGTGCACGCACCACGAGATCAACGACGTGGCGTTCGCCGCGGTCCGCCACCCGGAGACCGGCGAGGTCGGCTACGACCTGTGGGTCGGCGGCGGGCTTTCGACCAACCCGATGATCGCCAAGCGGCTGGGCGCCTTCGTCCGCCAGGGGCAGGTTCCCGAGGTCTGGAAAGCGGTCGCCGAGCTATTCCGCGACTACGGCTACCGGCGGCTGCGGCACCGGGCGCGGATCAAGTTCCTGATCGCCGACTGGGGACCGGAGAAGTTCCGTGAGGTGCTCGAGAAGGAGTACCTCGGCTACGCGCTGCCCGACGGACCGGCCCCGGTCAACGTGGCACCGGGCGGCCGCGACCACATCGGCGTGCACCGGCAGCGGGACGGCCTCAACTACGTGGGGTTCGCGCCCCGGGTGGGGCGGCTCAACGGCGAGCTGCTCGGCGCGATCGCGACCCTCGCCGAGCGGTACGGCAGCGGCCGGGTGCGCACCACGACCGAGCAGAAAATGGTCATCATCGACGTCCCCGACACCTCCGTGCACGCGCTGGTCGCCGAGCTTGAGGAGCTGGGGCTGCCAGTAAAGCCCAGTGTCTTCCGGCGGCACATGATGGCCTGCACCGGGATCGAGTTCTGCAAGCTCGCGATCGTGGAGACCAAGGGCCGCGCGATGTCGCTGATCGACGAGCTCGAGAAGCGGCTGCCGGACTTCGACTCGCCGGTGACGATCAACGTCAACGGCTGCCCCAACTCTTGTGCTCGCATTCAGACAGCTGACATCGGGCTCAAAGGTTCGTTGGTTACTGATGGTTCAGGTAACCAGGTGGAAGGGTTCCAGATCCACCTGGGCGGCGCGCTAACCGGCGGCGACGCCGCTGGATCGGGGTTCGGTCGGAAGGTCCGCGGGCTCAAGACGACAGCCGATGAGCTGCCCGACTACGTAGAGCGCGTGCTGCGCCGCTACGACGCGGCCCGCTCGGTCGGCGAATCTTTCGCGCAGTGGACGCTACGGGCGTCAGATGAGGAGCTGTCATGACATCGCCGTCGGGGCGCGCGGTCCCGTTCTACTGCCCTTATTGCGGGGAAGAAGACCTGGAACCGCAGGGCGCGGCGGACGGGGAGTGGCACTGCCGGTCCTGCACCAGGAGCTTCCAGCTGCGATTTGCCGGTATTGGCGCCGTGCTATGACCGCGGTCGACGTTACAGGCGTTACGCTAGGCGGTCTGGGCTTCCCGTTGGGGCCCGATGACGACGCCGACCGAGACGTGGAGGATCCGCGGCCCATGCGTAGCCTCGCCGAACAGGCAGCCGAGGAGCTGAACGACGCCTCCGCGGAGGACGTCGTCAGGTGGGCAACCGACACGTTCGGCGACCGCATCTGCATCACCTCGTCGATGTCGGACGCGGTGGTCATCCACCTCGTCTCCGCGATCAAGCCGGGCATCGACGTGCTGTTCCTCGACACCGGTTACCACTTCCCCGAGACGATCGGCACCAGGGACGCGGTCTCCGCGATCTATCCGGTCAACTTGGTGAACGTGACGCCGTCGCGGACCGTGGCCGAGCAGGACGCCGAGCTCGGGCCGCGGCTCTACGGGCGCAACCCGGACCTGTGCTGCTATCTGCGCAAGGTCGAGCCGCTTGAGAAGTCCCTGGCGCCCTACGACGCGTGGTTCACCGGCGTGCGCCGCGAGGAGACCGCTTCCAGGCGCGACACGCGGGTCGTGGAGTGGGACGAGAAGCGGCAGATGATCAAGGTCAACCCGATTGTCTCGTGGACGTCCACGCAGGTGGACGAGTACATCGCGTCCAACGGCGTGCTCGTCAATCCGCTGGTCTACGACGGCTACCCGTCGATCGGCTGCCGCACCTGCACGATGCGGGTGGAGGCCGGCGCGGACCCGCGATCGGGCCGCTGGGCAGGAACGGGCAAGACCGAATGCGGAATCCACGTCTGAGCGTTGAGCGGGTGGGCGGGTGGGGGCGGCCAGGCGGCGAATCCGCACCGGCACCGCTTACCGAGGGCGCGCAGCTTGTCGCGGTCGCGCACGGGTCGAAGGACCCGCGCGCGACGGCGGCGGTTCACTCGCTGCTCGGCGTGGTGGCGGAGCGGGCGCGGGTGCAGGCCGACGGGGCGGGCGGGTCGGGTTATATCGGTGTGCGGGCCGCGTTCCTCGACCACTGCGCGCCTTCGCTGCCGCAGGTGCTTGGCTCGCTCGCTGACGGCCGCGCGCGCTCGTGCATCGTCGTGCCGTTGCTGCTGACCGCCGCGTATCACAGCAAGTCCGACATCCCGGCCCAGCTGGCGGCGGCGGGCGGCGCCGTAACCGGCGGCGGTGTCGCGGTGCGCTGCGCCGCCACCCTCGGCCCGCATCCGCTGCTGCTGGCCGCCCTGGAGCGTCGGCTGCGCGAGGCGGGCGTTCCGGTCGACTCCGCCGCCGACCGCGCCCGCACCGCGGTGGTGCTCGCCGCGGCGGGTTCCTCCGACCCGGCCGCCAACGCGACCATCGCCGATCTCGCCGCCGCCTGGCAGCGGGACCGGGGCTGGCGCGCCGTCGTCCCGGCCTACGCCTCGGCGGCCGGCCCGTCGCCCGCCGCCGCCGTCGCGGCGCTGCGGGCCGGCAGCGGCGGCCCCGACGGCGGCGCCGGGAGTGCCGCCGCCGACGGGCCTGTCGTGGTCGCCAGCTACCTGCTGGCGCCCGGCTACTTCGCGGACAAAATCCGGGCAGCCTCGCTCGAGGCCGGCGCGTCGGCCGTTTCCGGAGTCCTCGGGGCCGCGCCTGAGGTGGCCGATGTCGTGCTCGCCCGGTACCGTGAGGCACTGTGCGAACGTTTGCGAGCGGACACCGGGTATGCGGAGCGGGCCGCCACGACCCCCCGGTTAATAACTTGCTCCATGCGGGGAAACCCACGTGGAACGGATCTTCCGGCGCGTGCGCCGCGCCGCGCATAACCTTACGCGGTAGGCTCATGCGCCCGGATAGGGCAGTCACACCGCGTAAGGAGGGGAATGCACATCTGGCCAGGCGCCGCTTATCCTCTCGGGGCGACGTGGGACGGGTGGGGTACCAACTTCGCCTTGTTCTCCGAGGCAGCCGAGGCAGTCGAACTGTGCTTGTTCGACGATGCCGGGGCGGAGACTCGGGTCGCGTTGACCGAGGTCGACGGATTCGTCTGGCACGGCTACCTGCCCGCGATCAGCCCCGGGCAGCGCTACGGCTACCGTGTGCACGGCCCGCATTCCCCCCGGCACGGCGCCCGCTGCGCCCCCTCCAAGCTACTGCTCGACCCGTACGGCAAGGCGATCGACGGGGATGTGAAGTGGGACCAGGCGCTGTTCGACTACCAGTGGACCGATCCCAGGCGGCCGAACACCACCAACAGTGCCCCCTTTATGCCGAAAAATGTGGTCATCAACCCTTTCTTCGACTGGGGCAATGACCGCCCGCCGCACATCCCGTACCACGACACCGTCATCTACGAGGCGCACGTCCGCGGCCTCACGCTCCGCCATCCCGACGTGCCGCTGCTGCAGCGCGGCACCTACGCGGGCATCGCCCACCCCGCGGTGATCGAGCACCTCAAGCGGATCGGCGTCACCGCGGTGGAGCTGCTGCCGGTCCACCAGTTCGTCCCCGAGCAGGCCCTCGGCACCCGCGGCCTGACCAACTACTGGGGTTACAACACGATCGGCTTCCTCGCCCCGCACAACCGGTACTCCTCGGCCGGCCAGCGCGGCGAGCAGGTCGGCGAGTTCAAGACGATGGTCAGGGCGCTGCACACGGCGGGCATCGAGGTCATACTCGACGTGGTGTACAACCACACCGCCGAGGGCGACGGCCGGGGCCCGACGCTCTCCTTTCGCGGCATCGACAACCACGCCTACTACCGGCTGGACGACGCCAACCCCTGGCGCTACATCGACTACACCGGCTGCGGCAACTCGCTGAACGTCCGGCACCCGCACTCGCTCCAGCTGATCATGGACTCGCTGCGCTACTGGGTCCTGGAGATGCACGTCGACGGGTTCCGCTTCGACCTGGCCTCGGCCCTGGCCCGCGGCATGCACGACGTGGACCGGCTGTCGACCTTCTTCGACCTAGTGCAGCAGGACCCGGTGGTCTCCCAGGTGAAGCTGATCGCCGAGCCGTGGGACGTCGGCGAGGGCGGGTACCAGGTCGGCAACTTCCCGCCGCTGTGGACTGAGTGGAACGGCAAGTACCGGGACACGGTGCGCGACTTCTGGCGCGGCCAGCCGGCCACGCTGCCGGAGTTCGCCTCCCGGCTGACCGGGTCGAGCGACCTGTACGAGACCAGCGGGCGCCGTCCGGTCGCCTCGATCAACTTCGTCACCTGCCACGACGGGTTCACCCTGGCCGACCTGGTCAGCTACAACGACAAGCACAACGAGGCCAACGGCGAGGAGAACCGCGACGGGACCGACGACAACCGGTCCTGGAACTGCGGGGTGGAAGGCCCGGCCACCGACGATCCCGAGGTCGCCGAGCTGCGCGCCCGGCAGCAGCGGAATTTCCTGGCCACGCTCTTCCTGTCGCAGGGCATCCCGATGATGTCGGCCGGGGACGAGATCGGCCGTACCCAGGCGGGTAACAACAACGCCTACTGCCAGGACAACGAGATCTCCTGGCTGGACTGGTCGCGCGCGGCATCAGAACGGGACCTGCTCGCCTTCACCCAGCGGCTCGCGCGGCTCCGGCGGCGGCACCCGGTGTTCCGCCGCCGCCGCTTCTTCCAGGGCGCGTTCACCGGGGCGGGAGACGGCGCGGCCGACCTCACCTGGCTCACCCCGGGCGGGGAAGAGATGACCGAGGAAGACTGGCGCGCCTCCTACGCGAAGTCGGTCGCGGTCTTCCTCAACGGCTCGGCGATCAGCGAGCCCGACCCGCGCGGCGACCCGGTCACCGACAAGAAGTTCCTGCTGCTGTTCAACGCGGGCGCCGAGCCGATCACGTTCACCATCCCTGATACCAATAGGCTCAACACCGACTGGGAGATCGTCGTCGACACCTGCTCCCCGCGGGGCGAGCCGGTAGACGCGATCGGCTTCCTCCCTAAGACCAAGGTCGAGGTGGCCAGCCGCGCGATTGTGGTCCTGCGCTCCCGCCTCTGAGGAAGCGCGCCTCCCGGTCTGTGATAGTGACCCTCGCTTCTTGCTGTTATCTCGAATGGGCTAGGATCAGACAATGCGAAGGATCTTGCCGGAGGCCAGTGAGGAACTGGACGACTTCGGGCTGGCCGAGGCGTACGCCTATCCGCGGCAGCGATGGGTGCGGGCCAACATGGTGATGAGCGCGGACGGCTCGGCCACGGTGGACGGGAAGTCGGGCGGGCTCTCCTCACCCGGTGACAAGCGGGTCTTCGGCATCCTGCGCGTGCTGGCCGACGTCGTGCTGGCCGGCTCGGGCACCGTGACGACCGAACAGTACAAGCCCGCCCGCCCCCGCCCCGCGCTCGCCGCGCTGCGGAAGGGCCGGCCAGCCACCGCCACGATCGCGGTGATCACCGGCTCCGTCGATCTGGACCTGGCCACTCCCCTGTTCACCGAGGCCCCGGCGGACGCGCGGACCATCGTGATCACCAGCGAGGCGGCCCCCGCCGACCGGCGCGCGGCGGCCGGCAAGGTCGCCGATGTCATCGTGGCCGGCGATAAGACCGTCGACCTGCCGGCGGCGCTCACCGCCCTGGCCGACCGGGGCCTTGGCCGGGTCATCTGCGAGGGCGGCCCGCACCTGCTGGCGCAGATCGCCGGCGGCGGGCTGCTCGACGAACTCTCGCTGACCGTCAGCCCCACCCTGGCCGGCCCCGGTGCGGGCCGCATTCTCGCGGGCCCTCCCTTCGCCGCGCTCCAGATGACCCTGGCCCAGGCACTCACCGAGGACTCCTACCTTTTCTGCCGCTACTTCCTGGCGAACCCGGCCTCGTGACCGAGGCGGACCTCACGCGGCCGGCGGCAGGGACAGCAACGACCGGCAGCACGCCCCGGCCGTCACCGAGGCCAGCGCGCGCGGTTTAGAGTTAGTGACATGACAGCTACTCCCGCCGAAACCAAGCCCGTCGTCGACTTCTACTTCGATCCGCTCTGCCCCTTCGCCTGGGTCAGCTCCCGCTGGATCCTCGAGGTGGAGAAGGAGCGCGACATCGACCTGTCCTTCCGGGTCATGTCGCTGTCCGTGCTCAACTCCGGCCGTGAGGGGCTGCCCGACAACTACAAGGAGCTGCTCGACCGCGGCTGGGGCCCGGTCCGGGTCTGCATCGCGGTAGAGCAGAAGTACGGCACGGCCGCGCTCCGCGACCTCTACACCGCGCTCGGCACCAAGCGGCACATCGAGAAGCGCGACTTCGACCACGACCTGTACGTCGAGGCGCTGACCGAGTGCGGCCTCGACCCGGCGCTGGCCGACGCGGCCGACTCGACCGAGTACGACACCGCGCTGCGCGAGTCGCACCACCGCGGCATGGACCCGGTCGGCGACGAGGTCGGGACCCCGACTATCCACATCGACGGGGTCGCGTTCTTCGGCCCGGTGATCACCCGGGTGCCGCGCGGCGAGGAAGCCCTGCGGATGTTCGACGGCGCGCTGATGCTCGCCGCCAACCCGTACTTCTTCGAGCTCAAGCGCACCCGCACCGAGCCCCCGCAGGTCGACAGCTGACACCCACGCGGCGAAAACCAAACGACGCGGCCGGTGACCTGGCGGCAAGATGGCGGCCGTGACGTCTTATGTATGGGGAGCGGAGACCGCGACCGACACGCGGCCGCGCACCCCCCCGGGGCGGGCGGTTCGCGGTGGAGGTCGAAGTCCCGTCGATCCCCCACCTCCCGCCCGCCGAACGCGGGCGCGTCTCCGGTCTGTCACCGAGCCACGTCTGCCCGACCCCGGCTCCGCTGAACCGGCCGGCTAGCTGGTGACAGACGCCATTGCCAGCGTGCTTGACCTGCTGTCGCTGCGGCCGGACCGGGTCGCCAGGCTGAAAGACGTTCCGTGGGGCAACGGGAACTGGCTGATCGAGACGGGCGGCAGGCGGGCCGTGCTGCGCCGCTACCACCCTGGAGCCACCCCCGAGGATCTGGCGTATGAGCACGCGGTCCTCGGCCATCTTGCGTCCGCCGGATGGGTTGTCCCGCACCCGATCGGCGATCCCGTGTGCCGCGAAGGGCTGTGGTACTGCCTGACCCGGTACGTCCCTGGCCAGCCGGCCACGCCCGAGAGCCCTGCTCAGCGCCGCCGACGTGGCCGTGACCTGGCCCGTCTGAACCTCGCGCTGCGCGGCCTCGGGCAGCGGCTCGGGCAGCGGCCGGGCTGGCGGCCTCAGCACAGCGCCGTCGCCGCCTACGCCGGCCTCGACTGGGGCGCGTGCGTGCGGCAGCTGACCGCCGTCAGCCCTGCGCTCGGCTCCTGGGCGCGGGCCGCAGCCGACCAGACGCGAGCGGCGCTGGCCGCCATCGGGGCGAGCCAGCTGCCGATCACCGTCATCCACGGCGACTTCGCCGAGTGGAACGTGCACTACCGCAACGGCCGGCTGGCCGGCGTCATCGATTTCGGCCTCGCTCACCAGGATTCCCGGCCCTACGAGCTCGCCATCGCGCGGACCTATCGCGCCCCCGAGACGGCTGACGCCTACCGCGCAGAACTCGCCCGTAGCGGCTGGCCCCTGAGTGAGCTGGAGGAAGCGGCCATCCGGCCCGTCTATCAAGCGTTCCGCCTCGACATGGCCGCCTGGGAACTCGATCACGGGCTCAAGACGGGCGACTACGACCTGACCGCGATCGAACGCCAGCTATCCAGGACCGGCACCCCGCCGCCGTGACGGACTCTCAGCGTGTTGCCCGCCCGCGCCATGGGCGCGAGGTGCTGGCCGCTCCTGGCCGGCGCTGTCCCCTTGGCTCGGCTACGCGGCCGTCTTGCTGACTAGGGCTAGCCAGTTGCCGTCCGGGTCGGTGACGTAGCCGCGGCGGTTGCCTGCGACGTGGCTGGACGGCTCGACTAGGACCCGCACGCCGGCCGCGCGCAGCTCCTCGATCGCCTCGTCGGCCGAGTCACACCACAGCACAAGCTCGAGCGGGTGGCCCGGGGTCGGCATCGGCAGTCCCTGCTTGGGCACTTCGGTGTCAGCGCTGAGCGCGATCATGACATCGCCGATTTTGAGCTCCACGTGCACGGCCGGCCCGTCCGCGGGGAGCCGGAAGGTCTCGGTGCCGCCGAGCAGATCGCGGTAGAAGGCGGCCGACCGCTCAACGTCGGACACGTACAGGTTGGGCATCATGGACAAGAAGACCATCGTTTCCTCCTGAATGGCGATCGCGGTAACGCTACCCGGCCGCGGTCCGGCGGCCTCGCCAGAACCACGGACGGGGCGGCCCCGAATCCGACATTCTCGTCCTGCCCCAGCCCCTTGCCCTTACCTTCCCCCAGCCTCCCTGCCCGGTCAGCAGATCGGCCGATAGGCATCATCGTGTGTTGTTGAGGTCGTATAGCGCCCATAAGTACCCACGATGATGCTTACGTTCATAATTTGCGGCTCGAAAGGTGGGGTAATCGCTGTAACTGCCGCCGCGCCAAACGCGGGACGCCGGCGGGATAAAGACTGGCGGCTGCCACGGCTGCCCGGGGTTGGACGTAGCCGGGCCAGTGGGAATTTCGGCTGCGCGGGCCGCCCGGGTGGCTCGCGCGCCGGCCGCTCCGTTGTTCGGCGGCCGGGGAGATACAGCCGTTTCCGGGTGCGCCAGCCTACAGCGACCGCTTATTGCCCTACGGTTGGGGCCTATGGACGAACTGTTGGCGCGCGCGTGGCGGGTGGCCGGCCCGTTCCAGGGGTGGCTGGCCTGGGTGCTGCACGCGACGTTCAACGTCGGCGTCACCGGGATCGTCCGCGCCGGGGACGGGCGGGTGCTGTTGCTGCGGCACCGGCTCTGGCCGGAGGAGGCGCAGTGGGGTTTCCCCAGCGGCTTCGCCAAGCGTGGTGAGCAGTTCTCCGAGACAGTCGTCCGTGAGGTCCGCGAGGAGACCGGTCTGACGGTCACCGTCGGGCGGCTGCTCGAGGTCAGGGCGGGCGACCGCTACCGGGCCGAGGTGTACTACGAGGCCACCCTGGTCGGCGGCGTGGACGGTCTGGTGCTGCAGCGCAGCGAGATTCTCGACGCCCGGCTGTTCGCCTTGGACGGCCTGCCCGCCGCGATGCCGCCACTGCACAGGCAGTACGCCAGGGGCGGCGCGAACTCCGCCTGACAGGCCTGACAGGAAAGTGTCATCTGCCGGGAAAGTGTCACGTTTATGGCGTCGCGCTGGTTTCCCGCCGCGTGTAACGATTGAAACCGAGTCGGCTGCTGCCACGGCCGGCTCGCACTTGAGGACTGGGGCGCACCGCACGCGTCGCGCTGGCGGGGTGGGCCAAGCGCGACGCGTCTCTGCCTTCGTAGGCCCGCCGCCAGGCGCGGCCGACGTCAGTCCGGCCTCAGTGCAGGACCGCGTCCGCGGACTTGTCGTAGGGGCGGATTTCCGACAGGCGGCCCGCGGCGAGCTTGCCGGCCCACTCGGGGTCGGCCAGCACGGCGCGGCCGAGGGCGATGAGGTCGAACTCGCCGCGCTCAACCAGGTCAACGAGTCGGGCGAGGCTGAGACTCGGCTGCCCCGCCTCGTCGGCCGTGCCCCGGAACGGGGCCGAGACACCGACCGAGCCGACCGCGATGACCGGCAGGCCGGTCAGGTGCTTCGTCCAGCCCGCGAGCGTGCGGCCGGAGCCGGCGAAGGCGGGCAGCCAGTAGCGGCGGGTGGAAACGTGGAAGATCGAGACGCCCGCGGCGGCCAGCGGGGCGAGGAAGGCCGCGAGCTCGGCCGGCTCCTCGGCGATCCGGGCGTTGTAGTCACTCCCCTTCCACTGGGAGAACCGGAACGCGATCGGGAAATGCGGCCCAGTCGCTTCACGGACGGCGGCGACGATCTGGGCGCTGAGCCTGACCCGGCCGGCGATGTCCCCGCCGTAGCCGTCGGCCCGCCGGTTGGTAACCGGCCAGTGGAACTGGTCGAGCAGGTAGCCGTGCGCGCCGTGCAGTTCGATGCCGTCGAACCCGGCCGCCCGCGCCCCGGCCGCGGCGCGGGTGAACGCGGCCACCACGCCTTCGAGCGCCGCTACGGTGGCGGGCTCCGCTACCGTATTACCGGCCGGATCCAGGCCGGACGGGCTGATCACCGGCGCGTCGGGGAAAGGCGGGCTGCCGGGACGGCGCTGCGCGCCGATATGCCAGAGCTGCGGGAAGACGGCCCCGCCCTCGGCATGCACGGCCGCCGCGACCCGCTGCCAGCCGGCCAGCGATCGCTCGCCGAAGAAGCGCGGCACCCGGTCGAAGCTGCCGGCCGACTCGTCCACGTAGGTGCCCTCGGTGATCAGCAGGCCAAGGGATGACGCGCGCCGTGCGTAGTAGGCCGCCACGTCGTCTCCGGGAATCCCGTCCGGTGAGAACCCCCGCGTCATCGGGGCCATCACCAGGCGGTTGCGGAGCTTGAGCCCGGCCACGCTGACCGGGGAGAGCAGGGGCGTCACGTCGGCGTCGTCGAGCAGCGTCAGGGAGAGGGGTTCTGAGGCTCTGTTCAGGTCGGTCACGACCTGCGCAACCGCACGGCAAAGAGCACTATTCCAGCGGGAATCAGCCGGGTCCGTTACTCATCTCTTGGGCTGTTCTTTCCGCTGCCGACCACATACCGCGGTGACTGCCCGCGCAGGACCGCGGCGATCGCGATCGCGGCCATCTCGTAGGAGGCGTACTCCGATTCCGGCGAGAGCCAGGCCAGGTGCGGCGTGATGATCGTGCGCGGCAACGCGAACGCGATGTGGTCCTCGGGCGGCGGCTCGGTGTCGAGGACGTCGAGGGCGGCGCCGCCCAGCCGGCCGGACTCCAGCGCCGCGCGCAGCGCACCGAGGTCGACGAGCTCGCCTCGCGCGCAGTTGACCAGGGCCGTGCCCGGGCGCATCAAGGCCAGCGCGTCAGCGTCGATCAGGTTCTTGGTGTCCGGGGTGAGCGGCAGGTGCAGCGACACCACGTCGCTGGCGCGCAGCAGCTCCGCCAGCGTCGGGACCAGGGTGACGCCCAGCTCGCGCGCCCGCGCCGCGTCGGTGCGCGGCGCCCAGGCCAGCACCCGCATGCCCAGCGCGGCGGCGCGGGCCGCGACCAGGGCGCCGGTGCGGCCGAGGCCGACGACACCAAGGACCGAGCCGGTGATCCGCTTCGCGCCGACGGCCCGCGAGGACCAGCCGCCGCCGCGGACGGACGCGTCGCCCGCGGGCAGGTTGCGCAGCAGCGCGACGATCATCGCGGTCGCGTGATCGGACACCTCGACGTCGCAGTAACCCGGCGTGTGCGCGACCGGGACGGAGGCCGCGGCCAGGGCGGTCACGTCCAGGTGGTCGTAGCCGGTCGACGCGGCGGCGGCGATACGCAGGCCGGGCAGCGCGGCGATGTGCGCGGCGGTCAGCCGCAGGGGCGGCGCGATGGCCAGGCCGACGACGTCGGGGCCGGCCGGCGGCTCGTGGGCGAAGCCCACGTCATAGGCGGTACCCCGGCCCGGCGCGGCGCCGCGCTCGCCCGGTGACTCGCTGGCCGGTTCGTCGAACGCCTGGGTAAACGCGGCGCGGAAACGGAGCAGGATGTTCTCGTCGTGCGCCCGCGAGACGAGGACGACCCTGCCCGCGTGGCCCTCGCTGATCGCCGTCAGTCCTTGTAGTCCGGGTACAGGCGCTCGACCAGGCGGAGCATGGCGTCCCAGGCCAGGTTGGGCGCGGCGTCGTTGCTGTAGTCGTCGTGGCTCGGGGCACCCTCGAACTGGCGGGCGGTGTACTCGCAGACCTCCGGCGGCGGGGTGATGATCGGCGCGCCGCCAGCCAGCGCCTCCACCTGGATCTCGCACGAGCGCTCCAGGTAGAACATGCGCAGGAACGCCTCGCCGGGCGTCTTGCCCACGGTGAGCAGGCCGTGGTTGCGGAGGATCATCACCGGCTTGGTACCGAGGTCGGCGACCAGGCGCTTCTTCTCCGCGTTGGACAGCGCGATGCCCTCGTAGTCGTGGTAGGCGGCCCGGTTGTAGAACTCCAGCGACATCTGGTTCAGAGGCAGCAGGCCATGCTCCTGAGCGGCGACCGCGCAGCCGGCCTTGGTGTGCGTGTGCAGCACGCAGAGCGCGTCCTCGCGTGCCTCGTGAATCGCGCTGTGGATCACGAACCCGGCCGGGTTGACCTTCCACGGCCCGTCGGTGACGAGCTGGCCGTCGAGTCCCACGATCACCAGGTTCGACGCCGTGACCTCCTCATACAGCAGGCCGAAGGGATTGAGGAGGAACCGGTGCTCCGGTCCGGGGAGGCGGACCGAGATGTGGTTGTAGATAAGGTCCGTCATCCGGAAGTGCGCGATGAGCCGGTAGACGGCCGCGAGTTCGCGGCGCAGCCGCGCCTCTTCGCCGGCCGCGTCGCCGTCGGTCGCCGTCCTGCCGATTTCGGTCACGGTCATGGTGCGCGTCCCTGCCTTGCCTGGCTACTTGGGGAATCCTCACTGTCGAGCGTGCCACGCCGCGCGCGCCCGCGTCCATGAGGGAAGTGACGGTTTCGGCGGGCAATAACCGTGAATGGCCACTGGGGCTCATGCGCCGCTCCGTACAATCCGGTCATGGTTCACGGCCAACGCGGTGATTTCAGCCAGGATGGTTACGGCCAGGACGGTTACGGCCAGGACGGTTACGGCCAGGACGGTTACGGCCAGGCCGGACCCCGCCGGCACCGCCGCCCGCGGCGTGGCCTGCGGCGGCCGCTGCTCGGGCTCGGGGTGACCGGGGCCGGGGTGGCGGCGGTGGCGCTGGCCGTCATGGTCGGCGTCGGCCAGCTGACCGGGGGCAAGGCAGCCTGCACCACGTCGGCGCTGTCGCTGTCGGCGCTGACGGTGCGGTCAGGGACCGTCACCGGCATCGCCACCCACTACGTGCTCGCGGGCCTGCCCAACTGCTCCTACTCGCCCCCGCCGGCCAACGGCCTGTTCGTGGCGCTTTCACCATCGGAGTACGGCGGCGCGGCCGCCTGCGGCGGGTACCTGAGCGTCACCGGGCCGAACGGGAACTCGGTCACCGTCCAGGTCATCGACCAGTGCCCGGAGTGCGCGACCGGGCACATCGACCTCAGCGAGCCGGCCTTCGCCGAACTGGCGCCGCTCAGCGCCGGGCTGATCAACGTCCACTACCAGTACCTCGTGAATCCCCCGCTGCCCGGGCCGATCACGATGGAGGTCAAGCAGGGTTCCTCCCAGTACTGGCTGGCGCTGCTGGCCGACAACACCGGCAACCCGCTCGCATCGGTGCAGGTAGAGACCGCGTCCGGTGGCTGGATCAGCCTGGCGCGGGCCACCTACAACTACTGGATCGCGCAGTCAGGCGCGGGCTCGGGCCCGTTCACCGTCCGGCTCACCGACACCCAGGGGAACACGGTCACCGTGCGCAACGTCGCCCTCGACCCGGGCACGGTCCAGTCGACCGGGACCTACATGTACGGCGCGGGCAGCACCCAGACGGCACCCACCCCGACGCGGTCGCCGGCGGCGCCAACGCCGGCCACCAGCTCAGCCGCCGCGGCCGCGTCGGCCGCGGCGAAGCCAACGCGGCCGTCGCACTCGCCGGCCGCGCGCCCCACCGGCACCGGCACCGCGGCGTCCAAGCGCGGGCACGCGCAGGCGCCACCAACCCCGCACGCAACGGTGGCGGCAAAGCCGGCGCCGACCGCACTGCCAACTTGCTGACCGCGGCCAGCTCGCCGGGCGGCCTCTGCCCGCGCGCAGAGCGCGGCCTTACCCATTGCGCCCCGGTGCAGAGTGCGGCCTTACCCATTGCGCCCCGGTGCAGAGTGCGGCCTTACCCCTTACCCCCTTGCCACCTTGCGCCCGCGCGGAGCGCGGCGGTTAGCGACGGCTCGGCTCGGGCTGCCCGTCCGGGCGTTCGGCGATCAGGATGGCGATGCGGGCGAGGGACTCGTTCAGGTCCTGGTTGGTGACCACGTCGGCCAGGGCGAGGCGGACCGCGGCGACCTCGCGCGCCAGGTACTCGGCATCGTCCTGGGTCCGCGTGGCGACCTTCCTGTCCCGCTCGATGACGGCCCGGTCGCGCTCGTCCTGGCGGTTCTGCGCGAGCAGGATCAGCGGCGCGGCGTAGGCGGCCTGGGTGGAAAAGGCCAGGTTGAGCAGGATGTAAGGGTAGGGGTCCCAGTGATCGACGTATGCCACCGAGTTGAGTATGACCCAGAAGATCACGAACACCGTCTGGGCCGCCAGGTACTTGCCGGTGCCGAGGAAGCGCGCGAGCCCCTCGGAGAACCGGCCGAACGCGTCCGCGTCGTAGAGCGAGCCGCGCACCGGCGCGCCCCGGGGCACGGAGAGGTCGCCGCCACCGCGGAAAGACGTGAGTCGTGCCATCTACCTATCCCCGTTCTGTCGCCAGCCCGCCGGCAGCAGGCGGTCGATCACGTCGTCGATGGTTACCCCGCCGAGCAGCCGCCCGGCATCGTCGCAGACCGCGACCCCGATCATGTTGTAGGCGGCCATCCGGGCCGCCAGCTCCCGCTCCGGTAGGTCGGGCCGGACGAACAGGCGCCCCTCGATGCACTCGCCGACCCGGACGGACGGGGCGCGGCGGAGCAACCGCTGGAACCCGACGCTGCCGAGGTAGCGGCCGGTCGGGGTGAGCGTCGGCGGCTCGCAGACGTACACCTGGGAGGCGGTGGTGGCGGACAGGTCGCGGTCCCTGACCCGGGCAAGCACCTCGGCGACCGGCGTGTCGGGCGGGAAGACCAGCGGCAGGGAGGTCATCAGGCCGCCTGCCGTCGACTTGTCGTAGCGGAGCAGACGGCGCAGGTCGGCCGCCTGCACGGACTGCATCGCGGTGAGCAGCCGCTCCCGCTTCTCCGGTGGCATCTCGCCGAGCAGGTCGGCGGCGTCGTCGGGCTGCATCTCCTCGACGACGTCGGCCGAACGTTCGATCTCCAGGCTGTCAAGCAGCCGGATCTGCTCCTGCTCAGGGAGCTCCGCGAGCAGGTCGGCCAGTTCCTCGTCCTCCAGCGCCGCGGCCAGCTGGCTCCGCTTGGCCTGCGGCAGTGTGTGGATGGCGCTGGCCAGATCGGCCGGCGCCATCTCGCGCAGGCTGGTGAGCTGCTCGGCCAGCGGGCCCGGCTCGAACAGCTCGCGGACCTCCTGCCACGGCACGACACTGGGGCCCCCGAGCAACCCGCGCGCACGTCCCCGGCTGACGGCGACCGCGGTCACCTCCCAGCCGTTGCGGACCAGTTCCCGCTGGGTGATGGCCACGTCGGCGACGGTGCCCGCCGCCGTTCTGTGGCCGTAGAGAGAAGAGGCGAGCAGCTCACCGGTCCGCCGCGTGAACGGGTCCAAGTCGACCGCGCCGCCGAGCAGGTGCGCCCCGTCGACCGAGACCTCCCTGATCCGGCCGAAGGGCACGAAGATCGTCCGCCGCCGTAGCCCGACCACCAAGCCGAGCGCGCGCGGCGGTTCGTTGCCCGCGACCGGCCAGATGACCACGTCGCGAACCCGGCCGATGGCGGCGCCGTCACTATCGAGCAGCGGGCGGCCGCTCAGCCGGGAGGTGAAGACCTGCTGCTCGGTCCCGCCCCCCTGCGCCTGTTCCGCGGATGATGACACGCAGACATTATCGATGCTCCCCCTGCTCGGCGGTAACAGGGACCCGGCCGGGCGGTGTGCGGCGCGCGTCATCCATCCGCAGCCGGTGCACGCGCAGCCGGCCGCCGCCAATGTGGCATCATTGGATCTGTCATGACAGTGCCAATTCACTCCGCAGTGACCCCGATCGGCCCGCAGGCCCTGGCCGACCTGCTCGGTCCCTGGCCCGCCGCCGACGGCCCGCTCTACCGCCTGCTGGCCGCCAGGATCGGCCGGCTGGCCGACACCGGCCAGCTGCCGCCCGGCATCAGGCTGCCGCCGGAGCGCACCCTGGCGGTGGCGCTCGCGGTCAGCAGGAACACCGTCGCGCTGGCCTACCAGGTGCTCCGCGACGATGGCATGGCCGAGAGCCGTCAGGGGTCGGGCACCCGGCTCACCCCGCACCGGACCACGCCGGCCGCCGCGCACCGCGCCAACGGCTTCTTCGCCGGCCTGCTGGGCGGCGCCACCGCCATCGAACTGACCATGGGCTCGGTCGAGTGCGCGCCCGCCGTGGCCGAGGCGCTGCGCTCCCCCGGTGACCTCCTCGGCGAGAGCGAGCTGTCCCGGCTCACCGCCGGGCCCGGGTACCTGCCGTACGGGCTGCCCGCGTTGCGGAGCGCGGTCGCCGCCCTGCTCGCCGGGGCGCACTCGGTGCCCACGTCGGCCGATGAGGTGCTGGTCACCACCGGCGCCCAGCAGGCCCTCGACCTGCTCGTCCGCTCCGAGGTCACGCCGGGCCAGGCGGTTGTCACCGAGGACCCGACGTTCCCCGGCTTCCTCGACGCGCTGCAGCGGGCGGACGGCCGGCCGGTCGGCGTGCCGCCGGGCGACGTGGCGCGGATCGCCGACGCGGTGGCCGTGCACCGCCCGGTCCTCGTCTACCTGATCCCGAGCTTCCATAACCCGACCGGCCTGCTGCTGCCGCCGGGCGCGCGCGCGGACCTTGTCGAACTGGCCCGCCGGCACCCGGACGTCACCTTCATCGACGACATGAGCATGGCGGACCTGGCGTTCTCGGACGCGCCGCAGCCTCCGCCGCTGGCCGCGCTCGCGCCCCGGCTGCCGAACGTGGTGACCGTCGGGTCGTTCTCCAAGACGTACTGGGGCGGCCTGCGCACCGGCTGGGTGCGCGCCCCCGAGGGCATCATCGCCCGGCTGGCCGCCGCCAAGGCCGCCGCCGACCTCGGCTCGCCGGCCTTCCCGCAAGCCATCGTGGCGGCGCTGATCCGCGACCGCCACGATGAGATCCTGAAGAACCGCGCCGAATGGATACGCGAACGCTACGCGGTCATGGCCGCCGAGCTTGGGAAGCTGCTGCCCGACTGGACGTGGGCGCCGCCGGCCGGCGGGCTGTCGGTTTGGGCGCGGCTGCCCGGCGACGCCGACTCCTCGGCGTTCGCCCAGGCCGCGCTCCGCCGCGGCGTCGCCATCATCCCCGGCCGCCTGCTCTCGGTGTCCGCGCGCCGCTCGCCCTGGCTCCGGCTGGTCTTCGTCCGGCCGCCCGGCGAACTGGCGGCCGCGGTCAAGATACTCGCGGGCATCGAACCGGCCACCCAACGCTTCTTGCTGTTATCTTAGATCAGCGGCGGCCACCAGGCCTGGCCTCGTCACCGGAACCCGCACCGGGCACAATGGCCTGGACTGCCACTACCAGGAAGCTGACAACGCGATGAGTTCTGTTACCTCGGCCAGGCCCCGGCTTGACCCTCATGACCCGGCCGGCATCGACGCCCTGCTGAGCGAGGAGGAACTCGCCGTCCGGCAGACCGTCCGCGACTTCTGCGCGGACAAGATCCTGCCGCACATCGCCCAGTGGTATGAGGACGGCGAGCTGCCAGGGGCGCGGGAACTCGCCCGCGAGCTCGGCAAGATCGGCCTGCTCGGCATGCACCTGTCCGGGTACGGCTGCGCCGGGATGTCCGCCGTCGACTACGGGCTCGCCTGCCTCGAGCTCGAGGCCGCCGACTCCGGGCTCCGTTCCCTGGTCTCGGTGCAGGGCTCGCTGGCGATGTTCGCGATCTGGCGGTTCGGCAGCGAGGCGCACAAGCAGGAGTGGCTGCCGAAGATGGCGGCCGGCGAGGCGATCGGCTGCTTCGGGCTCACCGAGCCGGACGCGGGCTCGGACCCGGCGGCGATGCGCACCACCGCCCGCCGCGACGGCACCGACTGGGTGCTCAACGGCCGGAAGATGTGGATCACCAACGGGACGATCGCTGACGTGGCCGTGGTCTGGGCGCGCACCGACGACGGCATCCGCGGTTTCGTGGTGCCGACCGCGACAGCAGGCTTCACCGCGCCGGAGATCAAGCACAAGGGGTCGCTGCGCGCGTCCGTCACCGCCGAACTCGTCCTCGACTCGGTGCGGCTGCCCGCTGACGCCGTGCTGCCCGAGGTCACCGGGCTGCGCGGGCCGCTCTCGTGCCTGAACGAGGCACGCTACGGGATCTTGTGGGGAGCCCTCGGCGCCGCCCGGACCTGCTACGAGACGGCCCTGGAGTACGCGGGCAGCCGGATCCAGTTCGGCGCGCCGATCGGTTCCTTCCAGCTCACCCAGCAGAAGCTGGCCAACATGGCGGTGGAGCTGGCCAAGGGGTCGCTGCTTGCGCTGCACTTCGGCCGCCTCAAGGACGCGGGCAAGCTCGCCCCCGAGCACGTGTCCATCGGCAAGCTGAACAACACCCGCGAGGCACTGGAGATCTGCCGCTCCGCGCGCACCATCCTCGGCGGGAACGGCATCTCCTACGAGTTCCCGATCATGCGCCACATGGCCAACCTGGAGTCGGTCCTCACCTACGAGGGCACCCCGGAAATGCACACTCTGGTCGTCGGCCAGGCCATCACCGGTCTGTCGGCCTTCCGCAACTAGGACGCCCCCGGGCACCGTTAAGCGCCGCCGGCACCGGGCTCAGGCCCTAAGATCGGGGGCGTGAAACGTGGCGCACGGCGGATAATGGCGACCTGCGGCGGCCTGGCAGCCGCCGTCGCGCTGGCCGGGTGCGGGGTGCTCGGCTCGGACGGTACCCCCGCCGCGCCGAGCATTATGACGGTCTCAAGCGCGACGCTGCTGCGGGGCAAGATCATGCCGGGCGGGTACACCTGCGCGGACCCGCAGGCGGTCAACCCGCCGATCAACTGGAGCGGCGCGCCCAAGGGCACGCAGTCGATCGCGATCGTGTTCGACGACTCGGCCGCCCCGATTACCCCGTACGTGTACTGGCTCGTGTTCGACATCGGGCCGGGCACGTCGGCGATCCTGGACGGGCAGCTGCCGCCCGGTGCCAAGCAGGCCCGGGGCAGCGCCGGGTACGACCGGTACGACGCGCCGTGCCCGGGCCAACGAGGGCACAGCTACCGGATCACGGTGTACGCTCTCAACCGCGTGCTCAATCTGCCGAACGGCACGTCGCTGCTGTCCGCGTGGCAGGCGATCGCCGCCGCCACCATCGGGCGCGGGCGGCTGACCGTGAGCGTGACGTCATGAATAGGTATGGAACGCACGGTGTGCTTCGTGCCACAATGTCCGGTTTTGCGGTATTCAGTGGTGAAGTTTCGGGATTCACGAGACAAGTCCGCATAGGGTTCGTAACAATCTTACGAAACTAGAACCGGGAACAAGGTGCTCGCGACAACGGGGGCAGGCTCGCGTTTATGGCCGCGCGGGCCTCGTTAGCGCCGACGCCAGGCCGTGCTTTGCCGGGTGGTGTTGAATGTCGTTTTTGAGCCGTCGGCCCTCGCGGTCAGGCAGTCGCGATGGCGACGCCGGGCGTGATGATGAATACGGCGACTACGACTACGCGCCTGATGGCTACGGTGGCGAAGAAGACGAGAGCTGGTCGCCGGGTGAGTACTTCTCCCCGGAGGGCATCAAGGGCCGCTGGGCCGGCGGGCAGCGTTCCGCTGACCGCGGCGACGCACGAGGCCGTCGCGCCGACACCAGGCGGGGCGAGGCCGGCCGCGGCGAGGCCGGCCGGGCTGACCCGCGCGGGGAAAGTGGGCGCGGCGATCAGGGTCCGGCGTACGAGGACCGGCCCGACGACGGTTACCAGGGATACGCGCCCGGCAGTGGTTACGGCTATGGGGCCGATGAGTACGCCACCGGCGCCTACGACCTACCAGAAGGCAGCGACGAAGAACCCGCCGAGCGTAGCGGCCGGCGGCGCAAGGACAGTGGCGAGAGGACGGGCATCTTCCGCTTGCGGCGCGACCGCGGCGAGGACATCTGGCCCGACGACGGCATATCAGACGAGGACTACTGGGCTTCGGTTGCCTCCGACCGGCCGCTGACCGGGCCGGGCTCGCCGCACGAGGCGGATCCCCTGGCAGCGGCGGACAGCCGGCCGCTGGGGCGGCCGGGCAACGACACCGGACCGCGGCTGACCGCGGCCGGCGACGACGTGCGCGCGACGGCGGGGCCGCGGCCGGGTGCCGACTCCCGGGCCGGAGCCGACCAGCGGTTCGGGGACGAGCAGCGCGGTGCCACCGGCCGCCTCGGCCCGCCGCCAGGTCTGCGCGGCGATTATCAGCCCGGCAGTGCGCCGAGCGCGGCCCGCCCGGGTACCGGCCCGCAGGCCCGCCCCGGTACCGGCCCGCAAGCCCGCCCCGGTACCGGCCCGATGTCGGTCCGGCCGGGCGCGGTGTCGGCCGGCGCGGCCGGCGCCTGGTCCAGCCAGGCCGGGTTCGCGCAGTCCGGCGCTCAGCCGTCCTACCGGCCGAGCGGCCCCCAGGGCTCCTATCAGCCGGGCGGACCGGCCGGGCGCCAGCAGGACAGCCATGAGACCGACAGTCGCCAGCCCGACCGTGGCGCCGACTGGGGTGAGCGGACGGAGCGTATCGACCGCGTCAACGCGTCCGGTTACCCGGAGCCGCGCGGGAACAGCCGCGGCCAGGCACCCGGCAGGACCGGAACACCCCGGGCCTCCGATCCGCTGACGTCCGGATCGTCCAGGAATTCCGGGCCATTCGGGGCGCCGGTCGCGGCTGCCCGGGGCGGCAGCGAGGGCGGCCGGGGCGAGAGCAGTTGGCCCGAGCGCGGCCGGGGCACCGACCGGCGGGCACCGGAGCGCTGGGCACCCGCCCGTGACACGGACCGCGATAGCCTCCGCGGCAGCGGAGGCTGGCCGGCGCCGAGCCGTGACACGGACCGCGACGACGCCCGCCACAGCGGCGGCTGGCCGGTACCCGGCCGCGGCGGCGCGCCCGCCGACCGGGTCGGCGAAGACGACCCGCTGACCAGCAGGGCGTACTCGCGCGCGGCGGTGAGCGCCACCGACGGCCGCTCTTACCGGGTGGCCGCGCGCCGTTCGCAGGCGCAGACGCAGCTGACCGAGGACCCGACGCCGACGTTCACCGCGGCCGCGAGGGCTTCGTCGGACCGGTACCGTGCCCAGCAGTACGACACCGGCGCCACCGAGGTGTACCCGGCGGCCGGGCAGTACCAGACCGGCGCGACCGGCGAGTACCCCGCTCAGTACCCGGCCGGGACGGGCGCGCCGACCGGCGCGTCCCGGTCCGAGCGGTACCAGACCGGCGAGTTCGGCCAGTACCAGGACGGTCCGCAGGCGTCGGCCGCGCGCTACCCGGGCTACGGCAGCCAGCCGGGCCAGTCTGCCCAGCCGGCCCGGCGCGGCCACTCAGGGTCAGCCGACCCGAGCGGGCACGCCAGCGCCAGCCGGTCCGCGCCGCCGACCGCGGCGGGAGGACCAGCCGGGCCCGGCCGGCCGGCCGGCCGGAACGCCCCGCACAGCCCCAGCGGGTACGGCCGCTCCAACGGATCCAGCGGGCCGAACGGGGCGGGCGCCGCGGGCAGGCCAAGCGGGCCGAACCAGGCCGCCGGTCAGCCCGCTCAGGCGGCCGGGCAGCCAGCCGGCGGCTCAGGAAGGGTCACCCTGCCCAGCGGGTCCGCCACGCACTCCGGGCAGTACCCCACCCAGCCGGCGCTGTCGGCACAGCAGCCCCGGCAGCCGCAGCAGCGGCCGAACTCGCAGCCGTCTCGGCACGCCGCCCCGTCGCAACTCCCGGCCGCGGGCAGCGGAAGCCCGCTCGGCAGCGGAAGCTCCGCCGCTCCGGCGAGGAGCACGCCGGCTAGCACCGGGCAGAACCCGTATGACTCATCGGTCACGGGCTCCTATCCCTATCCCAGCCAGCCTTACCCGTCCCGGTCCGCGACTTCCGCAACGGCCGGCAGCCTCCCTGGGGCGGCGAACCCCGCCGTGGATGGCCGTGACAGCCGTGACAGCCGTGACAGCCGTGACAGCCGTGACGCCCGGCCCTACCGGCCGGTGCCGCCGTCGGCCGACGGCTACCGGCCGGCCAACGCGGATTACGGCACGCCCGGCTACGGCAGCGCACGCGACGGCCGCCGCTAGCGCTCGCAACTGACAGGCACGCCTGGCGGGCATTGCTGACAGGCAGCCCTGACATGCAGTCCGGACTGGCGGCTTGCGTCTGGCTGCCAGGTGCGTCCGCCAGGGGGTGCGCGGCTGCCTCCGGTGTGAAGGTCAGCGGTGCAGGTCGGTTGCGAAGGTCGGCGCGCCCGCGGCCGTCTTGGTAGCCTCTCGATCATGCGCGACGAGACGATCGGAAGCTTCCTCACCCGCCTTGCTGCCCGCAGCGCGGCACCTGGCGGTGGGGCCACCGGAGCGCTGCACGCCGCGCAGGCAGCGGCGCTGCTCGCCATGGTCGCCCGGTACAGCGACGGTCCCAGGTATGACGCCGAGACCGTCGGCCGGGTCCGCGCCGCCGCCGACGGCCTTGCCGATGAGGCGGTCGACCTCGCGGTGGCTGACGAGGCCGCGTTCGCCAAGGTCGCGGCCGCGTACCAGCTGCCCAAGCAGACTCCCGATGAGGCCGAGGCCCGGTCCGCCGCGATCGCCGAGTCGGTGGCCGGCGCCGCCGGCCCGCCCGCCGACCTGATGGCCGCCTCGGTCCGTCTGATCGGGCTGGCCGAGGAACTGCTGCCGGCCGCCAACAAGAACGTGATCTCCGACATCGCCGCCGCGTCGGCCGCGATCACCGCCGCCGCGGTCACCGCGCGGGTGAACATCGAGGCCAACCTGCCCGGCATCAAGGACAAGGATTTGGCCGCCGAGCTGACGGCCACCGCCGCCCTCGCCGACGGGGTCGCCGATCGGGCCGACCGGGTCATCGTCGCCGTCCGCGAGGAGATGTCCAGGTGACCACGGAGCCCGGGGGCCGGGTGCTGGCCGGCCGCGAGCTGGCCAGGGCGATCCGCGCCGAGGTGGCCGCCGAGGCCGCCGAACTCACCAAGGCGGGCAGGCAGCCTAGGCTCGCGGTGGTCACCGCCAACGGCGACGGGGGCAGCGCCGCCTACGTCCGCTCGATCGCCAACGCCGCGGCCAAGGACGGGATCGCCTGCGACGTGGCCCGCACCACCACCGTGGCCGGCCTCATCGCCGCGCTCGCCCAGCTCGCCGACGACCCCGAGGTACACGGCATCATCCTGCAGACACCGCTCCCAGAGGGCGCGAACCTGGCCGGCCTGGCGACCGCGATCCCGCCGGCCAAGGACATCGACGGGGCGAGCCCGGAATCGCTCGGCAGGCTGGTGGCGGGGCTGCCCGCGTTCGCGCCCGCCACCGCCGAGGCGGTGCTCGCCCTGCTCGATCACTACCAGGTCGAGCTGCCGGGCAGGCACGCGGTCGTGGTGGGCCGCTCCGTGGTGGTGGGCAAGCCCGCCGCCCACCTGCTGCTCGACCGGCACGCCACGGTCACCATCTGCCACTCGCGCACCGCTGACCTCGCCTCGATCACGCGCCAGGCCGACGTGCTGGTCGCCGCCGTCGGCCGCGCCGGGCTGATCGGCCCCAGTTACGTCTCCCCCGGCACCACGGTGATCGACGTCGGCACCAATCCCACTCCGGACGGCGGCCTCGCGGGCGACGTTGACGCGGCGGTCGCCGCCGTCGAGGGAGTAGGGCTCACTCCCGTCCCCGGCGGCGTCGGCCCGGTCACCACGGCGCTGCTGCTCAGGCACGCGGTCGCGGCCGCCGCGGCCGCGGGCTGACCCAACGCATGTTACAGCAGAGCAAAATTTCCCGTTCCTCCCGTTTGTCGGGTCAGAATTTAGTACAAACGAATCTCATGACGGGAGAAGCCGGGTACTGGGACAGCCAAGCGGACACCTTCGACCACCAGCCCGATCATGGCCTCCTCGATCCCCAGGTCAGGCAGGCCTGGCGGCGGCTGCTGCTGGCGGAACTGCCGGCCGCGCCCGCGGCCATCGCCGACCTCGGCTGCGGCACCGGGACGCTTTCTGTGCTGCTGGCGGCGGAGGGGTACGCGGTCACCGGGCTCGACTTCGCGCCGCAGATGATCAGGGCGGCCCGCGCCAAGGCCAGGTCGGCCGGCGTCAGCGCGCGGTTCGAGCTCTCCAACGCCGCCGCCCCGACGCTGCCCGCCGGCAGCTTTGACGTGGTGCTCGCGCGGCACGTCCTGTGGGCCATGCCCGACACCGGCGCGGCCATCGCGGCCTGGCTGCGGCTGCTGCTCCCCGGGGGGACGCTGCTGCTGATCGAGGGCCGCTGGTCGACCGGCGCCGGGCTGACCGCCCGCGAAGCCGGCCGGGCAGTCCTGCGCCAGCGCTCGGACGCGACCATTACCGTTCTCGACGACCCCGCCCTCTGGGGCGCCCCCGTCACCGACGAGCGCTACCTGCTCATCAGCCGCCGTTAGCCCGGTCGGTCAGTCGCCGTTAGCTCCCGAGGTTGGCGTTCAGCCCAGCCCGTGGCGGGCTTCTTCTGTCCTTCCGCCCGATTGTTTCCGCTCCCTGGGCACCTCATAATCGGCATGGTCCGGACGGCCGGGCACCGCTGACCTGAACAGGATTGGAGCGCTTCACGGTGGAGGTATCCCTCGAAGGCAAGGTCGCTCTCGTCACCGGCGTCGGCCCCAACATCGGCAGCGGCGTGGCCCTCGCGCTGGCCAAGTACGGCGCCAGGGTCGCCTGCAATGACGTGTCCAAGGAATCGATTGACGCCTGCATCGCCCGGGTGGAGCGCAACGGCGGCGAGGCGATGCCCGCGCCCGGTGACGTCACCGACGAGGCCGCCGTCTCCGGCTACGTCGGCGACGTGCTGGCCCGCTGGGGCAAGATCGACATCCTCGTCAACAACGCCGCGCTGCTCGGCGGGCGCGGCGTGCTCGACGAGAGCGCCGAGGCGTTTCACCGGGCGGTGACCGTATCGGCGATGGGGACCTTCCTCAACACCAAGCACGTCGGGCGATCGATGGCCGAGCGCGGCGTCAAGGGCTCGATCGTCTGCGTCTCCTCCTCCAACGGCTGGTCGGGGACGGCGGGCGTCTGCGCGTACGCGTTCCACAAGGGCGGCGTCAACAACTTCGTCCGGGCCGCCGCGATGGACCTCGCCCCCTACGGCATCCGGGTCAACAGCTTCACCCCCACCGCGCCCAACCCGGACAACCCCGAGCTGCTGGCCGAGCGGGCCCGGCAGGGGTTCGGCCCCGGCGGGGTGCTGTCCGGCCCGCCCGGCAGCGGCCTCGGCGGACCGGCGGGCGACGAGGAGTGGCGTCGGCCGACCCGGTACGCGGGGCCGCGGGCGCCGATGGTGCCGATGGGCACCACCGGCACGCCGACCGATATCGGCCACGCCATCGCCTGGCTCTGCTCCGACTACGCCCGGCTGATCACCGGCATCGACCTGGTCGTCGACGGCGGTGCCAGGGCGAGGAACTTCGCCTACATCCCGGCCGCCCCCGACCAGCTGGCCGGGCCGCTGCCGGTGATCACGCTGGACGCCACGCCGCTGCCGGACGGCTTCGGCCCCGTCTAGCCCTGCGCGGCGACCGGCATGGCGCGCAGCGCGCTCAGGTGCGGCGGCAGGTCAAGGACTCTGACAGACTCCTGCTCGGCGGGGTCGGTGCGCGCCACCACCGCCACCATCGGGGCATCACCCTTGTTCACCGGCAGGTGCGGGATTCCCGGCGGGACGTAGAAGAAGTCCCCGGCCCGCAGCACCAGCTGCCCGACCAGGCCGGTGCCGTGCCAGACCTCGACCTCGCCCTCGGCGATGTAGATCGCGGTCTCATGGCCGTCGTGCAGATGCGGGGTGCCGCGGGTGCCCGGCGGGATGGTCAGGACGTGCATGCACAGCGCCCGGCTGCCGGCCGAGGCCTTGCTGACCCCGGCGGCCAGGCCGACGCCCTGCTTCCCGTCGTAAATGTCGTCGCTGCGGATGACCACGCAGCCGGTCTTCGCGGTGGCGTTCGTTCCCTGTCGCATCGTTGCCCCTCGCTAAAAAATCATTAAGGTTCGCCAGTCACTGCAGACAAAAACAGCTGCCGATCAGAAGGATCAGAGGGAACCGGCGGGAGGCCGGCCGCCGGCAGCATGACTACGCTACGCCGATGAACGATGGACACAAAGTCACCACACCGCACAGGACGGGGTTTCTTCCCACCGAACCGGTACGGATCGATTCACATCGATGATTATGCGTTCGATGTTTTCTATGAGGTTCATGTGATTCAAGACGCCGGTTACCCGACACCTGTTCGAGGGAATAACTCCTGGTGTGAGGGTCGCTGGCGTGGGTCGCGCCGAGCCTGGACCGCTGTCGTCCGCACTGGCGGCGGCAGGCCTCGGGTGGTGCGTCTTCCCGTGCGCGCCGGGCGCGAAGCGGCCCGCGCTGCGGGAGAACTGGCAGGACCTCGCGACCACCGACGCCGACCGGATCCGCTCCTGGTGGGCACGCCAGCCGTACAACGTCGGCATCGCCTGCGGACAGTCCGGCCTAGTGGTCATCGACCTGGATGTCGCTCATGACGGGCAGCCAGGACTTGACGGCCCCATCTCGGGAACTGACGCCCTCGAGCGGCTCTGCCGGGCACACGGCCAGCGCTACCCGGCTGCCACCTACACGGTCGATACGCCATCCGGCGGGATCCACCTGTACTTCGCCGCCCCCAAGACGGCGGTGCGGAACTCCGCCGGGCGGCTCGGGCCGCTCATCGACGTCCGCGCCGACGGCGGCTATGTGGTCGGCGACGGCAGCCGGATCGGCGGGCGTGCTTACACCGCGCGCGGCGGCGTGCTCCCGCTGGCGCTGCCGCTGCCGGACTGGCTCGCGCGGCTGCTGGCCGAGGAACCCGCGCTGCCAGAGACCGCGCCGCCGCTGCCGGTTCTCGACCGCGCGCAGGGCAGGGCCTACGCCCTGGCCGCCTTCCGTGAGGAGACCCGCCGGGTGGCCCAGGCCCGCGTCGGGACCAGAAACGACACGCTCAACCGGGCCGCGTTCAGCCTCGGCCAACTGGTCGCGGCCGGCCTGATCCCGCCACTGCCGGTGATGACCGGCCTGGCCGACGCCGCCGCCCAGGCCGGGCTGCCCGCGGACGAGGCCCGCCGCACCATCCGCTCGGGGATGGCGGCCGGTGCGCGCAAGCCGCGCCCCGCCGCCAACTGAGCACCCGCGTCCCGCCTGGCACCGGGCCCCCCGCGAGCCGAAGGGCGCGCCGGTGCCTGGACTGAGGAGGGAGGCGGGCTTTGCCGAGCGACGAGGGAAGGCATCGGGTTAAAGCGCCCGGAGGCGAGCGGGGGAAACACCGTACGGAACGCGATCGCTGAGATCCGTCAGCTGACGGATGTCTTGCGCTGCAATTTGCAGAAATGTTTGCGATGCGAGATGCGATCAATCCCCCACGGAAGGCGGTTTCATGACGGACGACACCTGGAGCGACGTGAGGTTCCTGACGGTCTACGAACTCGCTCTGATGATGCGGATCTCCAAGATGTCCGCGTACCGGCTGGTGCGCACCGGGGAGCTGGAGTCGATCCGGGTGGGTCGCTCCTACCGCATCCCGGAGCGGGCCGTGATCAGTTACATGCGCGACGCGGCCTTCACGCCGGCCGGGCTTGCCTCGTTAGAACCGGGGGAAGGCCCGGCGGCTGGCGAGTCAGCCGGCGGACCGGACAAATAAGCGGTAAGCAGAGCGGGCAAATAAAACGTGCAGGCCGACCCGGGCGGGCCGACCTGCACGTGATCGCCCGAATGCCCGGGCGCTGCAGCCAGAATCGATCAGAGAAGGATCAGGCCACGTCGAACCGGTCGAGGTCCGTCACCTTGGACCAGGCTGCCACGAAGTCGGCCACGAACTTCTCCTTCGCGTCGTCGAGCGCGTAGACCTCGGCGATGGCGCGCAGTTCGGAGTTGGACCCGAAGACCAGGTCGACCCGGCTGCCGGTCCATTTGACGGCGCCGTCAGCGGTGCGCGCCTCGAAGGTCGCCCCGTCCTCCGACGTCGGCGTCCAGGCGGTGTCGTAGTCGAGCAGGTTGACGAAGAAGTCGTTCGTCAGCACCCCCGGAGTCTCGGTGAACACGCCGAGCCTTGACCCGTCGTAGTTCGCGCCAAGCACCCGCAGGCCGCCGAGCAGGACCGTCGTCTCCGGCGCGGTGAGCGTTAGCAGGTTGGCCCGGTCGATGAGCAGGTACTCGGCCGGGAGCCGCAGCCCCTTGCCGAGGTAGTTGCGGAACCCGTCGGCCTTCGGCTCCAGGTAGCTGAACGACTCCGCGTCGGTCTGCTCGGCCGTCGCGTCGGTGCGGCCCGGGGTGAAGGGCACCTGCACGGTGACGCCCGCGTCGGCGGCGGCCTTCTCCACCGCGGCGTTACCCGCGAGGATGATCAGGTCGGCCAGGGAGATCTTCTTCCCGCCGGACGCGCTGGCGTTGAAGGACTGCTGGATGCCTTCCAGCGTCCGCAGCACCGAGGCGAGCTGGTCGGGGTTGTTGACCTCCCAGCCGCTCTGCGGCTCGAGCCGGATCCGCGCGCCGTTGGCGCCGCCGCGCTTGTCGCTGCCGCGGAACGTCGAGGCCGA
>JBEKEK010000021.1:0-70542 GCA_050013875.1 Trebonia sp. | reverse complement strand
CCTGTTCACCGTTGCCGGCAGCCAAGGCTGCCGGCGTCGCTACTGGCCGAGCTTGAGTACCCGGCGCGCGTTCTCGTGCAGGAATTTCGGCCAGACCTCGTCCTTGAAGGGCACGTGCGGCAGGTCGGTGAAGATCCGCTCGAGGCTCAGGCCCATGGGGAAGTAACCGGCGTAGATGATCTTGTCCGCGCCCCGGGTGTTGGCGTAGTTGATGATCTCCTGCGGGTAGTGCTTAGGGGCGAACGCCGAGGTGGAGTAGTACAGGTTCGGCCACTTGAGCATGAGCTTCCAGGCCAGCTTCTCCCAGGGCTCGCAGCCGTGCCTGGTGACGAAGACCAGGTCGGGGAAGTCGTACATCACCACATCGATCTTGGACACCTCCTGCGGCGCGTACTTCAACCGCGGCCCAGGCACGCCCGCGGTGCAGAAGATGGGGATGTCGAGGTCGACGCAGGTCTGGTAGATCGGGTACATCTTCGGGTCGTCGATGGCCACCTGCGGGAAGGTGCCCGCCGGGAACACGCCGGTGGCCTTGATGCCGAACTCCTCGTACTCCTGGCGGAGCGCCCGCACGCTGCCGGTGACGTCGTTGGGGTCGGGGATGTTGCCTGACGGCACGAAGCGGTCCGGGTGCCTCTTCAGGGCCAGCCGCGACGTCGCATCGGAGACGCCGATCAGCCCCACCTCGATCCCGTACTTGTCCATCTCGTGCAAGGTCACCGAGATCGGGTCGTCGGTTGGCAGGTCCTTGGGCACGTCCTTGAACATGTACTCGGCCGGGAACTCCATTTCCTCCTTGGAGTTCCGGTCCTTGGTCTGCTTGCGGATGAAGTCGTACTGCTCGAATCCCTCGTGCGGGAACCCGATCATCGTGTCGACGATCGGCAGGCCGGCGGGCATACCCATGGAACGCACCTCTGCATGTGACGTGAAAGGGATGAACTCTTCAGCTACGGATGGTCGGGAGAACTAGGGATGCGGGCGGGTCCCGGTCCAGGTTCCGGTCCAGACGGATACGAGGTATGCCCAGCGGTCCGAGAGTGTGCGTCTGACCTCGGCCGTTTCCTGGCTGTCGGCCGCCGGCAGGACACCGCTCACGGCCGGCAGCAGGTCGCGCAGCTCTTCCTCGCTCAGGCCGAGAGCCGCGAGAGCCGGAGCGTCACGGGTTGAGTCCAGAATCTCCGGCAGGTCAGCCCGCGCGATGAGGACGGCGAGGTTCTCCTCGCCCTCCTCGAGCAGGATGCTGCACAGGCTCGACCGGGTCAGTTGCACCGCTGACTCCCGTCCCTCAGGCTGGGCGGCGGGTGGCCAGGAACAGGCCGTTGTCGCGCATGACGGCCTTGCACTGCTCTGCGGTGTAGTCGAAGTTCTGCAGGTCCTTGATGTATGACGACGGCTCGGCGAGGCCCTCGACGTGCGGGTAGTCGGAGCCCATGACGATGTGGTCGGCCCCGACCAGGCGCAGCAGGCTGGCCAGCTCGTCCTCGTAGAACGGTGAGACCCAGATGTGGCGCTTGAAGGTCTCCCTGGGGTCTTCTGGGTAAAGGTGCGGGACCTGGCCGTAGGACTTGGTGAGCTTCTCGAACAGGTGGAAGGCCCAGGCCGAGCCGACCTCGATCGAGGCCATCCGCAGGTTCGGGAACCGGTGGAACAGCCCGCGGGCCAGGTGGTTGGCGATCGTGTCCTGCATCGGGTCGGCGGACACCAGGCCGCGGAACGCGTTGGCACGGAAGGCCTCGGTGAAGTCGTTCTCGCCCCAGTCCGCGAGGAACTTGGTGTAGCCGCTCTCACCGCCGTGATAGCAGACAGTGATGCCGGCGTCGTTGGCCAGCCGCCAGAACGGGTCGAACATCTCATCAGCGGGCGCGCGCTTGCCCACCGCGGTGGTGACCGGGCCGCCGACCATCACGACGAACCGGGCGTCCCGTTCCAGCGCCCATTCCAGTTCGCGGGTGGCGCCTGCGGGGTCGGCCAGGGTGATGTAGGGGGCGGCGAAGATCCGGTTCTGGTAGGCGAAGCCCCAGTCCTCTTCCATCCACCGGTTGAAGGCGCGGAACGCCGCCGTCAGGGCGGGCAGGTCGTGGGCCAGCGCCTGCTCCATCCCGACCCCCAGCGTGGGCAGCAGGATGCAGCCCTCCATGCCCTGGGCGTCCATCAGCGCGATGCGCGCGTCACGGTCGCGGTACTCCGGCCGGATCGGCTCGAGCTGGCCGAAGAGCTGCTTGACGTCGGCGGCCTTCGGGTTGCGGCCGCGGAAGTACTCGTCCATCACACCCGGCGCCGCCACCGGGTCGAAGGTCGGGTTCGGGATGAACTTGTTCACCTTGCCCCCGACCAGCAGCCGGGTCTTGCCGTCGATCTGCGCCCACTGCATCGCCCGCTTGCGGTACTCAGGCTCGATATGCCGGGTGAAGGCGTCGGTGGCCTCGTAGTAGTGGTTGTCGCAGTCGAAGAACCGGAACGGAACCTCGGAAGTCATAGTGATGCCCTTCATCGAAGCAGCGGCCTCCTTCGCGGCCGGCCAGCGCGGGTCCCCCCGCGTGCATCACACTAGAACGCAATTCTTGTTTCTGCAAGACTTGGCCCCGAGCGGCCGCAGGGAGCTGCCTATGCACCGTCATTGACTGGCCTATCTGGCCTGTTCTTGCTGAGATCTGCCGTTCGCGAGGGCCACTGGCGGTGCGTTCATCACAGCTGAGATCGCTCATATTTAGAATGGTGTTTCATCGGAGTCGTCAATCAGCCTGGCAGTGGGCCTAGGCCGCCGCTCTCCCGGCGATCTCCTCCACCGTCAGCGTGAACGTCCCTGGCGAAAGGTTCTGGCCGATCCCAAAACCTAGTATTACGATAGACATTAGGGCATTTATGGATCCGACCCTTGGGACGTGACGCGATGACCACAGGCAGCCTGCTGCTGGCGGTGGAGGCCGACGGGGCGGGGGCACATCCGGCCGCGGGGCGGCAGCCCGGCGTCTCGGGGACCGCGCCCGAGCCGGGCTCCATCCTCGACCCGCGCTCCGTTAAAGAAACGGTGGCGATCGCGGAAAGGGCCGGGTTCGCGCTCGCTGCCTTCGGGGACGGGCCGGTGCCGCCGCCGACGGGCGCGCGGATCGAGGCGGGGGTCCGGGCCGCGTACCTGTCGCAGCTCACCCAGAGCATCGGCCTCGCGCCCACGCTGCACGTCACCACTACCGAGCCGTTCCACCTCGCGACCCAGCTCGCCAGCCTGGATCACGCGAGTCACGGCCGGGCCGCCTGGGTGGTCGGTGCCGCGAACGACGGCCCGGCCCGGGCGACGATCGGCGCGGCCCCGCTCGACGACGGCGCCCGGAGCCAGGAGATCAGGGACGTCATCGACGTGGCACGGGCCCTGTGGGATTCCTGGGAGGACGATGCGGTCATCAAGGACCTGGCGACCGGCCGGTTCCTGGATAACGACAAGGTGCACCACATCAGGTTCGAGGGTGCGTCGTTCAGCGTCGTCGGCCCGCTGATCACCCCGCGGCCGCCGCAAGGCCAGCTCGTGGTCATCGCCGCTGACTCGCTGGGCGTCGCCGACCGGGCCGACATCACGCTGGTCGGGGGATTCTCCGCCCTCACCGGCCATGGCCAGCGGGTTATCGCGCAGCGGGCGGAACGCGCGCGGGAAGCGGGCAGCCCGCTGGTCTTCGCCGAACTCGAGGTGGCGCTGGACCTGCCGGGCGAGCGCGCGGCCCGGCGGCTGACCCGGCTCAACTCCGTGGAGCCCTGGCGCATCACCGACCGTACCCGGTTCTCCGGATCGGCCGCCGCCCTGACCGAGTTCCTCGCCGGCCTCACCGCCCATATAGACGGCGTACTCTTCTACCCGGCCGAGACCGCGGTCGACCTGCCGGTACTCGCCGATGAGGTACTGCCTGCGCTGACCGCGAGCGGCCTGGCCCGGAGGCCGGACCCTGATGCCGTAACGCTCAGGGACGTGCTCGGGCTGCCGAGGCCCGTTAACCGCTTCGCCGACCCGGCGCGAACCGCCGAAACGGCCGTGTCCGCCGACTCCGGAAGGAACACGGCCAGTGTCTGATCACAACTATGACGGCCCGCAGGTGCACCTGGGCGTGTTCTTCACCGGCGTCGGGCCTCAGCTGATCTGGTCGGATCCGTCCTGCGCCTCGCACCATGAGATCGGGACGTTCGTCGAGGTCATTCAGCTCCTGGAACGGGGCCTGTTCGACGCGTTCTTCCTCGGCGAGGGACTGCGGGTGCGCGAGAACCGCGGGAAGGTCTTCGACCTGGACGTGTCCGGCCGCCCCGACGCGATCACGCAACTGGCGGCGCTGGCGGCGGTCACCGACCGGATCGGGCTTGTGGCGACCCAGAACGCGACCTACAACTACCCGGCCGACCTCGCGCGGCGTCTCGCCAGCCTGGACTTCATCTCCGGCGGCCGGGCGGGCTGGAACATCGTGACCACCGACAACGCGTGGACGGGCGAGAACTTCCGGCACGGCGGCTGGCTGCCGCACGATCGCCGGTACGAGCGGGCGACGCAGTTCGTCGAGGCGGCCAAGGGGCTGTGGGACGGCGGGCCGACCGGGACAGGCGCGGGCGGCGCGCCGGTCGATGTCCGCACCGACCTGGTGAGCTTCCGGGCGGCGCCGACGGTTCCGCCGAGCCCGCAGGGCCGCCCGGTGCTGTTTCAGGCTGGCGATTCCGATGGCGGCCGCGAGCTCGCCGCGCGCCACGCCGACGTGGTGTTCTCCCGGCACCGAGAGTACGACGAGGCCCTGGCGTATGCGACCGACCTGCGGGCCCGACTGGCGAGATACCGGCGGCAGCCAGACGAGGTGCGGATCTTGCCGGGCGCGTCGGTGGTCGTCGGCGACACCCCGGAGGAAGCGGAGGAGAAGGCCCGCTGGGTGCGCGGCGAGCAGGTCAACGGCCCGCGCGCGATCGCGTACCTGGAGCAGTACTGGGGCCGGGACCTCTCGTCCTACGACCCGGACGGTCCGCTGCCTGACGTCGAGCCGAGCCCGGACGAACTCGACCCGTCGCGCGGCACGATCGCGATCGAGCGGCGCAGCGGCAAGCTCGAGCTGATCCAGAGCTGGCGCGACCTCGCGGCCGAGCGCGGACTGTCGATCCGGCAGCTGGTCCTCGAGGTGTCAGGCGGCCACGCGACCTTCACCGGCACCCCCGGCCAGATCGCCGACACGTGGGCGCACTACGTCCGCTCGCGCGCGGTCGACGGCTTCAACGTCACGCCGCACCTGCTGCCGTCCTCGCTGGCCGACATCGTCGACAAGATTGTCCCCGAGCTGCAGGACCGCGGCGTCTACCGCACCGAATACGAGGGCAGCACGCTGCGCGAGCACCTGGCCCTCCCGCCGCTCCAGGCCGCCGTCTCCCGCAAGGCCAGCTAACGCCTGGGCCGACCGGGGTGGGGTTACGCGATGGCGTCGGTCTCGGCAGCCGCGGTAAGCGAGGTCACGGTGCCGCCTGAGCGAGCGCGGCGGCCGGGGTGTAAGTGCTTGCGCTTCGGCTGCATCGACGCCAGTTCGGCCTGCATCCTTGCCACCAGTTTCTCCAGGTTTCTGATGTTAGCGGCTGCCTCAGCCTGGGCGCGCTGATCAGCCTCGTGCCTGGCCTTTTCCGCTCCCGATGCCTGACCTTGCCGGAAGACCCACCACAGCAGGCTTCCCAAGCCGCAGAGCACAGTCGCAGACGCACTGAGTATCGCGAGGACCGAGGCGACGCTCATCTCTTCTACCTGACCCTGCCCTCTTACCGGATGGCTCGTGTGGCCACGACCTGGTCACGCGATGGACGTGGCCGACGCGCCGGGTATGAGCGGCAGTGCGGCCGAGTCATTAATAGTGATCAGATGACTGCGAAGAGTAGTCAGATCAGGTCGCAGTCTGGGATGGCCTCCCTTCTGAGCAAGGTTCGTCTGGGCGAAAAGCCCGCTGAAAACTTGCATCGCCGTTCGCTTGCGCAGGAGCACGCGCTTCTGATTCCATAGTGGACTGTGAAATGGCGTTCCGCAAGTGCGCTTTTTAGTTGCGATCCGCCTATGCGTACCGCACCGTCCGGATTGTGCGGCGGCATGTCAGGACGAGACCTTTGGGACGAACGTGGCAGGTGAAAGCAATCCGACACTACGGAGACGCGAGTTGGGATTCCTGCTGCGCCAGTTGCGCACGGAGAGACGACTGAGCATAGACGAGGTCACTGAGCGCGCCATGTTCAGTGCGACCAAACTCAGCCGCTTGGAGACCGGCAGGGTTGGCGCCAGCCCCCGGGACATCCGCGACCTATGCATCGTCTACGGGATAACCGACACCGACGAACGCGAACGCCTGATGACGCTAGCCAGGGAGGGCAAGCAGCGTGCCTGGTGGCAGCAGTTCGACCTGCCCTATGCGACCTACGTCGGCCTTGAGGCCGAGACCTCCGCTATCAGAGAATACGAAACGGATCTTGTGCCCGGCTTGCTTCAGGTTGAGCCCTACGCCCGCGCCATCTTCGAATCCGGTGACCCGCCCATCGAACTCGCCGTGATAGAGCAGCGCATCGAGGCCAGAGCCAGGCGGCAGGCACTGCTGACGCAAGATGACGGCCCGCTGTTCCACTGCATCATTGATGAGGGCGCACTGCGCCGTTCCATCGGCGGGACCGCCGTCATGCGATCTCAGCTAACACGGATTATCGAAGCCGCCAGACTACCCAAAGTCACCATCCAGGTTCTGCCGCTCGAAATCGGCGCCCACCCAGGGCTAGGAAGCAACTTTGTAGTTTTGGAATTTAATAAGCCGATGGTGAATGACGTCGTCTACGTAGAAGGCGCGGTGGGAAATATCTACCTGGAGAACGCCGGTGACCTGGAGAGATACCAGAGGATATTCTCGCGGTTGCAGTCCATCGCACTGGACTCAGCAGGTTCAGCGGCGTTGGTTGCGGGGATCCTGGCAGCCCACGAGGACAGCCAAGAGCTGTAAGCGTAAAGACAAATAGACCAGAAGGGGTGGAACAGCATGGATGCAGCAAAGATGAGCAAGATAACTCTGAACGACGAGGAACTTGCCGGCCTTTCCTGGATTAAGGCCAACTTCAGCAACCACAACGGGGCATGCGTCGAACTCGCCGCAACTTCCGACAAGGTCGCCATACGGGACTCGAAGGACCCTGGCGGGCCGATCCTTGTTTACACTCCCATCGAGTTCAGGGCATTTCTCGACGGAGCCAGGAACGGAGAATTCGACAGCCTCTTGCAGTGATCTGGTCAAATGACTGGGCTATAAATAAGCGAGGAGCCGCACAACAATAGATGTGCGGCTCCTCGCCGCATTCCCCGAGGCGGCAGGCAGCCCGGCCGTGGCCGGCGGTCACGGTGCGGTCATTGCTGGCTGGACGCGGTCAGAAGACGAAGTCCTCGATGATCTTGGCGAGCTCGAGGGGCGCGTCGCCCTGCACGCTGTGCCCGGCCCCGGCCACGTGGATGACCTGGGCGGAGGGCAGGCGGCGGCGCAGTTCCCGCTCGTCGTCGTCATCGAGGACGGAGTCCGGGCGCAGACCCCGGACGAGCAGTGCCGGCACCGTGATCCGGGACAGCGGCGCCCAGAGCTCGGCGTAGCGGGTGCCGTCGGCGTCCGGCGTGGCCGGTCCGGTGCTAGGTGCGGCGGGGCCTCGGTGCCGGGCCCAGCGCCACACCCAGGTGCCGTCGGGCTGCTGCTGCGCGTTGTGCAAGATGCCACGGCGCAGCGAGGACCGGGACCGGGACGGGTTGAACGAGATCGTGCGCTCGAGCAGTTCGTCCAGACTGGCGAAGCTGGCCGGGCCGTTGACAAAGTCGCCGATGTGCCGCGAGCGGTGTGCTTTCAGCCCCGGCAGCACGTCGACAAGCACGAGCTTCCTGACCAGGTCCGGGGCCTCGGCGGTGAGCTCAATAGCGGTGAGCCCGCCGAGCGACATGCCAATCACGGCCCGGGCAGCCGGGGCGAGCGCGCGGATGGCGGCGGCGACATCGACCGCGTTGCCGTGGGCGTCCAGCTGGCCGCCGGTGCGGCCCCCGGGGCCGTCTGAGTGACCGTGCCCGGGCAGGTCGATGGCCAGCAGCGGGCGGTCCAGCGCCATCGCCACCGTGTCCCAGGTGTGGGCGTTCTGGGAGCCGCCGTGCAACAGGACCAGTTCCGGGTCCTTGTCCTGCCAGGCCAGCACGCTCAGCCGCCGGCCGGGGGCGACCTCGGCGTGGACTCGCCGCACGGCCGGCGGACGGTCAAACGGCAGGCCGTACTCCGCGGCGTTCTCGTGGAAGAGGCCGAACTCGTCGTAGTCGAACCGGTCGGTCATCGCTGTCCTCCCTTGCTGCCATCTTCGATGCTGTTGCCATCTTGCCTCGTTCTGGCAGATCCCCACCGAGCTGTAGTCCAAGCTCAGGCACCCCGGGCCCTAGCCGGTGGTCGCGGTGGCGGCGCTGTCGACCATCCGGGACAGGTCGCCATCGCGGTAGGCGTTCCGCTGGAAGGCGGCCCCGGTCCCCCGGGCCAGCACCGCGGCAAGCAGCCCAGTCACCGTGTCGGTGTCTCCCGCTTGGTCCAGCGCGTCCCTGACGTGCTCGAGCAGCGCGCCGGCGACGGACCCGGCCGGCTCGGGCAAGCCGGTGAGCGGGCTGAGCAGGTCGCCCTCGAGGCCAGAGCGGCTGGCCCGCCAGGAGGCGAGGCGCAGCATCTCGGTGCGCTGGTGCGGGCCATCGGCGCCCGCCCGCCAGCGAAGCGCCTCCGTTTCCACCAGCGCCCGCGCCAGCCCGGCGATCAGCACGGCGTCGTCGGCGTGCAGGCAGACGTCGGCGATCCGTATCTCCACCGTTGGGTAATGCTCGGACAGGCGGGCGTCGAAGTACACCATGCCGGCATCAAGCAGCGTGCCGGTGGCTACCATCTCCCCCACCGTTTGGCGGTAGACCTCGACGGTGCCGAACTCGTTCGTCGGGCCGGAATTCGGCCAGCGGCCCCACGCCTGGTACCGGAAGCTGGCGTACGCGCTGTCCTTCCCCTGCCAGAACGGCGAGTTCGCGCTGAGCGCGAGCAAGACCGGCAGCCACGGCCCGATCCGGTCAAGCACCGCCACCCCCTCCTCGGGCGAGCAGATCTCCACATGGACATGGCAGCCGCAGGTGAGCTGCTCGTTGGCGGTGAGCCCGAACGCACGGGTCATTTGCAGGTACCGGCCGCTGCGCACCAGCTGCGGGACGACCGGGACTGGCGAGGTCGCCAGCGCCGCTACCCGCGCGCCGGCCCTGGCCGCCACCGCGGCGGCCAGCGAACGGCACCGGCGCTGCTCGCGCCCGAGTTCCCCCAGGGCTCCTCGCCGTCGGCATCCGCTTGTTGATGTCCCGCAGCGCCGTCTCAGCCACCGCCCGGGGCTGTCCGGTCCCTGGCTCGACGAGCAGCAGTTCTTCTTCGAGGCCAACGCTACGAATCGTCATTGGCGCCCATTGCCCGCCGGCCGCCCTCCCAATCGGAAGCAGCCCGGCCAATGGCCGCGGCTGGACGTGGCGACGGTCAGTGGAGGTAACGTCCGATGATGTCCAGGAGCTGGTGAATGTCGAACGGCTTGATCAGGAATTCCGCCGCGCCCGCCGCGAGGAGTTCGTTGACCGTGATCGGGCTCGAGTCGCCGCTGAGGATGACAACCGGGATCGCGGCGGTGGCCTGGTCGGCCGCGAGCTGGCGCAAAACCTGCTCGCCGCTGGTGCCGGGAAGGTGGTTGTCGAGCAGGATGAGGGTCGGCTGGTGGTCGATCGCCATCCTGATGCCGTCGGGGCCGGTCATCGTGGTGTGCAGCCGGACGTCGGGGCACCTGCGCTTGAGCAAGCGCTGGACGAGCAGGATGTTGTCCTGGTTGTCCTCGATGTACAGCACGACGCCGGTCACGGTACCGGTGCCGCCCGGGAGGCCGGCCCGGCCGGGCGGTCGTGTCCGGCTGCGACAGAGTCGAGTAGCCGGCCCAGTTCGTCGAGGTCGACGGGCTTGGTGAGGTAGGCCACGATCCCCCTGCCGCGCATCTGGTGGATGATGGCGGGTGAGGCCTCGGCGGACAGGATGGCGACGGGAACGCCGGCCGTGGCCGGCTTGTCCCTGAGCCGTCTCAGGACCTCGTCGCCATGCAGGCCGGGCAGGTGCAAGTCGAGGAGGATGAGGTCGGGAATATCCCGGGTCGCCGATTCCAGTCCGGCCTGGCCGGAGGTGACCGACCGCAGCCGCATGCCGGGCCTGGTCTTCAGGAACCGGGTGACCACTTCGATGTTCGCGGGGTTGTCCTCGATGTACAGAACGTGAATGCTTTCCCCGGCGGAGTCATCTAGCGCGATCCGCGGAAGCGGTATGCCCTGGTCGTCGGGCAGGGCCTGGACCAGGTCCGGTGCCCGGGGCAGGGTGATGGTGAAGGCCGATCCTTCGCCTGAGACGCTGGCGGCGCTGAGGTTCCCGTGCATCGCCTCGGCGAAGGCACGGGCCAGGGGCAGGCCGATCCCGGTGCCCTCGACGGCGGTCTGCTCGGCGCCGAGCCGCTCGAACGGGTCGAAGACGCGGTCCAGGTCAGCGGCCAGTATCCCGGGCCCGGTGTCGGCTACCGTGAGGCTGGCCTGGTCCGGGCTGTCCGACTGGCAGGTGATGGTGACAGCCCCCCCGGCGCGGTTGTACTTGATCGCGTTGGAGAGCAGGTTGACCAGGATCTGGCGCAGGCGCTGCCGGTCGGCCTTGACGGCCAGGCCGGGCGGCGGGCAAGGCCGGCCGATAGTGATCGAGCGGTCGGCGGCGAGGGGCGCCATCAGCTGGCAGGTTTCCTCGACCACCGGCTGCACGGCGACCGGTTCCACCGACACGCTGAATCCGCCCGACTCGATCCTGGCGATGTCGATCAGCTCGTTGATCAGCGCGAGCAGGTGGTGGCCGGCCACGAGAATGCGCTTGACCCCGTCCTCGTCATCCTGGCTGAGGTCGGACAGCTGCAGCAGCTGAGCGAAACCGAGGACCGAGTTCAGCGGGGTGCGCAGCTCGTGGCTGGTGCTTGACAGGAACGCGTTCTTGGCGCGGGTCGCCTTGACCGCCTGATCCCGGGCGGAGATCAGCTCCGTGGAGCGGCGGGCCAGAAGGCTCTCCGCGTGCGTCAGGGAGCGAGCCAGCCGGCCGAGCTCATCACCAGCGGCCGGCCAGGGCACGGGCTCCAGAGGCCGTCCTTCTCCCAGCCGGCCGGCGTTCGCGGCGGCCCGCGCGACGCGGCGGGAAATACCGGAGCCGAACAAGGCCATGCCGATCAGGCCGGCCAGGACGCCGAGAGCCAGGCCGGCGATGCTGACCCAGCCGATGGTCGATTCCATCCGGGTGATCGCGGCGTGCCCGCTCGTGTGGGTCGCGGTTGGCCCCCGGACCAGGGAGGCGATCTGCGTCCTGAGCGTGTCCATGGTGGTTTTCCCGTTCTTAAGCCCCGGCCTGAGCGCCGTATCGGGGGCTCCCGTGCTGATCGCGGTGCGCAGCCTCGCCAGCTCTGCCATCTCCGTGGTCGCGGTCGCCGCCACGGTCCGTTCCGCCCGGCTGTCCCCCTCGGCGACGGCAGCGGCGCGAAGCGCGGTTTGGTCGCCGGCGAAGCGCGCCACGCTGGCGTTGTAGGGCTGGAGGAACAGCGCCTGCCCTGTCGCCGCGTAGCCGCGCACGCCGGTCTCGGCGTTCACCGCGTCGGCCAGGACCTGCTGGGCGGAGGTGATCACGGCCGAGGCGGTCGTGGACACGGCGCGCTCCTGCCGCTCGTTGTACTGCAGCGCCAGGCTCGCGGAGCTGACGCCGATCAGTGCGATCAGGGGCACCGCAAGCACCATCAATCCCTTGGCCCGCAACGACCGGTCCAGCCACCATCGCTGCACCCGGCCGGGACGCGGCACCGCGGCAGGCGGTGCGCGCATCCGGTGTCTTCTCACAGATCCCCCAAGGACAGTGATCCCTTACGTACACAGAGTAATCAATTAACTACATTAGGTTATCACACTTCAGCACCTTTGATAACTTAGATCTCGGAAGATAACTCAGGCCTCAGAACTGAGCAAACAAACTGGGCAGTTGTCATTTTTCCCTCGCTAGACTTGGCCGGACCATGACCGGAACCCCCGCGGAGGCTCGACTTCAATGACGGAGGCAGGCAGCCCCGACGTGTCCTTCCCGGCCCCGAGGGGGCAGGGAAACCCCGACCTGCCACCGCCGGAGTTCAACGCGGGCGTCGCGCACCCGGCCCGCGTTTACGACTACTGGCTTGGCGGAAAAGACAACTACGCCGCCGACCGGGTGCTTGGCGATGCCGTCATCGCGGCAATGCCGTCGACGCGGTCCTCGGCCCGCGCCAACCGCGCCTTCCTCGGCCGCGCCGTCCGCTACCTGGCCGCCGAGGCGGGCATCCGGCAGTTCCTCGACATCGGCACCGGCATCCCGACCGCGGGCAACACCCACGAGGTGGCCCAGGCCGCTGCCCCTGAGTCCCGGATTGTCTACGTGGACAACGACCCCATCGTCATGGCGCATGCGCGAGCGCTGATGACCAGCCACCCGACTGGCGCCACCGCGTTCATGCAGGCCGACCTGCGCGAGCCGGGCAGGATCCTCGCCGACCCGAAACTGCGCGCCACCCTCGACCTAGGCAAGCCCGTCGCCCTCATGCTGGTCGCGGTCCTGCACTTCCTGACCAGCACCGACAAACCGCGCGACATCGTGGCGGAACTCGTCGGCGCGCTGCCGTCCGGCAGCTACCTCACGATCTCGAACATCACCGCGGACTTCGACCCGGGCTCGGCGGCGGTCGCGCAGGCGGCCGGGCAGCGCTCGGGCGTCACCTACGTGCCGCGCAGCCGCGCCGAGGTCGCCGCGTTCTTCACCGGCCTGGACCTGGTGGAGCCGGGCGTAGTGCCGCTGCTGGCCTGGCGGCCGGACGACGGCGCACCGGAGGATCCCCTCGCCGTGCCCAGCTACGCCGCGATGGGGCGCAAGCCCTAGCTGGAGTAGACCTGCAGCTCGGAGAGCTGACCAGCCGGCCAGGCGGTGTTAGCGGTGAAGGTCAGCTTGACGTAGCGGACCGCGGCGGCAGGAAAGGTGACGGTAACGGTGTTCCCGCTGGCGGGGTTGAAGGTGTAGCCCGCCGAAGCCGCCAGCGTGGTGTAGCTGGAGCCGTCGGTGCTGCCCTGGATGGTGATCGTCTGGGTACGCGCGCCCCAGGCGGTCGAGGGCGGCAGGTCCATGACGATCCTGCTGATGGTCTGCGCGGAGCCGAGGTCCACCTGGAACCACTGGGGGAACGCGCTGTCCGTGCTCTCCCAGTAGCTGCCGGTGTTCCCGTCCACCGCGTTCGACGGAACATAGGTCTGCGTGTACCCGCTCGCCGTCGTCGGCTGGTTAAGCGCCAGGTTCGCGTCCGCACTGACCCCGCCGGCGAAGGACATGTAGTTGAGGTTCCAGCCGCCGTTGTCCTGGTTGACGGTGAGGGTCTGCTGGCCGGCCGCCAACTGGACGGTGGCGGTGACGGTGGACCAGTTCTGCCAGCCGCCGGTTGCCGGGATGCTGACGTTCCCGCTCAGGTTCGCGCCGGACGCACTGGACAGGTGCAGGGCGTCGCTGACGGCGGAGGGGGCCGCGACGCGGAAGCTGACGGTGTAGGTCCCGGCCGAGGCTGCGTTGACGGTGTACTTGAACCACTGCCCGCCGGTTGTCCAGCCCAGGTCGTAGCCGCCTCCCGTGTCTGACGTGGCCTCCAGGTCGATACCGTCGGAGCGGTAGCTGTTGCCGGTGCCGTTGGTCGAGGCGGCGTTGTAGGCCACCCCCTGGCCGCCGGTGTCATAATTCTCGGCCTGCGCGACGCCGGGCACCGATGCCGGCGTCCCGCCGTAGGGGCCCTCGGTGCTGCCGGTCTGCCAGCTGTTGTTGCTGAGCGTCGCCGTGAAGCCGCTGGAGTCGTTGCTGTAGGCGGAGAACCCGGAGCCCACCCCGGTCACGGTGTTGCCGGTGATGGTGGCGTTGCCGGTGGGAGCCGGATAGTACGGCGGCGAGATCACGATCCCGTTGCGCCACGGGCTGGTGATCGTGTTGTCGGCCAGGTTGGTGCTGGTGGAGGTGGAGAAGCCGATCGAGTCGTAGACCGAGTTGATGATGGTGTTGCCGGTCACGGTGGCGTCGGTGACGGTCCCGACGTTCTGCCCGTCTCCGCCGTTGCCGATCTGCAGGGCCGGCTGCCCCTGGAAGTAGGCGTTACCGCCGGACCTGACGATCACGTTCCCGGTCACCGTGGCGCCGGTCATGTCGCTGCCGTTCACCCCGAACCGGCCCACGCCGAGGCCGATGTAGCGCGCGGTGTCGGAGATGAGGTTGTCCTCCACGAGGTGGCCGCTGCCGCCGTAGATCCCGATGCCCTTACCGCCCCACGGGGCGATGACGGTGTTGTGGGTCATCGTGATGTCGGTCATGGCGGTGTAGGTCTGGCTGCCGTTGTAGGCGACCGAGTTGATCGCCATCCCATCGTCGCCGGTGCCGCGGATGAAGTTGTTGGTCGCGGTCAGGTTGCTTCCCGACGTGCCGGTAAGCGAGACGTTGTTGAGGTTGCAGCCGTCGGCGAAGATCACCGTGAAGAGGTTGTCCGCCGCGGTCCCATTGCTGCCGGAAGCCCACAGGCTCGACTCCACGTGCTGGACCCACATGCCCTCGATGAGCCAGTTGCTGCCCGTCGTGTCCTCGGCTCCGCCACCGCCGTCGACTTCCGCGCGGCTCATGGCGTCAGAGTCGATGTGGAAGTTCTCCAACTGGCAGGAATAGCACTGGAACGCGGCACCAAGCGGGGTGTTGTTGGGCAGCGGCACGTCGCGGTAGACCTCGCTGTACCAGTAGCCCGCTCCCTCGATGGTCACGTTCTCCGCCACCAGACTGGAGGTGCCGGTCAGGTAGAAGGTCCCCTGGGGGATCCAGAGGATCTCGCCCGCCGAAGCCGCCTCGTTGATGCAGTTCTGGATGTCGGCGGTGCTGTCGATGGCGCCAGGGGCGGCCGCGCCGTTGGTCGGCGTGTTGTCGGCCACGGCCCCGCAGCTCGTGATCGAGATCGAGTTGGCGGGCTGGGCGGCCGGCGCGGGCGCGTTCCACAGGTCAATTGAGTTGATCCAGTAGAACGACGCCGTGTTGGACGAGTCCTTCTGGAGGCTGAACGTCGCCCCCGGTGGAATCGCCGCGCCGGCGACGAAGGCGTGGAACTCGTCCCAGAAGTCGCGCGGGTCGCCGTCGGCCGGATTCTGGTCGCTCCCGTTGTAGTTATTGTTGCCCTCGTACTGCCAGCTCTGAATGGAGTTCATGCTCAGGGCCTGGCGGAACGTGCCGTTCACGTACAGATCCAGGGTGGCGGTCAGGCCACCGCCGCTGGACGAGTCGGGAATGGAGGCGCGCACGTTGATGAAGTTGATCGGCTGGCCGGTGTTGTTGGTCCACTGGACGTACTGGCCGGGGCCGGTCAACTGAACATAGGCATGGCCGTCGGCCTCTCCCTGGGGAGTGTCGTACTCGCTGGTGGGCGCCGAGGTCAGCGAGACCACGCTGGCGCCGCCGCCGAGGGCGGCCGCCGGGGCCTGGTAGGTGGCGAACGGGGTCGTCGCCCCGGCGACGCTCGGGTTCGGAGTGCCTGGCGCCTGATAGGAGGTGGCCTGGGTGGCCGCCAACGCGCTGGGCGCGGCGGCAAGCACGGGGACGCACAGAAAGGCTGCCACCGCGCTGCCCACTGCGAGCAGGACGCCCAGGTGACGTTGCGTTCGGCGGATTGCTTGAACTACGAGGGACTTCATTGGCTTCCTCGGCGATCGCGGGTGTCCGTCGGGAGATCAACCGGAACATAACATTTAGCGACGATGCAACGCAAGAACTAGATTTTCTTGCGCAAATTACCGACTGGTGACGCGGACTTGCGCTCATCTACCAGCGACTACGCACGCCATCGAACGAGCCCCCGAGGTCCTGGGCGATGCCGTCCGTCAGGCCCTGCTCGAGGATCTGGCAACCAGAAGACGTCGCGGCCGCAACTCTCTTTCTTGCGTCATCCGCCTTGTCGTGGATTACCGGTGTCACCCTCGACATCGCCGGCGGAAAGATCATGCTATGGCCGCCGAAGTGGCGATCCTGGGATGCACAGCAATCTTGTTCATCGCCGGATGAGCTGTAGACGACGATCAGATATTCGTGACCACAGTATTCGAGCAAAGCGATGGAGCCGGGCGCCACCGGCCATATTAACTGTTTTGAAACTTACTTGTACCGTCATGTACGGGCATGGTGTCATGGACTGATCTGTTATGTTGGGAACTATCGCTTTCCGCTTCCAAACGATTCCGACTGCTCGAGTGACCCGAATTATGCGTGTGACTGCGTGTTGTCAAAGTCTCTCGACGATAGCAATGAGATCACCGTTGCGACTGTGCGGGTATCAGCAGGGCAGGTCTATTGGTGCAGTCAATTCGAAGTCAGAAAACCCGGTAAAGACTGGCATCTAATGATTGGTGCGTGTAATCTGTCGATTGCCCAGTTTGGTAACAATCCGAAACGGGGCCGTCATATAGGGGAAGCAGGACGAGGGGGTCGCTAGGACAGCCCTCTGGGATCCTGCCGGGAGCGCGGGGACCGCTATAGCGATGCGTGAATACGGCGTGCATAACAATGCGCGCTTATTCGGGGTTGCCATAAATCCCTGCTGGGGGGGATTCGATGACGAATGCTGACCTGATTGTTTTCGGCCTCGGGTATGTCGGCCTGCCGCTGGCGCGGGAAGCCGCCCGCAGCGGCATGATCGCCGTGGGCTTCGACACCAATACCGATATCGTGACCAGCCTGAATGCCGGCCATTCGCACGTCGGCGACGTCTCGGACGCGGACGTCGCGCAGATGCTCGCGGCCGGGTTCCGCGCGACCGGAGCCGAGGCGGAACTGCCCTGCCCGGATACCGTCGTCATCTGCGTGCCCACGCCGCTGTCCGCGGACGGTGCGCCCGATCTGTCCGCGGTCCGCGCCGCCGTGGCCATGGCCGGACGGCTGCTCAGGCCGGGGATGCTCGTCGTGCTTGAGTCCACCACCTACCCGGGCACTACCGACGAGATCGTCCGCCCGATGCTTGAAAAGACGTCGGGCCTGACCGCAGGCGCGGACTTCGCGCTGGCGTTCTCCCCGGAGCGGATCGACCCGGGGAACACCAGCTACGGCATCAAGAACACCCCCAAGATCGTCGGCGGCCAGACGACGGCCTGCACCGAGGCGGCGGCCCGCTTCTACGGGAGGCTTTGCGACCGCGTGGTCCGGGCGAAGTCGGCCCGCGAGGCGGAGATGGCCAAGCTGCTGGAGAACACCTACAGGCACGTCAACATCGCGCTGGTCAACGAGATGGCGATCTTCTGCAACGAGCTCGGCGTCGACCTGTGGAATGCGATCGACTGCGCCGCGACCAAGCCCTTCGGATTCCACGCGTTCCGCCCGGGACCGGGCGTCGGCGGACACTGCATCCCCATCGATCCGAACTACCTGTCCTTCAAGGTCCGGACGCTCGGCTATCCGTTCCGCATCGTGGAGCTGGCCCAGGAGATCAACACGCGGATGCCGTCGTATGTGGCCGAGCGCGCGGCGGTCATGCTCAACGCCGCCGTCAAGCCAGTCAACGGCGCCCGCGTGCTGATCCTCGGCGTCACCTACAAGCCCGACGTGGCCGACCAGCGCGAGAGCCCCGCACGGCCGGTCGCGAGGAAGCTGCGCGCCAGGGGCGCGGTGCTCAGCTACCACGACCCCTATGCCGAGGGCTGGCTGGTCGACGGCACGCCGGTGCCGCGCGTGACGCGCGACCTGTACGCGGCGGTGGCGGACGCCGACCTCGTCGTCCTGCTCCAGGACCACGCGGCCTACGACCTTGACCGGATCGCCCGCGAGGCGCACCTGCTGCTCGACACCCGTGGCCGCATGACGGGCCTGCGGGTAGAGGCGCTGTGAGCTCGCCGCCGCATGACGACGCCAGAGACCAGTCTCGTCCAGCCCGCTGCCCTGTCGCGCTCGCAGCTCGAGCCCGCGATCAGGATCGGCGCACTGCTCGTGCTCATCGTGATCCTCGGCCTGATCGCATGGCACATCACCCTCAAGGCCAGGCAGATATCCGGGCTCGGCGTCGTCTACACCGTGGTGGTCAGCAGCTACGTGCTGACCAGGTTCACCCTCGCGGCGGCCTACCGCACGCCGAAGGACGCGGGCATCGAGCCGGACGTCGCCATCATCGTCCCCGCGTTCAACGAGGGTGAGGCGGTGGCCAGGACCATTGACGCCTGCATGTCGCTTGACTATCCGCGCGAGAAGCTGCAGATGGTCGTCGTCAACGACGGCTCCTCCGACGACACCTGGCAGCACATGACGTCCGCCGCGGCGATGTACCCGCCGGGGACGGTGCACTGCGTCGACCTCGGCAGCAACCAGGGCAAGCGGGCCGCCATGACGGCCGGCATCCGGGCGACGACCGCGGAGATCCTGGTCTTCATCGACTCCGACTCGATGCCAGAGCCGGACGGTGTGCGCAAGCTGGTGCAGCTCTTTGCCCGGCCCAAGGTCGGCGCGTGCTCCGGGCTGACCCTGGTCCGCAACGCCAACGTCAACGCGCTGACCAAGATGCAGCAGGCCCGCTACTACGTCTCGTTCCAGCTGCTGAAGACCGCCGAGTCCGTCCTCGGAGCGGTCACCTGCAACCCGGGATGCTTCTCCGCCTACCGCCGCGAGGCGGTGCTCCCGCAGTTGCCGAAGTGGGAGCACCAGACCTGGTGGGGGACCGAGTGCACGTTCGGCGACGACCGCGCGCTGACCAACATGGTGATACGCGCGGGCTGGCAGAGCCGCTACAACGATGGCGCGGTCGCCTGGACCGACGTCCCCGAGCAGTACCGCAAGTTCTTCCGCCAGCAACTGCGCTGGAAGAAGTCGTGGCTGCGTGAGGGCCCCAAGCTGCTCGGCCACATGTGGCGGACCAGGCCGCTCGCCTTCCCCTCGCTCGCGATCCAGACCATCGCCGGGCTGATGAGCCCGTTCGTGATGGTCTACAACCTGCTCATTCACTCGGTGGCGACCGGTGTCCCGCCGACCCTGTACCCGATCGCGCTGTACATGATCGCCTCCGCGTACGGGCTCCTCTACCGCGCCCAGCGCGACGATGGCCTGTGGAAATGGGCGATCATCGGAACCTTTTTCTATATCTCCTTCTCGCCGCAGCTGGTATGGGCGGCGATTCGCATCAGGGACACCTCGTGGGGGACGCGCGCAGCCGCGGCCGTCCCCGCGGCGCCTCCCGTTCCCGAGACGTCCAGCATCTCCCAGGACCAAGGATCGGCATCATGAGACAGAACGCACCCGGCTGGCTGTCCAGCCTTACCCGGCCAGCCCGCCTCACCCGCCCGGCCAGGCTTATCGCTATCGTGCTCAGCGCCCTGGCGCTCGTGCTCGCCGCCGCCGGCGCCCTCGCGCCGGCCGCGCGGGCCGCCACTCCGTCGCTTACCGTCTCGCTGACGTTCGACGACAGCGTGCAGGACCAGTACACCAACGCGCTGCCGATCCTGCAGCAGTACGGCATGAAGGCCACGTTCTACGTGATCACCGGGTACATCGGCGTGAACTCGGCCTACATGACCCAGCCGGAGCTGCAGACCATCTACAACGACGGCGACGAGATCGCCGGGCATACCGTGCTGCACCCGTATCTCACCCAGGTCAGCACCGACGAGGCCGAGCGGGAGATCTGCCAGTCCAGGGACACCCTGCTCGGCTGGGGCTACCCCGTCACGGACTTCGCCTACCCCTACTCCGACTACAACGCGACGGTCGAGGGACTCGTGCAGCAGTGCGGCTACAACTCCGGGCGCCTCGACGAGAACCTGGCGTCGCCGGGAGACTGCGACGGCTGCGACATAACGGACACCTTCCCGCTGCCTGACGTGGACGCGATCAACACCCCCGACTCGGTGCAGGACACCTGGACGCTGGCCGACCTGGAAAGCACGGTCACCAACGCCGAGAGCGTCGGCGGCTGGCTGCCGATCGTGTTCCACCACGTCTGCGAGAACAACTGTGACACCTACGCGACCACACCGGAGATCTTCAGCGCGTTCCTCGCCTGGCTGCAGACACAGAACGTCTCCGTCAAGACGGTGGGCCAGATGATCGGCGGCTCGGTGCAGCCCGCGGTGACCGCACCCACGGTGCCGCCCGCCGGGGCCGGCGTCAACGCCGTGGTGAACCCGTCGCTTGAGACCGCCGACCCGAACAACGCCGGGTTCCCGTACTGCTGGGTGTCGAGCACCGGCGCCGGAACCACCGCCAGCTACGCGGAGACCACGGCCGCGCACACCGGCTCGGTCGCGGAGACCGTCACGGTCAGCGCGTTCACCGGCGGCGACGCGAAGCTCATCACCAGGCAGGACCTCGGCGAGTGCGCGCCGACCGCGGTCGCAGGCGACTCCTACGTCGCCTCCGGCTGGTACCAGTCGAGCGTGCCCACCCGGTTCGTCTTCTGGTACCGGGACGGCAACGGAGGCTGGCACTACTGGACGCAGAGTCCGCAGTTCGCCGCGTCCTCCGGCTGGACCCAGGCGACCTGGCCCACGCCCGCCGTGCCGGCCGGCGCCACCGGGCTGAGCTTCGGCATGGACATCGCCGCCGTCGGCACGCTCACCACCGACGATTACTCCCTCGCCGACTCCGGCGGCGCGCCCACACCGCCGACCGCGACGCTGACTGGGCCCGCGGCCGGCAGCACGCTCAGCGGCACGGTCACCTTCACCTCGAGCGCGTCCTCAAACGTCGGCGTCAGCAAGGTAGATTACCTGGTCGACGGCCAGGTCGTCGCCACCGGCACCACCGCTCCGTCGTACAGTGCGACCTGGGACTCCACGACGGTCGGCGACGGCGCGGTTACGGTCACCGCCCGCGCGACCGACATTGGCGGCAACCAGGGCACGTCCGCGCCGGTGGCCATGACGGTCTCGAACGCGGCCAGCCGCGGCGGGAACATGCTCGCCAACGCGTCCCTGGAGACCGACACCTCGGGGACGGTGACGCCCGACTGCTGGCAGCTCGGCGGCACCGGCACCAACACCTACACCTGGTCGAGGAACAGCAGCGCACACACCGGCAACTGGGCCGAGACCGTGACGATCTCCAGCTACACCAGCGGCGACCGCAAGCTCGTGACGTCCCAGGCGGCTAACGCCTGCTCGCCGCGGATCACCCCGGGCAGCACCTACAGCCTGGCCGTCTGGTACGAGTCGACCCAGACGGCGCACATCGTCGCCTACTACCAGAACGCGGCAGGCTCGTGGGTCTACTGGACGCAGAGCCCCGCCTTGGCGGCGTCGGCGTCCTGGGCGCATGCCGCCTGGACCACGCCGGCGATCCCGGCCGGGGCGGTCGCGTTCAGCTTCGGGCTCAACATCGCGGCGACCGGCACGCTGACCACCGACGATTACTCCATGATCGCGGGTGGCTGAGCGCCGGCGCCGGTGGCGGAGATGGGCGCGCGCCGCGCTCATCTCCGTCGTGTTCCTCCTTGTTCTCGGCGGCGCGACCTACTCGTTCGTGCTCAAGTCATTCCCCTACGAGACACCGCAGGACGTGCCGCCGAGGGTGACCCTGACCAGCGCCGACCTGGCCATGTTCGTGCCGTACGCCAGCGGGCTTCCGGACGTGCCAGTGCTCGCCTGGCGGGACGTGTCGGGCAGGAAGGGCGTCCTGGTGACCGCGCCGGCCGAGTTCGCCAGGCAGCTGGCGATCTTGCGCCGGTACGGGTACCACTCGGTATCCCTCGGTCAGCTCAGGGCGCTCGCCACGGGTGGCCGGGCAGGGCTGCCCGGGCGGCCGGTGGTGCTGACGTTCGACGACGGCCTGTCCACTGACTGGACCGTCGTCGACCCGATCCTGCGGCGCTACGGTTTCAGCGCGGTCGTCCTGATCAACCCGGGCAACGTGGCGACTAAGAGCCCCTCCTATTTCCTCACCCGCGATGAGCTGGCGACCATGGCCGCCTCTGGCCGCTGGGACGTCGGCGTGGAACTGCCGGGGGGCTGGCAGGCCCCAGGCCAGGCCGCGCAGGCCGCCGCGCAGGCCAGCGCCACGCTCGCCGCGGACATCGGCCAGCCCGTGCAGGCGTTCGGCTGGCCGGTGCTCGCCTATCTAAGCAAGGCGGGCGCGGCCGAGCCCGCCGCGACCTACCAGGCCCTGCACCACCTGTTTCCCGTGGTGTTCGACCGCCCGGGCAGTGGGCCGGCCGGCTTCGTGGCGGCCGGGTCGGCCGGGGCCCCGCTGCCGCGGGTGAACGTCACCGCGGGCGACACCACGGCCTCGCTCTCGGTCCGGCTGCGCAGCGGCGTTCCCGCGCCGCTGCCGCGCAACGTGCTCAGCCTGCCCTGGCGGGCGGCGGGCGGCCGGTGCTCGGTGGGTGCCCAGGGCATCGCCGTGACGGCCCGGGCGTTCGCCCTGTGCACCGTCGTCGCCAACGGGAAGCGATGGACCAGTTACCGGCTGAGCCTGACCGTCTCAGGCAAGGCCGGCAGCACGGCCCTCGTCGAACTGCGCGCCAGCAAGGCCGGCGCGATCGAGATCGCCGTGGGCGCGAGCACCGTGAGCGTGAAGGAACGGGTCGGCGATACCTGGCACCGCATCGGGAAGCTCCGCGTTTCCCCGCCGTCGGCCGGGCAGGCCGCGGCCCCGGGCACGAAGCTGCCCCCCTCCCTCATGGGCGCCGGCACCGTGCACCTCGCCATCACCCTCGACGCGAGCACGCTGTCGGTCCGCGTCCGGCCCCCGGCCGGGCGGCCGGGCGAGACGCGGCTCGCCGTCGCCGACACGGTCGGCATCGGCACGTCCCTCGCCGCCCAGGTAAGCGACGGCGTGATCGCCTTCGGCATGGCCAGCCTCGGCCACCTTGCCACGGTCGCGTTCGGCCAGGTAACCGCGACGTCGCCACGATGACCGCGCTCACCCCGGCGCGGCCGGCCCCGCCCGGCCGTCACGCGCTGGTGACGGTGAACGACCGGAACATGAACTCCGTGTAATCTCCGCGCAGCCCGACCCGGCCGGGCTGGCTGATCGGCGCGGTGTCCCCGATGCCGTCGTCGGTCGCCGTCAGCACGAGCGCGCCGTCCAGCCAGGCGCGAAGGACGACGTTCGCCCCGGAGTTGGTAGCGCTGACCTTGACCTGCTCCCACCGCCCGGACACGGCATGCTCGTCGGCCGTGCCCAGCGTGTAGTAGGTGCCGCCGTTACTCGGGCCGCCGGGCACCTTCTTCTTGATCACGACCCGGCCGTCCCTGCGGTCCACGCTGACCACGTACAGCAGCGACGGGCTCTGGTAACGGAGGAAGACGTGCACGCCCTGCCAGCTCAGGTCGGTGCCGGCCGGCGGCTGGGCGAACCGCTGGACGTCAAGGCCGAAGGAGACGGCGACGTTCTGAAAGTCCGACCGTACGGTCACCACACGGAACACCGACGAATCGGTGACCGGCGAGGACGTGGGCCCGGGCGTCCCGACGTCGGGAATGCCGGTCCAGCCGGCGTGATCATGCGCGAACAGCGACCCGCTGGTGGCAATCCAGACGGGCGACATCCGTGCCGCCGCACTATGCGGATTGTAGTAGGCGAACTCGTTGGTGATCAGCCCATCCGGCTGGCTGAACTCATCGGAAAGCAGTGGCCGGCCGGACAGCGAGGCAAGGGAGAAGGCCCCAGCGGCAATGATGGCGGCGGCCGCGCAGGCCCCGATCACCACAGCGACGCGGCGCCGCCTGTTCATCCGATGCCAGCGCGCGCCCTCCATTGCGGGCCTTCGGGTACGCGCACTGCTGGCCGTCAATGAACCTCCCCGCTCTGGCGTTCAAAGACAGCATACGTCGTCAGGGCCGGCCTGCCGGCTCGCTTAGCAAGGCAATTGCCGGCTCGCGGCACCGTCGGCACCTCCAGTGACGTTGATGCCGTGAAGCCGATCTTAAAGGCGCGGTCCCTGGGGAAAGTGTCAGCTACTGGGGGGACAGATGATCGTGACCATCGCGGGGCGGGACCGGGGCATTTAAGACCCAGGGGAAAGGACCCGGGGGAAAGTACATCGTCGTTAACCTCAAGTTCTCGCGTCATAACAGGCTTAAATTCCTGGCATTGAGGCTGAGCCGACGGATTTGCAGAACTACCATTCGGGGATGGCGTTAGCTATCGACGCGCGCTGCCCGGTGCGCGCGGGCCGCGGCGACGATGCGGTCGGCGGCGCCGGGCAGGCCGTTCCAATGCGTGTGGAGGTAGGACGCGTGCACTCCGCACTGGACGAAGCCTTCCGCGACGACTCCGCCGCGGTCCTTCCATCGCCACGCGTTCGGCCCGGCGGCCGCGGCGGCGCCAGTCAAGGTAGCGCCGGGGCGGGTGCTTGCGGCGGCGGCGGGGGCGCGGATGGCCGTGCGGTGGAACTCGTGGCCGTGGGCGCGGGTGCCGACCGGGGCGAGGGCGGAATCGGTGACGGCGACCGCGTCCCGGTAGCCGAGGGTCAGCCTGGCTGTCATCTCGGCGTCGATACCGAGGACCCCGCACATCGGCTGGCCGTCGAGTGACCGCGCCAGGTAGAGCAGCCCGGCGCATTCGGCCAGGACCGGCGCGCCCGCCTTGGCCAGCGCCGCGACTTGCGACCGGAGGGCCGCGTTGGCCGACAGCTGGGCGGCGTGGACCTCGGGGAAGCCGCCCCCGATGACCAGCCCGGCCGTGCCTGCCGGGAGTTTCTCGTCGCGGAGGGGGTCGAAGACGGCCACTTCGGCACCCGCGGCGGCGAGCAGCTCGGGGTGCTCGGCGTAGCCGAAGGTGAAGGCGGGCCCGCCCGCCACGGCGATCGTGACCGGGGAACGCGAAGCAACGGTCCGTTCAATCGAAGGGTCTTGAATCTCCTGGGTCCCCGTGACGGGCAGCGGGCCCGCGGTGCGGGCGAGCCGGAGCACGGCGTCCAGGTCCACGCTGGCGGTGACGGCCGCGCTGAGCGCGTCGACCACGGCCAGGGCGTCGCTGCCATGCTCGGCGGCGGGGATCAGGCCGAGGTGCCTGGACGGGACGGCGAGTGCGTCCAGGCGGCGGAGCGCGCCGAGGACGGGCACGCCCGCGCGCCCGGCGGCGCCGGCGAGCAGGTGCGCGTGGTAGTCCGAGCCGACCTGGTTGAAGATCACGCCGCCGATGCGGGTGGCGGGGTCGAAGGTGGCGAAGCCGTGCAGCAGGGCGGCGACCGACGAGCTGACGCCGGACGCGTCGACCACCAGCACCACCGGCGCGCGCAGCAGCCGCGCGACGTGCGCGGTGGAGGCGAAGTCGTCCGGTTCTGGCGACGCGTGGTGGCCGGCCCCGTCGAACAGGCCCATCACGCCCTCGATGACCGCGATATCGGCGACCGTGGGGGTGCTGGCGCCGTGGGCGAACATCGCCGCGATCCGTTCCCCGCCGACCAGCCAGGGGTCGAGGTTGCGGCCGGGGCGCCCGGCCGCCAGCGCGTGGTAGCCGGGGTCGATGTAGTCGGGGCCGACCTTGTGCGGGGAGACCGTCAGGCCGCGCCGCCGCAGCGCGCCGAGCAGCCCGGTGGCGACCGAGGTCTTGCCCTGGCCGCTGCCGGGCGCCGCGATGACCAGCCGCGGCACGTTCAGGGCGGCCGTGTTCCAGGGGGCGGCGGACGTCACCATTCGATGCCGCGCTGGCCCTTCTGGCCGGCGTCCATCGGGTGCTTGATCTTCGTCATCTCGGTGACGAGGTCGGCCGCCGCGATCAGGTCGGGGTGCGCGTCCCGGCCGGTGATCACCACGTGCTGGTGCCCGGGGCGCGCGGTCAGCGTCCCGACGACGTCGGCGACGTCGACCCAGCCCCACTTCATCGGGTAGGTGAACTCGTCGAGCACGTAGAGGCCGAACCGCTCAGCGGCCAGGTCGCGTTTGATCTGCGCCCAGCCCTCGCGGGCGTTGGCCGCGTGATCCTCGGGATCGCCGCGCTGGATCCACGACCAGCCCTCGCCCATCTTGTGCCAGGCGACCTCGCCGCCCTCACCGGTCTCGGTGTGCAGGCGGCCGAGCGCGCGGAAGGCGGCCTCTTCGCCCACCCGCCACTTGGCGCTCTTGACGAACTGGTAGACGCCGATCCCCCAGCCCTGGTTCCAGCCGCGCAGCGCCAGGCCGAACGCGGCCGTCGACTTCCCCTTCATCGCCCCGGTATGCACGATGAGCAGCGGCCGGTTCCGCCGCTGCCTGGTGGTCAGGCCGTCGTCGGGGACGGTCTCCGGTACTCCCTGCGGCATGGCTAGGCCACCTCCCGGTAGGCGCGGACGGAAGCGGCGAGGCCGCCCGCGGACAGTTCGCCGCCTGGCCGGCGGCCGGGCGGCCCGCTTCCTGACCCGGCCGCGGACAGGCCGGCCACGTCCACGCAGTCGGCGCCGAGCGCGTTGGCGAGGCCGCCGGCCAGGCCGAGCCGGACGGGACCGGACTCGCAGTCGACGACGACGGCGGCGACGCCGTCCCGGCGGAGCAGGGCCGCCGCCGGGGCCGGCTCGCCGCCGGCGTTGTGGCGCCCGTCGGTAACCACCACGAGCAGCGGCCGGCGCAAGGGGTCACGGAGCTTCTCCCGCCGGAGCGTCGCATAGGCCTCGGTCAGCCCCGCCGCCAGCGGGGTCCGCCCGCCGGTGGGCATGGTCTCAAGCCGTCGCGCGGCCGCGTCGGCCGACGAGGTGGGCGGCAGCAGCAATTCGGCCCCGGTGCCGCGGAAGGAGACCAGGCCGACCTTGTCGCGCCGCTGGTAGGCGTCAAGCAGCAGCGAGAGCACGGCGCCCTTGACCGCCTCCATCCGCCGGCTGGCGGCCATCGACCCGCTCGCGTCCACCACGAACAGCACCAGGTTGGACTCACGGCCCTCCCGGCGGCGCTCGCGCAGGTCACCGCTCTGCAGGATCAGCCCGGGTCCCGTCCGGCCGCGGCCGAGCTGATGCGGGGCGCTCGCGATCAGGGTCGCGTTCACGTGCAGGTCACGCACCTCCTGACGGCGCTGGCGGACGCCGACGGTGGCGCCGGTGTCGGTGTAGGCGCGCGACCGCCTGCCCGCCGCGCCGCGTCCCTTGCCCGGTACCTCGAGCCGCCGCGCGCGGAAGGTCGCGCCGCTCGGCGCGACCGACTCCCGTCTCCCGCCGCGGACCGGCGCCTGCTCCTGGTCGCCGGCCGAGTCCCCGGGTGCCGGGCCGTCGGCTGGCTCGGCGGGCCCGGCGGGCGGGGCTCCATCGGGCCCGCCGCCTCCGCCGTCCCCTGGTCCCTGGCCGGGGGGCCGCGGATCGGGCTCGTCATCGGGCTCGTCATCGGGCTCGTCATCGGGCCCTGGGTCGTCGCCGAGCGCATCGTCGAGCTGCTTCTCGTCCAGGCCGGGGGCATCGAACGGGTTGCGGCGGCGCCGGTGCGGCAGCGCCAGCAGGGCCGCGACGCGGATGTCCTCGCGGTTCACCGCCCTCCGGCCCGCCCAGGCCGCGTGCGCGGCGGCGGTCCTGGCGATCACGATGTCGGCCCGCAGGCCGTCCACGTCGAAGCTGGCGCATACCCCGGCGATCCGCTCGAGCTCGGCGTCGCCGAGGACGACCGCGGGCAGCCGGGCCCGGGCGGCGGCGATGGAGGCGGCCAGCTCAGCCTCACTGGCAGCGAACCGCGCGGTGAACGCCGCCGGGTCGGCGTCGAAGCCCAGCCGCCTGCGCACCACCTCGGCCCTGGTCGCGGGGTCACGCGGGGCGGCCGCCGCCGCGGTGAGGCCGAACCGGTCGAGCAGCTGCGGCCGCAGCTCGCCCTCTTCCGGGTTCATCGTGCCGACCAGCAGGAACCGGGCCGCGTGGCGAACCGACACCCCGTCCCGCTCCACGTAGCTGGTGCCAAGCGCGGCCGCGTCGAGCAGCAGGTCGACCAGGTGGTCGTGCAGCAGGTTGACCTCGTCCACGTAGAGCACGCCGCGGTGCGCGGCGGCCAGCAGCCCCGGCTGGAACGAGGTGACGCCCTCGGTCAGGGCGCGGCCGACGTCGAGCGAGCCGGTGAGCCGGTCCTCGGTCGCGCCGACCGGCAGCTCCACCAGCCGGGCCGGGCGCAGCTCGGCCGCCGCCCCGGCCGGGTGCGGCCCGTCGGGGCAGTCGGGGTCGGGTGCCGTCGGCGAGCAGGAGAACCGGCAGCCCGCGATGACCTCGGCCGGCGGCAGCACGGCGGTCAGCGCGCGCACCGCCGTCGATTTGGCGGTGCCCTTCTCGCCCCGGACCAGCACGCCGCCGATCGCCGGCGAGATCGCGTTGAGAATGAGCGCCAAGCGCATGTCGTCCATCGCGACGACGGCGCTGAACGGAAACTGGGTCACACCCACAGCCCTTCACCCGGCGGGTATCCGCGCCCGCCGACAGCGACGACCACCGGACGGCAGGCCCGGCGGCACGGCTGCCGATAGCCCTGGCTTCCCGTCGGCAGACGGGTCACAGTGGCGGGACCGCCCCGGACTCGCACCGGTGTTCCTCAGCAGCCGTTCTGCGCAATCGTCTCACAGCCTTGGGGCAGACTGGACGGCGTGCTCCCCCAGTCCGTGACCGTGACCGGCATCGGGGCCGACGGGTGGGCCGGGCTGTCCCCGCGTTCCCGGGCGGCGATCGAGCAGGCCGGCGTGGTCGTCGGCGGCCCCCGGCAGCTCGCGCTGCTGCCCGGTTCTGTGGCCGCCCGGCAGATACCGCTGCCGAGCCCGCTGCTGCCGGGGCTGACCGAACTGGTCGCCGCGCACGCCGGGGCTGGCCTGGTGGTGCTGGCGAGCGGCGACCCGATGTTCTACGGCATCGGGTCGACCCTGGTCCGCCTCCTCGGCGCCGAACGCGTGAGCGTGCTGCCGCACCCGTCGTCGGTGTCGCTGGCCGCGGCCCGGCTGGGCTGGCCGCTTGACGACGTTGACGTGGTGAGCCTGGTCGGCCGCCCGCTCGAGCTGCTGCACCCGGCGCTGCAGCCGGGACGGCGGTTGCTGGCGCTGACGGCCGGGCCCACGGCGGCGGCCGACGTGCGCGCGCTGCTTGCCGCGCGTGGCTTCGGCACCAGCCCGGTCACGGTGCTGGCGGACCTCGGCGGCCCGGCCGAGGCGGTCGCCCCGGCCAACGGGCGGCCGCACAGCCGGCTGGCGATCGTCGCGATCGAATGCCGGCTCGACCCGGCTGCCGCGCCCCTGCCCCGCACCCCTGGCCTGCCGGAAGACGCGTTCGAGGAGGACGGCCAGATCACCAAGCGGGAGATCCGCGCGCTGGCGCTTGCCGCCCTCGCCCCGGTCCCCGGCCAGCTGCTGTGGGACGTGGGAGCCGGCTCGGGCAGCATCGGCATCGAGTGGATGCGGACCCATCCGGCCAGCCGGGCGATCGCGGTCGAGCCGCGCCCCGACCGCCGCGACCGGATCACCCGCAACGCGGCCGCGCTTGGCGTGCCCGGTCTGGTGGTGGTGCCCGGGTCGGCCCCGGGCGCGCTGGCGGGGCTGCCCCGGCCGGACGCGGTGTTCATCGGCGGCGGTGTCACCGCCGAGGGCGTGGTGCTGGCGTGCTGGGAGGCGCTTGACGCGGGCGGCCGGCTGGTGGCCAACGCGGTCACCATCGAGGGCGAGGTCGCCCTGGCGGGCTGGCAGCGCGAGCTTGGCGGCAGCCTGACCAGGATCGCCGTTGAGCGGGCGGGCGGCCTTGGCGGCTACACCGCCTGGCGCCCGGCGCTGCCGGTCGTGCAGTGGTCGGTGCGCCGGGCGCCTGCCGCGCCCGGCTAGCGGCGGCTAGCGGCGGCTAGCGGCGGCTAGCGGCGGCTAGCGGCGGCTAGCGGCCCGGCCTAAGCGGCCAAGCGCCCTGTCCTGGGCGGCGGCGGTCAGGGCGGCGGGCGCCGGGCGGCGGAAGAGCCAGTCCCAGAAGCCGCGGCGTGGGCCCCGCGGGCCGCGGACGACGAGGTTGCCGTGCCGCACGTTGCCGGTCGCGGTGACCATCAGCTTGACCGGGGTGTCGGCGTCACGGCGCACCCGCTGGTGGACGGTGCCATGGCCGTTCGTGATGCTGTCAAGGTCAATCAGCACCTCGGGCGGCACGATGATGACGATGTTCCCGTGGCCGACCGAGACCGACAGATCGAGAGTCGGCTGGCTGATGATCGCGTGAGTGAAGTCGAGGATGACGTTGCCGTGCCGGTTCTCCACTTCGAGCCGCTTGGGCACCACCCAGCGCCCGTCGCGCCTGATATTGCTGTGGCTGACCTTCAACTGGACCAGTTCTTTGGCCTCAGGGACCGGCGCGAGGACCGCGCCGGGCGAGGCAGGCAGGTCGGTCAGCAGCGACTCAAGCTCTCCGTAGGTACGCGCCGTCAGCGCGCTCTCAAGCCGTTCATCCAGTTCGTCAGCGGTGAGCCGCCCATCACCGGCGGCCACTCGCAGTTGCTCAGCCACTTGGTCGCGGTCCTCATGCGACACGCGCAGGTTCCGCCGGTCGGGGGCCAGTTCTCCAGGCATATTCCGTACTGTAACGTCCGCCGGAACCTGCTCATATCCTCGGCAGGAAATATCGCAGGACCGGAGGAGAACGCGTGACCGTTCATTTCGTTGGCGCAGGCCCGGGCGCCGCTGACCTGATCACCGTCCGGGCGCAGCGCCTGCTGGCGGAGTGCGCGGTGTGCCTGTACGCCGGGAGCCTCGTCCCGGCCGAGGTTCTCGCGCACTGCCGGCCGGATGCCCGGCTGATCGACACCGCCGACCTGACCCTGGACGAGATCGTCGCGGCCATGGCGGCGGCCGACGCGGCCGGGTTTGACGTGGTCAGGCTCTGCTCGGGTGACCCGGCGGTCTTCAGCGCCATCGCCGAGCAGGCCCGCCGGCTTGACCAGGCCGGGATCGGCTACGACATCACCCCGGGGGTACCCGCGTTCGCGGCGGCCGCCGCGGCCCTGCGGCGGGAGCTCACCGTGCCCGGCGTGGGGCAGACGGTCGTCCTCACCCGGATCGCGCACCGCGCGACGCCCATGCCGCCGGGCGAGGAGCTGGCCAGCCTGGGCGCCACCGGGGCGACGCTGGTGCTGCACCTGGCCGCCGCGCGGATCGAGCAGGTGGTCGCGGAGCTTGCCCCGCACTACGGCCGCGACTGCCCGGCGGCGGTGGTCGCCTTCGCCAGCCAGGACAACGAGATCCTGCTGCGCGGCTCCCTCGGCGACATCGCCGCGCAAACGCTCGCGGCCGGCGTCAGGCGGACCGCGGTGATCATCGTGGGCCGGGTGCTGGCGGCGGAGGGCTTCCGCGACAGCCACCTGTACTCGGCCGCCAGGGACCGGAGCGCCCGAGCGTAACTGGTCGCGGCGGAGCAGGTAGGTGTCCATGATCCAGCCATGCCGGGCGCGCAGCGCCGCCCGCGTCGCGGCGATCTCGCCCGCGACCTCCGTCAGCGGCCCGGAGATCAGCACCTCGTCGGCGGTGCTGAGGTACGCCCCCCAGAACACGGTGAGCGACCGATCGTCGAGCGCGCCCGCGGTGAACCCGGAGTCGAGCATCACGACAACGCTGTCCAGGCCGGCCGGGATGCCGTCCGCGATCCGGCGGGCGGGGGTGATGTGGATGGGCTCGCCGATCCGGTTCAGCGGGATGCGGTGCGCCGCCGCCAGCGCCTGCACGCTGGTCACCCCGGCGATCACCGTGTGCTCGAAGGTGACACGGCCGCGGGCGCGCAGCCGGTCGATGACCCGCAGCGTCGAGTCGTAGACGGACGGGTCCCCCCAGACCAGGAACGCGCCGACGCCGTCGTCGCCCAGCTCGGCCGCCAGCGCCGCCTCGATGAGCCCGGCCCGGGCCTCGTGCCAGTCCCGCACCGCGTCCTGGTAGCCCTCGCCGCTCAGCGACGGCGACCGGTCGCGCGGCGGCTCCGGTATCAGAACCACCCGGTAGCCGGGGCGGGTGACGTGCCGCCGCAGGATCTCGTCGCGGGCCGCGTTCAGCCCGGATTTCGCGTCACCCTTGTCGATGCGGAAGAAGACGTCCACCCGGTTGAGTGCCGCCACCGCGGCGACGGTGATCTGATCCGGGTGGCCCGGGCCCATGCCAATGACCAGCAGTTCACGCATGTCTCGCCTCCTTGGGTTGCCTAGACGAGCCCGCCGATGGCCTTGTGCACCGAGGCGATCGCGCTGGCGCCTTCGCCGGTAGCCGCGGCGACCCGCTTCATCGAGCCGGACCTGACGTCGCCGACGGCGAACACACCGGGAACGTTGGTCTCGAACGGAAGCGGCGTCCGCCCCAGGCCGGCCCAGGCTGGTCCGAGGTCAGTGCTGGTCAGCTGGACGTCGGTCCGGATGAAGCCGTCATCCTCGGTGGCGATCCCGGTCAGCCAGCCGGTGGCCGGCTCCGCCCCGATGAAGCAGAACAGGCCTGAGCAGGGCTGGGCCCTGGTGGTAGCGGCCGCGGCGTCGGTGATGCTGATCTCATCGAGAAAATCGGTGCCGTCCAGCCGGGTGACCTCGCTGCGGCATCGCACCGTTACCCGAGGATGCACGAGCAGCCGGTCGACGAGGTAGGCGGACATCTCGGCCGCGATGTCCGGGCCGCGGACAACGAGCGATACGTCGCTTCCCCGGCCGGCCAGGTAAAGCGCGGCCTGGCCGGCGGAATTCGCTCCGCCGACCACGGTGACGGGGCTGCCGGCGCAGCCGCGGGCCTCCAGTTCGGTGGCCGCGTAGTAGATCCCGGCGCCCTCGAAGTCAGGCCAGCGCTCCAGTGGCAGCGCGCGGTAGCGTGCGCCGGTCGCGATGATGACGGCCTTGCTGTCAACGATGTCGCCCTCGGGCAGGTGCAGCCGCAGCCGGCCACCGTTGCGGTCGGTGTCGAGCCTGACCGCCTGGCAGGGGCTGGCCAGCTGGGCGCCGAACTTCAGCGCCTGCAGGACGGCGCGGCCGGTCAGATCGGCACCGGAGAGGCCGAAAGGGAAACCGAGGTAGTTCTCGATCCGGGAGCTGGCGGCGGCCTGCCCACCCGTGCCGATGGCGTCAAGCACGACCGTGTCCAGGCCCTCCGACGCGCCATAGACGGCGGCCGCCAGTCCGGCCGGGCCGGCGCCGACGATGGTCACGTCGACCGGCTTCCTTGAGGAGCGGTGGTAGCTGAGGTTCAGCTTCTGGGCCAGCGTGCCCGGGGTCGCCCGCTTCAGCGTTTCGCCGGGCAGCACGACGGCGGGCAGGTCGCCGGAGGTGAGTCCGGAGGACCCAAGCACCGCCTCGCCCGCCGGGCTGTCGGCATCGAACCACACGTGGATCAGGCGCTGGCGGGCGGCGTAGGTCCGCAGCGCCAGGCCGGGCGCCGACCTTGGGTTGCCGACCATCTCCACCGCCCGGGCGCTGGCGCCGTGCTGCAGCAGCTCCCGGCGCGCTACCAGCGCCCTGAAGATAATGTCAGAGAGCTCGCCGTCATTCGCCATCAGCTGGCGCAGCCGCGCTGGTGTGACCCGGTAGACCGTGCCCGCTTCCCTGACCCTGCACTGGAGGTAGACGTTCTGCCCGGTCAGCAGGTTCAGTTCGCCGACGAAACCGCCGGCCCGGACCTTCGCCACGGTCTCGGCGGGCACGTCAGCGATATCCGTCCGGATGACGTCAACCGAACCCCGGCCAACCACGATCAGGTCGACGTCCACGTCACCAGGTGAGAACAGCACGTCACCGGCGCGGGTCGGCTGCGGCGTACCGTAGGCCACGAGGCGGGCGAACAGCTCATCGCCTAGCTTCGGCGAAGCGGTCTTGGCGGCCCCCGGGGTCCTGGCGGACGGAATTTCATCCATCGAGCAAAGTCCTCCGCCCTGACTGCGTGGGTGATCCGTGGGTAATACTAGGCTGCGGGCGTGCGCATCCTCATCCTCGGCGGGACTGCCGAGGCGCGGGAACTGGCCGCCGGGCTGACGGCGGCGGGCATCGACGTGGTCTCATCGCTGGCGGGCCGGGTCCGCCAGCCGCGGCTCCCGGCCGGAGAGGTCCGCATCGGCGGGTTCGGCGGCGCCGCCGGGCTGGCCGGCTACCTGCGCGCCGAGGCCATCACCGGCATCGTCGACGCCACCCACCCGTTCGCCAGCGCGATCAGCGCGAACGCGGCCGAGGCGGCCGCCCAGGCCGGCCTGCCGCTGCTGGTGCTGCGGCGGCCGCCGTGGCCGGCCGGCCCGTCCTGGCAGACCGTGCCGGACATCACCGCGGCGGCCGCCGCCGTTCGCGGCTGGCCGGGTGAGTCGGTGCTCCTCACCACCGGCCGCCGCGACCTCGGCGCGTTCGCCGCCGATGACCGGCACCGTTTCCTTGTCCGCGCGGTCGACCCGCCCGACCCCGGCGGGCCGGTTCCGCCGCGGATGACGCTGCTGCTCGACCGCGGCCCGTACACCGTCGAGGGCGAGTCCGCGCTGATGCGCGAGCACGGGATCGGGCTGCTGGTGACCAAGAACAGCGGCGGGCCGATGACGGCGGCCAAGCTGCGGGCCGCCCGCGAGCTTGGCGTGCGGGTCGTCGTCGTGGAGCGGCCGCCGCTGCCGCCCGGGAGCACCACCGTGACGACGGCCGCCGCGGCGCTGGCGTGGGTCAGCTCAGCGGTAGGTCAGGTCAGCGGCGGGTAACGACGGGGCGTTATCACCTTGGCCTGCCCGGCGATGCGCACCACCCGGGTCTGGCTCGATCCGATGATGAGCAGGCAGCGCATGTCGACTTGACCCGGATCGAGGTCACCCAGCGTGGTCACCGTGATCTGCTGCTCGTCGGTGCCCACCGCCCGCCCGATCACCACCGGTGTGGCCGCCTCCCGGTGCGCGAGCAGCAGGTCGCGCGCGTCGGCCAGCTGCTGGCGGCGCGATGAGGAAGCCGGGTTGTAGATCGCGATCGCGAAGTCCGCCGCCGCCGCGGCCGCCAGCCGGCGGGCGATGATCTCCCACGGCTTCAGGTTGTCCGACAGCGAGAGCATCACGTAATCGTGGCCAAGCGGGGCGCCCGCCTGGCTCGCGACCGCCTGCGCGGCGGTCAGCCCCGGAATCACGTCGACCTGGACTCCCGCGAACCGCTCCTCGGCCGCGGACGCCTCGAGCACCGCCGTGGCCATCGCGAACACACCCGGGTCGCCGGATGAGACCACGGCCACGCGGCGGCCGCGCAGCGCCAGGTCGAGCGCGAACTCGGCCCGCTGCGTCTCCGCCCGGTTGTCGCTGCCGTGCCGCCGCTGCCGCGGGTTGGGCGGCACCCGGTCCACGTAGGGGGCGTAGCCGACGATGTCGTCAGCGGCGGCCAGCACGGCCAGCGCCTGCGGGGTCAGCCAGTCGCGCCCGGCCGGGCCGAGGCCGACCACGTCCACCCGCCCGACCGCGCCCTCAACTCCCACGTGCCCGTCCGGGTCGGGCACCGCCGCCGGCCTCCCAGCCGCCTCCGCACCAGGCACGATGACCAGCGACATATACGGGACCGAGGACGGGTCGACGTCACCGGCCGACTCGATGACCTGCCGCGCGCCCGCCGAGGCGCGTTCGACGTAGTGCGCCTGGTCCAGCCGCCCGGACTCCGTCAGCGCCTGCCTGACCCCGGCGTAGCTGCGGCTGATCTTCATGATCGCGGCGGCGTCGGTGCCGCGCAGCCGCCGGGTGAGCTCCGCCGCGGGCAGCGTGCCTGGCAGCACCGTCAGCACGTCGTCGCCCTCCACCAGCGGCATCGACAGCGCGGCCGACGCGGCGCTCACGGCGGTGATACCGGGCACGATCACGGCGGCGAACCGGCTGCTGATCCGCTTATGCATATGCATGTAGCTGCTGTAGAAGAGCGGGTCGCCCTCGGCCAGCAGGACCACGTCGCGCCCGGCGGCCAGGTGCGCCATCAGCCGCCCGGCCGCCTGGGCGTAGAACTCCTCGATCGCCCCTTCGTAACCGCCCGGGTGCGCGGTGGTCTCGGTGGTGACCGGGTACACCAGCTGCTCTTCGATCTGGTCGCCGCGCAGGTACGGTTCGGCGATGGAGCGGGCGACCGAGCGGCCGTGCCGCGCCGAGTGGTAGGCGACCACGTCGGCCGCGCCGATGATCCGGGCCGCCTTCACGGTGACAAGCTCGGGGTCACCGGGACCGAGCCCCACCCCGTAGAGCACCCCCGGCCTGCCCGCGGCGGCCGCGCTCATTCGGTCTCGCTCGCGATCGCGTTGACCGCGGCGACGGTCATCGCGCTGCCGCCGCGCCGCCCGTGCACCACCAGGTGCTCAAGGCCGGACCCGGCCAGCGCCCGCTTGGATTCGGCGGCGCCGATGAAGCCGACCGGGATGCCGATCACCGCGGCCGGCCGGGGCGCCCCGGCACCGAGCAGCTCGAGCAGCCGGAACAGGGCCGTCGGGGCGTTGCCGATGGCGACGACGGCGCCGCCCAGCCGTTCGCCCCACAGGTCGAGGGCCGCCGCCGAGCGGGTCGTCGCCAGCCGCCCGGCCAGCCCCGGCACCGCCGGGTCGCCCAGCGTGCAGACGATCTCGTTGCCCGCGGGCAGCCGTGCCCGGGTAATCCCGGCGGCGACCATGTGCGCGTCGCACAGCACCGGTGCGCCGCCCCGCAGTGCGGCCCGGGCCGCCGCCACCACGCCGTCGCTGTAGCCGACGTCGGCGGGCAGGTCGGTCATGCCGCACGAGTGGATCATCCGCACCACCACCGCCGCCACCTCGTCAGGGAAACGGCCCAGGTCAGCCTCGGCCCTAATGGTGGCGAAGGATCGCCGGTAGATCTCCGCGCCGTCATGCACGTACTCAAACTTCGGCAACCTGGTATCCCTCGCTGGTCGCGGTCACGTCGATCTCGGTCGCGGCCGGCCGGCCGCAGTGCCGCCCGCACCCGCTGACGTGCACGATCCGCCCCGGCCAGCGGTCGGCGAACGCGGCCGCGTCCGCCTGCACGTCGGCCAGCGCGCTGGCGCAGCCGGGCCGCCCGGCGCACGCGGTGACGCGCAGCCACGGCGAGCTCTCGTCCACCCCGAACCCGAGGCCGGCCGCCTCCCGCAGTGCCTGGCCGGCGTCGGCCTGGCCGGGCAGCACCACGCTCCGCCATGGTGTGATCCGCGCGGGCCGTCCCGCGGCCCGGGCGGCCAGCCAGCTCACCTGCGCCGCGGTGAGCCGCCCGAGCGGAGCCAGCAGCACGGCAGAATCCAAGCCAGCAGGAGTAACGGACCGTGGTTCTACCCCTCCGCCAGCATTCACCGGGCAGCGGACAATGCCGACCGGCCGGGCGGCCGCGACCGGGACCGGAAGCTCCGGGCCGGCGGCAAGCCCGAGCCGCTGCGCGACCGCGGCGCGGACGCGCTCGGCACCGGCCGGGAGGTCGGCGATGCGCCACGCGGCCGATCCGGCGGCGGCCCGCTGGTCAAGGAATGCCTCGGTGAACGCGAGCATCACGGTCACGATGTCGGCCGACGCGGCGTCGACGTTGCCGCGCAGCGCGCATGGGGCGGCAACCGGCTCGTCGCCCGCAAGCCTGCTGGCCACCGCGGGCCCGTTAACCGCAAGGCCGTTGACGTCGGTGCCATCCGCACCGGCGACGGCAACAACATCCGCGCCGAGGCCGGCTACATCACCGCGCCCGTCGTCGATCGCGAACAGGAACCGGCCGGACAGCCCGGCCAGCCGCGGCCGTGCGCACAACTGCGCATCGAGGGCGGCGACGATCGCGGTCAGGTCCCGCCCGCTCCCCCGGCCGTCCAGTCCGGCCAGCGGCGAGGCGAGCACGTTGCGCACTCGGTCATGGTCGAATGAGGGCAGCAACCCGGCCCGCGCGAGCGCGGCGGTGAGCGGCTCGGCCGCGTCGGCCGCCAGCGCCCGCAGCTGGACGTTGCCGCGGGAAGTCAGCTCGATCCGCCCGTCGCCCCACTGGGTGGCCAGATCCGCGAACGCTCGTAGCTGATCCCCGGTGACGAACCCGCCGGGCAGCCGGACCCGGGCCAGATACCCGTCGGCCGCCTCGACCAGCCGCAGCACGCCCGGGCAGCGGTCGGCCGCCGCCCGGCTGGCGGGATTGGTCTTGCGGCTGGTGGCGGGCACGGCCGGATTGTATGCGAGCACGCTGAGCCGAGTTACGCCGCTTGGCTCACGCCTCGGTAAGGCAGGTCCAGCTCCGCCGTTTCCTCAAACGATCATGCGCAGTCATCTTGGGGCCAAACTTGCACGCTCAGCCGACCGGTTTGTCATGATTTGTCGCGTTTATACGCGTACAACTTTGGCCCCAAGGCAAGCGCGGTGGTCGGCGTTGGCTCAGGCGGTCGTTGCGGTGGCGATTTATCGTCCGCACCGGCGGTCACTGAGTCAAGCCGGCATCGCGATCGACCCGCGCAGCCCGCCTGAGAGGTGTCGCGCCGTGCTGCGCAAGTTTGACGTCCGTCGCGGGGCGCCTGTAGCGTCCGGAATGCGTGACGGCGCCGAGGAAGCTGGTGGGAATCCAGCACGGTCGCGCCATCGTGAACCAGCCGCGGGCAGTCGGCTGGCGAGTCGGATACTCCGCTGTCGCGACGCCTAACCGCTAGTGGGACGCAGGATCCCGAGGAAGGCCCCATCTTGATTGTTCTGCTGTCCACGTCGGACACCGACCTGCTTTCCGCTCGCGCCAGCGGCGCGGGCTACCGGCTCGGTAACCCGGCGCGCCTTGCGGTCGCGGAACTGCCGGCGCTGCTTGACGGCGCGACCGCCGTCATCGTGCGGATTCTGGGCGGGCGCAGGGCGTGGGAGGACGGACTCGACGCGGTCCTGGCCGCCGGGGTGCCGGCCGTCGTGCTCGGCGGCGAGCAGGTACCCGACGCGGAGCTGATGGAGCTCTCCACCGTGGCCGGCGGCATCGTCGCCGAGGCGCACGCGTACCTGGCGCATGGCGGCCAGCAGAACCTGCGGCAGCTGGCCCGGTTCCTGTCGGACGCGATCGACCTCACCGGCGAGGGATTCGAGCCACCGGCCGCGATGCCGACGTGGGGTCTCCTTGACCGGCCCGCCCGCCCGGCCGCGCGGGCGGAAGCCGGGCAGGCGCTCCTGCCCACCGTGGCCATCCTGTACTACCGGGCCCATCACGTTGCCGGGAACACCGGCTTCGTGCACGCGCTGGCCGACGCGATCGAGACGGGCGGCGGGCAGGCACTGCCGGTGTTCTGCTCCTCGCTGCGGACGGCCGAGCCGGCCATGATCGACGCGCTGCGCGCCGCCGACGCGATCGTTGTCACCGTGCTCGCGGCCGGCGGGCTGCTGCCCGCCGCGGTCGGCGCGGGCGGCAACGACGAGGAATGGGACATCGGCGCCCTCGCCGGGCTCGACGTGCCGATCCTGCAGGGCCTGTGCCTGACGTCCTCGCGCGCCCAGTGGGCCGGGAGCGATGACGGCCTGACCCCGCTCGACGCCGCCACCCAGGTCGCCATCCCCGAGTTCGACGGCCGCCTGATCACGGTGCCGTTCTCGTTCAAGGAGACCAGCCCCGACGGGCTCACCAGCTACGTCCCCGATCCAGAGCGGACCGCGCGGGTGGCAGGCATCGCCCTCCGGCACGCACGGCTGCGGCACGTTCCCGCTGGCCAGCGGCGCATCGTGATCATGCTGTCGGCCTACCCGACCAAGCACGCCCGTATCGGCAACGCCGTCGGCCTTGACACGCCCGCGTCGGTGGTGCGGCTGCTGGCCGCCTTGGCGGAGGCGGGCTACGACATCGGCGGCGACGAGATTCCCGGCGTGGCCGACGGCGACGGCGACGCGCTCATCCACGCGATCATCGCGGCCGGCGGTCAGGATGAGGCCTGGCTAACGCAGGAACAGCTGGCGGGCAACCCGGTCAGGATCAGCGCCGAGGACTACCAGGCCTGGTTCGCCACCCTCGACCAAGACCTGCGCCAGGCGGTCACCGCGTCCTGGGGGCCGCCGCCTGGTGAGCTGTTCGTCGACCGCAGCCACGACCCGCGCGGCGAGATCGTGCTGGCCGCGTTGCGGGCGGGCAACGTGGTGGTGATGGTGCAGCCGCCCCGCGGCTTCGGCGCGAACCCGGTCGCGATCTACCACGACCCTGACCTGCCGCCCAGCCACCACTACCTGGCCGCCTACCACTGGCTGCGGGAGGAGTTCGCCGCGCACGCGGTGGTGCATGTCGGCAAGCACGGCAACCTGGAGTGGCTGCCGGGCAAGACCTCCGGCCTGTCGGCCGCCTGCGCCGCCGACGCCGCGATCGGTGACATCCCGCTGATCTACCCGTTCCTCATCAACGACCCGGGCGAGGGCACACAGGCGAAACGCCGCGCGCACGCCACCCTGATCGGCCACCTGGTGCCGCCGATGGCCCGGGCGGAGAGCTACGGCGACATCGCCCGCCTGGAGCAGCTGCTCGACGAGCACGCGCAGATCGCGGCGCTCGACCCGGCCAAGCTGCCGGCTATCCGCGCGCAGATCTGGACGCTCATCCAGGCGGCCAAGCTCGACCATGACCTCGGGCTTGACGACCGGCCGCACGACGCCGAGTTCGACGACTTCGTGCTGCACGTGGACGGCTGGCTCTGCGAGGTCAAGGACGCCCAGATCAGGGACGGCCTGCACGTGCTCGGCGCGGCGCCAGAAGGCGACGCTCGGGTCAGCCTGGTCCTGGCCATCCTGCGCGCCCGGCAGATGTGGGGCGGCCAGGCGCAGGCGCTCCCCGGCCTCCGCGAGGCCCTCGGGTACGCGGAGAAGTCCGGCCACCGGACCGCCGCCGACACCGTCGAGGCCCAGGCCAGGACCCTGGTCGAGGCAATGGAGGCGGCAGGCTGGGAGCCGGCCGCGGTGCCCGGCGTCATCAGCGCCGCGCTCGGCGCCTGCGCGCCCGCGGGCACCGCGCAAGCGGTCGCCGACGTGCTCGCGTTCGCGGCCACCGAGGTGGTGCCGCGGCTGGCCGGCACGACGGACGAGATCAGCCGCACGCTGCACGCGCTTGACGGCGGCTTCGTCCCGGCCGGGCCGAGCGGCTCGCCGCTGCGCGGGCTGGTGAACGTGCTGCCGACCGGGCGGAACTTCTACTCCGTGGACCCCCGTGCGGTGCCGTCCCGGCTTGCCTGGGAGACCGGCCAGGCGATGGCGGACTCGCTGCTTGAGCGCTACCTGGCCGACACCGGGAGCTACCCGGACTCGGTCGGCCTGTCGGTCTGGGGCACGGCCGCCATGCGGACCTCGGGCGACGACGTGGCCGAGGTGCTCGCCCTGCTCGGCGTGCGGCCGGTGTGGGACGAGGCGTCCCGCCGCCTGTCCGCGCTTGAGCCGATCCCGCTGGCCGAGCTCGGCCGCCCCCGGATCGACGTGACCGTCCGGATCAGCGGCTTCTTCCGTGACGCGTTCCCGCACGTGGTGACGGCGCTCGACGATGCCGTCCGGCTGGTGGCGGGCCTGGACGAGCCCGCCGACCAGAACTACGTCCGCGCGCACGCGCAGGCCGACCTGGCCGCGCACGGCGACGAACGGCGCGCCACCACCAGGATCTTCGGTGCCAAGCCGGGCTCCTACGGTGCGGGCATGCTGCAGCTGATCGACGCGAGGAACTGGCGCGACGACGCCGACCTGGCCGAGGTGTACGCCGTGTGGGGCGGCTTCGCCTACGGCCGGGGGCTCGACGGCCGCCAGGCCCGCGACGACATGGAGCGCGCCTACCGGCGCATCGCGGTGGCCGCGCACAACACCGACACGCTGGAACATGACATCGCCGACTCCGACGACTACTTCCAGTACCACGGCGGCATGATCGCCACCGTCCGGGCGCTCACCGGCCATGCGCCGCGTGCGTACATCGGCGACTCCACCCGGCCCGACACCGTCCGCACCCGCTCGCTGGCCGAGGAGACCGCGCGGGTGTTCCGCGCCCGGGTGGTCAACCCCCGCTGGGTCGACGCGATGAAGCGGCACGGGTACAAGGGCGCGTTCGAGCTCGCCGCCACCGTCGACTACCTCTTCGGCTACGACGCCACCGCGGGCGTGGTCGAGGACTGGATGTACGAGAAGCTCGCCGAGACCTACGTCCGCGACGAGAGCATGCGCGAATTCTTCGCCCGGTCCAATCCCTGGGCGCTGCACGGGATCACCGAGCGGCTGCTCGAGGCCGCCGACCGCAAGCTCTGGGACGCACCAGAACCGGAAACGCTCGCCGCCCTGCGGCAGGCCTACCTGGACACCGAAGGCGACCTCGAGGACCGCTAACCAAGCACGGATACAGTGCGGTCATGACATCGTTTGGCGAGCGGTCAGGAGACGATCGACCGCAACTCGCTGATGCCGGCCGGCTGGCGCGCAAGCTGGTGCACCGGGCGGTTCGCACGGCGCGGACCGAGGATCAGCCGCTGCGCCGGGTGCTGCTCGACCACCTCGGGCCCGACGCGGCCACGCTGCCGTCCGTCAGCGACACCAGCCCGCTCTATGAGCAGGTGAACCTGCAGGTCGGGCTGGACGCGTGGCTGGCTGAAGCGGGGCGCGAGCACGAGGTGATCGGCATCACCGGGATCGCGCAGATGCGCTTCAGTGACGTTACGATCAGTGACCTTATCCAGGCGGGCCCCGGCACCATGTACAGCAGTGCCGGGATAGGCGCGCCGGTGGCCATGAACCTGCCCTGCGGGCCGGACGGGCAGACCCTGCCGTGCGTGAGCAACGGCATCTACCTGGTCCGCGATGGTGCCGAACGGCTCGCCATCATGTTCAGGCCGTCCGGCCTGGGCATGCGCCAGACCGAGATGAACCTCCAGGTCGTCAGCACCAGCCTGCGCCGGGCCGAGGCGGTGCTGCGGGAGATCCGGACGCTGGCCAACGAGCGCTCGGTGTTCCGCGGGCAGGTGATCAGCTTCGGCCCGGACATGCTCGGTCCTGGCGCCGGCAGCACGCCGCTGTCTTTCCTGCCAAGGACCGCGGTGACCAGGGAGCAGCTGGTGCTGCCGGCCGAACTGCTCACCGACATCGAGCGGCAGGTCATCGGCGTCGCCGCGCACTCGCGGCGGCTGCTTGCCAGCGGCCAGCATCTCAAGCGCGGCGTGCTGCTGTACGGCGCGCCCGGCACCGGCAAGACGCATACCGTGCGCTACCTGCTCAGCCTGCTTCCCGAGCTGACGGTCATCGCCATCTCCGGCCGGGCGCTCGGCCGCATCCGCGAGGCCTGCTCGGTGGCGCGCACGCTGCAGCCTGCCATCGTCGTGGTGGAGGACGTCGACCTGATCGCCGAGGAGCGAACCGCGCGGCCCGGCGAGCACCCGCTGCTGTTCCAGCTGCTGAACGAGATGGAGGGCCTGAATTCGGCGGACGACGTCACCTTCCTGCTCACCACCAACCGGGCCGACCTGCTTGAACCCGCCCTGGCCGCCCGGCCGGGGCGGGTCGACCTGGCCGCCGAGCTGCCGCTGCCGGACGCGGACGCGCGGCGCGCGTTGCTCGGCCTCTACCAGGCGGGCCTGGTGCTCGACGGCGTCGACCTCGACGAGGTCGTCGAGCGGACCAAGGGATCGACCGCGCCGTTTCTGCGCGAGCTGCTGCGCAAGGCGGCACTGCTGGCCGCCGAGGCGGACCAGGCCGCGTCAGCGGCGGGGACGGGCGAAGCCGACGGCCCGGACGGCGCGATCCGGGTCACCGGCGCGCAGCTCACCGCGGCGCTTGACCAGCTGCTCGGCAGCCGGGCCGAGCTGACCCGTGTCCTGCTCGGCGGGCAGCCTAAGTAGCCCGAACAGGCCCCGGGCAAATCCGTCGGGATGGATCCCCATTCGTGGCACGATGGCGGGGTGGAGATCGCCGCACACATTGACGCGCTTGAGCGGGACGGGGCACTGCTCGCGGACGCCGCCCAGACGGCCGGGCTCACCGCTGCCGTGCCGACCTGCCCCGGCTGGGAGGTCCGCGACCTGGTCAGGCACCAGGCCTACGTGCACGCGTGGGCTGCCCGGCACGTCACCGGGCAGCCACCGGCGGCCCTCGGCGAAGACAGCGAGGAGGCCGTGCTGGCCGGCGGCCCTGATGACGCCGAGCTAGTCGACACCTACCGGAGCGGACACGCGGCCCTCGTCGCCGCACTCCGGGCGGCCGACCCGGACCTGGATTGCCCGACGTTCATGCCCGCACCGTCGCCGCTCGCTTTCTGGGCCCGCCGCCAGGCGCACGAGACCGCGATCCACCGCTACGACGCGCAGTCGGCGGCTCCCGGCGGAGCCCCGGCACCCGGCGACGCGTTCGGCACGGCCTTTGCCGACGACGGAATCGACGAGCTCATCATGGGCTTCGCCGCCCGCCGCCGCTACCGCTTGCGCGCTGACGGCACTCGGTCGCTCGCGGTCCGCGCCACCGAAACGGGAAACGGGTGGCACGTCGGCCTCGCCGACGGGGCGACCAGGGTCGCCCGCCGCGGCGAGGCCGGGGACAGCGCCATCTCAGCCGCCGTAACCGCCTCCGGCGGCTGCCTGCTCGAAGGGCCCGCGGCGGGCATCTACGCCTACCTGTGGAACCGCAGCGACGCGGCCGCCGCGGCGGTCACGGTCACCGGTGACCCCGCCATCCTCGACGTCTGGCGCTCCAGCGTCCGCGTGGCTTGGTAGCGGACCCCCCGCACTTCGCTGAGGTGAGACCCCGGCTGTCCGGCCGGTGGCCGCAAAACCGTTTTCCGGGGCAGGCTGCTGTCTGCGAGAGTGGCCAGATGCCAGACGGCGAGGACCGGGCGGTGGAGCGGGTCTGGCGGGCCATGCCCGCCGGGTCCCGGGAAGCTCTGACCCGTGACCTGCCGCCCACCGATCTGCAAACGCTGCTGATCGCGGTGGCCCGGGCACGGGCCGACCGGGTCACGCAAGCTGACGTGATGCGCCGCTGGCAGCACGACAGGTTCGTTCGGCCCGCGACCTCAGACCCGCGGCGCGTCGCCGCCGTCGAGGCCCGGCTGTGGCAGTTGCTCCCCGCCCAGTTCAGCGGGATCGAGCTATCCCCCGTGGCACCGCTGGGGACCTGCACCGCGGTCGCCCCGGTCAGCCAGAACCGCATCGTCACAACCGTCCGCAACACCGAGGTGGTCAGCGACTCCACCAACGCGCTGGCTGTCGAGGCGGCGACCCGGCGGCTCACTCAGCCCAAAGACGGTCAAGTTGACGTAGCGGCCTGCCACCGCCAACTGCGCGCGCAAGTCTTCGGTCCGGGCGCCGCCTCCCACTTCCGGCTGTTCACCCTGGTCTCGAGCGCCCGCGACAGCGGATCCGGCCGCGCCGAAGCCAGCATGCTGACCCGGCACCTGGCCTACTGGCTGGACGTGCTTGAGACCCTGATACCGAACCGGCAGCCGCGCATCGAACTATCCGTCTTCGACCACCCGGCGCTCGCCGAACGGCTCACCGACACTATCCGCCCGACCTTCGGCGACCGCGCGGCTTTGCTTGGCACCGATCCTGGCCGCACTCGTGGCCGCGGGTATTACAACGGCTTCGCCCTGCGGATCGCAGCGGACGGCGAAGCCGAACTCGGCGACGGCGGGCTGACGACCTATACAGCCCAATTGACTCAGGACGCGAAAGAACGCTGCCTCGTCTCCTGCATCGCAACCGAACGGCTCACCAGCCTGGCCGGGGACGGCACCTAGAGCGACAGGCCCATGATGATCGAGTCCCACAGTTCTCCACTGGCCCGCCGGTACTGCCGGGTGCGCCGCCCCTCCTCAACGAAACCGCACTTGCGGTACAGGGCGATTGCCGCCGTGTTGTGCGCGAATACCTCCAGGGAAAGCTTGTGCAGTTCCTGCTCGCGCGCGAGGCCGATCGCCGCCCGCATCAGCGCCGAACCAACCCCGCGGCCCCGCCAGCCGCGGTCCACCAGCATGCCGATCTCGCCGAAGCCATGCCGGGAGACCTCCACGTGGAGCATCCCGATGAGCTGGCTGCCGGCCACAGCCACGACCGAGCTAGCGGCGCCGCCGGCGAAGAGGGCGGCCCGCCGGTCAGTGTCAACCGGCGGCTCGCTCGCGATCCCGTCGCGCTCCTCGGCCACCGCCGCGAACAGCTCCGCCAGTGCCCTCGCATCGTCGGCCGACGCCGGCCTTACCGCGAACTCCGCCACCGGACCATTCTCTCACTGCTAACGCACGCGCCCCCTTGTCGCCGCGAGGAAGTACCGGCCGTCGCGGAGCTCTGTTTGCCAGCTCGACGGCGGAGAGCCTGGACATCGGAGAGCGGCCTATGTACGGTTTTAGAGCCCGGATCGCCCTTCCGGGTGGCACCCATTCCAGCGAAGTCCGGTGTGAGCCCGGCACTGTCCCGCAACGGTAAAGCCCCTTCTGGGGGACGAGTCCGGTCGCCTGGCCTGGGCGTGCTTGCCAAACCGATCCTCGAAGGAAGGACGGTTCGCAGCCGATGCGCAACCACCAGAGCCGTGTCCTGGCGGCGACAGCACGCCTGCGCACCATCCGCGATTGCCTATCCGCCGTTGAGTGGACCCGTCTCGCCGGGATGTTCGCGTTCATCATCGCCCTGAACGGCGTGGGCTGGCTGATTTTCATCCTCTACGTCATGCCGCATCACTTCGACTACCAGGGGGTGGGCAGCACCCCTGGCCTCGGTGTCGGGCTCGGGGTGGCGATCACGGCCTGGCTCCTTGGGTTCCGGCACGCGTTCGACGCCGATCACATCTCCTGCATCGACAACACCACCCGCAAGCTGATGGCCGACGGCAGGCGGCCGTTGGGCACCGGGTTCTTTTTCTCCTTCGGCCACTCCACGGTCATCGTGGCGGTCGGGGTCGGCATCACCTTCGCCGCCCGGGCGGTGTTCGGCGCGATGGTGAACCCGAATTCCGCCTATGAGACCGCCGGCGGGGCGATCGGGACGCTGTTGTCGGCTGGCTTCCTCTACCTCATCGCCGTGCTTAACCTGATCGTGCTGATCGGCATCGGCAAGGTCTTCCGCGAGATGCGCAGCGGCGCCTACGACGAGGTCAAGCTCGAGGCCCAACTGCAGGCCCGCGGCCTGATGTACCGGTTCTTCGGCCGGTTCATGCGGTCGATCAACCACACCTGGCAGCTGTACCTCGTCGGCCTCGTCTTCGGCATCGGCTTCGACACCACCACCGAGGTGGTGCTGCTGGCCGCCACCGCCTACGCGGCGATCCAGGGGCTCCCGTTCTTCGCCGTGCTGGCGCTGCCGTTCTTGTTCTCCGGCGGCCTGATGCTCTTCGACACCCTCGACGGCCTGTTCATGAACTTCGCCTACGGGTGGGCGTTCGCCAGGCCGGTACGCAAGGTCTACTACAACCTCGTCATCACCGGGCTGTCGATCGGGGCCGCGTTCATCATCGGCACCATTGAGATCCTCGGCATCCTGACCACCGAGTTCCACCTGAACGGCGCGTTCTGGCACGCCATGGCCAACTTCAACATCAACATCGCCGGGTTCTGCATCGCCGGGCTCTTCGTCGGAGTCTGGGCGGTGGCTCTCGCCTACTGGCGCCTCGGCAAGGTGGAGGAGCGCTGGTCGGCCACCGTCGCCGCCGAAGCGCCCCAGGTGGCGGGGCGGGTGCCCGAGGTCTGACCCAGAGCGCCCCAGTCCGCGCTCCCGGCGGACGCGACTACGGTTGCGCCTGTGACCGCGTTCTCCGATCTCAGCCATCACGGCGACGCCGACCTGGTTCCCGGGCTTGTCGACCTCGCCGTCAACGTGCGCTCGGGCGGTACGCCGCCCTGGCTCGCCGCGCTCATCCGCGCGGCGGACATCGCGGCGTACCCGGACCAGAGTGAAGCGATCGCGGCGATCGCGGGCCGGCATCGCCGCGCCGCGGGCGAGGTGCTGCTCACCGCGGGCGCCGCCGAGGCCTTCGTGCTGCTCGCACGGGCGCTTCGCCCCCGGCACGCCGTCGTCGTCCACCCGCAGTTCACCGAGCCGGAAGCGGCGCTGCGGGCGGCCGGGCACCAGGTCGACCAGGTGGTACTGCCTTTCCCTTTCACGCTCGACCCGGCGCTGGTGCCGTCCGACGCGGACCTGGTCTTCATCGGCAACCCGACCAATCCGACCTCGGTCGCGCACCCGCGCGAGGCGCTGCTTGAGCTGGTAAGGCCGGGCCGGCTGGTCGTGGTCGACGAGGCCTTCGCCGACTGCCTGCCAGGCGAGCGGGAATCACTCGCGGGCGACCCCGACCTCGACGGTCTGGTGGTGATCCGGTCGCTGACCAAGACCTGGGCATTGGCCGGACTCCGCGTCGGCTACCTGCTCGCGGCGGCCGACGTGGTGGCGCTGCTGGCGGCCGGCCAGCCGCTGTGGCCGGTGTCGACGCCGGCGCTCACGGCGTGCGTCGCCACCGCCGCCGACGCCGCGCTGAGTGAGGTCACGCAGTGGGCCATCGCGCTGACGGCGCAGCGCGCGCACCTGCTCAGCGCGCTCGCTGCCATTCACTCGGTGCGGATCGTCCCCGACCCGTCGGCATCGTTCGTGCTGCTTGACACCGCGGCCGCCGACGTGCGGAGCCGCCTGCAGCGCAAGGGGTTCGCGGTCCGCCGCGGCGAGACCTTCCCCGGACTGGCCCCCGGCTGGATCCGCGTCGCCGTCCGGGACGCCGGGACCTCCGATCGATTCGCCACCGCCCTGCGGGAGGTAATCGGCTGAACAGCCCCACTCGGCCGGAGGACCGGGAAAGCATTCGCGGACCGGGCCGGGGCAGCACCACAATGAAACCGTGACCTCGCCCGATGACCTGATCCTGCTGGAAGGCGGCGGCCGGACCGTCGTCTACCGGCGCGGCAACGTGGTGATCCGCGATGCCGGACCGTGGACCCCAGCGGTGCACGCACTGCTGCGCCACCTTGAGGCGGCCGGCTTCGCCGGGGCGCCCCGCCTGGTCGGCTCCGGCCTGGACTCCGACGGCAGGGAGACGCTGACGTTCATCGAGGGCGAGTTCACCCAGCCCGGACCGTGGAGCCTGGAGGGCGCCGCCGCCCTCGGCGGCCTGCTGCGCTCCCTGCACGAGGCGACCCGGTCGTTCCGGCCGCCCGCCGACGCGGTGTGGTTCCGCTGGCACGGCCGGGACCTGGGCGGCCCAGCCAGGGTCATCGGCCACTGCGACGCCGCCCCATGGAACATCGTCGCCCGCGACGGGCTGCCGGTCGCGCTCATTGACTGGGAGACCGCCGGGCCGGTCGACCCGCTGGTCGAGCTGGCCCAGCTGGCCTGGCTCAACGCCAAGCTGCACGACGACATCGTGGCCGGCATCGAGCACCTGCCGCCGCTGGCCGACCGGGCCAGGCAGCTCGCCGCCATCGCCGACGCCTACGGGCTGACCGCCCGCCAGCGGCGCGGCCTGCTGGGCCAGATCATCGAGTTCGCCATCGTCGACACCGCCTGGGAAGCCGACGACGCCGAGGTCACCCCGGCCACGACAGGGCACCCGACCGCCCTGTGGGCCATGGCCTGGCGCGCCCGCTCCGCGGCCTGGATGATCCGTAACCGGCGCACCCTCGAAACCGCGCTGAACCGCGGAACCACGTAACTCCGGCCGCCGTCCCGGCATAATCGCGCATAGATGCCTTAGGGTTTGGGCATGGCGGACCCACAATCCAGCACAGGCGGCCAGAGCGACGTGCCTGTCACCGACCCGGGTGTGGAACTCCGCGCCTCGCACGCGGACCGGGATCAGGTGGCGGAACTGCTGCGGGTGGCCGCCGGGGACGGGCGGCTGTCGGCGGAAGAACTGGACGACCGCCTGGAACGCGCGCTGACCGCCAGGACCTACGCCGAGCTCGCGGGCCTGACTGCCGACCTGCCGGCCGCGCCGGGTGCCGCTCTCGTGCCGCCCGGCGCGGGCGCGGTGAACGTCACGCCGAAGGAGCTGGTGCGGATCCACGTCCACGGCAGCAGCGCCAGCCGGGATGGCCGCTGGGTGGTGCCGAAGGAATTGGACATCAAGGTGAAAGGCGGCGCGGTGACGCTGGACTTCACCGAGGCGGTTATCACGGAGCCACTGCTGCGCATCACCGCCGAGGTGAGAGGCGGGGGGCTCAGGCTGATTACCAGGCCGGGCATCGTGGTGGAGGCCGGTGACATATCGCAGCACGGCGGGAGCGTCACGCTGCCTGATCCTCCCGGCCCTGGCGTCCCCGTCCAGCTGCGCGTGGAGATCGCGGGCTCGGTTCACGGCGCGGGCATCACCGCCGGGCCGCCACCTCCGCCCCGCCGACCGCGGCGCACGTTCTGGCAGTGGCTGCGCCGCGCCCCGCGTCCCCCCGCCATCGCCGTCTAACCCCAGGACCACGCGGTCGATGGTAGCGGTGCGGCGGTACTGTCGGGCGCATGTGCGATGATCACGAGCACTCGTCAGCGGAGGCGGCGCGGTCGGCGCCCCGCCTTGCCGAGGGACCAGCCGTTGACCCGGTGCCGCTGCCCGAGGTCGACGAGATCACGGTTACCACGATGATCGATAACACCTTCGATGCCCTGCTCGCCTCCGCCGACGGCGTAAGCCGGGTGTCGATGGGCACCGGGCGGGTTGCCGCACCGCAGTTCACGGACGGCGAGACCATCTCGGGTCTGCGCGCCGAGCACGGCTTCTCCGCCCTGGTTACCGTCCGGATCGGCAATACCAGCAGCACGCTGCTGTTCGACACCGGCGCCTCGCCGGATGGGCTGGCGGTGAACGCTGAGCGTCTCGGTATCGATGTCGGCGGACTGCAGGGGGTGGTGCTCAGTCACGGGCACTTCGACCACGCGGGCGGCTTCGACGGCCTGGCCCGGCTGCGCGGCCGGTCCGGCCTGCCGCTGACGGTTCATCCCGCGGTCTGGACCCGCAGGCGACTTGAGCTACCCGGGGGCCGGGTTCTGGAGATGCCCACCCTGTCGCGGGGCGCCCTGGAGCGGGAGGGGTTCCAGGTGATCGAACGGCGGCAGCCGTCGCTGCTTGCCGGTGGCATCCTGATCACGGGCGAGGTAGACCGCGTGACCGAGTTCGAGCATGGCATGCCGCCGCAGCACCAGGCCTGGGACTCCCGCGGCTGGCGGCACGACGCCGCCGTCATCGACGACCAGGCGCTGGTGATCAACGTGCGCGGCCGCGGGCTGGTGGTCGTTACCGGCTGCGGCCATGCCGGGGTGGTCAACATCATCCGGCAGGCCATGCGGCTGACCGGCATCAGCCGGCTGCTCGCCGTCATCGGCGGCTTCCACCTCAGCGGCCCCGCGTTCGAGCCGATCATCGCGCCGACCATCGCCGCGCTCACCGAGCTCGCACCCGAGTTGATCGTCCCCAGTCACTGCACCGGGTGGCGCGCTCAGCACACCTTGGCGGCGACACTGCCCGAGGCCTGGGTACAGGGCAGCGTCGGAACCACTTACACGCTCAGCGCCGCCTAGCTGTCCAGAACGCGGCCGTGCGACTGGCGGGCACACACCCTGACCCCGGCAATTTCACTCGACCTGCGGACGGCGGGAACGTTAGCCTGTTGATTGTGATCGACATGCTGGCACGGCGATTTTCTCGCCTCCCGGCCCAGGGTGGGCCGCCGGGAGGCGCTGCGCCGCGTTAGGCCGACAGCTTCGCTCAGGTGAACCCCTGGCCCGGGAGGAACTCCCCTCCCCCAGCCGCGCTCGCCCCGGGCGTGCCCCACCGTGAGCAGCCGCGGACCCATCCGTACACGCTTCAGGGCCGCCAGGTCGACATCCGCCAAGATGGCGGCCGGGTGGAGGTGTGGGAATGCGGCCTCGCCCATCCCCGCGTGCTGGCCGCCGGCGGGCTGCCCGGTCACAGCGGGCTTGCCGTCGGCATGGGGCTTGACCGGCTGCTCATGCTGGCCAAAGGCATACCCGACATCCGGCTGCTCCGCTCGGGCGATCCCCGGATCGCCTGCCAGCTGCACGACCTCGCCAGCTACCAGCCGGTCTCGCCGATGCCAGCGATCACCCGGTGCTTTCCGCCACCGCCTGCGGGAGCTGCCCGGGCCGGCGATCGGCCGCCTCGGGGCGACACCGGAGCAGAAGAACCTCCTTGTCCGGGTCGCCTTGCGCGATCTGGACCGGACGCTCACAAACGATACCGCCAACGCCCTGCGTGACCGGATCTACCTGGCACTCCACCAAGGGACGGGATACCAGTGGGCCGGACGCCCCCGCCGATTATCCTCGCAGGGTGCATAAGACTCATGGACAGCGTGACCCGGCGCTCGCCTTCCCACTGGCCGGCCCGCGCGATGACGCGGACGAGCGGCGGCAGGCTAACCGCGCTATCGCCGTCAGCGCGATCGGCCTGACTCTTACCGGCCTCGCCGAGCTGCTGCTTGCCCTGCTGACAGGCTCGGTCGGGCTGCTTGGCGATGCCATCCACAATCTCTCCGATGTATCGACAAGCGCGGTGGTCTTCCTGGGCTTCCGGCTATCCCGGCGCCCGCCGACGGAGAAGTACACCTACGGGCTGGAACGTGCCGAAGATCTGGCCGGGGTGGGCATCGCCGTGGTCGTCTGGGCGAGTGCCGCCTTCGCCGGGTACGAGAGCATCCGCAAGCTGATCGACCACGGCCACACTTCGTTCGTCGGTCTGGGGATCGCGGGCGCCGTCATCGGCATCATCGGCAACCAGCTAGTGGCCCGCTACAAGATGTCGGTCGGCAGGCGGATCAACTCCGCCACGCTGATCGCCGATGCCCGGCATTCGTGGCTGGACGCGCTCTCGTCAGCCGGGGCACTGGCCGGCCTGATCGCGGTGGCCCTGGGCCAGCCCTGGGGCGACCCGGTGGCCGGAATCGCCGTGACCATCTTCATCTGCCATGTCGGCTACGAGGTCACGGCCGACGTAATGCGCCGTCTCGCCGACGGCGTGGACCCGGAGGTGATCACCACGGCGGAAGCCGCCGCCGGGTCGGTGCCCGGGGTCATCCACGCCCACGCCCGCGCACGCTGGACCGGCCGGACGCTGCGGGTCGAAATCGAGGGCTGGATCGACCCGGACACGACCGCCCGCGACGCGGACACGCTCGGCCGTCTGGTCGCCGATGAGATCTCCCGCCAGCTCCCCGAAGCGGGCAGCCTCACCTGGACCACCCGCGCGGCCCCGGTCTAAGCAACCGGCGTCAGTCGGTCCAGTCGAGTTGCGGCTCGGGCACGCCAACCGAACGGCCATGCTCCTGCGCTTCCGCACGCCCGGCCTGATCGCCGCGCAGGTAGCGAAAGATCTTGCCGGGGAAGACCACGGTCGCTTCCGCCTCACTGTTCCAGTTGGCATACCAGCCCGGGCTCAGCAGGCTGTCGGCCAGTTCGCTGGCCAGCGCGTCGCTGCTGCTCGCGGGTGCCTCGAATTCGATCAAGGTCCAGATGGGCGGCTGATAATCGGCAGTGCCGGTGACCTCATACCGTGCACAGCGGATGATCAGCATGCCGTGGCCGTCGAAGCCCGTGCCGGGCTTGAGGCTCTCGGCCAGAATCGCGCCGCGGATGATGGCCTCGGTGCCCGGAGACTGTCCTGGTTCCATGAAGTCCAGTATCGGCACGAGGTCAGACATTCGGCGCCCTCCCCGAGGCCGGTGAGCTGACGGACGAGGTTCGCATCCGGTCGCGGCTAGGCGGCATCTTCGGTTAAATTATTGGCGGCGGTATCGGCCGCACCTGGGTCCGCAGGCAGAGCTTCGAGCTCACCGGTTGCAGTGATCACCCGTGTAGGTACGTCTTTCCAGCCCGATGAACGCGGACCCGCGGGCGCCGAGGAAGGACTGCCTTGTCTGATCAACCAGGGGCTGCTGCCCGCAACGAATCCCGTGATCTCCCGGACCGCCTGAGCCTGCGGCACAGCAAGCTCGAGGCGAAGCGGCGGCTGGCCGCCGGAGAGTTCACCACCCTGCACGACGCCCAGCTGGCCGTCGCCCGTGCGCACGGGATGAGCAGCTGGACCGCGCTCAAGGAGCACATCGCCGCCGCCGAGGCCGAACATGGCCCTGCGCTCGCACAGGTGCGCTGGGTCTTCGACCGCTACGGCGAGGCCGACGAGCCTGGATGGACCGCACCGCGCAGGGACGAGCTGAGCGAACACGTCAGCGACGACTTCCTGACCCTCGTGCCGCCCGAGACGGCGGCCGCGATCCTGCGGAGCGTAGCGCCTAAGCTGAGCGAAGACCTCGTTCTCATCGACGCCGGCCCCCTCCATGTGCGCGCCAAGGTCGCGGATCTGCTGGTCCAGGCCGATGTCGAGCCGGCGGCCCCGCACCGGCTCACCAGCCTGCTTATCACCCCGGGTGGCGCTCCCGCCAGCGACACACGGGTCGCCCAGCCGCCCGCCGCCAGCTCCGGGCCGGTGCCTGACCAGGTGCCTGCCTTCGTCGAGGACTGCTACGCGGATCTCGGCCTGGTCGGGCTGACGGCGGCGGGTAACTGGGACAGCGGGCCCGCCGGCCAGGTGTGGGCGTGCGCACGCGGCTGGTGCGACCTCGAGCGGAACGTGCCGCTAGAACCCGGCCACCGCTTCCCGGCCTTGTCGATCACCACGCTCGTCACCTCCACGGCGGTGCTGCGCCTGGTCGCGGAGGGCCTCGTCGCGCTCGACGACCCGGTCAACGGGCACCTGCGCTCACTGAGGCTGGCCGATGGCGCCGTCACCGTGCGGGAGCTGCTCTCGCACACGGGTGGCGTCGACAGCCCCTCGACGGTGTGGGCCGACTCGGCGGCGGACCCCGCCGAGGTGCTCGGACCGGTCGTCGGCTGCTCCGGCCCGCGCGGCCAGTTCGCTTACGGCCACGGCGGCTATGCGGTGCTTGGGCAGCTCATCGCCGATCTCACCGGAACCTCGTTTGCGCAAGCGGTGACCCGGCTCGTCCTGGAACCGCTCGGCATGGCCGACTCATGGTTCCCGGCGCGGGCCCCGGTCTCGCCGGACGCGGCGCGCGGCTACCGGCTCGAGCGAGACGGCTCGTTCGTGCCCGAGCCGCCGCCGGTATTCGCGCTGCAGAGCGCGGGCGGGTTGTGGTCGACCGGGCCGGACCTGGTTCGCTTCGGGGCCGGCTGGCGGACCCTGTTGCCCGCGGAACTCGCCGAGCAGGCGCTGCGCCCGCATGTCGTGCAGTACGACTCAGCCGCCGCGATCGGGCTCGGCTGGCTGCTTAACCACCGGGAAGATGTCGCCGGCCACGCTGGCGCCGGGCCGGGTTCGTCGGCCTCGCTGATCACCCGGCCGAGCACCGGGCGCACCAGCGTTGTGCTGACCAACCGGCAGGTCCTGGTCGAACCGACCAACGGCAGGCTGATCCGCCTGGCCACCTGAGCAACGCCCGGCCGGCCGCGCTCGCGATACCGCCTGCGCGGCCGGCCGTGTGCAGGGGCTGGCGCTGGGTGCCGTCCCGGGTTGCCAGGACCAGGACCCTTCCGGCGTCACTGATACGGCGACTCGTCATCGAGTGCCGTGGCAAGCGGCCGAAACACCCGGCCATATAGCCAATCCCGCCGTTCCCGGCTGGCCTGGCGGGGCGCCGCCTCGACCCACATGATCAGGTAAAGGTAAGCCTGGTAGAGGGAGAGCCGCTGCCGCGCCGCGAAGTCGAAGTTAGCCGCGCCGCCGGCGGCCCGGTAGCCATCAAGGAACGCCGGGTCCTGCTCGATGTCGGCGAACAGTGCCAGCGAGACGAACTCCGCCAGCGGGTCGCCCCAGAACGCCCGCTCGGCGTCGATCAGTGCGCCTATCCGGTGCCCGGCCGAGCCCGACTCCACGAGGATGTTGCCGTCCCACAGGTCGAAATGCACCAGCACGGGAGTGGTCACCTCATCAAGGACCCCCGCCCGGGCGGTGAACCAGTCCTGGACGCCGGCCGCCGAACGCGGCAGCGTCACGCCGAACCTCTCGGCGTCCATCAGCACCGCGTTCACCATGTCGGCGAACGCCTCCCGCCAGCTCTCCCGCAGCGGGCCCACCGCCAGGGACGGGTAACCGAACCCGGTCCCGGTAATGGTGTGCAAGCGGGCCACCTCGCGGCCCAGCTCAGCGCGCAGCTCAGCGCGCACGGTGCCGCTGGGCCGCGGCGTCAGCTCCGGCCAGGGGCTGCCCGGGCACTGCGTCATCACCAGGTACCCGCCAGCCGTACCGGTCGCGTCCACTGCTACCACCGCGGGCACCGTGACATCACGACACTGGCCAGCGAGCTGGTAATACAGCGCCTCGGTCCCCAGGATCCCCTGCTCGTAGCGCAGTAGCGGAGTATCCGGACCTGGCGGGATCTTCACCACCAGCCCGGTGCCATCGGCCAGGCGCACCAAGTGGACGGCGTTGAACGTGCCGCCGGTAAGACCGCGGCAGCTCGCCACCTGATCCCAGCTCACCCCGGCTGCCGCCAGGGCTGCCGTCAACCGCGCCATCCCGCCATCCGCCATGTTCTCTCCCGCCGCGAACGCAACCGCACCGCCGGCCGGCCCGGCCACTACCATTCCCGCTGGGCACCCGCCTTGGCAAGCGCGGTTTCGTGCGGGCCTGCTTGGGCTAATCGGCGGCCAGAATAGCCCGGGACCACCGCGGCGGGTGGATAATCGGCCGGTGGGCTCAGAATCGGGGGATCCGGGCCGGGCGGCGCGGGTGGCGGCGCTGGCAGCCGGGTGGTCGCACCGGCACCGTGACGTATCCGGCGGGTGGCTGCGGCCGACGGTGTTCGGGGCGGTGGACGGGCTGGTAACCAACGCTTCGCTGATCGCCGGGCTCGGCGGCGGCGGGGCGGCGGCGCACACCGTGGTGCTGACCGGCGTGGCGTCGCTGGTGGCCGGGGCGTTCTCGATGGGCACCGGGGAGTACATCTCGGTGACCAACCAGAACGAACTGGTGGGCGCGGAGGTCGCCGTCGAGCGGCGGATGCACGCCCGGTTCCCGGCCGCGGAGCAAGCCGAGCTCGCCGGCGTCTTCCTGGGCTACGGCGCCGACCCGGACACCGCCGCCGCGATGGCCGCCGCAGTGTCAGCGGACCCGGAGACCGCGCTGCGCATGCACGCCCGCGAGGAACTCGGCGTCGACCCCTCGGAGCTGCCATCGCCGCTGCTGGCGGGGACATCGTCACTGGCCGCCTTCTCCTCCGGGGCGTTGATCCCGCTGCTGCCCTACCTCGCGGGCCTGCACTCGCTCGCCGCCGCCCTCGGCCTCGCGGCGGTCGCGCTGCTGGCCGGGGGCATGACGGTGGGCCGTCTGACCGGCCGCCCGCTGCTCCGCTCGGGCCTGCGCCAGCTCGCCTTCGGCGGGGTCGCGGTCGCGGTGACGTTCGCCGTGGGCAGCTTGATTGGCGCCGGCGTCCGCTGACCCCGAGACGGCGATCGTGGCCGGCGAACGCGAAGCAACGGTCCGTTCATCCGAATGGTTTTGATGTTCCGTGGCGGAGCGGAGCCACCGTGCGATACTGCCACCGTGACCGACGACGACACCCTGGCAGCCGCGCGGGCGCTGGCTGATCTGAAGCTCGCGATCGCGGGGGCCGAGACCATCGTCGCGGGCATCTCCGATGGCCAGTGGGACGCGCCGACGCCGTGCAGCGGCCTCGATGTCCGCGACCTGGTCAACCATCTCATCGCCGGCAATCAGCGGTTCGCCTCGCTGGTTGACGCGACGCCCCGCCCGGACAGCGACGCGGACCCCCGCGGGGCGAAGCCAGCCGAGGCCTTCCGCGCCGCCGCCGCGAGCCTTATCACGGCACTGGGCACTCCGGGCATGCTCGACCGGACCTACCAGCTGCCGTTCGGCCAGGTGCCGGGCGTCGGCCTGATCGAGATCCGGCTCACCGAGCACCTTGGCCACGGCTGGGACCTGGCCACCGCGACCGGCCAGCCGGCGCCCTTCCCCGACGACCTCGCCCAGCGTGGGCTTGCGGTTGCCCGGCGGCAGCTGGGGAATCGCCCGGCGGGCGACCACAGCCCCTTCGGCGCTGAGGTGGAGATCTCGCCGGACGCCCCGGCGATCGACCGGCTGGCCGCCTTCCTCGGCAGGACTGTGTAGCTGGCATTCCGCGGTTCCTGACCGCGCGGCGCGGTTACTCCTTGGTCAGGCGGCCGGTCAGGACGATGTCGACGATCGCCGGGACTCTCGCCTGGCGGCCCCAGTCGCGCTGGAGCTCGCAGGCGAGCGAGACCCAGCTGATCGGCTGCCCGCCTGCCTGGGTCACCCGCTCAAGGCCCGCCCGGTGGGCCTCGGACGAGGTGCCGGCGATCGCGTCGACCACTGGGTAGACCTCGTACCCATCGTGCAGCGCATCCGGAGCGGTGAAGGCCGTGCAGACTTCGGTCCAGAGCGCGCAGATGATGAGCTTCCTGCGGCCGGTGGCACGGACGGCCTGGAGGAATTCAATGTCCTCCCAGGAGTTGACCGTGGTCCGGTCAAGCGGCTTGTCGTCTGTCAGCAGGTCGGCGAGTTCTGGCAGGGTCGGGCCCTGGCCGTTGGCGACGTTAACGGTCGAGTGGACGACCGGGATCGGAGGGTTAGGCGCCGTAGGCCGGCACGATCGCGCCGCTAATAGGCGCGGCGAGGTCCCCGGCGAGGAAGGCGATGATGTTCGCGACCGCCTCCGGCTTGACGGCATGTGCCAGCAGATCGGCGGGGAACGCGGCCCGGTTGGCGGCCGTGTCGATGAGCTGCGGGGCGACCGCGTTGACGCGGATGCCGTGCGGGCGCAACTCCAGGTCAAGAATGCGGACCAGGTGGCTCAGAGCCGCCTTGCTGAGGCTGTAGGCGGCCAGCCCGGCGGTCGGGTCGGTCGCCGGCCTGGCCGACACGTGCACGATGCTCCCCTTGCCGCCCTGGCGCATGTACGGCTCCGCCGCCTGGCTGAGCCACAGCGCCGCGCCGAGGTTGACGTCCATCAGCAGCTTCAGGTCCTCCGGGGTCGCGGCGACCGCCTCGCCCAAGCGGAAGGTGCCGATCGTGTTCACCAGAACCTCGGGCGGGCCGGCCTCGGTGGCTACCTTGTCGATAAGGCTCTTGGCGGCGACCGGATCGACCGCGTCGCCCGCCTCGCGGCGGATGCCGTCGGGCAGTTTCGCCAGCCCTTGCTCGTTGCGGTCGATCCCGACCACCGTGTACCCGGTACCGGTCAGGGCCTCCGCGGTTGCCCGGCCAAGTTCTCCGCCCGCGCCGACCACAATCGCTATGCGCTCACTCACGACGCCACCCCTGGGTGCGAACGGGCATGAGATAAGACCGCATCTTGTCTCTCCTTCCGGTGATGGATAGACCTCGTCGAGTCATCGAGGACGCCGTCGGTGCATGATTCCGAGGGTCGCCGCGGTGCAGGTGAGGTGTCCTCACCGGATTCCGGTGATCTCTGCCGTGTGGTCCGGCCGCGGGATAAGGGCCGTCGCCGGTGCCATGATGGCTGCATGGGCAAGGCAGAGGGTCTCGGACCGGATTTCCTTGACGACGGCCAACAGGATGCGGAGGTCACCGCCCCCCTTCCGATGTCGATGACCACGTTCGTCGGCCGAGACCAAGAGCTGGGCGAGATCCGGTCGCTGTTCCGGGAAGGCAAGCGGCTTGTCACCCTGGTCGGCATCGGGGGGATCGGTAAGACCCGGATGGCCCTGGAGCTGGGCTTCGGTGCCGGTGACCGGGGTTGGGGGTGCGTCTATTTGGTTGAGCTCGCTGCGCTGGCCGACCCCGGACTGGTCGACGGCGCCGTGCTTGAATCGGTGGGCGGCGGTTCCAGCCGCTCTCCGCTGCAAGCGGCCGCGGAGCACCTGCGTGAGGCAAACGCACTGCTAGTGCTGGATTGCTGCGAGCACGTCCTGGGTGCGGCCCGGCGGGTGGCCGAGGTGCTGTTGCGCAGGTGTCCAGCCATCGCGATTCTGGCCACCAGCCGTTCCCCGCTGGAGATCGCGGGTGAGCTGGTGTGGCCGGTGCCCCCGCTGTCCATGCAGAAACGGGGCGACGCCAGTAACACGGGGGCGTCTGATGCGGCCCGGCTTTTTGCTGATCGAGCCGGCTACGTCCAGCCCCGGTTCAAGCTGGCCGGGGATGTCACGGGAGCGGTCGAGGCGATCGTGCGCAAAGTGGACGGCATTCCGTTGGCAATCGAGCTGGCCGCGGCACGGATCCGGGTCCTTTCCGCTGAGGAAATCGCCGTCGGTCTTCTCGGGGGGCTTCGACCTGGAAGCCGTCACGGCGGTGTGTGCCGGGGATGACATCGCGGCCGGCCGGGTCCTCGACGAGATCGAGGGTCTGGTGGACAAGTCGCTGCTGGCGGTGGAGCGCAGGGCAGGCGCCACCCGCTTCCGGATGCTCGATTTCGTCCGTCAGTACGCCGCCGAGCGGCTGGCTGCGGCCGGCCAGGACATCCTGCTGGCGGACCGGCACCGCGGCTGTCGGTCCTTTCGTTCTGGCTGGGCGATTTCGCCCGCACCCGGTCCTCGGCCACGGCGGCTCTGCAGGTGGGCGCGTCGATTGGCGATACCCGTTCGCAGGCGCTCGCGCTCAGCCGGCTCGGAGCACTGGTCATACTGAGCGACAGCAGTGCCGGCGATCCGATGCTGCTGCGGGCGGCCGAGCTGGCCCGGGACGCCGGCGACCAAGTCGCGCTCTGTGACGCCCTAGGCTCCCTGGCGATCAGCTATTTCCATCAGGATGACCCCTGCGCCATGCATGGCCCGCTCGAGGAAACGCTCAGGGTCGCGGAGGCTATCGGCTATGAGGACGACATCCGCTGGTGCCTGTGGTGCCTGGCGCATATCGCATTCTCCTCGGGAGACCTGGCTGGCGCCCGCGCTCATGGTGAGCGGGCGCTGGCGATGATGCCCGGACAGGATCAGCTGAGCCGGTACTGCGCGGTTGCGAACGCGTTCGTCGTGTCGCTGGACAGCGAGCGGACCTGGTTCCGGTACCACCATCTCTTCGGTGACCTGCTGCGACTGGAACTGCGCCGGAGGCTGCCTGAAGAGGTGCCGGTGCTGCACCGGCAAGCCGCTGATTGGTTCATCCGGCATGGCCGGGCGGCCGACGCTATCCGGCACACCCAGCTGGCGGGTGACTGGTCTGCCGCGGCGCGGCTGCTGGCCGATCATTCGTTCAGCCTGACGATGGACGGGCAGGGGCAGACCGTCCGGGCGCTGCTGCGGGCCTTCCCGCGAGGCGGCGCGGGTTGTCTCGAGCTTGCCCTGGTGCGCGGAGCGCGCAGCCTAGCCTGGGGACGCTTGGACGAGGCGGCCGCCGACCTGATGGTCGCCGAGGCGTATGCCGAGACGACGCCGCCGGATCGCCGTCGCCGCCTGCGGATAGCGAACGCGTCGCTGAAGCTCCGGCTGGCCGCGCGCCGCGGTCGCCTGGCCGACGTCACCGAACAGGCCGCGTTCCTCGCCTCCCCGGTAACCGGGCAGTCCGAGGAGGACATCGCGCTCGGCAACGACCTGCGAGCGGTGGCGCTGATGAACCTGGGGACTGTCGAAGCGGCCCGCGGGCTGCCCGACGCCGAACGCCACCTTAAGGAGGGCGCCGAGCTGGCACGGAAGATCGGCCGGCCCTACATCGAAGTCAGATGCCTTGTCCAGCTCGGGTCCGCGTCGAGGCTCCGCTCGCTCGCCACGACCCGGAGGCACTGCGAGGAGGCGATAGCGCTCGCCGAGCGGCACGGCTGGGGCGGGGAGTGGATGACCGCGCCCGCGCAGCTAACGCTGGCCGCCGCGATGGTGTGGGCGGGTGAGTTCGATGGGGCCGAGCGGTGGCTGCAGCCAGCCGCCCAGGCCCTGCGAGCAGATAGCGGGCCGGACACCAGGTCGCTACTGCACCAGACGACAGGGATGCTGATGGCCGCCCGGGGCAGAAACCACGAAGCGCTGGCGGAGTTCACCGCCGCCGAGCGCCTGCTCTCGCAGCTCGAGGGTCCGCACCCGACAGCGGGCCAGGTGACCGGCTGGATGCTGGCAACGCAAGCGCGCCTGGGGATGGCCGCCGAGGCCCGTGCCGCTCTTACGGCGCTTAGCGCTGGGCAGGCCGGCACGGGCGAGATCGGCAATGCCTGCGCGGTGATCTGCCTCGCTGAGGGCGATCCGGCGGGCGCGCTGCGCGCGGTCCGGGATGTGCTGGACGGCACCGCACCGGTCATCGGTTACATGACGCTGGTGGAGACCCACCTGCTGGCCGGGCTGTCCTACCGTGAGCTGTGTGATCAGCGCGCGGCGAGCGAGGCGGCCGAGCGGGCGCTTGGCCTGGCGGAGGCTGACCGGCTGGTGCTGCCATTCGCGATGGCCGGCGCACGCGAGCTGCTGGTGGCGCTGCCTTCCCACGAGACAGCGCATGCCGCACTGCTCGCCGACCTCCTCGATATCTTGCGCGGCTCCCCGGTGGCCCGCGGGGCGGACTCCGCGCAGCTGGCCGAGGAACTCAGCCCGGGCGAGCTCAGGGTGCTGCGCTATCTGCCGACGAACCTGTCCAGGCACGAGATCGCCGCCGAACTGTCCGTCTCGGTCAACACGGTGAGCTCCCATCTCAGCCGGATCTACGCCAAGCTCGGCGCGAATGACCGCTCCGAGGCAGTCAACCGGGCCAGAAAGCTGCGAGTCCTGACCAGCCACTCGCTCTAAGCAGGGGCGGAGACTCTAAGCAGGGCGGGAGAAGAGCGCCTAAGCCACGCTCTTGACGAGTCCCTCTGGACGGTTGATTCTAAATAGTAGGAAACTTTCCTATAAGTATCTCGCCGGGGGGTCTGGCAGTGCTGCAGGGCGGGACTACCAGACCGAGGAGAACGCATGCGCGTACCTGGCCTCCGGCCCCCAGCAGGCGGCCCTGAACTGCCACGCAGGCCCAGGAGAACCAGCGCACGAAGGGCGCGCATGCTGATCGCGGCGGCGGGCACGGCGCTGCTCGCGGTCAGTTGCTTCGCCGCCGCGGCGGCGGCGCGGCAGAACCCCGGACGCTCGGGCCAAGTGCCGGCGAATCTGAGCGCGGACACGACGTCGGCGCTGACCGCCAACTGGTACGAGTCCGCGCCGTACTACAGCGTGCTTGACACCGGCGCGCCCGACCTCGGCACGGTCATGGCGGCCACCGGCCAGAAGGCGTTCGACATGGCCTTCATCCTGGCGGACGGCGGCAGCTGCACCCCGGCGTGGAACGGGACCGACCCGGTGTCGAGCGACACGCAGGTGGCCGCGGTCATCAACGAGGTGCGTTCCGACGGCGGCGACGTGATCGTGAGCGCCGGCGGTTACAACGGGACGAAGCTCGGCCAGGTCTGCGGCACCGCCGCCGCCACCGCGGCCGGGTACCAGCAGGTCATTAACGCGTTCGGGCTGCACGCGTTCGACTTCGACCTCGAGGAACCGGAGATCGAGAACCCGGCCGCGATCGACAACGAGCTCGGCGCGGCGAAGATCCTCCAGGAGAATAACCCAGGCCTGTTCATCTCGGTCACGATCCCGTCGATCGCGACCGGTGCCAACTACTTCGGCCAGCAGCTGCTTGATGAGGCCCTGGCGCTCGGGTTCACCCCGAACGACTACACCATCATGCCGTTCGACGGCGGCTTCAGCGGCGGCTCATCGCAGGTCACCGCGCTCCGGGACTTCAACGCGCAGCTGGTCAGCACGTTCGGCTTGAGCAGCTCGGCGGCCTACGCGCACGAGGGCTTCTCCGGCATGAACGGCCGGACCGACGACGCCGAGTACTTCTACCAGAGCGACTTCCAGACCGTGCTCAGCTTCGCGCAGAGCGTCGGCCTTGGCCGGTTCACGTTCTGGTCGGTCAACCGCGACCGGGAATGCAACCCGCCGGACAACAACGGCGACCTGTCGAGCGAGTGCAGCAGCGTGACGCAGAACCCATGGGACTTCACCGCCTATACCGTCGCCTTCGCCAAGAGCGCGCCGGTAACGGAGCCGTCACCGTCACCGTCCGGGTCCGCGTCGCCGACGCCGACGCCAAGCACGACCGCGCCTGGCGGCTCCTGCCCGGCCGCCGCCTGGTCATCGAGCGCGACCTACACCTCGGGCGACGTCGTGACCTACGACGGCGACCAGTGGACCGCCAACCAGTGGAACTACGACGAGGTTCCCGGCGGCGCGTCGGGCGCGTGGACAAGCGACGGGGCCTGCTGACGGGCCGGCCAGCCGCGGTGCCCGGGGCAGCGGCAGCCCCGGGCACCGCTCGCGGCCGGGATCACCGAACTGCCGTCTGGGGGGGCCTGCTGGTACCCCGACCGGCAGACTCTCCCCCGCGGGGGCGGGAGTTCGTTTACTGGAAGTGACCGAATCGGGCCATCGGCGGCAGTCTGGGTACGAGGCGATGGACGCGCGCGAGGTGCTGAAAGTCCTCGTCACCCCGTGATAGCAAACCCCGTCGCCGACGGCTGACCGCGAAGGAGAGCGCATGAGCACCGCATGGACCGATGAGGAACTGCGCGGGATTGGCGGCGCGACAGAGCTGCAGGTCGCGTCCTGGCGGCCGGACGGCACGCTGCGAATAGCCGAGTTAAGGGGTAGCGGAATGGCGATCAGTGAAACCGCGCAGCAGAACCACGACGAGCTGTTCCCTGGCCACGTCTCGACCTTGAAGGTGACCGATCCCGAGCTGATCGAGGTGTTCGACAACTTCGCGTTCGACGAGGTGCCCGCCCACAGCGGGCTCGATCTCCGGACCCGGCTCATGGTGCAGCTGGCGGCGCTCATCGGGTGCCAGGCGCTGAGCGAGTACCGGGTGATGCTCGGCGCCGCCCTCACCGCCGGGGTCACCCCCGTCGAGGTCCGGGAGGTCGTCTACCAGGCCGTCCCCTACGCGGGGATGGGGAAGGTCTTCGACTTCCTGCACGTCACCAACGAGGTGCTCACCGAGCGCGGCGTCGAGCTGCCGCTCGACGGGCAGGCCACCACCAGCCCCGCCACCCGCGCCGGGAAGGGGCGCGCGGTGCAGGAGCAGATCGTCGGGGCGGACCGGGTCGCGGGCATGTACGCCTCCGCGGCCGAGGACGAGCGGCACTTCCAGCAGTTCCTTTCTGCCAACTGCTTCGGCGATTACCTCACCCGTACCGGGATCGGCCTGCCCGTGCGCGAGCTGCTCACCTTTGCGCTGCTGGCGGCCCTGGGCGGGGGTGACGCCCAGGTCAGGGGGCACGTGGCGGGCAACCTCAACGTCGGCAACGACCGACAGCGGCTGATCAGCGTCATCACGGTGCTCCTGCCGTTCATCGGCTACCCCCGCGCCCTGAACGCACTCGCGGCCGTCAACGAGGTCGCGCCAAACGAACGAAGCTTACCCACATGACCGTGCAGCGGCCTCAGTTACGACATCCGGAGGTTTGACCACGATGGCAATGCAGAACAGAATCCTCGGCCGGACCGGCGTCTCGGTCAGCCCGCTATGCCTGGGCACCATGATGTTCGGCCCGTGGGGCAACAAGGACGAGGCCGACTCCATCCGCGTCATCCACCGCGCGCTGGACGCGGGCGTCAACTTCGTCGACACCGCCGACGTCTACTCCGCGGGCGAGTCCGAGCGGATCACCGGCAAGGCCCTGGCCGGACGCCGCGATGACGTCGTCTTAGCGACGAAGTTCTTCATGCCCATGGGCGCTGACCCGAACGATCGGGGCGGCTCCCGCCGGTGGATCATCCGCGCGGTCGAGAACTCGCTGCGCCGACTGGACACCGACTACATCGACCTGTACCAAGTGCACCGGCCCAGCCAGGACACCGACGTCGAGGAGACCCTGGGCGCGCTGACCGACCTGGTCCGGCAGGGCAAGGTCCGCTACATCGGCTCGTCCTGCTACGCCGCCAGCCAGATCGTCGAGGCTCAGTGGACCGCCCGCGACCGCCGCCTGGAACGGTTCGTGACCGAGCAGCCGCCCTACTCGATCCTGGTGCGCGGCATCGAGGCCGACGTGCTGCCCACCGCGCGCCGGCACGGCATGGGCATCCTCAGCTACAGCCCGCTGTCCGGCGGCTGGCTGTCGGGCCGGTGGCGCAAGGACGCCGCATCCGCCCCGGCCTCGGCCGCGCGCCCCAACGCCCGCTTCGATATGGCGAGCCCGGCGAACCAGCGCAAGCTCGACGTCGTCGAAGAGCTCGCACAGCCTGCCGACAAGGCGGGCCTAACGCTCATCGAGCTGGCCATCGCGTTCGCCATCAACCACCCCGCCGTCACCGCGGCGATCATCGGCCCGCGCACCATGGAGCAGCTTGAGTCCCAGCTGCCCGGGGCCGAGGTCACCCTGACCGCCGACATTCTCGACCGGATCGATGAGCTTGTCGCCCCGGGCGTGACGATCAACCCGGACGACAACAGCTGCGGCGAGATCCGGATCCTGCTGGTCTTCGACCCGTGGCGGGCGGCGGTCCTGCTAGTGGCCGGGGACAAGTCAGGGCAGTGGGCCAAGTGGTACCGGACCGCCATTCCCCGGGCCGAGCAGCCGTACGACGATTACCTTGCCGGGCGAAGGAAGGAGACAGGGCCATGAGCGACGTGTCGCGCTGGCGGGATTCGGGTCACCTGGAGCGCGCCGTTGAGACGGCCGGCGGCCAGGAGGCTTTCGATGCCGCCGTCGCTGTGATGCTCGACGACGCCCGCGGCTGGCGGCTGGCTGAGATGCGCAAGCGGCGCGGGATGACCCAGGAGCAGGTGGCTGTCCGGATGGGCGTATCGGTCGCGCGGGTTTCCCAGATCGAGAGCGGCGACGTTTCCACCCAGGACGTCCTGAGCAGGTTCATCGCCGCCCTCGGCGGCACCCTCAAGCTCATCGCCGACTTCGGCGACGAGCAGCTCAAGCTCGCCTGAGCAGCCAAAGACAGACCCGCAGGCCTCGCCCGCGGCAGGTTCCTCGGTCAGTAACTTTCACGACGCAAAAGTGAAGTTACCGCTGCGCGCTGCTCATCTGGCTTTAACGAGGCGGGGCCGCCGGTAATCCAGAGCCGCCAGGTATCGCCGGCCGGAGCGGTGACCCGCACAGACACCAACTGCCCGGGCTTGACCTTGAACTCCCTCAGGTCCTGCACGGAGTCGTACCCGCTGGCGAAGGCCCCGTTCACGGGACTGTTGTCGCAGGCAACGGCGAAGCTGCCGATCGGGCTCCGGATCCACGCCTGGTCGCCACCCTTGCCCTGGCAGCCCAGCTCAATCGACATGGTCGGCCGCACAGCCACGGTGAGCGTCTTGTTCCCTTCGCCGCTCAGCGGCCCGAGCACCGTCGGCAGGTCGTGCGACTCCGTTGGCATCGTCAGCATCGTTTCCGTGCTGGCGGCCGACGAGCAACCAGCGATTCCCGCGAGACTGGCAAGGACCGCGAAAGCAATCGATGGCATGCGAGCACGCTTCACCGGACGTAACACCATCTTTCTGCCACGGGCAAGGCTAGCAAGATGACCAAGTACGGCTGGGTATTAGGCCGTGGAGGCACATCAGGGCGACTTTGCATAGCTCCCGGACAAAATGAATCGATCCAACGGCTCCTAAAGTGTCCGGGAGCTATGCAAAGTCCGAAAAGTGTCCGGGAGCTATGCAAAGTGGCTGGAGGGGGCGGGGAGTGAGGGTATTCCGGGGATGATGAGGCCGCTGGGGGCCCGGGCGCACTTTGGCGGTCAGGCGCATCTCCGGCAAGTTCCTCCAGTGCCCGTGCGCCCCTGTACTGCTGTGCATGCAGGTCGAGGGCATTGCTCAGGTCGTGGCAGATCCGGGTTTACGGCGCCACCAGCAACCAGAACACGTCTACATCAAAGTCACCGGTCGACGGGTCGGGATCGCCGTAGATCTCCCAGCGAGGGCCGGCCAGCCGGTACCCATTCGCCTTACTCCACTCGCACACCCTCCGGTGAGTGTCGCCGATCTCGGCGACCGGGCCGGTGTGAGCCGCGGTGGCGGCTAGCCCGCTCGGAAGCGCTGACGCGACAACGGGACCAGCCGGCTCGAACGAGCCGCTGACCTGGACGCCGACTTCGACGTTGGGGACATCGTCCTTGTAGAGCATGATGTTGTGGCCCTGCTTGTAGAGTCCCTCCGCAGCCCCGCTCCGAAGAAAGCTCCATACCTTGTCCAGCATCGGCCCCCACATCTTCGGGAACTCCGCCCATGTCGCCGTCGCCGCGACCACCGCGGTCGCCGTCGGCTCGACGGTTATCACCGTCACCTCAACAGTCATGGGCCGGAGCATACGCCGCGCGGCCTCGCCGGGCACTTGGCCATGCGAGACGGTCAGGGCGCTCCCCCGTGGTCGGCACTTCGCGGCTTGAGATGATTCTGGTTCCCGTTCGACACACCGGGCACGCGGATGCGCCTGTTCGAGCCCCATGGCATCGTGCATGACGAGGCACTGGCCGTAGCGACCGAGCTTTGGCCTGCCTGCCCCGATGTTGGCTGAACGAGTGCCGCCGCGATGATTTCCGGCCGGGGCGCGCGTCTGTTCTGGTGACCGCCGCCGGACGTCGTACGGGCTGACCGGCACGAGACCACGGAGGACACCATGACAACCGCGCCAAACGATCAGGCCCTGGCGGTGCCCGGCCGCCCGCCCGTGGTTGACCTCGCCGTCTGGCAGGCTGCCCGTGACGAGCTTCTGACCCGCGAGAAAGCCCACACCCGCGAAGGCGACGCCATCGCCGCGGCCCGCCGCCGGCTGCCGATGGTGGAGTTCGACCCGACGGTCGAGGTCACCGGCCCCGGCGGTCCGGTCCCGTTCCTGGATCTGTTCCAGGGCCGCGACGAGCTCGTGGTCTACAAGCACATGTGGTGGGATGGCGCGCCGCACCAGGGGCAGTGCGAAGGCTGCACCGTCACGGCCTGGCACCTGAAGGACGCGGTGTACCTCAACGCCCGCGGCGTCTCGTTCGCCATCCTCACCCCGGGCCGCTGGGACGAGGTGGCCTCCTACGCCGAGTTCATGGGCTATACCCAGCCCTGGTACTCGGTGCGCGACGCGGACGAGCCGATCGGCGGGGACATGGGACATATCAGCTGCTTCCTGCGCGACGGCGACCGCGCGTTCCTCACCTACTCCACGACGGGCCGCGGCAACGAGCCGGCCGCCGGGTCCTTCGCTCTCCTGGACATGACGCCTTACGGCCGGGGCGAGGCATGGCAGGCCAGCCCGGAAGGCTGGCCCGAGGGGCACGACCCGTGCTGGTACTGGCGCTCGGATGCGGATGAGAACGCCATCTGGGGTCCGACCAGCCGTCCCGTGCCGCAGTGGACCCGCCCCGGCGCGACGCCAGTGGAGACCCTCGGTCGGCACGGTCACCATCACTGACGCGACTTCGGCCGGCCCAACGGCCATTGACGAATGATCGCCGCCGTGAACAAGGACGAGATCACGGCGGACGTCGCCGCCCGGCTGGTCGCGGCGCAGTTCCCCCAGTGGGCTGGCCTGCCGGTCACGCCGGTCACGCTCGACGGCTGGGACCCGCTCACCACATTCGACGAGCAGACCCGGCAGCTGATCCGCCTGACCGCAGATGACATCGACGCCCAGGCCGCCACCAAAGTCTGGGACACGGCCCTGGCCAGCACATGGGAGCGGGCGCCGGTGTGGGTCCCTGGCCGCCTGCATGTCAGCCGGCTCCCGGTACGGGTCAGTGAACTGGTTTGGCACTCAGCGCTACGAGCTGGCCTGATTCCAGGCCTGCCGCTGTGGAAGCTCACGTAGTTCTTCTGCAGCGCGATCCCGAGAATGGGCCAGGTGATCGGTGCAGGAGAGCCTTTGACGGTGTACCGGTACAGCTCGGGCCGGCCCTCACCTCTGTCTTAAAGCTGCGCTTGAGGGCAGGATGTGAGCGTGAACGGTGAATTTGACTTCGCGGCGGCGTCAGCGATCCGGAAGGTTATCGAAGACTGGGTCATACTGCGGGACTCGGGACGGTGGGATGAGTTCTCGCGGGTCTGGCATGACGACGGGTGGATGACCGCGACGTGGTTCCAGGGGCCATATGCCGAGTTCATTTCGGTCAGCCGGTCCGGGTTCGAGCACGGCGTGAATATCGCGCACTTCCTCGGCGGCTTCAGCTGCGAGGTCGCCGGGAACCGCGCCATCGCGCAGACCAAGATGAAGATCGAGCAGCGGGCCGTCGTCGACGGGACCGAGGTAGACGTGACCTGCTCTGGGCGGTTCTACGATTTCCTTGAGCTGCGCGGCGGGCGCTGGGGAATCGTGCGCCGCCAGCCGATCTACGAGAAGGACCGCCTCGATGTAGTCGATCCGTCCGCGTCACTCAAGCTTGACCCGGCGAAGCTCGCTTCCTTCCCGGACGGATACCGCCACCTCGGGTACGTGCAGGAGGCCCAGGGACAGCGGGTGCTGCGCGGCTTGCCCGGCCTGCGCGGCCCCGAGGCGGAACTGCTGTACGGGGAAGGCGCGGGCTGGCTGGCAGGCTCAGAGACACCTGGCGTGCCGCTTGGCTCCAAGGGGTAGCGGGCGAGAGTCAGGCGACCTCCTCCATGGCCTGGGCGAACTGTGCCTGGTACAGCCGCGCGTACGCGCCGCCCGCCGCCAGCAGCACCGCGTGGGTTCCCTGCTCGACGATGTGCCCGTTCTCCATCACCAGGATCACGTCGGCGTCGCGGATGGTGGACAGCCGGTGGGCGATCACGAAGCTGGTCCGGCCCTGCCGCAGGGACGCCATCG
>JBEKEK010000020.1:0-70763 GCA_050013875.1 Trebonia sp. | reverse complement strand
ACGATCAGGGCGGAGGCGCACAGCACGACCAAGGCAGCCCATCGGTGTCCGCGCGGCACCGCGGAGAGCCTGAACGCGGGTACCGCCGCCGCGCCGGAGGACTTCACCATCGGAACTCCCTGCAGGCCCATCGTGACGGTTGATAGTGCACCGCCGGGGTCCAGAGCAGCTGCCGGGCTTGCTTCTCGGTTTTAACCGTACCCCAGGTCGGCCCGCGGAGACATAAGCGGACTAATTGTGCGCCGAGAGTGGCTCCCTCCCCTGGTCGCGGGCATCGGCGGGCATAGGGCGGCCCGCTGGGGGCACTATGCCAACGAACGCGTCAGCACAGCCCAGCTTGGAGGCCCGCATGTCGAAACCGCCGATTCCCGACGCCGCGGTGGCCATGCTGCGCAAGCCCAACCCGGCGGTCATCACGACGCTGCGGCGGGACGGCCAGCCGGTGTCAACAGCCACCTGGTATCTCTGGGACGACGGCCGGGTGCTGGTGAACATGGACGAGGGCCGCAAGCGGCTGGAGCATATGCGTGCCGACCCCCGGGTATCCCTCGACGTTCTCGACGAGGACGGCTGGTACACCCACCTAAGCATCATCGGCCACGTCGGTGAAATCTATGAGGATGCGGATCTGTCCGATATCGACCGTATCGCCCGGCAGTACACGGGTAACCCGTACCCGCAACGCGACCGAGGCCGCTTCAGCGCCTTGATCGCGATAGACGGCTGGCACGGCTGGGGCGCACTCAAGGACAGCAGTCAGGCAGGGTAAACGGCACTTCCGCCGGCAGGACAGCACCACCGCCAGCGGCCAGCCGACTTCCGCCGCGCCCATGACCCGCTCGGCCAGGCCGGTCGTTCCGCCTTTGGCGGTCAGCTCGGTGAGGAACCAGGCGAGCAGGGTGAGGAGCGTCCCGACGGCGACGGCGGATACCGCCGGCCGCAGTCCCCATGGCGCCGAAGGTCCCCGTCGCAGTGCTCCGGTCGGCCAAGCGGTCAGCGCCGTGAAGGTAACGGCGGCCCACAGTCCGTGCGTCGGTGAGCCTCCGACGTGCTCGGGATTCGCCGCGACCAGCACGCTGGCGGCGCCGGCCGCCGCCAGGATCAGCCGCCCGGGCATCGCGGCCGGCCGCAGCGCCAGCGCCGTGGCCATCTCGCAGGCTCCGGTTACCGCGAACGCTGCCGTCATCACCCACGGGTCAGCGGCTCCCCGCACGGTGAGGGCGCTGACGGTGCTGGTGAGCCAGTTGAATGATGAGGGCTGCAGCGTGGTGGCGACCGTGCATCCGCCGACCAGGAACACTAGGGCGCCAGCAGCGGACAGTACACCCCACCAGGGCACCGAGCGCCCTACTGCCGGAGCAGACGAAAATCCGGCGGCACCGCTCCCCGGTGCTTGCCTGCCAGCAGCCTTCACAATGCCGATCTCATCACGGTCACTTGCTCAGGACACCGTCGGTAAACACATTCCCCGGCAGCGGCCCCGCCGACCGGAGATTGTCATCGCGAAGGATTTTCGCTCGCATAGCGCGAATTTCTTACGTCCTGCCAAAAGTCTTCGCGATCTCAGTGCCCCGCTTGGCGGCCCCAGGTGATCCGGCGTCACGCGAGCACGCTCAGCGGCCATCAGCGGCCATCAGCGGTAACTCCACTTTTGCGTCATGGATTAGATCACAGGGCCAAAGGTTCCGAGGTTCCTGTCGGCCTGGAATGGGTGCCTCCCGGCGCCGGATGCCTGGTCTCCAGGCTGGAACGGTGGTTGCATGGCCCCGTGCCACTGGAACTGAAGGTCGTGAACCCGCCAGCGATTGCGGGCGTCGTGTTGCGCTGCGTGTCTGACGACTTTGAGCTCCAAGACCGGGAAGGGCGCACCGGCCGGGGCTTCACCAACCTCAAGCGCATTCTGGGGCGTCCCGCCGACTTCGCTTTCGTTGTTGGTCATCTTGCCCGGACTGTTCCGGCAGGTCACGCGGTCGCAGCATGCGATGAAGGGGCTTGGGCATTGGTCGGCGCAGTCGCCCTGAACCTCGGCGTGCCTGCCGTGCTCGTCAGGCGCGTTCCCAAGAAATACTTCGTGTCCTATGGAGATGACCCGGCGACCGGCGATGGCCTGCTCGCCGGGGAACGCCTGCCAGCCGGCACGCCCGTCCACCTGATAGACGATTTGGTCTTCTCCGGGGAGACGCTCCGCTCTGCCCGACAGGCCCTGAATCTTGTCGGTCTTGAAGCCGGGACCGCTTCAGCGATCTTGTGGACCTACCGGGCGGACGCATCGGTACAGGAGCTGGCCGCAGCAGGCCTGACCGAGATCACCTGCCTGGTCCACCAGAGTGCGATTCCAGGTTAGGCAGGGTCCCGCTTGCGCCACCAAGGACGCCCTAAGGATCACGCAGCGGTGACTTCACTTTTGCGTCGTGAATTTCAGTCACAGCCCAGACACGAACTGCTGAGCTGGTGGGCACACGCGGGCATAGCCGACGCGGCTTCCCGTCGCTCTGAGTCAGGTCCCCGGCTCGTAGCTCTGGGCCAGTGCGGGATACTCCGCGCTCATAATCGCCAGCACCTGTCTCTCCAAGAGAGGCGGCTCTTCCTGGGCGATCTTCCAGAGGACCGCCCAGTCGACCCCGAAGTACGGCGTCCCAGCGCTCCCGGGTCACGCCGATTTAGCCGACACTGGAGCGCTCGGACTGGCTGACTCCAGCGCCGAAAAGGATCGGGTGAACTATGCGGTCGAGGCGCCGCGCTCTAGGCGCTCGGCGATCCAGACCTTAATGATCGACTGGCGGTTGACGCCCAGGCGCCGCGCTTCCCGGTCCAGCGACTCAATCATCCACTCGGGGAAGTCAACGTTCACCCGCCGCTGCTCGAGGCCCGGCCGCCGGGCGGCGGACATGTCCAGCTGGGACGTGACGTCCTCGCCATCGTCGAAGGCCCGGTCAAATTCCTCAGACTTCATAGATCCCTATCTCCTCATCCCGTGCCCGGCGGACAGAGATGATCCTGATCCTGTCTTCCCGGTAGGTCACTACGGCCGACCAGTACTTACCGCCCATCCGCCCGATTACAGCCACCGCGGCTCGCCCGTGGCACGAGCTTCTCCCGGTTGGGCGCACTCTTGACAGGATCGAACTCAAACTCCATCTGTATACCTCCATGGTATACGCACCATACCGTAGAGATCCGCGCAGGGTATCAACCGTAGCCCAGGCTCGGCGCCTCGTAGTCCACGGGCAGGCAGGTGCGGCGCGGTAGCGCACCGGCCTCCCGCAGGGCGTCGCGGAGCGGCTGGGCGGCGGTCCGCTCGTCTCCCGGGCCGCGCTTCTTGCCCAGGGCTTGCAGGACCGCGTCACCGCGGCGGCGCAATCCGGCGCGAGGATTGGGCGGCCAGCGGCGGGGTAGCGACCTGCGACGAGGGGGCCTGCAATGGCAGCGATTTCTCCAGACGACACTCATGAAGACGACACTCATGAAGACGGCGCGCATGGTCCGCTGGCAGCCCAGCCGCCCGGCTCCGCGCCCTCAGCGGAGGGCATCGCCGAGCTAGCGGCAACCGGCGGGGCGCTGGTGTCGGCCGTCATCGCCCAGCGCTGGAATGAGACCAGCCGTTCCTGGCTGCAGCGGCGGATCGGGGCGATGCCGCCCCGGCGGGTCCGCGAGGAAATGACCGTGCGCGCTGGCGCTCTCCTCGGGGGTGCGCTGACCTACTTGCTCGCGATCGGGGCGACGGAGGGACTGTACCGGTTCCACGATCGCAAGCAGCAACGTGAAGTGGCGCGGAGCGTCGGCCGGATTCTCGCGGTCGCCGCTACCGCGCCCGACGGTTCCATGCCAGGCGAGGCCGGTCTCGTCGTCGAGACCGCCCTGCTTGGCATGGGGGTGGGCGCCAAGGCCCGTAAGCGCCTGCTGGCCGAGCCGCGGCCGGCCAGGGTCAGCGACCTGGGAGCCTGCCCGCTGCCCGAACCGCTGCTCTCAGCGGTCGCGGTCATGGCCTTTAACGCCATGGCCGAGGCGACCAGCCCCGATGAGGCGTTCAGGCAGACGCCCGCCTTGCTGCGCCGGATGGGGCTTGCCCGGCCGGCCGCGGAGGCAAAGGCCAGCGAAATCCGCGCTGATTACAACACCACCTACCTGGTCCTTTCTGACCTTGCCGCGCAGTTGCGGCCGGAGACGCGGCAACGCCAGCGGCGGCTTCGCCCGCCGGTCGCCTCGATGGCCGCGGTCGGCGCGGCCGTCAACGAGCGCAACCCCGGCGAGGTCAATCGCCAAGTCACCCGGCAGGCCATTGTCACCGTCCTGCGCCACGGTGCCCGTGCCGCTGTCAACGCGGGTACGCCAATGCCCCCGGCCCTGCTCGCCGCGGTTCGGCTGGTCGGTGAGTTCCTCGGCGAGGAAGCGCCGCCCCTGCCGGCGCCAAGCGCCAGCCCGCCGGACACGCCGCGGGACGCTGGTCGCTGATCTCGTCGTAGCCGCGCCGGACGAGGGTAGGAAGCATCGTGGAATGTCACTGTTGCTCCTGATGTGCTCTGTGGAGGGCTCATGTTGCCGTGGTCGGGGACCTTGTCCGGTCGGATCGAAGAGCAGGAGATCAACAGTGAGCTGCTGCGCGGGAACCCGCTCGGCGACCCCTATGTGCGCCCGTTGTGGGTGTACCTGCCCCCCGGCTACGACGAGGATCCCGGGCGCCGCTACCCGTCGGTCTACGTCATCCAGGGCTACACGGGCCACCTCACCATGTGGGCGAACCGGATGCCTTACCGGCAGCCATTCCCCGAGACGGCCGACGCCGTGTTCGCCGCCGGGGAGGCACCGGAGGCGATCGTGGTCTACGTGGATGCCTGGACCACGTACGGCGGCAGCCAGTTCGTGGACTCGCCCGGCACCGGGCGCTACCACTCGTACCTGTGCGACGAGGTGGTTCCCTACGTGGACGCCAGCTACCGGACGCTGCCGGTGGCCGCGCACCGGGCCATCATGGGCAAGTCGAGTGGCGGCTTCGGCGCGATGATCACGCCGATGCTCCGCCCGGACCTGTTCGGCGCCCTCGCCACGCACTCCGGTGACACGCTCTACGAGCTGAGCTACCTTCCCGAGTTCGGCAAGGCGGTACGGCACCTTCGCCACTATGACGGGGACATCTTCCGCTGGTGGGCGGACTTCCTCCTCCGGCCCTCCTTCACCCACGACGGTGACCAGGTGCTGCTCGAGGTGCTCGGCGTATCGGCCTGCTTCTCGGCCCGCGAGGACGGCGAGGTGGACCTGCCGTTCGACCCGCGCACCGGGGTGATCAGGCCGCCGGTATGGCAGCGGTGGCTGGACGTGGACCCGGTCCGGATGGTGCCCCGCTACGCGGCCGGGCTGCGGGAGCTGCGGGGCATCTGGATCGACGCGGGCACCAAGGACGAGTGGTTCCTCGACATCGGGGCGGAGGCGTTCCTGGCCGCGCTGCGCGAAAACGGCGTGGCCGACGAGGCGATCCATTTCGAGCTGTTCGAGGGCACCCACGGGGGAATCGACTACCGGTACCCGCTGTCGCTCGGCTGGCTCTGCCGGCGCATCGCCGGGTAACTGCATCGCCGGGTAACTGCATCGCCGGGTAACTGCATCGCCGGGTAACTACGACGCCGGCTCTTCCCCGCCAGGATCGCCGGCGCCGCGCCTGCGGTCCCGCAGCAACTCCACCAGTTCCTGGCCGATGCCGATAGACGGGCCGCCGACCAGTTCCCAGGCCCGGTCGATCCCGATCAGGAAACTGATCGCCACCAGGATCGCGATCGTTTCCACCGCCCCGGAATTAGCGGGATTCACGAGCACCTGAATGCCCGAGAGCAGCAGCACCCCGAACGTGACCATCAGCCCCACCAGGAACACCGAGTCACGCAATGTGCGCACGTGGACCGCATGCAGGCGGATCAGGGACAGCAGCGACGCCGTGACGAACAGGAGCCCGCTGGCGCCCACGGCCACGGAAGTCGGCCCGATCGTATGCCCCGGAATCAGCGCGAAGACCGACACCGCCAGCGCATTGGTGAAGGCCGTCAGCGCCGCCGACGCCCGGATGCGGTTAACCTGCCCGCCGTCCGCGGTCGGCTGCAGCTTCTCCGAGGCGACCGTGACCGCCACGAACAGCAGCCCGACCAGCGCCCCGGCCACGCCCGCGCATGCCACAAAGAAGTCATGTATCCCCGCACTTACCACCCCGCGATTGTCGCAGCAGGAGCCGCGAAGCAACCGACCGTTCGCAAAGATCAACGTCACCGCCGAACGGCGGGCTGCCTGGCGGCTCCGGTAGCGAGCCGGTCAGGAACTGCCGCGCGACGGCGGCGGTGTGGCGGCGGCGGCGTTATGCCTGACGTCCCATCCGTAGGCCATCTTGTGGATCTCCATGATGAGGAACGACTCGGTGCTCACCACGCCGTCGACATGGTGGATCTGCTGGGTGAGCAGGTGCGTGAAGTGCGCGGTGTCGCGGCAGACGACCTCTACGACCAGGTCGAACGCGCCCGCCAGGGACGCGACGTAGCTGGTCTCCGGCAGCGTGGAGACCGACGTGGCCACGTCCTTGATCCGGCCGGGTACCACCCGCACGCCGATCAGTGCCATCAGGTCGAAGCCGACCTTGAGCGGGTCCGCGATCCCCACGATCTGCAAGATCCCGGCCCGTTCGAGCCGCTGCACGCGATAGCGCGCGACGCTCTCGCCGATGCCGATCTCGGCCGCCAGCTTGCTGAACGGGCGGCGGCCGTCCCGCTGCAAGGCGGAGACCAGCTGGCGGTCGATGTCGTCCAGCTCGACTGGCTCGCCGTTTGCCCTGCTTTGCGGTTTCCGCGACATTACGCCTCCAAATTTGCGTTTCCATTATGTTAAACCTTGACATGCTGCGAAATCGTCAATACGATCATCGAACCTCAAGAGCGACCAGAGTGTCCAAGGAGGCGAGGCAGTGGAAGCGTCCGCTATCGCGCAGTTCGTTGCCGAAGTGACCGAACAGTCGAAAGCAGTGCCGCCGTCAATCCCGTTCTCCCGCGAGGAGTACGCCGGCCGCCTGGCCAAACTGCGGGCAGCGATGGCAGCGGACGGCCTCGACACGCTCCTGCTTTCCTCGCCCGAGGCGATGTGCTGGCTGCACGGGCTCACGCTGCGCTGGTACAAAGCGCAGTCGCCGCGCGAGTGGCGGCCGTTGACCTGCACGGCCGTCAACGTGAACAGCGACACCTTCATCCAGTTCGAGGGCGTGGAACACGCGGAGATGCTGCGCCGCACCTCGGTCGCGGAAGATATCCGGCTCCTTCCTCGGTACCAGCGCAGTGACATGCTCGGGTTTATCGTCGGCGAACTCGCCGCCGAAGGCTGGCTGGCCGGCACGGTCGGCGTCGAGGAGTACGCCCACGTGCCCAACGTCGCCGTCGGGCGCCTGTTGCGGACCGCCATGGAAGCAGCGGGCGCCACGGTGGTCGACGGCACCGACGCCGCCCGCCGGGTTCGCAGGCGCAAGTCGCCGGCCGAGATCGCCTACATCGAGAAGGCGGCCGAGATCTGTGACATCGGTATTTTGCACCTGGCCGAGGTGCTCCGTCCCGGAATGACGGAACTTGACGCGTGGTCGGCGATGACCGGCGCGATGGCCAGGGCGGGCGGCGAGCACGCGGGGATCCACGAGATGGTGACGGTCGGCACGGTCGGCGTCGGCCACTCGATCGCGGGCCGCCGGGTGCTGAGCAAGGGCGACTTCGTCGAGGTCGATCCGTGCGGCGTCTACAACCGGTACCACGCCAACCGGAACATGACCTTTTACCTCGGTGAGCCGCCGGAGTCCGCGGTCGCCATGATGGAGATCCTGGCCGGCGCCTACGACGTGATCCGCGAAGTGGCCAAGGTCGGCACGCCGGTCAAGGACCTCAACCGGGCGCTCAAGGAGTACTACACCGACCGTGGCGTGTGGCACCTGAACAGCCAGTACTGGGTGGGCGGCTACGAGCTTGGCATCGCCTTCCCGCCCGACTGGGTCGGCGAGTGGCACTTCACGGTGAACAGCGACGACGAGCCCGGCCTCATTGAGGAGGGCATGGTCACCAACTACGAGAGCATCGTCGGCATCGGCCTGCTCGACACGATCGTCTACGAGTCATCGGGCCCGCGCACGCTGTCCACCATCCCGCACAAGATCATCGCGGTCTCGTGCTGACAGCCACCATGAGCGATCGGCCCGCGGAGGAAGAGGAAGGGGCCACCGGCGCCACGGCGGCCATTGAGCTTGTCGGCATCGAGAAGACGTTCAAGTCGGGCCGCGAGCAGTTCGCCGCCGTCCGCGGCGTCGACCTGACGATCCGCGGCGGTGAGTTCTTCTCCCTGCTCGGCCCCTCCGGGTGCGGGAAAACGACCACGCTGCGGATCATCGCCGGCTTCGAGCAGCCGACCAGGGGAGTGGTCCGGCTGTACGGGAAGGACGTGACGGAGTCCGGTCCTGACAAGCGCGACGTCAACCTCGTCTTCCAGAACTACGCGCTCTTCCCGCACCTGAACGTCTACGACAACATCGCGTTCGGGCTGCGCCGCCGCGGCGTGCCCAAGCCGGAGCTCAAGACCCGGGTAGCCGAGATCATCGAGATCGTCCAGCTCGGCGGGTTCGAGCGCCGGATGCCGAAGCAGTTGTCGGGCGGGCAGCAGCAGCGGGTCGCGCTCGGCCGCGCGCTGGTGAACCGGCCACGCGCGCTGCTGCTCGACGAGCCGCTTGGCGCGCTTGACCTCAAGCTCCGCCAGTCGATGCAGATCGAGCTCAAGCGCATCCAGCGCGACATGGGGATCACGTTCATCTACGTGACCCACGACCAGAGCGAGGCGCTGACCATGTCGGACCGCCTCGCGGTGATGCGCAATGGCCGGATCGAGCAGCTCGGCACGCCGCGCGAGGTGTACGACGAGCCCGCTACCGCTTTTGTGGCCGGTTTCATCGGGGCTTCCAATGTCCTCACGGGCCGGGCTGGCAGCGTCGCGGCCGGCCGGGTGCAGCTCGAACTGCCCGATATGGAACGGGTAGTGGTTACTGCCGCGGGCCCGGTTGCCGCTGGCAGCGAGCTGTCGTTCACCGTGCGGCCGGAGAAGATCACGCTCGATACCGAGATGCCGGAGCGCCCGTCCCGGGTGCGCGGCCGGGTCAGCGAGGTCATCTTCCTCGGCACGTCGACCACCTACCTAGTCAGTACCCGGCTGGCGGGCGAGGTTCTCGTCTTCCAGCAGAACAGCGAGTCCGTGCGGCACCCGGACCGCGGCGATGACGTCTGGCTGTCCTGGCTGGAGGAGAACGCCCGGCCATTCGCGACCCATGAGTTGTTAGGAAGCACAGCGTCCGCAGGAAACACGCAGGAGGGGGACCAATGAATGAAAACCGTCGTGGCCTGGCAGATCAGGGCCTGACAAGGGGCCGCATTGACCGGCGGACCGTGCTCCGCGGCTCGCTTGCCGCGGCGATGGCCGGCCTGGTCGCCGCCTGCAGCTCCGGCGGGTCCGCGAGCAGTTCGCCGGCCGGCCTCAAGGCCGAGAAGGACGGCGCCACGCTTGACCTGTTTGCCTGGCAGGGTTACTTCGCGCCGTCGACGATCAGCGGCTTCGAGAAAAAGTACGGGATCACGGTCAACCAGACCTACATCACCAGCGGCGACGACGAGCTGCAGAAGGTGGTGGCCGGCGAGCCGTTCGACGTCGCGATCGCCAACTCCGAGTACCTGCAGCAGATCATCCCGGCCGGGCTGCTGCGCCCGCTCGACCACGCCAACCTGTCGAACTGGTCTCAGGTGAACGGCTACTTCAAGAGCCCGTACTACGACCCGGGGGCCAAGTACTCGGTCCCGTACGCGATGGCCCCGATGGGCATCTTCTACCGCAGCGACGTCTTCCCCAAGCTGAGCGGCTCCTGGTCTGACCTGTGGGAGCACGCGAGCGCGGCGCCGGGACGGGTCTACATGATCGACGACATGCAGGTCGCGCTGTCGATCGCGCTCATGCACCTCGGCAAGCCGATCGTCAACCCGAGCGCCGCCGACCTCGACGCCGCCGCCAACGCGCTGATCCAGCTCAAGCCCATGCTGGCCGGATTCGCCTCGACCAACACGATCCAGTCCATCGCCAGCGGCCAGGCCGCGATGATCCCCACCTATACCGGCAACGTGTACACCGCCCTGAGCTCGGCCAAAGACCCGTCGACGATGGAGTTCGAGCTGTGCAAGGAAGGGCAGCTGTTCAACTCCGACACGATGACGATCACGAGCAAGGGCGCGCACCCGGGCAACGGCATGCTGTTCATCAACTACATGCTCGCACCGGAGAACATGACCGCGAACATCAACTACATCGGCTACCCGGTCGGCACCGCGGCCGGCATGTCCGCGTACGGCAACGTGGTCAAGAACGCCAAGTGGCTGTCGGTCGGCACGGACCTGCTGAGCAAGCCGAGCGCGTGGGAGCAGGGCCTGACCGAGTCCGAGCGGCCGGCCTGGAACAGCGCGTGGCTGAAGGTGCAGGCGTAGCCGGTGATGTCGTGAAGGTGGCGTCATGAGGCAGACCACGCTCGCGCGGATCGCGCTCCTGCCCGGCACGCTCTGGCTGCTCCTGCTGTTCGTCGCCCCCTGGGCGGTGGTGGTCGCGGTGTCGCTGGCCACCACCAACATTCTCGGCCTGCCCGTCTACGGCACGCACTTCGGCAACTACAGCCAGCTCATCCAGCCGGACGTGCTGTCCGTCGTGTGGCGCTCGCTTGAGTACGCGGCCATCGCGACCGCGGTCTGCCTGGTCTTCGGCTACGTGACCGCCTACACGGTCGCCCGCTACGGCGGCCGCTACCGCCACCTGATCATTCTGCTCGTGCTGGTCCCGTGGCTGGTGGACTACCTGGTGCGGATCTACTCGTGGATCCAGATCCTCGGCCAGGGCGGGGTGCTGAACAGCCTGGTGCACGCGCTCGGGGCCAACGTCAACGTCAACCTGCTCGGCCACTCCTACACGGTGATCGGCGGGCTTGCCTACAGCTACCTGCCGTACATGGTGCTCGCCGTCTATGTATCGGTCGAGCAGCTGGACGGGTCGCTCATCGAGGCCGGCCGGGACCTGTACGGCAGCGCGGCCGCCACCTTCGCGCACGTCACCCTGCCGTGCACGCTGCCGGGCATCCTGTCGGGTTCGATGCTCGTCTTCCTGCCGGCCATCGGCGACTTCGCGACCGCCCAGCTCCTCGGGTCGCCCAACCAGTACATGGTCGGGAACATCATCTCCAACGAGGCCGCCACGCCCGGTGGCCTGCCCATCAGCGCCGGTCTTACCGTCTTGCTCATCGCGGTGCTCGTCATCGTCGCGCTCGCTTATATGGCGGCCGCCCGCCCGCTGGTCAGGAGGGGGGTGATGGACCGTGCTGGCTAACTCGCCGGCCCCCGGCAAGCCGCTGCCCGCCACCCGGCAGCCGGCCGGCGTTCCGCTGCCGCGCCGCCGCCGGCGCTGGCCGGCCGGGCGCGCGGCACTCTGGCTGGTCACCGGGCTGACGGGGCTGTTCCTGCTGGTGCCGGTGGTCGTCGTAGTGCTGTACTCGTTCAACTCGCAGAAGTCACTGACCGCGCTCGGCCACCCGAGCCTGCGCTGGTACGCCGCCGTGTTCCACGACAGCGCCGTCCTCGCCTCCATCCGGGTGAGCCTGGAAGTGGCGGTGCTGACGACGGTGGTGGCCACGGTGGTCGGGACCCTGCTGGCCTTCGGGCTCACCAGGTCACGGAGCCGGTGGTCGCGCCCGGCCAACGGCATACTGCTGCTCACCCTGGTCACGCCCGAGATCGCCACCGCCACGTCGCTGTTCCTCATCTACACGACCCAGCTGCACATCACGCTGTCCATCCTCACGATCACCATCAGCCACATCACGTTCTCGCTGGTCTACGTGACCGTAATCGTGCGCACCCAGATAACCGGGCTGCGGCGTGAGATCGAGGAAGCAGCCAGGGATCTGGGCTGCGGCGAGCTGCAGACGCTCCGCCTTGTGGTGCTGCCGCAGATCAGGTCGGCGATCGTGGGCGCCGCGCTGCTGGTGTTCGTGCTCTCCTTCGACGACTTCGTGACGTCCTATCTCACCAGCGGCGTGGGCACGCCGCCGCTGCCGGTCTACATCTACAGCATGATCAAGTTCGGCCTCTCGCCGGAAATCAACGCGATCGGAACGCTCATGGTTGCTGTCTCCGCCGTCGGTGGGATCACCGGCATCTTCCTGCTCGGATTCCGCGCCAACTGGAGGAGGGCCGCACAGTGACGGATCCCGAGACCGTCGTCACCGGCGCGGACATCTTCACCGACGGCGTGGTACCGGGCTGGGCGCACGCGATGGCGGTATCCGGCGGCGTGATCAGCGCGGTTGGCGAGCCGGCCGATGTGCTCGCGCTGGCCGGGCCGGCGACGCAGGTGGTTGACCTCGGCGGGCGTACGGTGCTGCCCGGATTCATCGACTCGCACGTGCACCCGATCACCGGCGGCGCGGGGCTGCTGCGCTGCTCGCTGCTCGGCCTGGCCACGCTGGCCGAGTACAGCGACGCGATCAGCGGCTACGCCGCCGCGCACCCGGAACGCGAATGGGTCGAGGGCGGCGGCTGGTCGATGGACGCGTTCGACCGCGGCGTGCCGACCGCGGCCCAGCTCGACGCCGTGGTGCCGGACCGCCCGGCGATCCTGCGCAACCGTGACGGCCACACCGCCTGGGTGAACTCGGCGGCCCTGCGGCTGGCCGGCCTCAGCGCGGCGACCGAGGACCCGGCGGACGGGCGGATCGAGCGCGGCGCCGACGGCAGTCCGTCCGGCGCCCTCCACGAGGGGGCGATGGCGCTGGTGGAGAAGCTGCTGCCGCCGCCCACCGAGTCGTTCCGGGCCGAGGCTCTCGCCGCCGGGCAGGCGTACCTGCACTCGCTCGGCATCACCGGCTGGCAGGACGCGCACGTCAGCGCCGACCCGGACGACACGGCCACCTACCTGCGGCTGCTCGCCGACGGAGAGCTCAGCTCGCGGGTGACCGGGGCCCAGTGGTTCGAGCGCGACCGCGGCGCCGAGCAGGTCGCCGAGTTCGCCGCGCGCCGCCGTGAGTTCGAGCGCGACCTGTTCAGGCTGGGTACCGTCAAGATCATGCTGGACGGCGTCTGCGAGACGCACACGGCCGCGCTGTCCGGGTCTTACCTGGACGGCCACGGCGCCGCGACCGGCAATACCGGCATCAGCTTCTTCCCCGACGATGACCTGGCCTCCTACGTCCGGCTGCTGGACGCCGAAGGTTTCCAGGTCCACTTCCACGCGGTCGGCGACCGCGCGGTGACGCAGGCGCTCGACGCGGTCGAGGCGGCGCTGGCCGCCAACGGCAACCGGGGTAACCGCCATCACGTGGCGCACGTCCAGGTGGTGTCACCGGCCGACGTCCCACGGTTCCGCCGCCTCGGCGTAACCGTCAACGCCCAGCCGCTCTGGGCGCGGCTCGAACCGCAGATGACCGAGCTCACCCTGCCGTTCCTGGGACCGGAGCTCGGCCGCCACCAGTACCCGTTCGGCGACTTCGAGAGCGCGGGGGCGGCGATGGCGTTCGGCAGCGACTGGCCGGTGTCCACCCCCGACCCGTTCCGCGAGATGCACGTGGCGGTCAACAGAACCCCCGTCCCCGACCGGACCAGATGGACGCCGGAAGACGGCGTCTTCCTGCCCGACCAGCGGCTCTCGCTGCTGTCGTCGGTGCGCGCGTTCACCCTCGGCAGCGCGTACGTGAACGGCGACGAGCAGGTCGCCGGGTCGCTGACAGCGGGAAAGTCGGCGGACTTCATGGTTGTCGACCGCAACCCCTTCGACGGGCCGCGCGAGGACATCTGGCGCACCACCGTCCTCGAGACGTGGTTCGCCGGCCAGCCGGTCTACCGCAGGGAGACCGCCTGATGGCTTCGGCCCGCGGCGTCCTCGGGGTGGCCGGGGACGCTCCCGTTCGCGCGCTCGCTGACGCCCAGCCCAAGACGTACTGGTCGGACGCCGGCGACGCCCCCGCACCGCGGCCCAGCCTGGTCGGAACCCGCGAGGCCGACCTCGTCATCGTGGGCGGCGGGTTCACCGGGCTGTGGACGGCGATCCAGGCCAAGGAGGAGAACCCGGCCCGCGATGTCGTACTGCTCGAGGCGCAGACGGTGGGCTTCGGCGCATCCGGCCGCAACGGCGGCTTCGTGGACGCCTCGCTGACGCACGGACTCGACAACGGCATGCGGCACTTCCCCGGTGAGCTCGCCCGGCTGCAGCGCCTCGGCCTCGACAACCTGGCCGGCCTGGCCGACACGCTGAGCCGCAACGGCATCGAGGCCGACTGGGACGCCCGCGGCATGCTCTACGTCGCGACCCAGCCGCACCAGATCGGCGCGCTCAGCGAGCAGGCCAGACTGCTGAATACGCACGGCGAGACCGCGACCGTGCTTGACGCGGAGCAGGTGCGAGCCGAGGTGAACTCGCCCAGCTACCTCGGCGCCTGCCTGCGGAGCACGGGCAAGGCCACCGTGCACCCGGTCCGGCTCGCCTGGGGGTTGCGCCGGGCAGCGGAATCGCTCGGCGTCAGCGTCTACGAGCACTCACCGGTCCGGCGGCTGCGGGCCGCCGGGGCCGGCGTTTCCGCGCAGACCCCGTATGGCGCGGTCCGCGCGGCCAGGGCCGTCGTCGGTACCAGCGCCTACCCGTCGCCGCTGCGCGCCATCCGGCGCTACGTCGCACCGGTCTACGACTACGTGCTCGTCACCGAGCCGCTGTCGGCGGCGCAGCTCGCCGCCGTGGGCTGGGATCGCAGGCTGCCCATCGCGGACTCGGGCAACCAGTTCCACTACTACCGGCTGCTGCCGGATAACCGGGTGCTCTGGGGCGGGTACGACGCCATCTACTACTACGGCGGCGACGTCGGCGCGCACCGGGACCAGCGCGAGGCCAGCTTCGCGACCCTGGCGCGGCACTTCTTCGCGACGTTCCCGCAGCTGGACGGCGTCCGCTTCAGCCACCGGTGGGGCGGGCCGATCGATACCTGTACCCGGTTCTGCGCGACCTTCGGCACCGCGCTGCACGGCCGGGCCGCCTATGCGGTCGGTTACACCGGGCTCGGCGTCGCCGCGACCCGGTTCGGCGCGCGGGTCGCCCTCGACCTGGTTGACGGGGCCGACACCGAGCGGACCAGGCTGACCATGGTCCGCTCCAAGGCCATCCCGTTCCCGCCCGAGCCGCTGCGCTGGGCCGGCATCCAGGTAACCCGGCAGGCGCTGGCCGCCGCCGACGCCCGCGACGGCCACCGCGGACCGTGGCTGGGGCTGCTAGACCGGCTGGGCGTCGGCTTCGACACCTGATGCGGCTGCGTCTGACATGCCAACGTCTGACATGCCCGCGTCTGACGTGCCCGGGTCGCTGGCCTGGCCGGCCGGGCTTGCCGCCCGGCGGCCGGTGCTGGCCGCCAGCACCGAGCCGACCAGGATGAGCGGGAAGCCGATCCCCATTCCGGCGGTGAACTGCTCGTTGAGCAGCAGCAGGCCCAGGGCGACGGCGACCGCCGGGTTCACGTAGGTGATGACCGTCGCGCGGTTGGGGCCGATCTCGGCGATCAGCGCGAAGAAGACCACGAACGCCAGCGCGGTGCAGACCAGGCCGAGCACCACGATGGAGGCGACGCCGGTCGCGGCCACATGACGGGGCCAATGGGTCAGCCCGTAGGGCGCCCAGGCCACGGCGGACAGCAGCAGCGCGGCGGACACCACCGGGAAGCGGGGCAGATCTGCCAGTTGCGTGGCCATGATGATCGGCGCGGTCGCGTAACCGATGGCCACCAGGCCGACCTCGGCCAGGGCCAGACCGCTGACGCTGCCGAGATCAAGCCCGACCAGCACCCCGACGCCGAGCAATCCGAGCAGCAGCCCCGCCCAGCGACGGGCATCGACGTGATCACCGGTACCGGTCAGGCGGCCGGCCACGACCCCGACCAGGGGGACCGCCGCGACGAGCAACCCGGTCAGCGAGCTTGGCAGGTGCTGCTCAGCGTTGCCGAGCAGCAGCCAGGGAACCGCTATCTCCAAGACGGTAAACGCGACCAGCGGTTTCCACCGCCGCAGGACCGGTCCGAACCCGCCGGACCGCACGGCCAGCGGCAGCAGCACCAGGCCGCCGATGCCGGTGCGCATGAACACCAGCGTGCCCGGCGGCACGTCACGGACCGCCACCCGGATCAGCAGGTAGGGGATCCCCCAGATGACGCACATGGCCGCAAACAAGGCCCAACCGCGACGGTTCACAACGGCTCCCATCCACGACACTGTCCCGGTCCGCGAAACACGCAAGTAACAGCGGAAACCAGACCTGGGCGCTTCCCGAAAATTGGCCTGATTTTCCGCCGGGAATTGGCCCTCATCTGCGCGGATGAGTGCCCCGGTCAGCCTTCGGGCGTTGGCCGCCCGGCCTGGCCGTCTGCGCTGTTGTTATGGGTGAGCAGGTCGCCGGGCTGGCAGTCGAGCGCCAGGCAGAGCCGGGTCAGGGTGCTGAACCTGATCGCGCGGGCGTGGCCGTTCTTCAGGATGGACAAGTTGACCACGGTGACGCCGACCCGGTCGGACAACTCGGTCAGGGTCATGCCCCGGTCGGCCAGGAGTTTGTCGAGGTGGACGGTGATGGCGTGGTCATCCGGGACCGCGGGCGGCATTACACCGTTCCCTCGAGATCAGCGCGCATCCCGGCGCTGATCCGCATGGTGCGGGCGAAGGTGATCAGGCCCAGGCCGATCAGGGCGACCGGCCAGTCAATGGACCAGGCCACGGGCCACTGGCCCCAGTCGATGTTCCAGGTGACCAGCTGGCTGAGCAGGTTCATCCGGGCGAACGCTTCGGCCACGGTGGCCAGCAGGCCGCCGGCCAGCAGCCACCAGCCGAGGATCAGCACCAGCCGGGCGGCCTGGGCGGTGTAGATGCCGTCGCGGGCGGCGGTGCGGGCCAGCCGCATCGCCAGGTAGAGCGCACCGAGGCGGAGCAGGCCAATGGGCAGCAGGGTGACCGCGAAGGCCAGGGCCTGCCCGACGGTGGGATGGGCGGTGCACACGAACGCGGTGTTCCAGGTGGCTTGCACGCCCGGGGCCAGGCCGGGATGACTGAGCCCGCTGCCGGCGTGCTGCAGTAGTGCTGGCGCGGTGATCAGGCAGACGCGCGAATGGGGCTGAGAGTTCGGGACGGGGATGAGCAGGGCACCGCTGCGGGTCAGGGCAAGTAGCAGCTGGAGTGCGGTGACGACGGCGGTGAACCAGAACACCCAGGCGACCACGATGGCGAGTCGTTGCAGGGTGGCGAGTCGCCCGAGCCGGTTGCGCGGCTTGAGGGCCTTGAGAGTAGGTGCGGACATCGGCGCCTCGCATATCGACTACCGTTATTATCGATGATCGTAAGTAACGATAATCGATATGTCAAGACTGCGGTCCGCGCGGCGGTTCGGTCATCGGGGCGGACGAACTCGGCCGGGAACTCCTCGCGGGAGCAGCAATCGCACATCGATCCCGTCCTGAAGAAGCCGCGGTAGCAAACTCGTGGACGATTGTGGTCAGCCCCGCGCGAACATAGCCGGTCCCCGCCGGGCAGGCAGTTAGCGTCGGAGGGTGACGCAGACGCAAGCGCGGTATGACGGATTCGCCGAGTGGTATGAGCAGTGGAGCAGTGACATGCCGCCGCTTATCGCGGCGCAGGACGGCCTGCTGCCCGTCGCGGCCGGTGACCGGGTGCTGGATATCGGGTGTGGGCAGGGCCGGATGAGCCGTCATCTGGCCGGCCTGGGGGCTGACGTGACCGGCGTGGACATCTCGGCCGCGATGCTCGGCCGGGCACGCGCGGCTGGCCCGGCGAGCATCACCTATATCCACGCCGACGTCACCGGCGACCTCACCTGGTGGGACGGGCGGTTCTTCGCTGGCTGCACCTGCGAGATGGCGCTGATGGACATCGATGACCTGGCGGGTGCCTTGTCTGCCGTGACCGCCGTGCTGCGGCCGGGCGGCTGGTTCGTCGCCTCGATTGTGCATCCGTGTCTCGCCGGCAGCGAGCGGGGGGCCAGCAGTTGGCCGCCAGGACAGGGTTACGAGTACGAGGGGTGGTGGATCTCGCCGGAAGACCACAATCCCGAGGGCGTCCGGATCCGGGTAGGTGCGACGCACCGCAAGCTGTCCACCTACCTGAACGCGCTCCTTGAGGCCGGGCTGGAAGCCGAACGCTTCGTCGAGCCGCCAGCTCCAGTGCCGACCTACCTGCTGTGGCGATGCCGCCGCCGGTGACCGGGAGCCTTGCTGGTCCGATCACGCCAGGGCGCGGTGCCCGGCAATGCGCTGTTTACGGTCAGTAACGTGCCCGTAAGGCAGATCGAGGTGGTCTAGCCACTGCTGGCGTTAGGGAAACGCATGGTTGCCACACAGACCCCGGCTGGCCACGCTTGTGAAAGTTTTCACAAGCGGTCGATTCCGGCCCCGTCCAGCGCGTCCACCCGCGCTGTCAGCCGCGTCCGCTGCTCGCGCTTGAACGCCCGCCCTGGATAAGTCCAGTCAACTTCCTGTTCAAGGACGGCGTCGACTACATGACGACGAGCGGCGCCGTCGACGGCCCCTACACGCTGCCCAACTTCAAGCTAGAGACCACCAACGTCCAGACCGGCGTGCCCATCATGGTGTGGCGGTCGGTCGGCAACTCCCACACCGAGTTCGCCCGCGAGTCAGCGATCGACGAGCTCGCGGCCGCCGCCGGACGTGATCCCGTGGACCTGCGCCGCGACCTGCTGGCGGGCTCGAGAAGATCACCTTCGCGCTCGACTGCGGCATCAGCGTCAACCCGGACCTGGTCCGCGCGCAGGTCGAAGGCGGCCTCATCTGGGCGCTGGGCGCCGCCGCCTGGGGCGAGATCGTGCTCGGCGACGGCGGCGAGATCATCACCCAGAACTTCGACGGCTACCCGGTCATGCGGATGAAGTCGGTGCCCAAGATCGACGTGCTGGTCCTCTGACCCTCCATCTACCTCGGGGACTCCCGGTTCACCCCGCTGTTCGAGGAACTGCAACGCCGCGCCGCCGTCGTCTTCGTGCACCCCAACCCGTCGCCCGACCCCAGCGCCCACGCGCTCGGGCTGCCCGACAACCTCGTATTCGGCACCGACTACCCCTACCTGCCTCACGACCTGGCCGTGTCCTGCCTGACATCTTCCCGTGTCGTCGTCAGGCGGCCGGCCGAAGTGGACATAGTTAATCCCCGGGCGGTGTCCATGCCCGAGCGCTGATCCCGCAGCCCCACCGTCCGCTCGGCGATATCCACATAACGCAGCGCCAGCTCCGATGCCGTCAGCCGCCCGCCGCCGGGGCTGAACCAGAGGGTGATCGCCTGGATCATGCCGAGCAGGGCGCGGCCGGTGTCCGTCGGCGAGGTCACCTCGAACACGCCCGCCGCCACCCCCTGCGAGATGGTGTCCGACACCATCTGCTCGACCCGGCGCCGCTGAACGCTGTAGAGCTTGCGGGCGGCGGGGGACAGGGCCCGGATCTCCGCGTCCATCGCGGCGCTCTTGCGGTGGTTGGCCATGTAGAGCGCGAGGCATTCGACCAGGTTGCGGAACCGGTCCGCCGGGTCATCGCCCGCCTCGCTGAGGGCCTGCTGACAGCGCTCGATGACCGAGCCGATGGAGCGGTCGAGCAGGGCGGAGAGGATGGCCTCTTTGTTGGCGTGGTGGTAGTACAGGGCCGGAACGGTGACCCCGACCCGGCCGGCGATGTCGCGCACGGTGGTGCCGTGGAAGCCGACCTCGTAGAAGAGGTCGCGCGCGGTGGCCAGGATGGGAGTCAGATCCTCGTCGTCGGCTTGCCGCCACGCGCCCGGAGGGGCGGAGATACCGCTGGCCGGTGCCAATCTGCCCCCAATCATCGTCAGGGAATGCCTAGTGGTAAGGAAAAGAATATTGGCTCGCCGCCGGCCCCGTCACATCGCGGCACCGCGCAGTCGCCGCGGGCCACGGGAGACTTGCGCCGGCACCCGGGCGTCACCGGTCACGAGTACTTCCCGAGCACGTCACGGGCGATGAGGATCTTCATGATCTCGGTCGCACCGCCGTAGATGGTCTGGACACGCGCGTCCACGTAGGCGCGGGCGATCGGGTACTCGGCCATATAGCCGTAGCCACCGAACAGCTGCAGGCAGCGGTCGACGACGCGCTTGTGCACCTCGGTCGCCCACCACTTCGCCTTCGCGGCATCGACCGCGCTCAGCGCGCCCTGGTTATGCGCGCGGACGGCGTCCCGCACGTAGCAGCGGGTGACGTCGACCTCGGTCGCGATCTCGGCGATGGTGAACTGGACGCTCTGCTGGGCCGCCAGCGGCTTGCCGAAGGCGTGCCGCTCCCGGACGTAGCCGGCGGTCCAGGTCAGCGCCGAAGCCGCGGCGGCCAGCGAGGTCACCGCGATCGACAACCGTTCAACCGGCAGGTTTTCCATCAGGTACACGAAGCCCCGGCGCGGATCCCCGAGCACGTTCTCGGCCGGCACCCGCACGTCGGTGAAGAATAGCTCGGCCGTGTCCTGCGCCTGCAGGCCGATCTTGCGCAGCTTACGGCCGCGCTCGAAGCCCGCGGCGTCCCGCTCGACCACGAACAGTCCGAACGGCGGCGGCCCGGCGTCCCCGCCCGACCCGGTCCGGGCGACGACGATGACCAGGTCGCAGTGGATGCCGTTGGTGATGAAGGTCTTGCTGCCGTTCAGGATCCAGTCGCTCCCGTCCGGCTGGGCGGTGGTCTTGATGCCTTGCAGGTCGCTGCCGGCCGACGGCTCCGTCATGGCGATCGCACCGATCAGCTCGCCCGCGCACAGCCCAGGCAGCCACCGTTGCCACTGCTGGTCGGTGCCGAGCCGGAGCAGGTAGGGGATGAAGACGTCATCCTGCAGTGCGAAGCTAGAGTTCAGGCTGGCCGCGCCGACCGCTCCGAGTTCCTCGGCGAGCACGCAGCGGAACCGGTAGTCGCCGGTGCCGCCGCCGCCGAACCGTTCCTGGACGGCGAATCCGAGCAGGCCGTGCTTGCCCGCGGCGAGCCAGGTCGCGCGGTCGATGATCCGCCGCTCATCCCAGTCCTCAAGGCGCCCGGCGACCTCCCGGTCGACGAACTGGCGCACGGCCGACCGGAAAGCGTCGTGCTCAGGGTCGAAGAAATCCCTGTCGCCCCGCATGGCAGCCCCTTCGGTCCGGTGCGCACTGTCCGCGATAAGTCTATCTAGCGCTCGCTAAGTTAGGAAGAAGATCAAATTCTTCAGATGGAACGCACGCTTGCTTCGCCCGACCAGCACCGTCGGGCGGCTCAGCCGGCCGGCGTCTTCACCGCTTGCACGCCCGCTTGCAGCAGGCGCTTGGAGACCTTGCCGGTGGGGGTGAGCGGCAGTTCGGCGGCCGTCATGACGACGACGGTGGCCGGGGTCTTGTACACCGCAGCCCGACCAGCCATCCAGTCGCGAACGTCGCGGGCGAGCGTCCCGCGGGCGTCCGCCGGGACCGTCGAGACGAGCACGCAGCCGACCGACTGGTCGCCTTCCGGCGTGGCCAGCCCGAACACGAACGCCTCGTCGACCAGGTCATGCTGGACCAGCAGCGACTCGACCTCGGCAGGGGAGATGCTGATCCCCTTGACCTTCATCATCTCGTGGCTGCGCCCGATGTAGTGCAGTCGCCCGTCGGCGTCGAGCCGTCCGATGTCGCCGGTGCCGAACCAGCCGCCGTCGTCGAACGCGGCGCCGGTCAGCCCGGGTGCGTCCAGGTAGCCGGGGGTGATGGCGCCGCGGATCTGGATCTCCCCGGCCTCACCGGGTCCGGCCACCGCACCGCCGGAGACGATCCGCAGCTCCTGGGTGGGCAGCACGCGGCCCTGCGATGCGGTCCGCACGCTCACCGGATCGTCGCAGGCGGTGATCGTCGAGTGGCCGTACCCCTCGGTCAGGCCGTAAGCGTTGCACACCTGCCCCACACCGAGCACCTCGATCGCCAGCCGCAGGTCCTCCGGCGTCGCGTTGGCAGTGCCCGTGCGCAGCGCCGAGATGTCGTACTCGGCCAGGTCAGGGCGGGCGGCGAGGGCGCGGGTGATCGGCGCGACCGCGTAGTAGACAGTGCACCGCTGGCGCTGGATGAACTCCAGCGCCGACCTGGCCTCAAACCGTTCCTGCAGGCACAGGGTCGCCGCGTGGGTCAGCGCGTTCGGCAGCGCGTTGCAGCAGCCGAAGACGAAGAACAGCGGGGAGGCGAACCAGAACCGGTCGTCGGGGCGGATGCCCTGCCGCTCGCCGATCGCGTGCGCGGTCCTGACCAGGCCCTGCTGCGGCAGCCGGACCGCCTTGGGCTCAGCCGAGCTTCCGCTGGTGAAAATGAGCAGCGCGTCGTCGGTCCCGCCCACGGGCGCATTCCGCAGTGCCGTCAACGATTCCGCCAGGTCCGCTCCACCAGCCAGTCCCGACCCACCAGCCAGTCTCGACCCACCAGCCAGTCCCGACCCATCAGCCAGTCCCGACCCATCAGCCAGTCCCGACCCACTAGCCAGTCCCAACCCATCAGACGATCCCACCCCGCCTGTCAGTTTCGCCCCGTCTGCCAGGTCGGCACCACCAGCCGGTCTCACCACGCCAGCCAGTCCCGCCACGCCAGCCAGGTCCGCGCTGTCAGCCAGACCCACCCCATTTGCCCTGCCCGCCACATGTGTCCCGCGGGGCAAGCCAGTCGGCCCAGGAGTGCCCTCGGGCCACAGGAATGAGCCCAGGTAGCCGTCGGGGCCGAGGCGCTCGCCCACGGCCGCCGCGTAGCGGGAGGTGGGCAGGCCGAAGATCTCGTCCTGGGTGATGATTACCCGCAGCCGGGCGCGCTCGGCCACCGCCAGCAGCTCGTCTTCCCGGTACCAGGTGTTGAGCGGGACCGCATCGAGCCCGGCCGCGTGGGCGCCGAGCAGGGTGGCGCACCAGCGGATCCCGTTAGGGAGCAGGATGCCGAGGCGCTCGCCGGGGCGCAGGCCGAGCGCGGCGAACTGACCGGCCAGCCGCGCGACCCGCACGGCCATCTCGCCGTAGGTCAGCTCCCCGTCCTCAGAGATGACGAACGGTCGGTCGGGAGAGTCCGCGGCGACGGCGGCCAGGACGGCTGGCGTTGTCAGCGGGGCCACTTGCTCGAACCGGTACACGGACGCGTCCTCCATCGCTGACGGGCCAGGGTTATTTCTTAACACAGATGTTGATTCTACTCAACATCTATGTTGACGACCGCCCGGTGCGACGCCACACTGAGGAGGCTGGCAAGCTGATAGGAGGGCGGATGGCCGCCGTTGAACTCACGTCCGTTGACGCCGGGGTCTTGCAGATCACTCTGGGGCGCCCGGAGGCGCTGAACGCCCTGAACTACCCGATGGTGCTTGATTTCCTCGCGGTGCTCGACGAGGTCGAGTCCTGCGCCGACCTGCGGGCGGTCATCCTGACCGGCGCCGGCCGGGCCTTCTGTGCCGGATTCGACCTGCGCGGGTACGGTGACGAGGATCGGGTTGCCGAACAGGGGCAGATCCGCGGACTGCTGACCAGGCAAAATCAGATCGCCGCCATCCCGGTCCGGCTGCACCAGCTCCCAGTGCCGGTCATCGCCGCGGTCAACGGCGCCGCGGCCGGAGCGGGCCTGTCACTCGCGGCAGCGTGCGATGTCCGCGTCGCCGCGGCGGGCGCCATCTTCTCCTGCGCCTTCCTGCGCGCCGGGTTCACCGGCTGCGATCTCGGCTCTTCGTGGCTGCTGCCGCGGATCGTCGGCACCGGGCGCGCGCACGAGCTCATCCTCACCGCGCGCCGCTTCGACGCCGCCGAAGCGCTCGAGATTGGCCTGCTCAGCCGCGTCGTCCCGGCCGAGTCGCTGCTCGACTCGGCACTGGCCATAACCACCGCGATCAAGCAGAACCCACCGCTGTCGGTAGCGCTCACCAAGAAGGGCATGTGGGTCGCGCTTGAGACCCCGTCGCTGGCCGCGACCGTCGAGTTCGAGAACCGCCAGCAGGTACTCAGCGCGCTTACCGACGACCAGCCGGAGGCTGCCCGCTCCTTCCTGGAGAAGCGCCCGCCGCAGTACGCCAACCGCTGACCGGGTCAGCCGGCCTCGGGGGTGCCGCTCGGCTTAGCGCCGTAGCCGTTGAGGAAGATCTCGGTGAACGTCTTCGAGATATCGTCGGCCGACCACTTGATCCCCGGCCGGTACCACCGGTGCATCCAGTTGATCATGCCGAACAGTGCGAGCGAGCAGACCTCGCTCGGCAGGTCGGCCCGCAGGGTGCCGTCGCGGCGCCCCTTGTCGAGGATCGAGCGCACCAGGGACTCGTACCGGCGGGTGCGCGCGATGACATCGGTCGCCCACTCCGTCTCCTGGCGGGCGATGCGGCCGAGGTCCTCCATGTATACGGCGATGTGCGGGTAGTTCTCCGCGTAGGAGGTCACCATCGACTCGATCAGGGTGCGGATCTTGTCGGCGGTGGACACGCGGCTGCGCTTGATCGCCTCCGCCGCCCGCACGTCGCGGGCGAGGACGTCGCGGACGATCTCCTGCAGCAGTTCTTCCTTGCTGCCGATGTAGTAGTAGAGCGAGGCGCGGTCGGTATTCAGCGCGTCCGCGATGTCGCGCAGCGTGGCGGCGTCAAAGCCACGCTCGCGGAACACCTGCGCGGCGGCGAGGATGATTTCCTCACGCCGGGCGATGTATGCCGCGCCGCCCTCCTCGAGCGCGGCCTTCCGCCGCGCCTCGATGCCGCTCTTGGCCATGCAGGCTGCCTCCGCCGGGAAATGCCAACGTTGAAGTTGACAAAGTATCAGGTTGACACAGAATCAGATTGACAAATGAAACGTTATCATCGCCGTCGATCACCGCCGGGGCAAGACGGACACGATGCTGACGCGTCGTGAACCGGTGGTGCGTGCGGGGCCGATGGCGCGTCAGGGCTCGAAGAAGAGCGCGTTCGCATTGCCCGCCACGAACCTGGTGAAGCGGTCGGCGTCCCTGAACGGCAGCGTCCTGGTCTCGCGCAGGCAGCGCTCGTGCGTGAGCAGCGGGTAGTCGCTGGCGAACATGACCCGGTCCTGGCCGCGGGTGTTGGCGTAGTCGATGATCGCGCGGGGGATGTGCCTGGGCGCGATCGCCGAACTCATGTAGTGGACATTGGGCCACTTGACCATCAGCTTGACGCAGGTGTCGACCCAGGGCTCGCCGCCGTGCTGCAGCACGATCGTCAGATCGGGGAAGAAGCAGGCGACGTCGTCGACCGGCATCGGGTCCTGGTGCTTGCCGGGGACCCGCGGGCCGGGGAAGCCGACATTGAGCCCGACCGGCACGCCGAGCTCGGCGCACTTCGCGTACACCGGATAGTAGGCCGGGTCGTTGTAGTAGAGCCCCGTCTGCAGGCCCATCATCCGGATGAGCCGGTACCCCTCGGACCGCACCAGTCCCTCGGCCAGGCGGACGGCCCGCATCCCCTCGCGGGGGTCGACCACGTGGGAGAGGGCGAAGCGCTCGGGGTACTTGTCGCGCGCGGTCGTGACCCACTCCCGGTCGCCCTGGGCCGTGTAGCCCGAGCAGAGCACGCCCTTGGCCACGCCTGCCTCGTCCATCTCGTCGACGAGCTGTTCCAGCGTCGTGCCGCGCTCCATCCGCTCGCGCAGCCCAGGGAACAGGTAGGTCACGTCCATGCCGTCCAGCGACGGGGTGATGTTGGGATTGATCCAGGCGTCGACAACGCCGCTTGGCAGGTCGAACATGATGGGAGTCTACGTTCGCGTTGACTATACGGTCAACACTAGTGATGACGTCGGGAGCTTGCTATGATGCCGTCAACACAAGAGTTGACAGGCGGGCGCTGCTGCGGGATGCTCTGCTCGCAGCGGCAAATCGAGCCGTCTCGTATGGAGGTTGGCGATGAAGTTCCATCTCATTCAGCCCGGCATGATCGGCCGGAAGACCGACATCGAGAAGGGGATGGCCGGTCAGGACAAAGCGCTGTACCAGCGGTACCTCGAGGAGATCCGCGGCTACATCCGGCTGGCTGATGAGCTCGGCTATGCCAGCTACGGCCACAACGAGCACCACCTGCAGATCGAGGGGTTCGAGATCACGAATCACCCCGGCATGTTCAGCCTCTTCGTCGGCCTGCACTCGCAGCGCCTGAAGGTGGCCACCCTCGGCTACGTGCTCCCGACGCACAACCCGGTCCGCGCGGCGGAGGAGATCGCCACACTCGACCACATGCTGAAGGGCCGCCTCCTGGTCGGCTTCACCCGCGGCTACCAGAGCCGCTGGGTCGGCTCCTACGCCGCCGTCCCCGGCGTCAACGCGACCACGCCCGACCTGGCCAAGAGCCGGGACGAGGTCGACACCATGAACCGGGAGATCTTCGAGGAGTCGCTGCAGATCGTCAAGAAGGCGTGGCTGAACTCAACGTTCAGCTACGAGGGCAAGTACTGGCAGTTCCCGCCCAAGAGCGGCCTGACCGGGCATCCCGCCTACGAGAAGTATGGCGCCGGGATGGGCGACGACGGCATGGTGCACGAGATCGGCATCGCACCGCGCCCCTACCAGGACCCGCACCCGCCGCTCTACGGTGCCTTCGCGCACAGCATGCGGACGATCGACATGTGGGCCCGCGAGGGCGGCAAGCCGATCGTGATGGCCAACCAGATGGAATTCTGCGAGGCACTGTGGGACCGGTACATCAAGAAGGCTGGCGAAGCGGGCCGCGACGTGAAGCGCGAAGACGCGGCCGCCTGGGGCGGTGTCCTGATGCTGGGCGACAACCCCGACCGGCTGGCCGAGATCAAGGCCGACCACGACTGGTACTGGAACACCTTCTTCCTGCCGTTCGGCCAAGGCTACGCTAACTGCCTCATCGGCAACGCCGACCAGGTCTCGCGGCAGATCGAGGACGCCCAGAAGCGCCTCGGCTTCACCGAGATGTGGGTGCAGTTCGGCCAGGGCCACCTGGACCCGGAGGAGAACGCGGAGGAGCTCTACAAGTTCGCCAACGACGTCATTCCCCGGTTCTCCGACAAGGCCGAAGACGGGACATGGGTCTGAACAGGCGATCAGCGCCGGGCCGGGGAGAACGAGCCGATGAGCGGGATGTCGCGGCTGGCGATCGCCCGTGATGACCGGGGTGTCGTCACCTGCACGGTGGACGACGCCCCGACCCGCAACGCGCTCGCTACGGCCGTTCTGCTGGACATCGACCGGGTTCTCGCGGACGTGGCGGCGGATCCGTCGGTCCGGGCCCTCGTCCTTACCGGCGCGGGTACCGTGTTCTCCTCGGGCGCGGACCGCTCAGAGCTAGCCGACCCGGCCCTGATCGAGGCGTCAACCCGGCTGCTGACGCAGATCCTGACCAGGATCGACGAGTCGCCGGTGCCGGTCATCTGCCGGGTCAACGGCGCGGCGATCGGCGCGGGGCTGGCGATCGCCGCCGCCGCCGACATCGCCATCGCCGCCGAAGACGCGTTCTTCGTCCTCCCCGAGGTGCGCTTCGGCCTGGTGCCGGGGCCCGCCGCGGCCGCCTGCGCGGCCCGGATGGGACAGACCGCCGGCCTTGACCTGATGCTCACCGGGCGCCGCTTCGGCGCCGCCGAGGCGGCCCGCCTGCAGCTGATCGCCCGGGTCGTACCGCGCGGCGAGCTCGATACGGCCGTCCGCGCGGTCGTCGCCGACCTGCTCGCGGGCGACGCCGCCGCACTCGCCGCCACCCGCCGGCTCGTGCGGCGGCTCGGCGGCCCGGGCATGGGGGAGCGGCTGCGGATAGCGCGCGACGCCGCGGGGGACGGGACCGAGACCCGCGACGCGGGGCTGGCGATGGCCGCGCTTGGCCGCCCGCACCGGATCGACGGCGTCGTCGAGCACGGTGACCACCGCGGCCGGACGCTCGGCTTCCCCACCGCCAACCTCAACTTCGACCGGTTCGCCGCCCTGCCCGCTGACGGCATCTACGCCGGGCGCGCGCTCGCGCTGGATGAGTGGTGGCAGGTCGATGAGGCGGCGCCGATCGGTGCCGCCGCCATCTCGGTCGGCACTAACCCCACCTTCGGCCGGCGGCAGCGCCGGGTCGAGGCGCACATCCTGGACTTCGACGGCGATCTGTACGGGCGGCGGGTCGGCATCGAGTTCATCACCCGGCTGCGCGGCATGATCAAGTTCGGCGACGCCGCCGCCCTGATCGCGCAGATGAGGCTGGACGTTGCCCAGGCCCGCGCGATCCTTTTGGCTTAGTGGCGATCCCTATTCCGCAGACATACAGCCGTAGCCAGAAATTGGCATAGCGGCCCCGAGCAGAAAGCAACAGTTGACCGCCGATCGTGAAACGGCCTCCTAATCCTAGCAACCCGGCGAATATCGCGCAGCAGCCGAGCGAGCGCGATATGCCAGATTAGCGTCTAGGCATGAGTTTGATCCCGCACTCTGGTCATCACCCGCCACGAAGCACTTCCTCAGGTGTGCCGCGGCCTGCGCGATCGCGGCCCGGCTGTCATCCAGCGTTCCGGTCATCGTGAAGAAGCCATGCGCCATGCCGGCATAACGGCTGAGGTCGACTGGCACCCCCTCGTCGGCGAGCCGGCGGGCGTACGCCTCCCCTTGGTCACGCAGCGGGTCGTACTCGGCGGTGATGACGAGGGCCGGCGGCAGTCCGGCGAGGCTCTCGGCACGGAGCGGAGACGCCAGCGGGCTGGCCGCGTCGCCCGCATTGGGCAGGTAGTGCCGCCGGTACCAGGCCACCGAGTGGCGGTTGAACAGGAACGGGTCGTCCGCGCCGCGCGCGGGCTCATCGTCGGCGAGCTGATCGGTGTTGGGGTACACGAGGAGCTGGCCGGCTAGCGCCAGGTCATCGGCCCTGGCGAGCAGCGTCACCGCCGCGGCCAGGTTCCCGCCGGCGCTATCGCCGCCGACCGCAAGGCGAGCGGGGTCCGCACCGATCTCGCCGCAGTGCCCGGCGACCCACCGCAGCGCGGCGTAGCAGTCATCGACCGCCGCCGGGAACGGGTGCTCGGGTGCCAGCCGGTAGCCGGGCACGACGACCAGGGCACCGGATGCGTTTGCCAGGGCGCGGCCGACCCCGTCGGCCGTGTCGATGGTACCAAGCACCCAGCCGCCGCCGAAGAAGTAGAGCAGCGCGGGCAGTGGCCGCTGGCTCGCGGGCCGGTACAACCGCAACGGCAGGCCGCCACCGGGGCCGGGAATCCTCAGGCTGGCCACCTCGTGAACCGGCTCCGGCTCCCCGCCGCTGTCCCTGATAGCAGCAAGGTCAGCGGCCCTGGCGGCGGCCAGCGACATGCTGTACAGCGGTGGGACGTTGTCGCGCTCGCGCTGATCGCGCATCGCCTGCAGTTGCGGGTCCAAGGGCACGGGGCTCATCGTAAGCTGTTGTCGACGCCATTGTCATGATGTATTTTTTGACGCGTAAATACCGGCTGCGGGAATGATGTTGCGCGGTTGATCGCCAATGCGGTCGTGTAACGGGAGCGGGTTGACTGGCCTCATGGTTGAACTAGCACGCGAAACGTTGCACACGTCGGTTACCGATCCGGTGGCGGCGTCAATGAATTTCCTCAATGAAGTCGCCAGCCGTTTTCCCACGGCGATTTCCCTTGCCGCCGGCCGGCCATTCGATGAGTTCTATGACGTGACGGACGTCGAGCGCTATCTGGCTGCGTATATCGCTCACCTGCGCGCTGGGGCGATGAGCGAGGCGCGGGTCCGGCAGGCCATCTTGCAGTACGGCCGGACGAACGGCCAGCTCGGGAAGATGATCTCGCGGATGCTTGAGGTCGACGAGGGCATCAGCGTCCCGGAGGAGTCGATCATGGTGACGTCGGGCTGCCAGGAGGCGATGATCATCGTGCTGCGCGGCCTTGCCGCGGGACCCGAGGATGTCGTCCTCGCCGCCGAGCCGTGCTATGTCGGCTTCACCGGTGCCGCGCGCGTGCTTGGCGTTCCGGTGGTCCCGGTTCCCGAGACATCCCAGGGGCTTAGCCCGGAAGCGGTCGCGCGGGTCGCCCGGGAGGTCCGTGCCAGTGGCCGCCGTCCGCGTGCCCTGTACGTGGTATCGAACTTCGCCAACCCGTCCGGGGTCTCACTGAGCGACCAGGCGCGGCGCGGGCTGATCGAGGTGGCGGCCGAGGAGGACCTGCTGATCCTGGAGGATGACCCCTACGGACTGTTCGGGTCCGATGACAGGCACCGCCCGGCGCTGAAGTCGCTGGACACCGATCAGCGGGTCATCTACCTGGGCTCGTTCGCCAAGTCGGTGTTTCCTGGCGCCCGTGTGGGTTTCCTAGTCGCGGACCAGGTGGTGGTCGGCGCCGATGGCCACCGCGGCCTGCTGGCTGATGAGCTTTCGACAGTAAAGAGCATGGTCACCGTCAATACATCTCCGATCGCCCAGGCCATCATCGGCGGCGTGCTCGTCTCGTGCGGGTACAGCCTGCGCGCGGCGAACCAGCAGAAGATCTCGTTCTACCGGCGCAACATGGCTGCTCTACTGGCCGCGCTCGAGCATCACTTCGCCGATCCGGCGATCACCTGGAACACGCCGAGCGGCGGCTTCTTCGCAGTCCTCGGCGTGCCCGTCCGGGCTGACGAGAAGCTGCTCGAGCTCTCGGCCAGAGACTACGGCGTGTTGTGGACGCCGATGAGCTTCTTCTATACCCGCGGCGGTGGCAGCCACGCGATCCGGCTGTCGTGCAGCGCGCTGGCAACGGACGAGGTTGATGAGGGGGTCCGTCGGCTCGCCGCCCTGATCGCCGACGTCCGGTCGTGACCGGCCTCGCTCGCGTCTGGATCGTTCCGGTGGACCTGCCGCCGGAGGAAGTGGCCCGCTGCCGGGACGTCCTCGATGACAGCGAGCGTGCCCGGGCCGCGGCATTCCTGAGCCAGCGCGACCGGCAGCAGTACACGGTCGCGCACGGCGCGCTCCGGATTCTCGCGGCACGCGAGTTGCGGGTGACGCCGTCGATACTGCGCTGGGACACCGGCCCTTACGGCAAGCCCGAGCTCGCGGCCCCGTGGTCTGGGCTGTCCACCAGCCTGTCGCACTCGGCGGACTTGGTCGCGGTGGCCATCGCCGTCGGCCGCGGCGTGGGGGTCGACATCCAGCACCTCGCGCCTCGCCTGGACGCGGTCGCGATGTCCGCCCGGTTCTATCCGCCCGCCGAGGCGGACTACGTCGCGGCGGGCGGCGACGACGGCGCGCGGGCGGACCGGTTCACGCGCCTGTGGTCCCGCAAGGAGGCGGTCGTCAAGGCAGCCGGCGGTCGGCTGTGGCCGAACCTGCGGATCGCTGTCTCCGGCGACGACGTCGTCAGCTGCGCGGAGCCGCCCGGTGCGCATCGGGTGGCCGACGTCCCGGCGCCAGCCGGCTTCCGGGCCGCCGTGGCGCTGGCCGGCGCCGCTCCCTTCGTCATCCGGGCTCGCCGATGGCCGCGAGAATGCCGTCCCAGAGGCGGGCGCGGGCGGCCAGGGCGAGGTTGATCGTCTCGGCGCAGTCGGCCCATTTGGCGCGGTCCTCGCCGCAGAGGTCGGCGAGCATCTGCATGGCCATCGGGGTGTGCTCCTCGCTGTCGACCTGAATGTGGCGAGAAAGGTAATCGACGAACGTGCCGAGCGACCCGAGCCGCTCGTTAACGTGGACCACCTGCTCGAACATGTCCGGGATCAGGTCCTCGCGGCCGAAGGCGAACGCCGCGGCCTGCGCGTGCACGGGCGCGTTCTCGATGAAGTCCCAGGTTAGCCGGACGAACTCGGCGGCCGGCGGCGGTACCTTCACCTCGTCGATCGCCGCGAGCACCGGCCGCCGGGCACGCAGCCGGCCGATGAAGGCGTCAATGACCGACGTGTCAGCGCCGGCCTCGGTCATGCCGCCCAGGTAGAGCTCGAAGTGGCTGATGTAGCCGCCGTGAAGCTCGTCGCTCTCCTCGACGAGCACGATGTCGTTGATCAGGTGGCGGCTGCCGGTCGGGCCGGTGGGCACCCACGGCACTTCCACACAGGTGAGGTTGCGCTGCAGCGATTTCAGCAGCGACATGAAATCCCACACGGCGAACACGTGGTGCTCCATGAACGTGCGGATCGCGTGCTGGCTGGTCAGCGCCGCGTATAGCGGGTGCTTGACGACGGCTCGCCTCGCCTGCGTGATCTGCTCCTCGAGGCGGTCGATTTCAAGATGCCGCTGGTCCCAGAGATAACGAGACATGTCCAACCTCCAGTGCGCGGTACCCGCTGCCGTCAGTGGTCCGGCTGCGCCACAGGACCGGGCAGAAGTCAGGATCGCCATAATCGGGACGTCCGTCCGGAAGGCGCCGTACCAGCACGTCATGGTTGTACGCGAGGAGCTCGCCAGTGCTCAGCTCGAACCGGCGGTAGGCGTTCTCGCCGTCCTGCAGGTGAAACGAGATGGCGCGGCGGGGACGCGGGCTGCGGTTGGCCCCGCTGCCGTGGTAGGTCCGGCAGTGATGGAAGCTCATGTGGCCCTTGGGGATGATCATCGGGACCTTGACCACGTCGGCGCTGTTGTAGGCCGCGTTCCGGCCGAGCATGCTCTCCAAGTCGCGGGGATCCCGATCCGCGAAGTGCCTGGTCACGGTGTCATCGCGGCCGGTCTCACGCCACTGGTGGCTGCCGTCGATCATCGTGATGGTGCCCATTTCCTCGTCGCAGTCACGAAACGGGATGAAGGCGGTCAGCATCTTGTCCGATGTCGAGGTTGACCAGTAGTGCTTGTCAAAGTGCCAGGGCACGAAGTTTGTGGGCTCGGCGGCGATCGGCGGCTTGTAGATCAGCGTCGACTGGAACACCCGGATCTCATCGCTGCGGGCCAGGGCGCCGGCGACGGCGCCGATGAGCGGCTTTCTCAGCAGGCCGGCGATGCCGTCGTGCTCGTAGTGCACGTAGTCGTTATGCCGCTGTACGTCGCCCTTAGACGGGTCCCAGTAGGCCAGCTTCGGCGGCCACAGCGGCAGGGATCGATCGCGCTCTCCCGCGTAGTACCGCTCGGTTGCGGCGAGCAGCTCGTCGATCTCATCGTCGGTGAACAGCTTCTTGCTGAGGTACCAGCCGTGTTCGGCGTAAAACTCGATATCGGAGCCGGACGGCAGCAGCGAGCGTTCCCGCTCCGTGAGCGCGAACGGCGGGGTGACCGATTGGGTCACGGTTCTTGTCCCTTCCACAGGTGTCTCGTTGGCAGCGGGGTGGGCAGGTCAGGCATGGGTGGTGCCTGTCATCTCGCGGATCTCGGCGAGTTCGCGGTCCTTCGCCGCGTACAGCGCCGGGATGTTGCTCATGCCGAACGTGCGCGCGCCGCGGCGCTCGATGAGCTCATGGAAGTACGTGCGCCTGATGTGCGTCGACTTCGCGAATATCTGGTACATCTGCCCCCAGTGGTCGCGGTCGACCAAGACGCCGAGCGGCCGCAGGGCCTGGACCGGGATCTCGGTCGTGCCGAGGCGGGCGCCGAGCATGTCGTAGTAGCTTGACGGGGTCACCGCGAACCCGGCACCGCGCTCGCTGAAGGTCCGCACCGCGTGCACGATGTCCTGCGTCAGGAACGCGAGGTGCTGCACCCCGGCACCGCCGTGCCAGGCCAGGAAGTCATCGATCTGGCCGGCCTGCCGGTTGAGGTCCGGCTCGATGATGGTGAAGGTGGCACCGCCAGCCGGGCTCTGCGCCACCTTGGAGATCATGCCCTGGGCGCCGACCTCGACGTACTCCTCGAAGATGACCGTGAATCCGAGCACCTGCTGGTGGAAGGCGATGGTGGGGTCGAGCTCGCCGGCCGGCACGCACAGCGCGACGTGGTCGATGAGGGTGAGCAGGTCGTCGGCCGCTCCGGCGGCGGCGCCGGGCTCCATCACGATCGCGCCCGGGAGGAATTCGGCGTCGGGGCCGTGACGCTCGATGAGGCGGTAGACCACCTCGCCGAAGCCCTCAATCTCCGCGGTGACAACGCGGGCCTTGTCGTTCTCCCAGCAACGGGGCTGGCCGATGCTGGTCGCCCCGGCCGCGACCGCATCCGCGTAACCGGCGGCGCCGTCCGCGGCGAACCCGATCACGGCCACGCCATCGCCGTGCCTGGCGACGAACTGGCTGGCCGGGTGGTCCTCGTGCAGCCCGGTGGTCAGCAGTATCCGGATGCCGCCCTGGCCGAGGAGGACACTGCGCTGCCCGGGCAGGCCCGTCTCCGGCCCGCCGCGGCCGTAGACACGGAAGCCGTAGACGCTGCACAAAGACTGCGTCATCGCGACCGCATCACCGACATAAAACTCGATGTGGTCGATATTGAGGGTGCTCATCGCTGTCTCCCGTTGGAAGTTCATGCCGTTATGGAACGTTCCGGTCCGGCCGGGTCACGAGAACGGCGGCGCCACGGTCCAGGCCATCGCCGGCCGCCGCCAGGTCGACACGTATGACGAGCGCCTCATCGGCGTCCGCGTCGTCAGTAAGCAGCGCGGCGATGCCGAGCCCGGCGCTCATCCCGCTGACGCACACCACCGGCCCGGTCAGGTCCCAGCGGGCGGCCAGGTAGCCGGCGACCGCGTTCGGCACGGACTGGAAGAACAGCAGCGGAGAGACGCGCTCGCCGGTGTCGACCACGGCGGCGACGCGGGTCGCGCTGGTCATGTCGCCGAGAGCCGTCACGATGACGATGGCGGTGACCACGCCGGGCACCGTCGGCTCGGGCCGCCTGCGCAGGGCCCGGGCCGCGACCTCGGCCAGCAGCGGGCTGAAGGTGGACTCGATGAACCCGGCGAGCGGCGGAACCTCATCATCGGCGGTCCCCTCGGGCCAGCACGCGGTCGACAGGACCGCAAGGCCGGCGTCGGCGGCCGCCGCGAGCAGGGCGCCGAGGCTGGTCGGCGCTATGGGCTCCGGGCTGGTCGGCGCTATGGGCTCTAGCGGCGTCACGGCAGCCCGACAACGATCGCGGTGTTCGCCCCGCCGAATGCGCAGTTGAGGCTCATCGCGAGCCCCGCGTCAGTGGCAAGCGGCTCGTCAAGCACGAGCCGGAGGCTGCATCCATCGTCGGCGCCGAGGTAGCCGGCGTTGACGGGGAGCATGCCCTTGCGCAGTGCCAGCAGCGTGACGATCAGCTCGAGCACCCCCGAGGCCTCCAGGGCCTGGCCGTGCAGCGACTTCGTGGAGCTCACGGGCACGGTGTCGGCGGCATCGCCCAGCGCCAGCCGCACCGCGTTCGCCTCGGCTGGGTCGCTCGCGGTGGTGCCCGACCCGTGGGCGTTGATGTAGCCGATGCCGCCCGCCATAGCGCAGGCCCGCTGCAGCGCGGCCGTGATCGCCCGGGCCAGGCCATGGCCATCGGGGCGCGGCTGGCAGGGATGGTACGCGTCGCCGCTGCGGCCCCAGCCCGCGATCCGCGCCAGCGGCGGCGCGCGCCGCGCCCGCGCCGCCAAGCTCGACTCGATGACGACGGCGCCGACGCCGTCGCCGAGCAGCAGCCCGCGCCGCCCGGCGCTGAACGGGCGCACCTGGCCATCGCCGGCCAGCACGCGGCCGGCGTCGAACAGGGCGAACTGGTCGGGTTCCACCAGGTACCCGCCCGCGACGACGACGCGGGCGGCGAGGCCGCGGGCGATGATGGCCGCCGCGTCACCGATCGCGCTGCTTGCCGCCACGCATGCCGACATGTAGCAGCGGAGGTCCTGCGCTGCCAGGCCGCAGGCGTGGGCTACCGCGGCGGCGAATGCCTGCGGTCCGAGCGCTGATCGTCCTGCCGCTGCGGCCCGGGGGGCCGCCGGGTCACCGTGGATGGCGAGGAACAGCGGGGTGCGGGCGCGGTCGGAGGGCGAAAGGCCGGCGTCGTCGCACGCCTCGCGGACGGTGCGGGCGACCTCGGCGTCCAGCCGCGGGCTGCCCGCCGTGGCAGCCGCGAAGCGGGCCCGGCGCGCGCTGACGTCGAACCGCTGGACGGGCGCGAAGGCCGGCCGGCCGGACAGCACTCCGGCTAGCAGGGTCTCGGTTCCCGGCCCGTACGCGCTGAGGACGGCGGTGCCGGTCACGACTACCTGGCCCGTCCCCCGGCTGACGCGCACATCACTCACCGGCTGACCCGATCTTCAGGTCCCGCAGCACGTCGACCGCGCCGGTGACGGTGGCCATGCGGGCGATCGCGTCATCGTCGATGTCCATGCCGCCGTAACGCTGCTCGACCTGGTGGATGAGCCAGGCCAGCTCCAGGGAGTCGATCGCTTCCGGCACCTGCTCGGGGTGGCGGCCCCCGTAGGTAGCGAGCATCGCGACGACCTCGGGCCGCTCCAGCATTCCGGGCATGGTCAGTGCGCCGGCGCGGACGGGATCCGCGGCGCTACGGCCTGGCAGAACTCTCCGACGGTCATCCCGGCGAGCTGCTCAGCCTCGTCGTCATCGAACCGCACGCCGAACTTGTCCTCGACGCGCACGGCGAGCTCGGCCAGCGCGAGTGACTCCAGGTCGGCACCGGCCGGGCCGAGCGCGGTGTCGTCGTCGATGCCCTCGATGCTGTAGTTCATGTCCGTCAGGGAATCGAGCACGAACTGGCGAATCTCATCGATCATGATCAGCGCTTTCTCTTAGGGAAGTGGCTCGGCACTCGCGGCGGGGCGGGGCTGCCCCGCGCGCCCCGGCGTGACGTCCCGAAGGGCAGCCTGGCTGCGCACGAGCTTCCCGGTGGCCGTGCGCGGCAGCTGCTCGACCACGTGCAGCCGCCGCGGTCGCTTATACGGGGCAAGCCGGGTCGTGAGCTGGCGTTCCACGGCGGGCAGCGCAGCTCCCTCGGTGAGCACCAGGTACGCCTCGATCGCGTGGTCATGGATCACGACCACGTTGGCGACCTCGGGGAGCGCGGCGAGCATGTGCTCGACCTCGGTCAGGTCCACCTTCAGGCCGCCAACCGAGACTTGTGAGTCCCGGCGGCCGAGAACCCGCACGAGCCCGGTCCGCGGGTCGACGGTGCCGGCGTCCCTGGTATGCAGCCAGCCGTCCGACCAGCGGCCCGGATCCTGCTCGCCGAGGTACGGCGAGGCGGGCAGCGCGAGGTGCAGTTCCCCGTCCTGGTCCCGGAAGGTGATACCGGGAGCGGGCATCACGGCGGGCCGGTGCTCGCCGAACAGGTCGGTGGCGATGACGCCCGCCTCGGTCATCCCGTACATGTTGCCCAGGCGCACGCCGTAGCGATCGACGAACGCGGCGTGGACATCGGGGCGGATCAGCTCACCGCCGGTGGTCATGCCGGTCAGCTGCGGCAGCTTCGGCGGCCGCAGCACCGCGGCCAGCAGCTCGATGTGGAAGGGGACGCCGAGCAGCGTGGTCGGCTGCTCGCTGGCGGCGACCGCGGACAGGATGCCCTCCGCGGTTGTCCGGGCCGGGATCGTCAGCTGCAGGCCCGCGTGCAGGCTGTAGAGGAGGCCGCCGACAAGCCCGAGCACGTGGACCATCGAGGCAAGCGACACGATGCGCTCGCCGCCGCGGGGAACCCCGTCGATCAGCGTGTAGCGCCTGACCTCCTCGACGAGGCTCGCGGCGTCGCGGCCGATGATCTTTGACGGACCGGTGGACCCGGAGCTGAGCTGGATGACGGCGTGGCTCGTGGTGGCGGGCTGGCCGGGGTAGGCGTCCACGCGCTCGGCGACCTCGCTGAAGCCCCGCAGCGGCCCGCCGGCCCCGGATGACCTGGCCGTCACCACTACCTGCGGCGCCAGTCGCCGCAAGGCGACGTCGACCTCGAACGCGGTCAGCCGGTGGTCAAGCAGGGACGCCTGCGCGCCGGTCTGCCAGCAGGCGAGCAGGTTGGTGATGAACGCGAGCGACGGCGGGAGGCACAGCGCGACGGAGCCGCCTCGCCGCAGCCCCGCGTCAGCCAGGGCGCGGTGGCGCTCCGCCACCAGCCGGCCGAGTTCACCCCGGCTGACCGGGGCCCCAAGGTGCAGGCACACGTCATCCGCTGCGCCAGCCAGCAGCACCTCGTCAACCCATTCGGGCTCAAGCTGAGGATTGGCGCCCCCGGGCAACCGCGTGAAAAGGCCCGTCACCGGCTCTCCCTTTCTCACCCGCACACGCCCTGAGTAATCGGCAGTTGCCGAAACTAGCTGCATTTGTCAGGCAACTCGTAAAAGCAGCTGTCAAGACATCAGACAATGACGTGCCCGCGCCCTCTGCAGGTCGGAAACACACCGACTGGCCAAAAGAGAATTTACACCTTTGGGCTGATTAGGCAAGCGTGCAAAAAAAAAAGCAAAAGACTCGCCGCGCATCCGGTCAGCTACCGCCCCCAGGCACCACTTGAGTCACGCATTGCCCGAAAGTCACAGGAATGTCGGCTCGAATCCACCATGAATGAATCCCCTCGCAATTGCGCGGGCCGCGAAAGTCGCCAACGCCAGTCGCCGGGACGATTACATGGCTAAAGCGAGAATGGCGAGTAACCAGGAATGAGAACTACCGTCCGTGTCTGCTCGGTACATGAATTACCAATAGCAGTCGGCGGCACCGATGCCTGGAATATCAGGACCGTCAGGACGCGCTGGTGCTGGCCAGCAGCCGCTGGCGCATGAGGAACTTGCGTACCTTGCCGGTCGGCCCCAGGACGATCTCGCTCTCGGGGACGGCCACCACCCGCAGCGGCAACCCCGCCGCTACCTCGCCGAGCGCGGCGCGGACCTCCGCCTGGTGGTCGCGGTCGGCCACGGCATCCCCGGTCAGCGCCAACAGGACGTCGACGGTGAGCCTCCCGTCGCTGCCGCGGACCGCCAGCAGCGTGCAGTCGCGAACGTCCGGGCAGCGGCTGAGGATGTGCTCCTCCGATAGCGCGGTGTAGAGCCACTTCCCGTCGCCGAGGTCGAGCGCGTCGCTGGCCCGGTCAACGTGGTAGAAGTAGCCTTCCTCGTCGCGGTACATCAGGTCGCCGGTCAGGTAGTAGCCGTTCAGGCGGTTCCGGAACGTGTTGACGGAGTCGTTCCAGTAACCGAGCGCCAGCGTCGGCGACTTCATCGCGACCATCCCGACCTCGCCGACCCGGACTTCCCGGCCGGACTGCTGGTCCACCAGGATGATCTGGGCGAACGGCTGCGGCTTGCCGACGCAGCGGCCATAGCGCCCGGTGCCGGGCTGGTGGCTCATGCCGAACCCGCCGTATCCCATTTCGGTGGAGCCGAGCGTGTCGTTGAACCGGGACCCGGGCAGGCTGACGATGGCGCCGTGCTTGTAGGCGTGGTGACTGCCGACGGCGATCAGTCGGCGGATGTGCGCCTCGTGCGCGCAGTCCCCGCTGTTCGACCAGAACCGGACCGAGCTGACGTCGCGCTTGGTCAGATCGTAGCGGGCCAGTTCGGCCCAGGTGACGGCGAAGCCGTACACCGCCGTCGGCCGCCACCGCTCGATGGCGTCAAGGATCACCTCGCCGCTGCGTCCGAACGCGCCGCCCTGCGCCGACAGGCACAGCAGCTCGTGCCCGTTGCAGAGCGCCTCGTTCATGATGATGACACCGGCCGTGTGCGCCTGCGGGAACGCGGACATCTCGCGCACCGGGCCATGCTGCCGGGGTTCGGTCAGCCGGACCGCCCGCACCGCCGCGAACAGGCTGTGGTGTGAGTGGACGACCGCGGCGGGCATGCGCGTTGTGCCGGACGAGTGCGTGATGGCCACCGGGTCATCCGGGTGATGCCGGAAGTGCGCAGGCGCGGCTGCCGGGTCGCCGGTCCCGGTGTCCGCGGCGTTGCCGATGATCGGCGCGGAGAGGTCACGGTCGGCCAGCCAGGAGTGGTCGTCATCGGTGAGCACCCCGACGGCGCCCAGCCGCCTGATGAACTCGACGGCGATCTCCGGGGGCATGCTCCCGTTCATCAGGGCGGGGATCGCCCCGAGCCAGGTCAGTGCGAAGAAGTTGAGGAACACGTCGGCCGCGGAGGTCACGTAGACGGCGACCGGGTCGCGCCGTCGTATGCCGTGCCGGGCGAACCATTCGGCACGGGCGGCTGCCCGCTGCGTCAGCGTGCGCAGCGACAGCGGGGTCCACGCGGGGTACCCGTCAACATCGGTATCGAACGTCACCCGGGGCATGTCCATGTCGGCGCCGTGCTCGGCCAGCCTGAGCAGCACGTTGCCCGCGCCAAGTTCCATGTCCGCAGCCAGCACAGCCCGCGGATTGCTTCCCTTCACGGATCTGCCTCCCGCTCCCCAGTGCGTCGTGGCCCTGCTCAGTTTCCGCCCAGTGCGGGTGCCCGCGGCAGTGCCTGGCGTTGGCCCCGCTGAGGACCCGAATCAGGTTAAAATGCAAGTGACGGGAACGCAATAGACGATTTTGCTTGCGCACAGTCCCGCGCCTCTTTCCTCAAGTGAAGTTTCTTTCGCCGAGGCCGCAATGACAGAAGAATCTTCTTACATGTAATACATGTAAGAAGATTGTGAGGGACTTCTGAGAAGTGCCGCAGGTCTCACTAAATTGTCCCGTTACGCATACGCAACCGGCCCCGATGCCTCTATTGTCCTGCGCGACAGGCGGAGGTAGGGTACTCACTGAAAAGTCAGGAGGGTAAACTTTGCCAGTTAGCCTCGCATCCTACCTTCCTATTCCATGAATGGCGACCTCCCGACATCTGCGCTGCTTCCTATGCAGCGCCGTACTCAGGACGATGCGCACAAAGTTCAGCTTCAGGCAGTTGACGATTGCGACCTGAGAGAATATCCGACTGTGCGAGTTCCGGTCGCCGATCTGGTTCTCTCTAATTGGCTGCGTGTTAAGGGCGAAGATATCAAGCATGTTCGCGCCCTGGCCGAAGTGGAAGATGAATTGCCGCCGATTGTCGTGCACCGGGCGACGATGCGGGTGATCGACGGGATGCACCGGGTCCGCGCAGCGATGCTCAGCGGGGTCGCGTACATCGAAGCGCTGCTGTTCGAGGGAGCCGAGGACGAGGCATTCCTGCTGGCTGTCCGACTGAACGTCGTGCACGGACTTCCGCTGTCCCGCGCAGACCGGGTAGCCGCCGCGGTCCGGATCATCCGCGCAAGCCCGCAGTGGTCAGACCGGGCCATCGCCCGCGCCGCGGGACTCTCGGACAAGACGGTGGCGTCGATCAGGCGCCGGACAAGTGCGGAAATTCCGTACTTGCCGGACCGGGTCGGCCGCGACGGCAGGATCCGGCCGGTCAGCTCGGCCGCGGGCCGCCGGATGGCCAGCGAGCTCATCGCGCAGAATCCGGAGGCGGCGATCCGTGAGATCGCCACGCGGGCCGGCATCTCGCCTGGTACCGCCAGGGATGTGCGCGAACGGGTGCGGAACGGCCTCGACCCGGTCCCGCCGCGACACCGGGACAGGAGCGGATCCCGGCCGGCCGGGTCCCCGGCGGGCGGCTGCGGGACGGCCGGATCCCAGCCACTGGGTGAGGACGACGGCAGGCGGGAGCGCTCCGTGTCCGCACGCCTGACCCCCATGATTTTGGAGAGCTTGCGCAACGATCCGTCGCTGCGTTACAACGAGACGGGCCGGGCGCTGCTGCGACTGCTGGCCCTGCACACGATGCGCCCGGCGGACTGGGAGCAGTTGATCAGCGCCGTTCCGCTGCACCGCGCGCAGGCTGTCGCCCAGGTTGCCCGTAGCTGCTCGCAAGCCTGGCAGGAATTCGCCACGCGACTTGAGTACGTGTCGCAGCACTCCACCACCGGAGTATTAACCAGGCTGAGACCGACCTGGCGGGTCACTGAGGCCGACCGTAGGATTGCCGGGGCACCGACGATCACAGCGCCGTCGGGGACGTCCGGGCGGCCACGAGCTCGCAGAACTCGCCGACCGTCATCAGCGCGAGTTCATCGCCCTCGTCCCACTCGAACTTCACCGCGAACCTGTCCTCTACCCGGATGGCAAGCTCGGCGAGAGCGAGCGACTCCAGGTCAGCTCCGCGCGGGCCCAGCTCCGTGTCGTTGCCGATGCCCTCAACGTCGTAATTCATCGTCCGCAATGAATCGATGATGAACTCGCGGATGGAATCGCAATTCATTCGGCCGACCCTCTCTCTTCAGTCCTTAAGGATCGCCAATATCTGACTGATGGCTCATCACGTTATCATGGCGGTGTCAGAATGGTAATCGTTGACTGGCCGCCCATTCTTCGGGCAAGCTCTGCGAGAGGAAGGAGGCGCCGCTCATGCCCGAGTCCATGGACACCCCCCAAGCCTCTGTGGTAATCCCCACCTACAATCGGTCCGATAAACTGCGCAAGACACTCGAGACGATGACCGAGCAAGACATCGATCCTTTGAGGTTCGAGGTGATAATCGCTGACGACGGCTCATCGGACGACACAGCGGATGTGGTGAAGTCGTTTGCCGGTCGACTGCGGCTGAAGTACTACTTTCAAGAGGACAAGGGCTTCCGCGCCGGCGCGGCCCGTAATGGCGGGGCACGGTTGGCCGCGGCCCCGCTCCTGATCTTCCTTGATTCCGGCACGCTGGCCGGACCTGGGCTGGTCAGCGGTCATCTTGCGGCCCACGCAGCGAGCGAGGACCGGCGCGCGGTCATCGGCTACTGCTACGGCTACGACGCGTTTCGCGAGGATCTCTGGGTCCCGGATTCGTTCGACATGCTCCGGCCGACCGAAATCGTTCGGCTGAACCGCGACAGTGTGGAATTCGCGGACATACGCGAGCTTGATTATGCGCGATTCGGCTATGAACCCATGAAGTGGCCGCTTCCGTGGCTCTTTTTCTTCACCATGAACTGCTCGGTACCTGTCGAGGATTTCTGGGCCGTGGGCGGCTTCGATGAGAAGTTCCGCTCATGGGGCGTGGAGGACATAGAGCTCGGGTACCGGCTCTATCATAACGGCAGCACAATGGTACTTATACGCGACGCCTGGACGATCGAGGTACCAGCGGAACGCCCGGTTAAGCGGCTTCTCTACAGCCTGATGCGCAACGGCCTGCTGTTCCTCAGTAAATCTCGCGAGCCATATATCGAGCTTCTGGCGGACGCCTACCTGAGCATCCGCCTCGGCTCGGTCATGGACGAGAGCCTCGAGCTGGAACGCTGGACGCAAGAGGCACGGGAACTCGATGTCCGCGCCGAGATCAAGGCGGCGGCGGCCGGCCTGGCCGCGGACACCAGGCTCGCGATCTTCGGTTGCGGACCGTCTGTCCCCCCGTGGCTGCCTTCGGCCGCGCTCCTGGACTTCGACGCGGATCTGCTCGCCCGGGCAACAGCGGGCGGGACGCACACCGGCTATCACGCGATCGGGCTGCACACGGCCCTGCCCGCCAAGTCGTCCGACGTGGTGATCATCACCTCCAGGCTGAGCGGGCTCTGGCACAGGTTCGGCGATCAGATCATGCGCGAAGCCGGGCGGGTCGGGCAGCGTGTGGTGGTGACTAAGCGGCCTTGACTACCTCGAGCACCATGTCGGCTAGCTGCTGCCGGCCCGGTTGCAGGGTCAGGTCGAGTTCCGGCGCGAACCCGAGTATCGCGCCGTCCGGGCGGGTGATCCGCCGCGGCGGGGCGAGCAGGTGCATCTCCTCGGCTGCGGTGGCGAGAATCTCGGCCGCCATGCCGCAGGTCCGGTTCGAGTCGTCGATGACGACGAGGCGGCCCGTCTTGGCCAACGAGGCGGCCAGGCCGTCCCAGTCGAAAGGATAGAGCGTCCGGGGATCGAACACCTCGATCGATACCTGGTCCTCCAACTGGCCGGCGACCGCCAGCGCGTCGTACACCAGATGCCCGAGGGCGACGACGGTCACGTCGTGGCCCTCCCGGTGGATCCGCCCGGTGCCGAGCGGCACCGGCACCAGGTCGCCCTGGGTCAGGTCCTCGCGCATCGTCAGCGAGCCGATCGGGGCGAACACCACCACCGGGTCGTCATCCCTGATCGCCGAGGTAAGCAGCCCGAACGCGTCGGAGGGGGTGGCGGGCACCACGGTCTTCACCCCGTAGTGGGCGAACAGGCTGTACGGTTCGTCGGAGTGCTGTGCTCCCCAGCCTGGACGCCAGCCCGCGGCGGGCAGCAGGTACGTGACGGGGACCCGGCCCTGGCCGCCGCTCATCAGCGAGAATTTGTTGGCCTGATTGGCGATCTGCTCGAAGACGAGCATCAGCAGGAACGGGATCTGGTACTCGACCACTGGCCGCATGCCCGCCATGGCCGCGCCGGTAGCGAAGTTGGTGAAGCCCTGTTCCGACAGTGGCATCTCCATGATCCGCTCAGGGCCGAATTTGGCGAACATGCCCGCGGTCACGTTGGTGAGCGCGTGCCGCACGTCCTCACCGATCACGAACACCGCGGGATCACGGTCCATTTCGGCCGCCAGCGCGAGGTTCAGAGCTCGGGTGTACGACAGCTTGCTCACCGTGGCGCCGTCCTTTCCCCCAGCTTGGCCGTCACACCCGGCCGGGTGCGCAGGCCGGACGCGTACAGGTACTCGCGGGCGTCGGCCGGGTCCGGCTTCTGGCCCGCCAGAGCGAACCGGATGGCGGCGTCCAATGTGGCCTCGACTCCGGCGTCGATCTCGTCCCGCCGGACCTGCGCTACCCGCCCGGCCTGCAGGGCCAGCGGGTCGCGGGCCTGCCAGGCGGCGACCTCCGCCTGATCGCGGTACCGCAGCCTGGTCGCGGTCTCGAAGGTGTGATGCCCGCCGAACCGGTAGGTGCGGAACTCCAGGAACGTTGGTCCCTGGCCGGCCCGGGCCCGGGACACGGCCCGGTCAACCGCGGCGTACACGGGTTCGGGGTCCATGCCGTCCACCGACTCCGCCGGGATGCCGAAGGCCTCCGCCCGTCCGGTGATGGAGCCTGCCACGCTCGCGCTGACCGGGAGCGTGGTCGCGTACAGGTTGTTCTCGCAGATGAAGACGACGGGCACCCGCCAGAGCGCGGCGAGGTTGAAGGACTCGAGCAGCGCGCCCTGGTTGACGGCGCCGTCACCGAACACGCTGACCGCCACGCGGTCGCTGCCCGCGCGGGCCAGCGCCCAGGCCGCCCCCGTGGCCAGCGGCGCGCCGTGTCCCACCGACCCGGACGACCCGAGGACGCCGACGGTGAAGTCAGAGGGGTGAAACGAGCCGCCCCGGCCGCGGGCGACCCCGTTGGTGCGTCCCGCTAGCTCGGCCAGCAGCCGGCCAGGCTCGCTGCCCTTTGCCAGCAGCTGGCCGTGCGCGCGATGGTTCGCCAGCATGATGTCGTCGCGGCGCAGCGCGGCGCCGGTCCCCGCGGCGACCGCTTCCTGCCCGATGCAGGAGTGGATGCCGCTGATGATCTCACCGGACTTGACCAGGTCAAGGGCATGCTCCTCGAACCGGCGGATCAGCCGCATCATCCGGTAGAGGTCCTCGGGCCGCGGTGCCTCGCCATTGCCGCCAGCGCACACCTGGCTGGCATTCGAAGTCATCGCGCCTACCTCAGGCTGCGCGCGAACAGGCTCGTCGACCAGGCGAGACCGAGCACGGTCAGCGCCACCACGACGACCGCGCCCTCCCAGACCACGCTCTGGCCCAGGTGGTTGGCGAACAGCGCGCGCATCGCGGACGTCGCCCAGTAGAACGGGTTCCAGTCGGCGACCCGTTTGAGCCACAGCGGCGCGAACGCGATCGGCAGCAGGACGCCCGCGACCAGCATGATCGGCTGGGCAATGACGTTGTACACCGGCCCGAGCGCGGCCTCGTTGCGTATCAGCAGGGCGATGCCGTAAGACACGGTCACCGACATCAGGGCCAGCGAGATGAACAGCAGGTAGGCGAGCACCAGGTCCCCGGCCGGGACGCGCAGCCCGAACGGCAGCGCGAGCAGCGTGATGATCAGCGCCTGGATGAACATGTTCACCACCTCCCGCAGCGCCCGTCCGAGCAGCAGCGCCTGGCGGCTTACCGGGGTCACCCTGACCCGCTCGATGACGCCCGCCCGCAGCTCCGCCAGCAGGCCAAACCCGCTGAAGATCCCGCCGAAGCAAGAGATCGAGACCAGCAGGCCAGGCACATAGACCAGGTACGCATCGGCGTAGGTGTCGGGGGAACCGACGGCTACCAGCGCCTGCTTCAGCATCGGCGCGAACAGCGTCAGGTAGATGATCGGCTGGATGACCGCCACCGCGATCCAGATCGGGGTGCGGATCATGAGCAGCATCTGGCGCTGGAACACCAGCCACACGTCATGGGCGAGGGTCATGGTGTCACGCGTCCCGCAGCGATCGGCCGGTCTTGGCCAGGAACACGTCGTCCAGGCTCGGCCGGTGCAGTTCGAACGCGCCAAGCTCGATGTCCGAGCTGTCCAGCGCCCGCATGATCCGCTGGATCGCGGCGGAACCTGACTCCACCCGCAGCCGCAGGCTATCGGTCTGCTGGCCTTCGAGTACCCAGATATCGGGCTGGCCCGCGAGCACCTCGGCCGCCTTCATGGTGGAGCCGTTCAGCACCAGGCTGACCACGTCACCGGCGACCTCGCGCTTGAGCTCGGCCGGGGTGCCCTCGGCGACTATCGTCCCCTGGTCGATGATCGCGACCCGATCACACAACTGGTCAGCCTCCTCCAGGTAGTGAGTGGTTATGAAGATCGTCATGCCCTCGTCGCGCAGCCGGCTGACCTCGTCCCACAGATTGACCCGGCTCTGCGGATCGAGGCCGGTGGTCGGCTCGTCGAGGAACAGGACCCGCGGACGGTGGATGACCCCCAGAGCGATGTCGACCTTGCGCCGCTGGCCGCCGGAATAGGTCTTGCACCACCGGTCGCCGAAGCTGGTCAGGCCGAACGAGTCCATCGTGGCGTCCGCCGCGCGCCACGCCTCGGCCTTGGAAGCGCCGTACATGCGTGCCTGCAGCGCCAGTTCCTCGCGGGCACTGACCTCGTCCCAGGTGCTGCCCGACTGCGCGACGTAGCCGATTCGCCGGCGAACCTCACGCGGATTGGCCAGCAGGTCGGCCCCGGCGACGATGGCCTCGCCGCCGTCGGGCGCCAGCAGGGTGGCGAGCATCCGCAGCGTCGTGGTCTTTCCCGCGCCGTTGGGGCCGAGGAACCCGAAGATCTCGCCATCGGCGACCGTGAGGTCGATGCCCCGCACCGCGTCGACCGTCGTGACCTGGTGGCGTTTCTTCGTGCGGTACGCCTTCCGCAGTCCTCTGGTCTCGATCATTCGCTGCTCCTGTAGGCCGGCGTTACCCGATACGCACAGGCACAGGCTAGAGCTGGGCAGCGCGGGCGACTAGCGCGCTACTTGAGCGAGGCACTCCAGCCGCGCCGCCGCCGCCGGGGCCCCGCCCGCGGCGGCGAACGAGTCCCTGATCCGCTCGGCCGCCTGCCGGTAGGTCGGATCGTCGAGGATCGTGACCAGGGCCTCCCGCAGCTGAGCGGGACGGACCCGGCTGAAAGGCACCCGGATGCCGGCCCCGGCCCGTGCCACCTGCGAGGCGACGACGGGCTGGTCGTGCCTGATCGGGGCGATGACGAGGGGCAGGCCATGCGCGAGGGTCTCGGAAACGGTGTTCATGCCACCGTGGCTGATCACCGCGTCCAGCCGCGGCAGCAGTGCCAGCATCGGCACCCAAGGCACCATAAGCACGTTGCCTGGCGGGTCAGGCACCAGCTCGGGCGGCCCGGCGATGATCGCCTGCACCGTGCCGCTGAGGGGAGCGACCGCGGCCGCGGCCCGCTGGTAGAAATCCGCCGCCAGACCGGTCGCCAGGGTTCCGACACTGATCACGACCTTGCGCCGCGCCGGGTCGAGCAGATCCCAGCCGAAGGTGCCAGGGCGGTCCAGCATGGCCGCGCCGACCAGCGCGAAGTGGTCAGGGAATGGCCGCTCGCCGGTGACCGCGGAGGTGGTGAACGCGATCACCAGGTACGGCGAGAAGAGCAGGTCCAGGCGGCCGCCGCCAGCCTCGCCGGCAATGTCACCCGCCACGTCGTCGGCCACATCCCGGCAAAATGATGCTAGCTGAGCACGTATCCATGCGTCTACGCGGGGAAGTACCGCCAGCGGGTGCGTCAGCTCCATGGCCTGCGTGATCAGCGTGGCCCAGGGCAGCCCGTGCCGGTGCGCGGCAAGCGCTCCGGCCAGCGCGTGCTGATCGACCAGGACCACATCCGGCTGGTACTCACCGATGGCGCGGTCGACAGCGGGCAGGGTGAAGCGCGCCATCGGGATGACGTACTGCTGCCACAGCGACTTCAGCGCGGTGATCCCGTGACCGGCCTGGTCACGGAAGAGCCTGGTGCCGGTCGGGAACAGGATCGCTTCGGGTGCGAGCAGCGGCCCGAAGTACGCGTTCGAACCGCACCAGGCCACCTCATGGCCGCGCGCGCCGAGTGCGTCCGCCACCGCGACGGCGCGATGCGCGTGCCCGTCCAGCGGCAGCGTCACGATCAGGAACCGGCTCACTGGAGACACCCGGTTACGTAGCCGGCCACGTCGGCCACGGTCAGCCCGATGATCTGGTCAATGTCCAGTCCGGCGACATACCCGGTCAGGTCCACCGCGGGTCCGTACCGGTCGCGCAGCAGCGCGCTGAGGGCCGCCAGGTCAAGGCTGTCGAGGCACAGGTCGCCCTCCAGCCGGGTCGCGGCGTTGATACCGGTGCTCAGCAGCGACTCGTCGCCGGTCGCGGCGGCGAGCGCCTCGGCCATGTCGTCCGCGGTCATCGCAGGTCCTCCTCGCCGCCGTCACCGTCATCGCTGGCGCCAGATGGTGGTCGTGTGGTTATTATCCGGACGGCTGAAGGTGGGCGGAATGCTGTGACAGACACGGTCATTGTTCGGTTCGAAGGTGACGGCGCCGGCGTCGCGGAGCTCACCTGGGGCCAGCACGAGATCTGGTGCGTCATGAGAGACAAGAGCGACTCCCTGCCGATCGGCGGCGTCCGGGCGCTGCGGCCCGGCCAGACCGTGGCGGACGTCGCGGCCGGACTGCGCTTCATCATGAGCCGGCACCAGTCGCTGCGCACCAGGCTGCACTTGGTCCCCGACGGACTGCCCAAGCAGGTGGTGCACGCCCGCGGCGAGATCGCACTCGAGGTCGTCGACGCGGGCGATGGCGACCCGGCCGAGGTGGCGGCCGCCGTCGTCGCCGGCTACATCAGCAGGAGCTTCGACTACGAACGCGATTGGCCGGTGCGGATGGCCGCGATCACGCACCACGGCGCCGCCACGCACGTCGCGGAGATCTACTGCCATCTCGCGATGGACGGGTTCGGCCTGGCCGCGCTCCGTGCGGATCTCGCCCGCCATAACCGGACTGGGCCGGCGCCCGCGCCGGTGACCGCGATGCAGCCGCTTGAGCAGGCCAGGCGGCAACGTGGTCCAGCCGGACGTCGGGCGAACGACGCGTCGATGCGCTACTTCGAGCGGCTGGCCGCGAGCGCCCCTGACCATCAGTTCAGCGAGCTGGCCGATAAGCGGCGGCCACGTTTCTGGCAGGTCATCTATGAGTCGCCGGCCGGTTACCAGGCGTCAAGGAAGCTCGCGGCCCGGCTCGGTGTCAGCACATCCCCCGTGCTGCTCGCCGCCTATGCGGCGGCCCTCAGCGCGCTCACATCCAGCCAGTCCGTTGCCGTGCAGCTCGTCGTGAATAACCGGTTCCGGCCCGGGTTTGGCGGTTCTGTCAGCACCCTCGCGCAGAGCTGCCCGTGCCTGATCGGGGTGGGTGACGCCCGGTTCGAGGAGGTGTGCGTCCGGGCCTGGCAATCCGCCCTGCTGGCGTACAAGCACGCCTATTACGACCCGGTGGGCAAGGATGAGGTGACCAGGCGGCTAGCGGCCGAGCGCGGGGCGGGGCCGGCCCTTGGCGTGTTCTTCAACGACCTCCGGATGCGCAGTCGCGAACTCGCCGACTCGGCCTCCGCAGCTGTGGCCACGCCCGCCGAGAAGGCGTCTGCGCGGGCCGAGCTCACGCGGTCAAGGCTGACCTGGGGCGAACGCAATGACATTCCCGCCGATAAGATGTTCCTGTACATCAATGACACCCCTGGCACACTCTGTTATGAATTGTGGGCGGACAGCCATTTCGTGAGCCCGGCGGACATGGCGGCGCTCATGCGGCGGATCGAGACCGTGCTCGTCGACGCAGCCGTCGGGGACACAGCGCTCGGGGACACAGCGCTCGGGGACACAGCGCTCGGGGACACAGCCGAGGGCGGGACCGGGGCGGTACCCGCGATGGACGCCGTGCGGTGACCGCACTGGCGGAGGTCGCCGCCTACGTACCGGCGCAGCGGGTGACGATCGACTCGCTTGCGCCGGAGCTGGGCCTCACCCCCATGCAGGTAAAGGTGTTCCAGCGATACCACGGGCTGTCGGAGATCAGCCGGGATCCGGACCGCTCGCTCCTCGACCTGCTGACGTGCGCCACCGGCCGGCTCAGCGGTCTGTGCGGCCAGCGGGAACGCATCCGCTATGTGCTCTATGCACGCAGCATGCCGGTGGTGGCGCCCTTCCCGCTTAACCCGCTTCATGAGCTTTCCGCCCGGCTCGGACTCGGTCACGCGGTGACGTTCACGGTCACGCACCAGGCCTGTGCCACCAGCCTGCAGGCCATTCACCTGGCCGGGCAGCTCCTCGCCGCCGACGGCGACGCCGATGCCTTCGCGCTTGTGGTGGCCGGGGAGAAGACGTACACCCGGGTGGCGCGGATAGTGCCGGAGACCTCCTTCTTCGCCGAGGCCTCAGCCGCGTGCCTGGTGAGCCACGGCGGCCCGCGGGACCGGCTGCTGGCCTACGCGGCCGAGTCGCGAGGGGAGTTCGACGGTGACCCCGCCGAGCAGCCGGACCTGCTCGGCCGGTTCCAGGAGGCGTCTCCGGCCGCGCTCGCCAACGTGATCACGGTCGCGGTGAAGGAGGCCGGGCTGCGGCTGGCGGACGTGAGCCTGATCCTGCCGCACAACGTGAACAAGGTCTCGTGGCGGCGGGTCTGCCGGCTGCTGGACTACCCGGTGCAGAAGGTGCTGCTCGACAACGTCGCGTCGATCGGTCACGCCTTCTGCGCGGATGCCTTCATCAACTATCAGACCGCCGCCGAGCGCGGCCTGCTCGGGGCGGGCGACAACTACGTGATCGCGGCCGCGGGGGCGGCGCTTGGCGCCACGTTCTCGGCCATGGTCTTCGAGCACTAGCGGTTTTCTGCACTGACGGTACGGACACCAGGAAGAAGAGGCAGGCATGAGCGAGCGCGCCGCGCGGGAACGAGTCATGGAGAGCATTTACGTCGTCTTGCCGGAGGTGCTAGCCGCCGGCCCGGCGGGCAGGCCAGAGCTTTCCGAGAAGACGCGCCTGATGGAGGATCTCGGCATGACCTCGGCGGCCGCGCTGGAGCTGATGCTGGGGCTGGAAGACGTCCTGGACATCCAGATCGACGTCGAGGAGATCCAGCCGGACGACATGGCTTCCATCGGCGGGCTGGCTGAATTCATCGCCGGACAGATGACGGTGGCGGACTGAGCGGGCTCTACGTCACCGGATCCGGTCACGGGCGCGCCCGGGCCGCGGGCAAGACGGGCGCCACGATAGCAGTGCGCCGGATGCGATGGCGGGAGTTCCCAGGTTCCTCGGACCGGGCGGAGCATCCGGCGTTCTCGGAGCTCATCGGCGACCTGGTACGGCCCTACGGCGTCCCGCTTCGCCCGGATGCCAACGGCGGGCACTCGTACGGGGAGATGCTGGCCAGGTTGATCGGCGACCTCGTGCCACCAGCCCAGCCCGCCGACGTGCTGATCCTCGGGTTCGCGATGCCTGACGTCTGGCCGGAGCGGGCGACCGCTACGTTCCTCAGCCACGCGAGCCCGGGCGGTCCCCTAGCGTTCGCGGTATGCGAGCAGGGATGCGCGGCCGGGTTCACCGCCCTGCGCCTGGCCCGCGACTACGCCGCGATCGGCGGTTGCCGCCGGGTACTTGTCACCCTCGCCGAGCAGACGCGGCTTGACTACGAGCCGCCCGCGCCCGTCAGCAGGCCCGCCCGGCATGCCGCCTTCGCGATGCTGTGCGACGCCCAGCCGGCTCCGGCCGCGGGCGGGCCGGGTGACGACGGCGCTCCGTTGCTTGGCGCGGTCGGCGTGCTCCCCGGCGTGCCCGCCGGACAGGTGCCCGCCATCCTCCGCCGTGGGCTTGCCGACCTGCCGCTGACCGAGCCGGGCGAGGGCAAGCGCCTTCTCGTGCTCGGCGAGGGCCTCGCGCCGCTCGTCGGCGACTACCTGCCGGGCTGGCGGTCAGTGCCCCACCCGCCGGGTCAGCCGCTAACGGGAGTCTGGCGTGAGCTCGCAACCTGGGCGGCGGTGCCAGGCCGGGGCGGCATCGCCATCGCCGACTACGACCCCGGACTGCGCTACCTGTGCATTGCGACCTTCACGGGTATTGTGTCGGGGACCGATCGCTAGCCGGGCGTCCCGTCGCGCTCGCCTCTTCGGGCGAGACGCTGGAGCTGCCGCGCGTGCACGCCGGCCACCCAGTCCCAGCCGTCCTTGGCCGATGGGCCGACCCGCCGGTCGCCGGGAAAATGAGCGTCACGCAGGGCGTGCACGTACGCCCGATCCTGGTCGATCCGTGCGTGTACCTGATCAGCTCCGCCGATGGACCCGTGGCCGGGGATGAGGACATCAACGTCGCCCGCCGCGCCCTCGAGCAGCCGCAGCGCGGCGAGGTAGTCCTCGATCGGGTCGGCGGTGCCGTCCAGGTCGAGCATCGGGATCAAGACATCAGAAAGCATGTCACCGGCCACGAGGACCCCGCGTTCCTCAATCAACAGCGCCGCATGGCCCGCGGCATGCGCCTGGTGCTCGACAATCCGGACGTGCGGGCCATCCCAGGTAATCCGCGCCGTCTCGGCGGGCAGGCCGGTAATGAGGCCAAACAGGTCCCACGAAATCTGCCCGGTGATGTCCGGCGGTATCCACTCGGCGATGCGAGCCTGCCAACCCGCGCCCGACAGCTCATCTCGGACATCGGCCGCGCAGCGGGCCGTGCCGTAACGAGGCGCCGCGCCGAGCCCGGCGTGCCAGAGCAGGTGATCCCAGTGCGGGTGGGTGGAAAACCCTGCCGCAACGGTCTGGCCCCGCTCGCCAAGGTCGTTCGCCAGGCAGGCCATTTCGTGGCCTTGCACCCCGGGGTCGATGAGCAGCACGCCGGCCCGGCCTTGCACGACAACGGCGTTGCTCTGGCAGAACTCGCTTTCGTGGATCAGCACGCCCTCCGCGATCTGCCTCAGCACGGGGCGGCTCCTTCCGCTTGTGGTTTGAACCTCGCCTCAAATATTCTCGCCGGCCGACTCAGGCGGCTGCGGCGATCGACGAGATACGGGCCGCGGCAGGCACCGAGCGAGGGGTCGAGCAGCCATCGCGACGCCTAAGGCTGTTGGTCGGCGTTAGGGTGCGGCGTACGTTCGCATCATGCATCCCATCACGTCGGGCATTACATCGGATTTCTGCCACGCGCTGACTGAACTGGCTGGCCGGCCGCTGCCCGCGGACGCCCAGCACGCTGCGCAGCGGACCCTGCTGAACGCGCTCGCGGCCGCGATCGGCGCGAACCGGTCACCGGCGGTGGATATCGCCGTCGGCTACGCTCGCGCGCACGGCGGCAGGCCCGTCGCTCCGGTGCCGGGGCGCGCGGAACGCGTGGACCTGCTCGGCGCCGCGCTGGCCACCGGGATCGCTGTCCATCATGATGACTTCGACGACACCCACCTCGGCACCGTCATCCACCCCGGGGGCGCGACCCTCGCGACGCTGCTACCGCTCGGCATGGTGAACAAGGCATCGGGGGAGTCCGTCCTGCGGGCCTACGCACTCGGTGTCGAGGCGCAACTGCGGCTGGGGAACGCCATTTCGCCCGGCCATTACGACGCGGGCTGGCACATTACCGGGACCTGCGGCGTCGTCGGCGCCGCGGTCGCGGCCGCCGTACTGCTCGGCCTGGACGCGGCTCAGCTGCGCGCGGCCACGGAACTGGCGGCCACGATGCCACTCGGGCAACGTGAGGCGTTCGGCTCGATGACCAAGCTCTTTCACCTCGGACGGGCGGCGGCCAACGGCCTGCTCGCCGCGCTGCTCGCCCAGCGGGGCTTCCCCGGGCCGGAAAACATCTTCGAACGGCCCGGCGGCTTCTTCGCCGCGTTCAGTCCCGAGGCGGACGCGGACAAGCTCCTGGCCGGCCTGGGGGAACAGTGGGAGCTGGAGAAGAACACGTTCAAGCCGTATCCGTGCGGCATCGTCAGCCACCCGCTGATTGACGCGGCGATCGCATTGTCGCCGCGCATTCCCGGCACGGATCGCGTCACGGAGATCGAGGTGCACTGTCATCCGCTCGTCGTGGAGCTGATGGGCAGGCTCCAGCCGGACGACGGCATGCAAGCCCGCTTCAGCGCCGCGCACACCATCGCCGCGGCTCTTGCCGATGGTGCGCTCAGCCGCGAGCAGTTCCGCGATGAGCGAGTGACGCGCTCAGACGTCCGGCGACTGCGCGGGGTTACCAGGTTCGTGCCCAGCCCAAGCACCGAGCGTGACGAGGCGATGGTTGCGGTCCGCCTCGACGATGGCACGACCGTCAGCGACCACGTGGCCCATGCCCGTGGCAGCCTCGCCCGGCCGCTCAGTGACGAGGAGCTCACGGCGAAGGCCCGCGATCTGATCGAACCTGTCCTGCCCGGCCGCACCGACCGCATCGTGGCGGCCAGCCGCCTCGACGAGCCCGCGGGCCTGACCGTCCTCGTCGACGCCATTACCCCCAAGGAAGGCTGATGACCACCTTGACCCTCGACCTAGCCCGGTTTACCGTGGGCGCGGACGCGATCCCTGAGCAGGCGCGGACCAGCGCCGCCCGCGCCATCTCCGCCGTGGTCGGCGATGCGGCGGCCGGGGCCGACAGCCCGGCGCTGAACGTGCTAGCGGGACTAGCCAGTTCGTTGGGCACCCCGCCGGAAGCCGGCGTGCCCGGCCGCTCCGAGCGTTACGCGGCGTCATGGTCGGCGCTGCTGACGGCTGCCGCCGCATCGAGCGCGGCGCCCGCGAGCTACGCGACCGTCGTGGTGGCCGCGGCACTGGCTGCCGCGGGGGCCCGGAGCCTGCGGCTGCGGCCGGTGGCCGAGGCCGTCGCCGTCGGGCTGGAGATCACCGCACGGCTGGACAACTGGCTCGCCGGTTCGCTGGGTGCCTTCGATCCGGTCCCGGTCCTCGGACGGCTGGGCGCCGCAGCGGCCGCGGCACGCCTCTTGGGCATGGCCCCGGACGCCGCCGCACACGGGTTCGGCATCGCGGCCACCCAGGCCACCGGACTGCTCGCGCTCACCGCTGAAGGCGCTGCCGACCTGCAGAACGGGAAAGCGGCGGCGGACGGGGTCGAGGCCGCATGGCTGGCCGCCGACGGTTTCACCGGGCCGCCGGCCGCCATCGAGGGCCGCCGCGGCCTCGCCGCACTGCTGGCCCCGGACGCGCTGCTGGCCCCGGAGACGGCGGCCGATGGCCTCGGACGGACCTGGTCCAGCGCTGCCACCATTCTCTATCCCCGCTATGACCCGGCCGACCTCGACCTGACCGTCGATGCCTGCCTGTCGTCCTTCCCACCGGCAAAACAGAGACGATGACGTCCGCACGGACGGCCACGGACGAGCTCCGTCGGCGCCGTATTCCGGCTTTACGTGCGCCGCTGAGTTGAGCGTGCATCCCGCTGGCTCCGCCTGCGGTCCCGGGTCCCGGGGGAGGGCGGCAGGGAAGGCGGGTCCGCTGATGACTGGGCTGGCGATTCGGGAGAGCGTGACGGTGGTCCTCGAGCGGAGCGGGCGCGGGTTGCCCGGATGTTCGCGGGCGCGGTGCCTGGTCCCGGGCACCCGTGCGGGGGATGACGCCGCATTGCTCGTGAGCGAGTTTTTCGGCAACAGCCTGCGGCACAGTGGCTCGGGCGCTCCGGTTGGGACGGTCACGGTCGCGGTCAGGTCCGGGGGCGGCATCGTCCGGTGGAAGTCACTGACCGCAACCGTTCCGGGGGTGCCGGAGCGGTGTCCCGCTGATGGTGGATGCGGAAGGCGGCGGCGGCCTGCGGCTCGTTGCGGGCATTGCGGCGCGATGATTTGGCTTTCGCTGTACGGCGGTGGTGCGTTCATTCGTGTCGATCTGGCTGGTTTTACCAGGCAATGGCCTGCTGGCCGGAAATGCCGCTGCTGGATGGGCTGGGGAAGCCCGGCAGGCTGACGATCTGCCCGTCGACCAGCGCTCCGAGCTTGGAGAAGCAGTCCACCAGTGGATGCTGACCGCCGGGCCCGAGCGACAGGACGTTGCATGACTGAACGAGGCTGTCGGACTGGCCGTCCGCGCTGGCGGTATAGAGGGTTCGCTCTAGGTGGCCGGTACGTGCGTTCAGCTCCACGATCCGGGCCACGGCGCCATGGAAGAACAGGTGCGTGAATGGGACCACTTCGGAGGTGATGACGGTCTTGCCGTCCGGGGTAACCAGGGCGTCAGGAACGTAGCCGGAAGACACGGCCCGCGGTGAAGCGATGGGCTGGCTGGCGGTCAGCAGATCGGCGGGCGCGCCGGACACCGGCAGCACGCGGTAGCCCGCGCCCCGTCCGGTACCCGGCTGCCATTCGAAGGCCACGGCATTGTCCCCGGCCCAGGAGCCGTTGAATGGCGCGCCATTGGCGTGGGTGGACCAGACCGTGATCGCACCGGTGGCCAGGTTGACCACGCGGATCCCGGTGTACTGGCAGCGGTACTGCCCGCAGTTCCATTGGGCCGTCATCGCGAGCCTGCTGCCATCTGGCGACAGTGCGATGTCATCGATGGCCACCGTTGGCGGCACGTGCACCGGCAGCCTGGTGACCTGGATGGACCGCCCGTTGGCACTGACCTGCAACCGGAACAGCCAGACAATGCCGTCTACGCTGGTGTGATTCGTCTCCATCACCACGAAGGTCCGGTCGTTGGCGGCACCCGTGATGCTCGGGGCGTAATAGCCGCCCTGGGACAGCAGGCCCGGCAGGGTTACCTGGGCCAGCGTGCCGCCTGTCGCCGAGCTATGCACAGCCGCATAGGTCACGAACTTGCGGCCCCCGTCGACGTAACTCTGGTCCGCCAGCACGTAAAAGCGGGGGACCGTATCGCTGCGCACCAGTTCGGGCGCAGCAGGCACCGGCGCCGCATCGCGATGGGGCAGCCTCGCCGCGATCACGGCAGATGCGATCCCCACCGCGGCCACAGCCACCATGGCCGCGACGGGCGCCAGGAACCGGGCGGCCGCGGAACGCCGGCGCGGAGCCGAGACGCGCAGCGGGCGAATGGCCTCCGGCTGAGCGAGCGCCGCCAGCTGGCTGAGCTCATGCCTGAGCCGGTCCTCCAGGCCAGTCATCACTTCTCCTCACCTATCACGGCGGCAAGCGCGGCCAGTCCACGGCTCATGCACGCGCGGACATTGCTCGGGCTGATCCCGAGCGTCTCGGCGATCTCGGCCACGCTCAGGTCGGCGTAATACCGCAGTACCAGGACCTCGCGCTGACGGCGCGGCAGCTGCCGCAGCGCGGCCGCCAGCTGGCCCCGGTCAGCCGTGGCCGCAGCGGCGTCCGGGACGGTCGCGTCGGCCGGTTGCGCTAGCCTCGGCCCGTACCTGCGGGAAACCGCAGATCGGCGGTGCACCGACCGGCAGCCGTTAAGGACCGAGGAACGGGCATAGGCCAGCGCCCGGCCCGGCTCCCGGATCACCCGCCAGCGGCGGTGCAGCCGTTCAAAGCAGTCCTGCACGACGTCCTCGGCGGTAGCCAAATCACCCACCATCACTACCGCCAGGCGCACCAGCTCCAGGTGATGGGTGCGGAACAGTTCAGAGACCGACAGCGCCGCACCGGGGTAGCCCTGGCTGCGCCGAAGCGTGCTCGCCCGCGGCGCAATGTCATCCGGCTCCCCGGACCTATCCATCGTGACGTCCACATTGAAGAGACGCTCAGCGCGGCCAGATCGCTGCGCGCTGATGTGCCTGGGTATAGTCCAACCCTCCGAGCCGGCGCCGTCCCCCGCCCCTCAATTGTCACGCGGTCGCTTCGCCAGCCTTGACACGGCGGCCGCGGCCTGCGGGTTGGCTGCCTTCGTACCTGCTGCGGCCGAACGTGCATCCGGATGGTCAGACGGCCGAGGCCCACCTGACCGAGGAGAACCTGGACCCGCGCGTACGCGAGTAGTCTCGTGGCGCATGAGCCATGTGCCGCCTCAGGAGTACTACCGCAGCCTGCCCAGGCACATCGCCGGGGCTGGCGCGATCTTCCACGACCGGGGGCAGCGGGTGCTGCTCGTGAAACCGTCCTACCGCGAGACGTGGGAGATCCCGGGCGGCGGGATGGAGGCCGGAGAGTTCCCCTGGGAGACTTTCGACGGCGGCCCACTGACCAGCTCGGAGGCGGAGCGGCGGATCAGCCTCCAGCCCGGCGAGCTGACCGCCTGGCGGATGGCGGCCCCGCAGGAATGGGACACGCTGCTCGCCCCGCACAGGACGCGCCGGATCGGGGCCTGCACCGCCGCGCTCGCCTCCGGCGGCACCGCCTGCCTCCACCACGGCTGGCAGCCCGGCACAGGCCGGTAACGCTCCCGGCCCGGGGGGCAGCCATCCTGCCGCTGACGTTCGCCGAACTCCGGCAGCCGCGCGCGAGTCGGCCGTGCGGCGCCGTGCGGGCCTTGACCCGGCTCTACGGGGATACGGCAGTTCCTCGACATCGGCACCGGCTCAGCCGGCCGGCCGGCTGAGCTTTCGTTTCGCTCTTCGGGCCGACCGGTTGTCAGTGCCCTCCGTGACCGCCGCCAGCTGCGGCTGAATGCCCGGCATCGACCGATGCGTGCACGGCAGCGTGGACCGCCGCGTGCGTGGCCGCGTGGACGGCGGCATGGGTGGCGGCATGGGTGGCGGCGTGCGTGGCGGCATGGGTGGCAGCGTGCGTGGCCGCGTGGCCGGTGGCGTGCACCGCGGCATGGTGCGACGCCGCACCGGCTTCGGCCGAAGCCGCGGCGTCGGCATCAGGGGCATCCGGTACGTCGGAAGAGGGCGGCTCGGTCCACCGCCCGTCCGCGATCTCCCGGAACCGCTTGCGGATTCTACGGTTACCCCACCCGGGGTAAAGCACGTTGACCAGCCCGATCGCATACGCGAGCCCGCCAAGCGCAGCCTGCGTCAGGTCGATCTGGCCCGTGGACATCGAGATCGCATCCAGCCGGGCCTTCGCGTCCGCCGCCCGCCCAGCGTCACTGATCCGCCAGCGGGTCATCACCGTGCCCTCCCGGCGCAGGCGGCCGGCAGCGACGAGGCGCTCGAGATAGGAGTCGAGGATCTTGCGCCGCGGATGGCTCACCCAGCGTTCCGCCTTGGGCGGCCGACTGGACCCGGCCAGGCTGGCCAGCGCCGCATCCAGCCGGGGATCACCAGTCGCGGCCGCATTGCGGACCAGTACCCGACCCGCCTCGATGTCAACGCGGCCGGCGGTGGCCAGCCGGACGAGCTCGGCGCCCATCAGACCGTAGCCGATCTTCTGTCTCGTCATGATGCGCCCGCTGTTCGGACTAACTGACAGCAGCACGAGATCGTCCCCGAGCGTTTCCACAGCAGGGACGATACGCGCCCGTTCCCCGGCGTGCACTAGCGTCGCCGAGAAGGCGTGCGGCGCACGCCCACAGCACGGCGCCTATCCCGTCGTGATGGCCGACAGATGAGTGTAGAGGGTGGTCCTGCTGATTTCGATCTTCCGCGCGACCTCCGCGATCGTGTGATCACGCAGCAGCTCACGAGCGGCGGACAGCCGCGCGGGCGTCATCACGGTCGGCCTGCCAGGGTGTTTACGACGGCCGGTGGCCCTGTTCGGAAATTCCCCCATTTCTGAACAGGAAACCGATGTTTCCGACATTCTGGCGGGGGCGCGGGACTCCATCGCTACCGCGACAAGCTCGGCCGTGGTCGCGGCTCCTAGGCGGTGTCGGGCGGCCGCGAAGTGATCCTCAACGGTGCGTCTGGACAAGCCCAGGCACCGGGCAATCTGCTTGCCCGACAGGCCCTGCGCGGCGAGTTCTATGACCTGCGTCTGGCGTCGGGTCAGGCGGGTAGAGTCTCGAATGCCGAGGGTATCGGTCTAGCCGCGAGCCTGGCCGACCGGGATCGCCTTGGTGCGTCCGCCCGCGTGGCCTCATCCCCGCTGCACGGTCAAGAGCGGGCCCAGGGCGGCTTCGGCGGGCAGTCGGATCCCGAGCGCACGGGTCAGCATGTCGAGGACGGCGATGATCGGGTCGGACTGCCCCGGCCCCCGAACCGCCGACGCGTTTTCCCGGGGATCGGAGCGCTCGGTCTCCAGCCCCGCTTCCCGCATCTCGGCCAGGAACCGGTCTGGCTCGCTTCCGCTTCGATCAGCTGCCAGAAGAGGCTCGAAGAGCGTCACCATGACGCCGTCATCCCAGTATTGAAAGGTGTCGACGATCTCTGTCCGGGTAACCACCGCGACCTCGGTGCCCGACGAGAGCCTCCGTGCCATGTTGTCGCGGCGGTCGGCCATGTCAAAGTCGGTCAGGCTGAGCGCGAAACCCCAGTCGCCATACGTCCCCGCTCGTATCCACGGGTGATCCTCATCCCACATCGGATGGCTCAGGGCCCGGGAAACGCCGTCCGCTGGCACGAGTCGCGCGGTCCCCGGGTCCATGCCGAATGCCTCGATGATGCGTTCGGCCGAGACCTTGCGCGCGAACATCAGGGAGCCCACGATCCTGATGTCATCGGAGCCCATCCATTCCCATCCCGATGCGGAAAGATCGTCTTCTGGCCCTGGCATAATGAGCACCTTCCGTATTCCTGTTGAGAACGAGCGGAATGTGCCCGCGCACGCAGTTTTCTGTGAGGGTGGGCGTCCCTATCGTCGTCACCGTGGCCCAATCGGCCGCCTCGTTGGCGGGGTTGTTGCTCGTCCCGGTCTGGACCGCCGTGAGCTGCGCGCACGCGGTACCGCTGGTGACGCCGGTCTGCGCACCGCTCTGATAGGTGGCGGCGAAGGGGAACTCGTCGCAACTATCCTGGTCCTTGTACGGGGCGAGGGCGGTGTTGAGTGCGGGATCCGCGGTGAAGACGCTAGAGCCGCAGATCGTGGTCCGGTTACTCGTCTGCGTTGTTTTGCTGGCTAGGCGCGTGAGCGGCCGGCCGACGCCTTGCAGGCCCCAGTGGCTTGACTCGAATGCCTGCGCCCACTGGATCAGTGCGGCCGACGCTCCGTACGTGGCGAGCGACAGGAACGGCGTGGGATGTTGTTATGATCGACGCATCCGGCACCGGTATCGATGGGCGGCACCGTTGAGTCGTCACCGGGGTCGCCGGCGTCCGTCTGCGCCGCGTTGTCACAGCGCTCGTCGAGGGCGCCGACGTCGGTGAAGCTGGTTGCCTGGCCCGCGGCGTCGATGTTCCAGTCGACCCCGAGATACGGGTTGAGCGTGTCGACCGCGCCGGCCTCGGTCAATGCCGGGCCGGTGTCGCTCTCGTCCCAGCCGAAGTTGTAAGTGCCGCCGGGCAGGATGGCCACCGTCTGCGGGTCCGGCTCGCCCAGGCTGGTGTCGGAGCAGATGCCCTCGGCCAGGAAGCAGCCCGAGTACATCTCACCGCTGACCCCGTCGGCCAGCTCACCCAAGGCAAGCTCGGTGTAGCCGAGCACCTGCAGGCCGTGCGTCCAGGTCAGGCTGCCGGCCGATTCATCGATCCACTGCTGGTCCTCCCAGAAGAACTGGCCGAGCAGTTCCGGGAACGGGGAGACCTGGAAAACGGTCAGCGACAGCAGGGAGTCCGCGCACGACAGGAACCGGCTCGGGCTCGCGGTGAACGTGTTCGCGAACTCCGTGGTCGAGAAGCCGCACTCCGCGGGCGGCGTCGGCAGGGCGTCGGCGGATGCCGACGTGTCCTGCCGCGCATGGGCCATCAGGCTCTGCCGTTCCGCGCGCTGCGCTGATGTGAGGTACTTCAGGGGCAGCCGCTGGATCTGCACGCAGCGCTCGCTGCCGCCGGTCGCGGTCTTGACGGTCGTGCACTTGGCTGTCTTCGGATTGAACGATGTGCCGTTCGGGAGCTTGACCGTGCCCGAGGGCGCTGGCGCTGGCGCCGCCAGCGCGGTAGCGGGCAAGAGCAGCGCGATCGCGGCTGCCCCGGCGAGCGCGAGCGTGAGCTTGCGCATTTCACGGACTACCACCTCCTGCAGAGACAAAAAGACGGGACAACCCGAAGGTGGCAGAAAATTTCCTGAAGAAATACTCCGTATTTTTACGCGGCGTCAGTCTGCCGGAATCTTGATTTATTCTTCTTCTTCGTTTTCGCCGTGGCGAACAAGATGCAAAGAGGCGGAAGTGGCCGGGCAGACGCGACTCGCGTCAATTCTGTGTTCAGAAATTGGCGGCATTTCCGAACGCGGTCAGGGCGTGAAGATTCCCTGGCAACTGGTGCCCGTGTAAATCGAGCCGCACGCGGGCAGGGCCGCCGAGCAGGGCCTCGCCGAGCCCGGTCACGGTCGGCTGCTTCTCCAGGCTCGCGACGGCGGTGATGGCCTCGTCAACCGCGGCCGGGTCGATCCGGCCGCGCACGTTGGCGCGGAACTTGTGCTCGAGCTCGTCCCAGGTCATCGGGTCGGCCAGGCTGCCGCGGTTCACCAGCTGCTCGCGGTCGATGGTGCGGCCGTCGGCCGTCAGCACCCGGATCCGGGCGCCGTTGGCGGGCAGGTCGTCCGTTGGGTGGACGTGCACCTTGTCGCGGAATCGGGCCAGCCGGGCGACCGACTCGTCGGTGAATGTGCCGACGGTGACCTCGCCGTCGGCCAGCGCCGCGGTCATGTTGTACGGCAGCGAGAACTTGCCCTCGAGCGGTGTCCGCGCCCACGGGTAGACCAGCACGTCGTTGAGGTTGCGCTGCTCAAGCCAGACGTCCAGCCGGGCCACGTCCGGCTCGCCGAGCCCGTTCTCGCGGAGCAGGCCGATGACCGCGTCGATGGCGTAGTGGTTGGCGCCGCAGCACGGATAGGCCTTGAAGACCAGCCCCTCCTCGACCGCGTAGGAATCGCCCAGCCCGTCGAGCACGACCGACAGGTCGCCCTCGCCCCGGCAGATAACGTCGTGCCAGCCGAAGCGCTGCTCGAGGACGTCGGCCGACGCGGTGAAGCCGGACTGCGCCAGCAGCGCCGCCTCGATCCCGGTCCGGTTGGCCAGGCCCGCGTGCAGCGGCTTGGTCATGGTCCCGAAGTTGGCGCGCAGGCCGCCCGCCTGGGAGGCGGCGATGCCGAAGGCGTTGGCGGTGGCGCCGGCGTCCAGCCCGAGCAGCCGGGCGGCGCCCGCGGCGGCGCCGAAGACGGAGTACACCGACGGTTTGTGGTAGCCGGCCGCGTACGGGCCGAGCCTCGTGTCGGTGTACATGGTGGTGAGCCGGTGCGCGACCTCGTAGCCGACGACCAGCGCGTCGATGAGGGCCTGGCCGTCGGCCTGGACCTGCTCGGCCACCGCGAAGACGGCCGGCGCGATGGCGACGCTGATGTGCCCCGCCCCCAGGCCGATGTCGTCGTAGTCGAGGGCGTGCCCGGCGGTGCCGTTGACCAGCGCGGCCAGCGACGGGGCGAGCCGGGTGCCGCCGCCGAGCACGGTGGCTGGCCCGGCCGCGCCCTGCGATCGGGCGTAGCGCAGCGCTAGCCGTCCCGGCTCCTCGCCGGAGCCGGCCACGATGACACCGAACAGGTCGAGGACCGCCTGCTTGACCACCTCGGCCGCCCGCGGCGAGGCGCAGCCGGCGGGCGCCTGCCCGACGAAGGCGGCGAGTTCCCTGGTAACCCCGGCTTGCTTGCCGCCCCCGGCCATCAGGTCTCCTGGTTAGCTGCCGGGCGCGGACCCGCCGCGGGGTTGGGTTCTGACGGGAGTTCTTCGAGGTGCGCGCGGACGAAATCGCCGGCCGGGTCCGTCCAGCCATGCTGCTGTGCGTAATCCATCGCCAGCTGGAACCGCTCGTCCCAGGTGCAACTGCGCGGCTGCCGGGCGATCGCGCGGAGCGCGCCGATGTTCAGCCACGCGTGGCCGTCCTCGACCCGCCCGAGATCGCGGTCACCGAGCAGCGCGGACGCCTGCCCGGGGGAGCAGTCCCGCAGCTCGACGCTGAGCGCCTTCAGGTTCTCGGGGTCATCGACCGTCACCTGTCCGGCCGTGCCGTCCACGATCAGTTTCACTTCAGATCACGCCCTCGTCCGCTAGCCGGGTCATCTCCGCCTTGCTCATGCCGAGCAGTTCGCCCAGTACCCACTCGTTGTCCTCCCCGTAACAGGGTGCGCCGCGGTTGACCGGTCCGCCCATGTAGGCCGGCGTCGCGCTCAGCTTGACCGGGAACTCGGCCACCGGCCAGCGCCCGATCTTCGACCCCTCGACCTCGGTCAGCCAGTTCAGGTGGGCGAGCTGGGGATCGCGGTCGCAGCGGTCGCCGGCCGTCTGGCAGACCCCGGCCGGGATGCCGTGAGTCTGCAGCTCCGCCATGAGCTGGTAGGCGTCCTGCTCGCGGGTCCAGGCCTCGATGCGCCGGTCGAGGTCGTGCTGGCCCGCCAGCCGGCTGGCCAGCGTCTCGTAGCCGGCCGTCCACTGCTGGCCGATCAGGGCGGCCAGCGCCGCCCACTCGGCGTTGGTGGTGCAGGCGATGGCGAGCCACCGGTCCTGGCCGGCGCAGCGGTAGATGGCATGCGGGGCGGCCGCGCGCTGCGGTGAGTGGTTGCCGGCCCGTTGCGGCGCGTGGCCGGTCGCCGACCACTCGAGGATCGCCGCGCCGCTGATGTAGAGGCCGGATTCGGTCTGGGAGGCGTCAATCCACTGCCCGTTGCCGGTGCGGTCGCGGTGGTAAAGCGCCGCCAGCATCGCGGTGGCGAAGCTGTAGGCGCCGATCCAGTCCAGGTAGGAGTACCCCCAGCCGGCCGGCATGGCCGGCTCCGGCAGCCCCGACATCTCGGAAACCCCTGACAGCGCCGCCGCGACCGGGCCGACGGCACGGAGCCGGCCGTAGCGGCCGGCCGTTCCCATCCCGGACTGCTGCGCGTAGATGATGTCGGGCTTGATCCGGCGCAGCTCGTCGTAGCCGAGCCCCCACCGGTCGAGCACGCCGGGGGAGAAGCCCTCGGCGACGATGTCGGACATCGCGATGAGCCGCCGGGCGATCCGCAGCCCCTCGGGGTGCCTGACGTTCAGCGAGAGGCCGCGCTTGCCCGCGTTCTTGTTGTTGAACTGGCCGCCCATGCTGGGGTCGGTGACCCCCGGCAGCGGGCCGGCCGCCGCTTCGCGGGCCGCCCGGCCGCCGACTGGGGCCATCGCCGCCATCCGGGTGTCCGGGCTGTCCTTCCACTCGACCTTGATGCACTCGGCGCCGAGGGCGGTGAGGAAGCGGGTGCCGCCGGCCGAGGCCAGGAACCAGCTGAAGTCGAAGATCCGGATGCCCGCCAGCGGCATTGGCTTGCCCAGCGCGGAAAGCACCGCGGGCGTGGACGAGGGGACCCGCGGGGTGCGCGGCGCGCCCGTCACGGGACCACCGGGCGTGGCCGCCGCTAGTTCGCCCTTGACCTGCCCGCTGTCCTCACCAAGGAGCGGGGCGCGGCGGCCGGTGACCCAGCCCGGCCCGGTGGAGAGCCACTTCTTCACCGCGTAGGTCAGGGTGCGGCCGAGCTCCGGGTGCTCGACCTCGGCGAACGTGCCGCGGGCCTGCCAGTGCTGGTCGGCCACGTTCTCGTGCGGCTTGCGCAGCGGGGCGCACATGACCCCGGCCGCCTGGGCTTCCAGCCAGGGCAGGGTGGCGTAGCTGTGCTTGCGGACGAACCGCTGGACCAGGTCCATCAGCCGGGCGCTGCGTTCGCCGACCGCGGAGCTGCCGGGGATGGCCCGCTTCCCCGCCTCGTCGGCGTCGGCGCCCTCGATCTCGCTGGTGATGCCGTGGGACTGCAGGAACGCGGCGACCTGGGCCTCGTTCTTGGCGCCCATGAGCATGGTGAGCAGGTAGCGGCCGTCCTTAGTCTGCGCGATGGTGGGCACCGCCGAGACCTTCTCGGCCGCGTGCCTGGCCGTCTGGCGCAGCAGCGGGCTGCGCCGCATCACCCAGTTCATCAGGTCAAGCTCGGTGCTCTTGGCCACCGCCTCGTGCACGGCGCAGGAGAGGTACTGGCCGCGGCCGGTGCGCTGCCGGCTGAAGACGGCGGCCAGGATCCCGATGACGAGCTGCTCGCCGGCGATGATGTACGAGTGCCACGCGGCCGGCGCGATCGGCGGCAGGTCGTAGCGGCCATCCGGCAGCGGGTCATAGCCGCAGTTCATGACCGGCCCGCCGAGGGCCAGGTGGACCAGGTCGTTGGCCCGGTAGGACGCCCACGGCCCGTCATCGCCGAACGGCGTCATCCGCGCGATGATCAGCCGCGGGTACCGGCCGGGCAGTTCCGCCCTGCTCAGCCCGGGCAGGCCCGCCAGCAGCGCCTCGTCCGCGCCGGACAGCAGCAGCACGTCGGCCGAGGCGATCAGCGCGCCAAGCGCCTCGACGTCGGCCGGCACCGCCCGGTCGATCACGACCGAGCGCTTCCCCCGGTTGTGCTGCCAGAAGAAGAGCGATGACCCGGCGTCCGGGTCGCCGCCGGCGAAGGGGCCGATCCGGCGGGTGACGCTGCCCTCGGGGGGCTCGACCTTGATCACGTCGGCGCCGAGGCCCGCCAACTCAAGCCCGGCGTGCGCCGCCAGCTCGTCGGCTATCTCGACGACGCGAATGCCGTGCAGCACACCGGTGGGGTCCGGCGCCTGCCGGCTGCCGCCTTCCGAAGACATGCATGATCTCCTCTGGGCTGACTGGGGTCCGTCCCGCGTGGTCCGGCGCGCGCCGACCGCCACTGCCACAGTAAGAGCGCCGGGCCATCATAGTCAACGCCAGTGTTGGATGTGCTGGTCATCACGTTCAGCGGCCTATCGATCGTCCAACACTAACGTTGACTGCGGGGAGGTCGCGGGCTAACGTCAGGCTCACATGCCCGGGACGCGCGGAGAAGGGATCGCCATGACTGCACCTGTACTGGATACCGAGAAGGCCGGGATCACCCGGACGCTGGCCGAGTACCTGACCGGCCTGGAGTACGGCGACATCCCGGCCGACGCCGCCGAGCTGCTGAAGATCTTCACCCTCGAGGCGGTCGGGCACATGGTGAACGCCCACGCCCAGCCGGTCAGCAAGCTGCTGGTGAACTACACCAGGGAACTGGGCGCCGCCCGGCAGGCCTCCGTCATCGGCTCGGACCTGAAGACATCGGTGGCCGAGGCCGCCTACGTGAACGGATCACTGGCGCACGCCGACGAGCTCGAGTCCTACGGCACGCTGCCCGGCACCGGCCTGATCCCGCCGATCGTGGCCGGCCTGGCGGCGGGGGAGTACCGCAACAGCTCCGGCCGGGACTTCATCGCCGCCGTCGTCGCGGGCATCGAGATGCAGGGACGGCTCGGCATGGCCGGCATCGGCGCCTGCGACCGCGGCTTCATGGGCATCTCGCTGGTGGGGGTGGGCGCCGCCGCGGTCACCGCCGGGCGGCTGTTCGGCCTGGACGTCAAGCAGATGCAGAACGCGCTGGGCACCGCGCTCCCGCTCGGCAATGGCAGCACCCGCGGCTGCGGCTCGATGGCGCACGTCCACGAGGCGGGCGTGCCATCCCGCAGCGGGGTCTTCGCCGCCCAACTGGCCAGCCAGGGCTTCACCAGCTGCGAGAACTACCTCGACGGGGCCAACTCGTGGGGCATGCAGTACGCCGGAGACACCGGAAAGCGCCCCTACAACGAGGTCAAGCTCACCGAGGGCCTCGGCGACCGCCTCTTCCTGCAGTTCTGCGGCGTCTCGCCCAAGGAGTACGGCTCCTGCGGGCTGACCCACCAGACGATCTTCGGCACGATCGAAATCATGCGCGAGACCGGCATCGGGCCCGACGATATCGCGTCCATCGAGCTCATCGTCCCGCCGTGGGCGGACCGGATCGCGTCCTACCGCGAGCCGGAGAGCGGGGAGCAGGCCAAGTTCAGCATCCGCCAGGGGGTCGCCGGGCTGCTGGTCGGCGGCATCCCCGAGCTGCCCTACACGCACGCCTTCACCGACGATGCCGCCCGGGATCCCCGCTATGCGCAGGCGCGCAGGCGGGTCAGGCTCACGGTGATCGAGGGCGGCTCGAACGTGCGCGGTTTCGCCGACCAGACCGTGGTGGCCACCCTCACCGACGGCCGGGTGATCACCAAGGTGGTGCCAAGCCTGGAGGCCGTCTCGCACACCCTGGACGAGCGGATCGCGATGTTCAGGAACACCGTCAAGCGCCTCGGCGGTCGCGCTGACCAGCTCATCGACGTCGTCATGAACCTGGAGAACCACTCGGTCCCCGAGATCGCCGCGCTCACCAGCTGAGCCGAACACGGGCCGACCGGAACTAACCCAACGAAACAGGAGCACAAGCGATGGCGGTAACCAGCGAACTGCTGGACGGAGTACGCGCCCTGGTGGTCGGCGGCGGCGGCAAGGGCATCGGCGCCGCGATCACCGAGGGCATCGCGGCGGCGGGGGCGGACGTGGCGGTGGTGGACGTCGATGCGGGCCGTGCGGGCGCGGCGGCCGACAGCGCCGCCCGCTACGGACACAAGGTGGTGCCGGTGGTCGCCGACATCCGCGATCCAGAGAGCATCGCGCGCATGGTCAACGAGGCCAGCGAGGCCCTCGGCGGCCTTGACGTGGTGGTCACCGTCGTCGGCGGGCTGATGGCGTTCGGCGTGCCGTTCAGCCGGCTGGACGAGGTCGGCGACGACCAGTGGGACTTCGTCTTCGACGTCAACCTGAAGTACGTCTACCGCGTGCTCAAGGCGGCGCTCAAGGTCATGACCGCCCAGGGCACCGGCGGCTCGATCGTCAGCATCGGCTCGGACGCGGGGACGGCCGGCCACGGCTCACCCAACATGGCCGCCTACGGTGCGGCCAAGTCGGGCCTGGCCCACCTGGTCATGACGATCGCCGCCGAGTACGGGCCGGCCGGGATCCGGATGAACATGGTCTCGCCAGGCCCGACCGAGACCGGCGCCACCTCGGCCCTGTCGGCCGAGCACATCGCGGGCATGAACGCCGCCATCCCGCTGCGCCACCGCGGCAAGCCCGAGGACATCGCCAACGCGGTGATCTTCTTCGCCTCCCCAATGTCCAAGCAGGTCACCGGCCAGATCCTCGGCGTCGACGGCGGCGTCAGCATCCAGTCCCCGATGCCCGACCTGTCCGGCATCGGTAAGCGCTAGCATAGTGTCGCTGGCAGCCGATGGTCGTGCCAGCACGGCTGTCGCCTATGAGGCCGGGGTCTCGCCGTCGAGTGTGCTGGCCTGGCGGAGTCGCTTCGCGGAGGAGGGGCTGGCCAAGCTGGGTCGGGTTCGTCCCGGCCGGGGGCGTAAGCCGCAGATCCCGGCGGAGAAGATCGACGAGATCGTCCGCTTGACCCAGGAGTCCAAGCCGGAAGGCGAGACGCACTGGAGCTGCCGGTCGATGGCCAAGGCGGCCGAGGTGAGCCCAGCGACGGTGCAGCGTGTGTGGTCTGCTCGTGGGCTCAAGCCGCATCTGGTGCGCACCTTCAAGCTCTCCAATGACCGCCGTTTCGATGAGAAGCTGATCGATGTGGTCGGCGTCTATCTGAACCCGCCCGACAAGGCGGTGGTGCTGTGGCTCCATCGCGAACCGTTCCAGATGGTGACGGCCATCCAGCAGCCGGGTCACTGCCTCTGGCGGGTTAGAAAACGCCTATCGCCGCAGGCCCCTGACGAATAGGCTCGCGCTCATGACCGACGGCGACTGGAGGGATGGCGGGTTCAGGCAGCGTCGGCCCTCCGCGGAGACTCTCGCCTGGGTTGCGGCGTCGATGGGTCGGGGCAGTCGCATCGTTGGCTATCGCCGATTGACCGGTGGCGTCTGCTCCGCCGTAAATCGGCTGACTGTCGAGCGACGTGGAATGCGAACGTTCGTCGTACTGCGGCAGTACCCGGGCGGGCTTGGCCTGCAGGGGAGCTTGGAGAAGGAGATCGCCAACCTTGGTGTGGTGGCGGGAAGCGGGCTCCCGGTTCCGGGCGTCCTGGCTACTGATGTTGCTGGTGCTTCAACGGGGGGCGCGCCATCGTTGCTGATGACACGGTTGCAGGGGCATGTTCACCTCAATCCGGCGGAGCCTCGGTCGTGGATGACGAGGATCGCGGAGATTGCTGTATTGCTGCATTCCCTCGATCTCCCCGCGAAGATGTTCAGACCTTGGACGGATTCTTGGATCGCTCCTCTAGACGGGTTTCAGGTGCCGGTCGACGCACAGAAGCCGGCTGTGTGGAAGGCGGCGTTTGGTGCCATGGCGGCGCCGCCGCCAACGGACACTGCCGTCTTTCTGCACTGCGATCTCCTGCCTGTCAACATGCTGTGGTCGCGCGGGAGGATTACTGGGCTGACCGACTGGAACTCCATCCATCGGGGGGCGCGCGCGATTGACGTCGGGCACTGCCGGCGATACTTGGCGGCGCTCTACACGCCCGAGTGGTCGGAGCAGCTTCGGTCGCTCTATGAGTCGATCGCCGGGGTGACTCTCGATCCGTGGTGGGACCTGTATGCCCTGCTGCACTATGACGATAGCGGGCCGAAGTGGATCCGTAGTCAGGTCGCTGGGCGCCGTCCCGTCGATGTGCCCGGCATGACTTCCCGGGTCGAGGTCGCTATCGAGACAGCGCTACGGCGCCTCGGATAA
>JBEKEK010000019.1:0-71083 GCA_050013875.1 Trebonia sp. | reverse complement strand
CCAGCCGCTCCTGCAGCTTCTCGCGGTCCCAGTCGGAGTCGGTGGCCTCGATCTCGGTCTGGATCGTGCGGATCCGCTCCTGGATCGCGGTCTGGTCGCCGCCGCCGTCCACGATCGTGGTGGTGTCCTTGGTCACCACGATGCGCCGGGCGGTGCCCAGTGCGTCGAGGCCGACGGACTCCAGCTTGATGCCGAGGTCCTCGGTAACCAGGGTCGCACCGGTCAGCGTGGCGATGTCGGCCAGCATGGCCTTGCGGCGGTCGCCGAAGCCCGGGGCCTTCACGGCCACGATGTTGAGCAGACCGCGGATCTTGTTGACGACGATGGTGGCGAGTGCCTCGCCCTCCACGTCCTCGGCGATCACGAGCAGCGGCTTCTTGGTCTGCGCGACCTGCTCAAGCAGCGGCAGGAAGTCCGCCATCGAGGAGATCTTGTTCTGGTGGACGAGGACGTAAGCGTCCTCGAGCACCGCCTCAAGACGCTCCTGGTCGGTGACGAAGTACTGCGAGACGTAGCCCTTGTCGAACTGGAGGCCCTCAGTGAACTCCAGCTCGATGCCCATCGTCGGCGACTCTTCGACGGTGACCACGCCGTCCTTGCCGACCTTGGCGAACGCCTCGGCGATCACCTCGCCGATCTTCGGGTCCTGCGCGGAAATCGTCGCGACGTGCGCGATCTCCGTCTGCTCCTCCACCTCGCGGGCGGACTTGAGCAGCCGCTCGGATACCTCGGCGGCGGCTAGGTCGATGCCACGCTTGAGGTCCATCGGGTTGGCGCCGGCCGCAACCGAGCGGAGCCCGAGGTGGACCATCGCCTGCGCGAGCACGGTCGCGGTGGTGGTGCCGTCACCGGCGACGTCGTTCGTCTTGGTGGCGACTTCCTTGGCCAGCTGCGCGCCAAGGTTCTCATACGGGTTCTCCAGCTCGATCTCCTTGGCGACGGTCACGCCGTCGTTGGTGATCGTGGGAGCGCCCCACTTCTTGTCGATGACGACATTGCGGCCGCGCGGGCCGAGCGTCACCTTTACGGTGTCGGCGAGCTTGTCCACGCCACGCTCAAGGTGGCGTCGGGCGTCCTCGTCGAACTCCAGGATCTTGGGCATTGACTTACCTCAACCTACGGTTGGATCAGGTGCGGTACTTGGACCTGGTTGCCGCCGGCGGGCTTCCGGGCGCCCCACGAGGTGGGCCGCCCGGAAGCACGCACGGGCGGTGTAGCTACTTCTCGATAATCGCGAGCACGTCGCGGGCCGAGAGCACCAGGTACTCCTCGCCCGAGTACTTCACTTCGGTGCCGCCGTACTTGCTGTACAGGACCACGTCGTCGACCTTGACGTCGACCGGTACGCGTGCGCCCTTGTCGTCGAAACGACCCGGACCAACCGCGAGGACCTTGCCCTCCTGGGGCTTCTCCTTCGCGGTGTCCGGGATGACAAGCCCAGACGCAGTGACCTGCTCAGCCTCAAGCGGCTTGACCACAATGCGGTCTTCGAGCGGCTTGATTACAACCTTGGTGGCGGTCGTCATGTTCTGACCTCCCCCTCCGGAACGGTAATGGAAAGTTTGATTGCGAGGCGACCAGGGTCAGCCTGCCGTCGCGGGGGTCAGACTTGCCTCGTCGCATTAGCACTCTACATCAGTGAGTGCTAATCCCGAACACTAGCCGCCGCCGCTGACCGCAGTCAACACGGCCCGCCGGGCCGCGGCCGACGTCGCTCGCTGACCGAGAGTTTTAGCTGCTTGCACACGAACGACCACGCTGAGCGATTAAAGTGATCACTACTCCACTCTCCGGAGCGCTTGCTTGAAGGAGCACGATGGACCAGTCGGGCAACAACCACTTGCTGTTGCGTGCCAGCCAGTCCGGCCCCCCCGGTTACAACGGTCAGCATGTAGCCACCGACCGGATGCGCGAGCTGCTCGCGCGAACGGTGCATGACCACATCATGGAGGAGCGGTCCACGGCCGCCGCGCTGCAGGACATCCGCCAGCGGCTTGACGCCCTCGACGGCGCCACCGCGATCGCGGCCACCCTTGACGGCCTGGCCGCCAGCCTCGGCGCGCTCGACAGCAAGCTGACCGCGCGACTGGAGCGGCTCGACGAGCGGCTCGACGATCAGTACGACCGGGTGCGCGCGATCGAGTCCGCCGTGCAGGCGCAGTCCGTGAGCGCGGAGGAGGCGGTGGCCAAGGCGGTCGAGGCCGCCAGCGGCGACATCATGGCGCGCCTCGCGTCGCTTGAGGACACCGTGTTCGCGCTGGCCGAGGCGCTGCTGCGCCCGTCGTCGATCCGGTAGCGGCAGTTATCTCCCGGGGGGACAGCCTTCCCGCATGGGGGGCTCCGAGCCCCCCATCCCCCGTGGCCCCCGTACCCCCGCGGCAACAATCTTGCGCCCGAACGCACGCGTGCTCCGAGTTAACCGGCCCGGGACTCCGCCGCCGCGTGGCTTACTCCCACTCGATGGTGCCGGGCGGCTTGCTGGTGATGTCGAGCGCCACCCGGTTGACCTCGCGCACCTCGTTGGTTATCCGGGTCGAGATGCGCGCCAGCAGGTCGTAAGGCAGCCGCGCCCAGTCCGCGGTCATCGCGTCCTCGCTGGTCACCGGGCGGAGAACCACCGGGTGGCCGTAGGTCCTGCCGTCGCCCTGGACGCCCACCGAGCGCACGTCGGCCAGCAGCACCACCGGGCACTGCCAGACCGACTTGTCCAGGCCCGCCGCCGTCATCTCGGCCCGGGCGATCGCGTCCGCCTCGCGCAAGATGGCCAGCCGCTCGGCGGTGACCTCGCCGATGATCCTGATGCCGAGGCCGGGGCCGGGGAACGGCTGCCGCCAGACGATCTCGGGTGGCAGTCCGAGCTCCTCGCCGACCCGGCGCACCTCGTCCTTGAACAGCCAGCGCAGCGGCTCGACGAGCCGGAACTTCAGGTCGTCGGGGAGCCCGCCCACGTTGTGATGCGACTTGATGTTCGCCGTCCCGGTGCCGCCGCCCGACTCGACCACGTCCGGGTAGAGCGTGCCCTGGACGAGGAACTCGGTCGACTCGCCATGCGCGCCCGCGTCCTGGGTGATCTCCCGGGCGGCGCGCTCGAAGGCGCGGATGAACTCCCGGCCGATGATCTTCCGCTTGGCCTCCGGGTCGGTGACCCCGGCCAGCGCGCTGAGGAACTCCGCGGCGGCGTCCACCACGTGCAGCCTGACCCCGGTGGCGGCCACGAAGTCCTGCTCGACCTGCTCTGCCTCGCCCTTGCGGAGCAGCCCGTGATCGACGAAGACGCAGGTCAGCCGCTCCCCGATGGCCCGCTGGACCAGCGCCGCGGCGACCGCGGAGTCGACCCCGCCGGACAGCCCGCAGATCGCGCGGCCGCCGCCGACCTGCTCCCTGATCCGGTCGGTCTCCTCCTCGACGATGTTCAGCATGGTCCAGGTAGGCCGGCATCCCGCCGCCTCAAGGAACCGCCGGAGGATCTGCGTCCCGTACTCGGTGTGCATCACCTCGGGATGGAACTGCACCCCGTAGAAACCGCGCTCCGGGTTCTCCACCGCCGCGGCCGGGGTGGCGGCGGTCCGCGCGGTCACCGTGAAACCAGGCGGCGCGATGGTGGAGGTGTCGCCGTGCGACATCCAGACGCTGAGCTCGGAACCGAGCCCGCCAAGCAGCCGGCCGCCGGCCGGCAGGACCTGCAGCGGCGTGCCGCCGTACTCGGCCGCGCCGGTCCGCTCGACCGTGCCGCCAAGCTCCTTGACCAGCACCTGGTGCCCGTAGCAGATGCCGAAGATAGGCACGCCGACGTCGAACAGACCCTCCGGCGCATTGGGCGCGCCCTCGGCGTACACCGAGGACGGGCCGCCGGACAAGATGATCGCCTTCGGCTGCTTGGCCAGCATCTCACTGACCGGCATGGTCGACGGCACGATCTCCGAGTAGACGTGGCACTCACGCACCCGGCGGGCGATCAGCTGGGCATACTGCGCCCCAAAGTCGACCACCAGAACGGTGTCAAACCCACCAGGCCCAGACACACCGACCGCCTTCCACCAGGTACATCCCGTGTAACGGCACAGTGTAGTTGCCTCCGGTCACCGGCGGGCCTGCCCTAGAACCGGCGCCAACGGGCCTCGCAGCAGGAGAACAGGCCGAACATGATGAGCCCGATCGCGACCAGCACAAGCAGCCAGGGGCCGGCCGGCGTGGTCGCGAGCACCCGCAGCGACGAGTCGATCCCCTTGGCCTGCCCCGGCTTCGCCTCGACGGCGGCCACGACGAGGAAGATGCCCGCCGTGATGAACACGATTCCGCGGGCGACGCCGCCGGCCCGGCCTAGCCAGATGACGATCTTCCGCGTCCGCGGGCTCAGCCGTCCCAGGTCCATTTCCTTGCGGAAACGTTCCCGCCAGGCCTGGTAGCCGAGATACAAGCCGGCGCCGATGAGGACCAGGCCGATCACTACCACCAGCACCTTGCCGCCCGCGTGCCGCATCAGCGTGGCGGTCAGGTCCACCGACTGCGTATTGCTCGACTGCGGGGAGCCCAGGCCGAGCGCGTACCTCAGCACGCCGTAAGCGATGACCGCGTAGAGCACGGCCTTGGCCAGCGCCAGCACCCGCTTACCGGCTTTCCGCCCGTCACCGGTGGGCCAGATCGCCTCCGACAGCCGCCACAGCGTCATGCCGATGAAGCCGACGACGAGTATCCAGAGCGCCACCTTGCCGAACGGCGTTGAGCTCAGCTCGTGCAGCGCCCCGGTCCTGTCGGCCTGCTGACGAGTGTGGCCGAAGGCGATCTGCAACGCGATCCAGCCGATGACGATGTACATGATTCCGCGGGCAAGGAAGCCCGCCCGGCCGAGCAGCGCAAGCGCGCCGCCCCCGCTCCGCCCGGCCGCGCTCCCGCTGGCTCTGGTCCGTCTGGCATAGCGCTGCGTCCGTGTTGACACGTTCCGGCTCCTTAGGAAGGCGTCGACGGCCCGTACAGGCCGGCCCCGTAACGCTTCCCGCAAAATGTCCGGAAATGCACGCGATTTCAGTGGCGTATGACTGAGGTATGACTGATGACAGACCGTGCTGCATCAGTCACGCTTGAGCCACAGCAACTCCAGACAGGAACATCTGGAACGTTCCACCACGACAGGAGTCCCGCCCGTGTCCACGCCCGCCTTGAGCTTCGAGCACGACATCAAGCCGCTGTTCCGCGAAAAAGACCGCACCTCGATGAGCAGGGCCTTCGATCTCTGGTCGGCGACCGACGTCGCCGCCCACGGCCAGGCCATCCTCGGCCGCCTGCAAGACGGATCGATGCCCTGCGACGGCCGCTGGCCAGCCGACAAGATCCAGACCTTCGCCACCTGGCTAAACGCCGGCGCCCGGCCCTGACCACGCCCGCCCCGGACACAATGACCGAGATGGCTGGCCGTTCACGCGACGGCTATCCGGGAAAGCCGACGGCTATCCGGGAAACCAGAAGTAAGCCTCGTCCCCCGCGTCCGTGATGCCAAGCAGGATCTGCCGCTCGCCTAGAGCAGGGAGTGCCCACGTGCGACCGTCGGCCAGGTCCGGTTCCGGCAAGCGCAGTTCCGACCAGGCGACAGGTTTCGCCGAGTCGTCCGTGCGCATGAACCACTCGGCTAGCCCGGCCTGGAGCAGGCTGCCGATTGCCTGCTCAAGTTCCGGCCTCCCTGCTGGCACTTGGGCGGCAACCTCCCATGGCGTGTAGACATCTTCCGCCAGCAGACCGAGTACTTCTTCCGTCAGCGGACCGGGCACTTCGCGCTTGGATTCCATGAGAAGTCCGATGGTGGGAAAGGTCAATTGCAGGAGCGGCTTCTTGCCGCCCATTATTCTCCAGCTCCTGCTCTGCATTTGTCCTGGACGCGCCAGTGAAAGACCCGGGATTTTTGGCCGCTGAAGACGCTCATGGCCGGTGCGAACCACCGCGAACACCCATTCCACGACTCTCAGCGACGGTCAATCCGACTACGAGCCGGTCCCCGAAGGGCTGGTGCCGGTCGGGCTGGTCCCAGCGGGGCTGTTGCCTGAAGGGCTGTTTTCCGGGGTGTGTGGTTGCGCAGGAGGCTCGGGCGCCGGGTCCGGGGTGGGGGTCACCCGGAGCCGGGAGATGCGGCGGGCGTCCATTTCTGTGACGGTGATGGTGTAGCCGGGGACATTGACCGAGGCACCCGGCTCGGGGAGTTCGCCCAGGGCGGCCAGGACGAAGCCGGCGACGGTTTCGTAGGGGCCCTCGGGCAGGCGGATCGAGGTCTGCTCCGCGAACTCGTCCAGGTTGAGCAGGCCGTCCACCTCGACCTCGCCGCGCGGGAGTTTCTTCGCTACCGCCTCGCCGGTGTCGTACTCGTCCCTGATGTCGCCGACAAGCTCCTCCACCAGGTCCTCCAGGGTGATGATGCCCGCGGTGCCGCCGTACTCGTCGGCCACGATGGCCATGTGCGCCCGCTCACGGCGCATCTCGGAGAGCGCGCTGAGCACGGTCTTGCTGATCGGCAGGAACTTGATCGGCCTGACCACCTGGTCGACCAGGGTGGAGCGCTCCGGCGCGGCCGGGCCGAGCAGGTCCCTGATGTGCACGAACCCGACGACGTTGTCGTAGGAGTCCTGATAGACCGGCAGCCGTGAGTAGGGGACGCTCGCGGCGATTTCCGCGGCCTCGCCGACCGAGGTGCCCGCGGCCAGGAACTCGACCTCGGTGCGGGGTATCAGCACCTCGCGGATCTGCCGCTTCCCGGCGTCGAAGACCTCCCCGACGATGCGCCGCTCGTCCGCGCTGAGCGTCTGCGTGCCGGTCACGAGCTCGCGGACCTCCTGCTCGGTCATCGACTGACGGCCCTGCCGTGGGTCTCCGCCGAGCAGCGTGACGACCCCGTTGACCGACAGCGAAAGCAGCCAGACCACCGGCCGGGCGAGCGTCGCGATCCGGTCGAGCAGCGGGGCCGCGAAGAGCGCGAGCGACATCGAGCGCTGCAGCGCGATCCGCTTGGGCGCGAGTTCGCCAAGCACCAGGCTGACGAAGGTGATGCAGACGGTGACGATGCCGAACGCGAGCGGGGAGGCCACGTCGCCGGACACGCCGTGCCGCACCAGCCAGCTGTGCAGCAGCCCGACAAGCGTGTCCGCGCCGAAGGCGCCGGATACCAGCGTCGCCAGCGTCACGCCGATCTGCACGGCCGACAGGAACCTGTTCGGGTCCGACGCGAGCTTTGCCGCCTTGGCACCGCGCCTGCCGCGCCTGGACAGCGATCGCACCTGAGTCTCGCGGAGCGAGACGAGCGCCATCTCCGAGGCGGAGAAGAACCCGCCAATGGACACAATGACAAGGACGATGATGACGTCCAGGACGACCCTGCTCACGCTGCGATCGCCGACTTCCTCCGCTGCCCACCCGTTGATTACTGTCCCGGCAGGTTACCCGCACATTTATGTCCCAAGCCAGTTCCAGGCGACAGTCTAGACCGGATAGCGTTTCCGCCCGTGGATGCGGAGCAGTGCCACAGAGGAGCAGTGCCACAGGTGAGAGACGGGCACTGCCGGGAGAGGCGACATGAGGCGGCAATGAGCACGGAAGTCTGGTTCGCGCCGGGGCGGGCCAACCTGATGGGCGAGCACACTGACTACAACGAGGGCCTTGTGCTCCCGTTCGCGCTGGCCCAGGGCGTGACCGCGGCCGCCACCGCGCGCGACGACGGGCTGCTGGTGCTGTCCTCCAAGCAGCAGCCGGACGACCAGGTCACGGTCGCCCTTGACGAGCTCGCGCCCGGCTCGGTGAACGGCTGGGCGGCCTATCCGGCAGGCGTGGCCTGGGCGCTGCGCGAGGCCGGGTTCGGCATCGTTGGCGCGTCGATTGACATCGACTCCGACCTGCCGGTCGGCGCCGGCGTGTCGTCCTCGGCCGCGCTCGAGTGCTCGGTGGCGCTGGCGCTGTGCTCACTGTCGGGCGTGTCGGTGCCGCGCGAGCAGCTCGCGCTGATCGCCAAGCGCGCGGAGAACGAGTTCGTCGGCGCGCCCACCGGCATCATCGACCAGTCGGCGACGCTGCTCTGCCAGCCGGGTCACGCGATGCTGCTCGACTGCGGGACGCTGGGACGGACGCAGGTGCCGTTCCGGCCGTCAGCCGCCGGGGCGGTCACCCTTATCGTCGATACCAGCGTCACCCACCGGCTGGTATCCGGCGAGTACGCGGCGCGGCGGGCCGAGTGCGAGGAGGCCGCGCGGCTGCTCGGCGTACCCGCGCTCGGCTTGCTGGCCGACGCCGACGCGGTCGCGGCGCTAGCCGACCCGGTGCTGCGGCGCCGCGCCCGGCACGTGATCAACGACAGCGCCAGAGCACGGGCAATCGCGTCGGCCCTGCAGCGCGGGGGCGCGGATCGCACCGATAAGTACCGGGCCGATACGTACCGGTATGTCGGGACACTGCTGACCGAGGGGCACGTGTCGCTGCGGGACGATTTCGAGGTCTCCTGGCCGCAGGCGGACGCCGCCGTGGACGTGGCCATCGGGTCGGGTGCCTATGGGGCGAAGATGATCGGCGGCGGCTTCGGCGGCTCGGTACTGGCTCTCATTCCCGCCGAGCGCGAAGCAACCGTACGTTCACTACTGTCTGAGACTTTCCAGGAGCGCGGCTGGGCGGCACCGGAGTACCTTGACGCGGTCCCCTCGCCAGCGGCACGCCGGCGAGGGGACGATGTGCGGCCTGGTTTCAGCTAGAGAGGCTCAGCTAGAGCGACGCCACATCCGCCTGCTTGGCGCGGACGGCCTCGGCCGCCTCGCGCAGGCCCGCGAGCTCTGACTCGGTCAGGTCGCGCTCGACGATCTTCTTGACCCCGCCCGCCCCGATCTCGGCCTCGACGCCCAGGTAGACGCCGGAGATGCCGTACTCGCCGTCGACCCAGGCGCAGACCGGCATGATCTCGCCGGTGTCCTCGGCCACCGCCCGCGCCATCCGCGCGGCCGCGGCCGACGGCGCGTAGTAAGCGGAGCCGGTCTTGAGCAGCGCGACGACCTCGCCGCCGCCGTTGCGGGTCCGGGTGACCAGGGGCTCGATCTCGGCCTCGGACAGCACCTCGGAGAGCGGCTTGCCGTCCACCGAGGAGGCCGACGGCACCGGCACCATCGTGTCGCCGTGCGAGCCGAGGGTCAGGGTCTTGACCGAGCCGACCGGCACGCCGAGCTTCTCCGCCACGAAGAAGGAGAACCGGGCGGTGTCCAGCATGCCCGCCTGGCCAAGCACGCGCGCGGTCGGGAAGCCGGAGACCTTCGCCGCCAGCGCGGTCATCTCGTCGAGCGGGTTGGAGACGATGATCAGCACGGCCTCGGGCGCGTGCTTGGCGACGTTCTCCACCACCTGGCGGACGATCTTGGCGTTGACCTCGATCAGGTCCATCCGGCTCATGCCCGGCTTGCGCGGCAGGCCGGCGGTGATCACCACGACGCCCGCGCCGGCCAGCACCTCGTAGCCCTCGCCGTTCGCGCCGGTCGTCTTGCCGGTCACCTTGGTCTCGAAGCCTTCGATGGCCCGTGCCTGGTTCATGTCAAGCGCGAGACCCTCGGCCCAGCCGTCCCTGATGTCGGTGAGCACGACCTCGTCGAAGATGTCGTACTCAGCCAGCCGCAGCGCGGTCGTCGATCCGTAGAAGCCAGCCCCGATGACGGCTACCTTGCCCTTGCGTGCCATTCGTGAAATCTCCCTGTTCTCATAGCTCGCCTTCGAGCTTGTCACATTGTCCTAGCCTGCAGGTCAGCCGGTGGCACCCAGCGCCCGCTACAGCGCGGCGAGCGCGTCGTTGAAGGTCTTCGACGGGCGCATCACGGCCGCGGTCTTCCCGGGGTCGGGCAGGTAGTAGCCACCGATGTCGGCGGTCTTGCCCTGGACCGCGAGGAGCTCACCGACGATGGCGGACTCCTTCGCCGCCAGCGTCTCCGCCAGCCCCTTGAACGCCGCCGCGATCTCGGCGTCGTCGGTCTGCCTGGCCAGCTCCTGGGCCCAGTAGAGCGCCAGGTAAAAGTGCGAGCCGCGGTTGTCGATGGTGCCGAGCTTGCGCCCCGGGCTGCGGTCTTCGTCAAGGAACGTGCCGGTCGCCCGGTCGAGCGTGTCAGCCAGTACCTTGGCGGCGGGCACGCCGGCGAAGTCGGCGTACTGCTCGAAGCAGGGGACCAGCGCGAAGAACTCGCCCAGCGAGTCCCAGCGCAGGTAATTCTCCTGGATGAGCTGCTGGACGTGCTTCGGGGCGGAGCCGCCGGCGCCGGTCTCGAAGAGGCCGCCGCCCGCGATCAGCGGCACGATGGAGAGCATCTTGGCCGACGTGCCGACCTCGAGGATCGGGAACAGGTCGGTGTTGTAGTCCCGCAGCACGTTGCCGGTCACGGAGATTGTGTCGAGCCCTCGCCGCATGCGCTCCAGTGAGTACGCGGTGGCCAGCTCGGGCGTGAGAACGTGGATTTCCAGGCCGGCCGTGTCGTGCTCGGGCAGGTAGGCGTTGATCTTCTTGATCAGCTCGGCGTCGTGGGCGCGGGACTCGTCGAGCCAGAAGACCGCCGGGGTCTGCGAGGCACGGGCCCGGGTGACGGCAAGCTTCACCCAGTCGCGGACCGGGATGTCCTTGGTCTGGCAGGCGCGCCAGATGTCGCCCGCCTCGACGTCGTGGGCGAGCAGGACATCACCCGCCTGGTTGACGACGCTGACGGTGCCGTCGGCGGGGATCTCGAAGGTCTTGTTGTGCGAGCCGTACTCCTCCGCGGCCTGCGCCATCAGGCCGACGTTGGGGACCGTACCGATCGTCGCCGGGTCAAGCGGGCCGTTCCTCTTCACGTCCTCGACGACGGTCGCGTAGACCCCCGAGTAGGAGGAGTCGGGGATGACGGCGAGCGTGTCGTCCTCGGCGCCGTCGACCCCCCACAGCTTGCCGCCGTTGCGGATCAGGGCCGGCATGGAGGCGTCCACGATGACGTCGCTCGGCACGTGCAGGTTGGTGATGCCCTTGCCGGAGTTGACGTAGGACAGCCGCGGGCCCGCGGCCAGCGCGGCCTCGAAGGCGGCCCTGATCTCGGCGCCGTTCGGCAGCGACGGCAGCCCGGCCAGGATGGCGCCAAGGCCGTCGTTGGCCGAGAGGCCGGCGGCGGCGAGGTCGTCGCCGTACTTGCTGAAAACGTCCGCGAAGTACGCCTCCACCACGTGGCCGAAGATGATCGGGTCGGAGACCTTCATCATGGTCGCCTTGAGGTGGACCGAGAACAGGACGTTCTCCGCCTTCGCCGTCGCCAGCGCGTTGATCAGGAACGCGCGGAGGTTAGCGGCCTGCATGACGGTCGCGTCGACGACTTCGCCCGCCAGCACCGGGAGCGATTCAAGCAGCACCTTCTGCTCACCGGCGGTGGTCTCAAGTACGACCCTGAGTGTGTCGTCGGCGGGCAGCGTTACCGACTTCTCGTTGGCACGGAAGTCGTGGTCGCCCATCGTCGTCACGGAGGTCTTCGAGTCATTGCCGAAGGGCTTGTTGGTGTGCGGGTGCTTGCGCGCGTAGGCCTTGACCGGGAGCGGGGCGCGGCGGTCGGAGTTGCCCTGGCGCAGCACCGGATTGACGACTGAGCCGATGGCCCTGGCGTACCTCGCCCGGATCCCGGTGTCCTCCGGCGTCCACGGCGCCTCCGGGTAGTCCGGCAGCGGGTACCCCTTGGCCTGCAGCTCCCTGATCGCCGACTTGACCTGCGGGACCGAGGCGGAGATGTTGGGCAGCTTGACGATGTTGGCTTCCGGCCTCATCGTCAGCTCGCCGAGCTCGGCCAGCGCGTCGTCGGCCAGGCCGAACTGAGCCAGGATGCGCCCCGCCAGCGAGATGTCGCGGGTCTCGATCTCGACGCCGGCCTTATGGGCATAGGCGGAGACGATGGGGAGGAAGGAGTACGTCGCCAGCAGCGGCGCCTCGTCGGTCTTCGTGTAGATGATCGCGGCCATCGTGTTGCCAGCTCCTGCTCTGGAGATTTCTTCTCGACGTCAAGATACCGCCGCACCCCGGTGAAGGAAAACGCCGCACCCCGCCTCCGGCTAGCCGGTTTGACCCTAACGCGGCACTACCAGGCCCGCGACAATCAGGCCGGCACCGAGGACACTGAGCGTGAGCACGTCGGTTACCCGTTTCCTGGTGCCCAGGAGGCCTGCCAGCCGGGCCGGGAGAGCCAGTCGGAGGAGAGCGCCGGCCAGCAGCGCGACGCCGCCGACGACAGCCCCCTGTCCGCCGCCCGCCGAGCCTTGGCGCCAGGCGATGTAAACGCCTGCGACCGCGCAGACCAGGACGGTCAGGTACGGGATGACAGCGACGATACTCCCGTCGTCACCGGCGCGGTGGTCCTTGGCCGACGCATGCTTAGACTCGGACGTCATGATCGATCGTCTCCCGCGGTCGGCCGCGTGCGTACGGCCGGCCTTCTGGCTGCTCACTGGCGAGCTTACCGGCCGACGGCGAAGCCCGGCCGCACGCACTGGGGGAAATTCCCAACTAACGATAGAGTGAGATAAGCGTCACGTCGCCGATAGACGGGAAGGTCTGGCGTGAACTCGCCCTACATTCGCATTGAAGACACCGGGGAAGTAATTCCGCTACGCGACGAGGTAACTACGATCGGGCGCGGCCTCCGGGTGGATGTCCGGCTTGCTGATCCGAGCGTTTCCCGACTACACGCAGAAATCGTGCGCCGCGGCCCCTACTTTTACCTGGCCGACCTTGGATTATCACGGAACGGCACGCGGGTAAACGGTCGGCCGATTGCCCGCCGGGTGCTCGAGGACGGCGACGTGCTGACCTTCGGGTCGGCCCGGTGCCGGATCGAGGGCCTGCCCTCCGAGGAAGCGACGGCCGAGGTCGAGCAGCGCCGCGCGGCCGCGCCGGAACTGACCCGCCGCGAGCTTGACGTGCTGATCTCGCTCTGCCGCCCGGCACTGTCGGACGACGCGTTCATCACGCCCGCCACCGCCAAGGAGATCGCCGTCGACATGACCGTGACCGAGGCCGCGGTCAAACAGCACCTGCTCAGGCTCTACGTGAAGTTCCGGGTGCCGGAGGGCGTCAACCGGCGTGCCCGGCTGGCCAACCTGGTGATCTCCCTCGGCCTGGTCCGGCCGCTGGCCGATTACGGCTCAGGGCAGGTGCAGCATGCCCACGGAGTGAGCCAGCAGCCACCGCTGGACGGCGTGCAGGGTCCCGCCGAGTGACGGCAGCATATTGACCGTCGGCAGCAGGTGCGGGATCGTCGAGGCGGTGGCGGGCCAGATCAGCGGCGGCTGCGAGAGCGCCGAGGAGAGTATCGCCAGGGCCAGCGCCACGGCCGAGATGCAGGCGGCGATCATGGCGCCCCGGGAACGGATGACCGCGGCCGACATCCGCCGCAGCTGCCGCCGGGGCTTGCCCGAGCCGGGGCCCACGCAGTAGAAGGCGACGGCCGCGGCGGCCCCCCAGCTGAGCGCCGCCGGCAGCGTTCCCGCGCGGGCAAGCACGACCGCCGCGATCGCGGCCGGCACCGCCACGACCAGCGCCAGCGGCGCGAGCAGGACGGTCTTCAGCAGCGCGCGGGCGACGGTCCAGGGGGCCGTGATGATGACCAGCAGGATGTCGCTCGGCCGGGCGCCGCGCACGCTGCGCCGATCCGACAGCGACACCTGCGCGGTGTCGGCCGCGCGGAGCAGGGTGATGACGCCAAGGGCGAGGATCGTCCCCGCGACCGGGAGCAGCAGGCTGATCCCGATGGCGCTGACCACCGCCGCCAGCCCGATCAGGCCATGCCCGGCGGCCGGGGGCGGGGCCGGCGGCCGGGGGGCGGCCGGCCCCTGCGGCCGGCCGGTACCCGGTGACTGCGTCTGCTGCGTCCCAAGCGACTGCCCCTGCGGCCGCCGGTCGGGCCGCCCGCCCGGGCGCGCGTAATCGACCGGCGGCAGCAGGTCGATTACGTCCTGCGCGGCCTGGGCCGGTGACCGGTACTCGGGCCAGTCAGGGCGCCGGTACGCCGGGGCGGCGCTGGGTCTAGGGGGCACGACCGGCGGCATTGGGACGGCCGATCCGCCGCCGGCGCCGGTCAACGTGGGCTGCGCCCCGTTGGGCAGCCGGGCCGTGCCGTAGGGCGCGCTTGTGCCGTTCGCGGCCGACGCCGCGCACAGGCTGACCAGCGATCGCGCGGTCGGCCGGGCCAGCGGGTCGGTGGAGAGCGCGGCCGAGACCAGCGGCAGCAGCGCCGGCGGGACGCCGGTCAGCTCCGGCCTGCCCGCGAGTACCCGGTAGAAGACCGTCTGGAAATCGCCCGTGCCGTACGGCTGGCGGCCGGTTGCCGCGTAGGCCATCGTGGTGCCCCAGGAGTGCACGTCGGATGCCCCGCTGGCCTGCTTGCCCTCGATGATCTCGGGCGAAAGGTAGCCAGGGGTGCCCATCACCAGGCCGGTCTTGGTGAGCCTGGTGGAGTCCTGGATGTGCGCGATGCCGAAGTCGATCACCACCGGCTGCCCGTCGTCGAGCATGACGTTGCCCGGCTTGAGGTCGCGGTGGATCACCCCGGCCGCGTGGATGGCGGCCAGCGCCTCGGCCAGCCCGCTGGCCAGCCGCTGCAGCGCCGCCCCGCGCAGCGGGCCGTGTTGGCGCACCGCCGCTTCCAGCGTCTGCCCGGGAACGTACCTGGTCACGACATAGGGCGACGGCCCGTTGAGATCGGCGTCAAGCACCGCGGCGACATGGGCATTGCTGACCCGGCGCATGGTCTCGACCTCGCGGGCCAGGCGCAGCCGGGCGGCGGGGTCAGCGGCCACCGCGGGTCCGAGGACCTTGATGGCGACCTGTCGGTTGGCCGCGTCCCGGGCGAGGTAGACCACGCCCATGCCGCCCTCGCCGATCTTCTCAAGAATTCGGTAAGGGCCGAACTTGCGCGGGAGAGCATCCAGTGCAGGCATCGTCCTCTCAGAGTATGTCCCGCATCCGCGATTTCTATAAAACCTTGATTACTCTCTAGTTGCTATAAGTAACGAGCCGATGACAAGGCGGCGCAGCGCCTCGGCCGCCTGCGCATTCGATTCGGCGTTGGCGACCAGGGCACTGGCCAGCGCGGCGGCCCACTGCTGCAGCGGCACCGGCTGCCGCGAAAGCACCACGCCGCGGACCTCGCGGCAGACCTCCGCGACCGGGCGGCCGTTGTTCAGGGCGAGCGTCATGACCTGGTCGCCGAGCGTGACCGCGATCTTGGCGATCTCGCCCGGACGGCCCCGCATCCGGTCGGACATCGATTGCTTGCGCTCCACGGTCACGTATCCCGGCGGCAACGCCTCGCTCAGCGAGTTGGCCAGGACGCTGGCGTAGATGGCGGCATCGTTGCCGTCCACTCGCAGCGCGGCCGTCACCATCTCTAGCGAGAGCGCGTCATCAGGCTCAGTCACGTCTTGAGTATCGCACCTGACCCAACTGGCGTGATCCAGCGGCCGGCATGCTCCTAAAACCGTCAGCGCCCCTCGAAGACGGCCTTTCCCGGACCGTTCTCCATGAAGCTGTTCATGCCGGTCTTCTGGTCCTCGGTGGCGAATAGGGCGGCGAATTGCAGCCGCTCGATCTCCAGCCCGGTGGCCAGATCGACTTCAAGACCCCGGTTGACGGCCTGCTTGGCGGCGCGCAGCGCGAGGGCAGGGCCGGCCGCGTACTGCGCGGCCAGGTCCCTGGCCGCGGTGTAGACGTCGGCGTCCGGCACCACCTTGTCGGCCAGGCCGATGGCCAGCGCCTCGGCCGCGCCCGCGTGCCTGCCGGAGAAAATAAGGTCCTTGGCCCTGGCCGGCCCGATCAACCGCGGCAGCCGCTGGGTCCCGCCGGCACCGGGGATGATGCCGAGCAGTATCTCCGGCTGGCCGACCTTGGCGCTCTCGCCGAGCACCCGGAAGTCGGCGCACAGCGCGAGTTCGAGCCCGCCGCCGAGCGCGTACCCGGTGACCGCGGCCACCACGGGCTTCGGTATGTCGGCGACGGCGCTGAACGACGCCTGCAGCGCGCCCGACCGCCCGGCCATCTGCGGGTAGCTCATGGACGCCATCTCCTTGATGTCGGCGCCCGCCGCGAAGACCCGCTCACCGCCGTAGAGGATGACCGCGCGAACCTCGCTGTCGGCGGACACCTGCGCCGCCGCCGCCGCGATCTCGTTCTGAACCTGCGCGTTCAGCGCGTTCATCTTCGGCCGGTCCAGCCGGATCGTCGCGATCCCGTCCGCGACCTCAACCCGTACGAACTCGCCCACGCCCGCCACCTCCACGCCGAGACCACCCGCACAACTCACGAACCTGCGGCATCCCTAAGCTACAGCGCCGCTCTGCCCGCTTCCACGGCCGGTCCGCGGCCTTGCTCCTTGCCACGACTTTGCATAGCTGCCAGACACTTTTTCGACTTTACATAGCTGCCGGACACTTTCAGGTCTACTAAAACGTTTTATCTTGTCCGGGAGCTATGCAAGGTCGCCCCGGCTGCGCACGGCTTGGGACTCCCGGGCGCAGGGCACGGGCGGGCCGGGGCGCAGGACGTGGGGTGAACAATCCAGTTGCCGCGTCGCGAGCCGCCCGTCAAGAATCGCTGTTGTGCTGACGACGGAAGAGGTCGAGCGGTTCGTTGCCGACGGGTTCGTGCACGTTCCCGAGGCGTTTCCGCGGGCGCTGGCGGACGCGGGCCGGTCGTTCCTGTGGCGGGAGACCGGCCTCGACCCCGACGACCCGGGCAGCTGGACGCAGCCGGTCATCCGGCTCAGCGGGTACGGGACAGAGCCGTTCCGGCGGGCCGCGAGCACGCCGCGCTTGCACGAGGCGTTCGACCAGCTGGTGGGCAGGGGCCGGTGGATACCGCGGGACGGGCTCGGCACGTTCCCGATCCGGTTCCCGCACTCCGGCGAGCCCGGCGACACCGGGTGGCACATGGAGGGCAGCTACACCGTCGAGGGCGTGCAGGGGTACTGCCTGAACCTGCGCTCACGCGGCCGGGCCCTGCTGATGCTGTTCCTGTTCTCCGATGTCGGCCCCGATGACGCGCCGACCAAGATCAAGGTGGGCTCGCACCTGGACGTGCCGCCGTTCCTGCAAGCGGCCGGCCAGCGCGGCATGAGCTTCTCCGCCGCGTCCGCGGTCATGGACGAGGCGGGCAAGCTCGATTCACCGGACCGCCCGCTGGCCCTGGCGACTGGCCGGGCCGGCGACGTCTACCTCTGCCACCCGTTCCTGATTCACTCCGCGCAGCGGCACCAGGGACGGGAACCGCGGTTCATGGCCCAGCCCCCGCTGATGCCCACCGGGCTGCTGGAACTGCGGCGCGAGGACGGCGCATACTCGCCCGTCGAACGCGCGGTGCGGCTGGCCCTCGGCCTGACGTAACCCCCCCGCCCGGGTGCTGTCCGGGTGGCCGGCCTAGGCGCCCGACTGGATGCCGCGCAGCGCCATGTCGACGACGTCGTCGACGAACTGGTCATCAAGCGGGGCATGGCCGTGCAGCAGGCGGTGGTAGAGCGGACCGTAGAGGAGGTCGATCGCCACTTCGATCTTCGTCTCGCCCGGGATCTCACCGCGGGCGATGGCGTGGGCGAAGATCATCCGCGCCTGGTTACGGCGCGGCTCGAGCATGCGCCGCTGGTATTCGGCCGAGAAGACCGGGTCGGTCCGCGCCTGCGCGAGCAGCGCGGCGACTACGCGGCCATAGGGCCGGCCGCTGGACAGCCGGCTCCAGGCGAGCAGCAGCGCGGTCAGGTCGCTGCGGAGCACGCCGCTCTCGTAATGCTGAGGGGTCACCGCGAGCCACTCGGTGAACAGCATGTCGAGGGCGAGGATTTCCTTTTTGGGCCACCAGCGGTAGATGGTGGCCTTGCTGACCCCTGCCCGTTCCGCGACGGCATCCATGCTGACCGCGTGCAGGCCGTGGTCAAGTAGCAGTTCCGCGGCCGCGGCCAGCACCGCCCTATGGGCCGTCTCGCTGCGCGGCCGGCCGCGGTGCGTCGCGATCACCTGGGTCATGCGGTCGCCAATCCGTTGTAGAGCCGGGTTTCGCCCCCGTGCCCATAGCCCGCGTTCGCGACGCGGCTCAGCGCGCTGTCCACGGCGGCCGCCACCGGAAGCGTAACGCCGGACTCGCGTGCGGCCTCGAGGGCGAGCCGGATGTCCTTGTGCATATGCACCGCATCAAGCGCCGCCCACCCGGGTTCCCGCGCCCGCGCGGGAACCCGGGCCCGCCCGGGCACGTCAAGGAGGACGGGCGCATCGTCGCCCGGCATCGGTGCCCCGAGCGCGCGGGCCGCCAGCACGGGGTCGATCCCGCCGCACTCGGCCAGCAGGACCCCCTCGTTGAACGCGAGCAACTGGGCGGCCAGGCTGACGTTAATGGCCAGGCCGAGCAGCAGCCCCTGGCCGTTCGCGCCGACGTGAGTCACGGTGCTGCCGAGCCGGAGCAGCAGCGCCTCGGCCGCCCGGTACCCCGCTTCGGTGCCGCCCACCATGATCGACAGGGTGCCGCTCTCGGCCGCGGAAACGCCGCCCGAGACGGGCGCGTCGATCATGGTGGCGCCGCGCGAGCACACCTGCTTGGCGAGCTCGCGGCTGACGCTCGGGCTCACGGTGCTCATGTCGATGTAGAGGGCACCTGGCCGCAAGCCGGCCAGGATGCCGTCCGGCCCCGCGGTGACCGCGGCGAGTGCGTCGTCATCGGTGACCATGCTGAACACGACCTCCGCATTGGCGGCGACCGCACGCGGCGTATCCCGCCAGATAAGACCCTCGGCGATTAGCGCGTTCGCCTTGCATTTGGTGCGATTGGTCCCGAACACCTTGTTGCGATAAAGCAATCGGCCTGCCAGCGGTGCCCCCATAGCACCGAGGCCCACGAACCCGATCCTGGTCCTGAGCTGCGTCCTTTGCATGGTTCCCCCCATACGAAACGACACTACCAGTTTCGTAAAGAGAGCGCAGTATTTGAAGTTGAAGATACAAGCGACGACTTCTATCAGTTATGCCCATAAATCCTGGCAATTTGGACGCGAAATACGTCACACTGATGGAAGCCGCCGCTTGCCGGACAGCTCTTTCAGCTCGTTCTGACGGGTTAGCGCAGGTCCCCCGTTGACATGCCGGCCGGCCCTTCCGGATAGGTGACCAGGCCAAGCTCGGCCCGGGTGGCGAGCAGCGGGTGGTCGGGGAGAATGCGGGCGGTGTAGCCGAACGGACCCGGCTGGCCAAGCTCGACCGAACCGGAGAACCGGCCGGGCGCTGAGTCGTCGGCGGTGAGCGTCACGTAGGACGGGTCGACGATCTCGTCGTCCTCCCCCAGGCGGCCGTAGACCAGCTCGACGCGGACGTCGGCCGGGGTCAGCTCACCGAGCGAGGCGGTCACCCGCACGTCGAGCACCGCACCGAGGGACGGCTCCGTGCCGTCGGCCTCGACGTGCTCGACCCGCACCAGGTCCCAGGCCCGCCGGACGCGGTCCTTCCAGGCGGCGAGGTCGCGGGCCGGGCGGTTGTCCCCGGCCGCGAGCGCGCGCGAGGCCCGCGCGGCCGGCGCGTACAGATTCGTCACGTAGTCGCCGACCATCCGGTCCGCCCGGACGAGCGGGCCGAGGCTGCGCAGTCCGTGCCGCATCATCTCGACCCAGCCATGCGGGACGCCATCAGCGCCGGTGTCGTAATACAACGGCGCGACCGACTTGGCGAGCAGCTCGTAAAGCGCGGACGCCTCGAGCTCGTCCCTGCGGTCCGCGTCGGCGACGCCGTCCGCCGTCGGGATCTCCCAGCCGTTGCCGCCGTCGTACCACTCGTCCCACCAGCCGTCCCGCACCGACAGATTCAGGCCGCCGTTGAGCGCCACCTTCATGCCCGACGTGCCGCAGGCCTCAAGCGGGCGCAGCGGGTTGTTGAGCCAGACATCGCACCCCTGGACCAGGTACCGGGCGAGCGCCATGTCGTAGTCGGGCAGGAAGACGATCCGCCGGCGCACGGTCTCCGAGTCGGTGAACTGGACCATCTGCTGGATGAGCCGCTTGCCGCCCTCGTCGGCCGGGTGCGCCTTGCCCGCGATCACGATCTGGATCGGGCGCTCCGGGTCGAGGAGCAGCCCGGCGAGCCGGTGCGGGTCGTTGAGCATCAGCGTCAGCCGCTTGTAGGACGGCACCCGGCGGGCGAACCCGATCGTCAGCACGTTCTCGTCGAGCACGTCGTCGATCCAGGTCAGCTCGGCGCCGGACGCGCCGCGCTGCTGCCAGGACTCGCGCAGCCGCCGCCTGGTCTCGGTGACCATCCGGGCGCGGAGCAGGCGGCGGACCGCCCACAGCCGCCCCGCATCGGCGGACGCGGCGTCGGCCGAGTCGCCGAGGTCGGTGACCTCGCGCGCGACCCAGGTAGGCGCGTGCACGCCGTTGGTGATCGAACCGATCGGCACCTCGGCGGTGTCGAACCCGGGCCACAGCCCGGCGAACATCTCCCGGCTCACCTGGCCGTGCAGCACCGACACGCCGTTGACCCGCTGGGCCAGCCGCATGCCCATCACGGCCATGTTGAACATGTGCGGGTCGCCGCCCGGGTAGGTCTCCGCGCCAAGCGCGAGCACCTCGTAAAGCCCAATCCCGGGCTCCGCGCCCGAGTGGTACCACCGCTCGATCAGCTCGCGCGGGAACCGGTCGATGCCGGCCGGCACCGGCGTGTGCGTGGTGAAGACCGTGCCCGCCCTGGACAGCTCGAGCGCCTCGTTGAAGGAGAGCCCAGACGCCACGTACTCCCTGATCCGCTCCAGGCCGAGGAAGCCGGCGTGGCCCTCGTTGGTGTGGAAGACCTCGGGCTCGGGGTGGCCGGTGATCGCGCAGAAGGCGCGGACCGCGCGGACACCGCCGATGCCGAGCAGCAGCTCCTGGCGGAGCCGGTGCTCGCTCCCGCCGCCGTACAGGCGGTCGGTCACCTCGTGCAGCGCGGGCTCGTTCTCCTCCACGTAGGAGTCCAGCATCAGCAGCGGCACCCGGCCCACCTGCGCCAGCCACACCTGGGCGGTGAGCAGCTTGGAGTCGGCGAGCCCGACCGAGACCTTGACCGGTTCGCCGTCCGCTGTCCGCAGCAGCGTGAGCGGCAGGCCGTTCGGGTCGTCGGCCGGGTAGCGCTCCGCCTGCCAGCCGTCGGCCGACAGCGACTGGGTGAAGTACCCGTGCCGGTAGAGCAGGCCCACCCCGATGATCGGCACGCCAAGGTCGCTCGCCGACTTGAGATGATCACCCGCGAGGATTCCGAGGCCGCCCGAGTACTGCGGGAGAACAGCGGTGATGCCGTATTCCGGGGAGAAGTAGGCGATCGCGTTCGGCAGCGACCCCGGCGCGCCTGCCCCGCCCGACTGGTACCAGCGCGGCTCACCGGTGTAGCCGCGCAAGTCGGCGAGGACCGCGTCCAGGCGGCGCAGGAAGTCCTCGTCAGCGGCGAGATCGGCGAGTCGGCCTGGTCTCATCGAGCTGAGCATCGCCACCGGGTCACCACCGGAGGCGGCCCACCCGGCCGGGTCGATCGACTCGAACAGCTCAACCGTGGGCGGGTGCCAGGACCAGCGGAGGTTGAGCATCAGGTCATGCAGCGGCGCTAGCGGCTGCGGAAGCGTCACGCGGACGGTGAAACGTCGGATCGCTCTCACGGGCAGTCATCATAGAGGCTATGCCTTACCACCGGGTCGGCGTTCCTTTGTGAACCATAACTGGGTACGGTGGCGGCGTGATCGGACGTATCCCCATCCTCGACGTCGGGCCCGTGGTTGAGTGCGGGCGCCGCCCGGCCAAGGCCGTTGCTGGCGAGACTTTCCAGGTCAGCGCCACCGTCATCAAAGAGGGGCACGGCGTACTTGGCGCCGGGGTGGTGCTGCGAGATCCCGCCGGCCGGCTGGGGCCGCTGGTCCGGATGCGCGAGCTGGCGCCGGGAACGGACCGTTACGGTGCCGATGTCACGGTGACCAGCGAGGGCACCTGGCACTTCCACGTCGAGTCCTGGAACGATTCGATCGCGCACTGGGCGCACGACGCGGACATCAAGATCCCGCGCGGCCAGGACGTCGAGCTCATGCTGACCGAGGGCGCGCTGCTGTTCGAGCGGGCCGCGCGGTCCATCAGGCAGCCGCCGGGCGCGTCCCGCCCGGCGGCGGCCCGCACGGCGCTTAACGCGGTGGCCAAGAAGCTGCGCGACCGCGGCCGGCCGCCCTGGGACCGGCTCGCGGCGGCGCAGACGCCGGAGGTCGTGGCGCTGCTTGCCGAGTACCCGCTGCGCGATCTGGTGACCAGGTCCGGCTGGCAGCCGGTGCTGGTGGAGCGGAAGCGCGCCCTGTACAGCGCGTGGTACGAGTTCTTCCCGCGCTCCGAGGGCGTCGAGTTCGACCCGATGGGGCGCCGGGATCCGGTCTCCGGCACGCTGCGCACGGCCGCGCGCAGGCTCGAGGCCATCGCCGGCATGGGGTTCGACGTCGTCTACCTGCCGCCCATCCACCCGATCGGGACCACATTCCGCAAGGGCCGCAACAACACCCTGGAGGCCAGGCCGAGCGACCCCGGCTCGCCGTGGGCGATCGGCGCGCCCGAGGGCGGGCACGACGCCATCCACCCGGACCTCGGCACGTTCGCGGACTTCGACGCTTTCGTCGCCCGGGCCGCCAAGCTCGGCCTCGAGGTGGCGATCGACCTGGCCCTGAACGCCTCGCCCGATCATCCCTGGGTGAAGGAGCACCCGGAGTGGTTCACCTTCCGGGCCGACGGGACGATCGCCTACGCGGAGAACCCGCCGAAGAAGTACCAGGACATCTTCAACTTCAACTTCGACAACGACCCCGAGGGGATCTTCGCGGAGTTCGACCGGATCGTCCGGCTGTGGATGAGCCACGGCGTCCGCATCTTCCGGGTGGACAACCCGCACACCAAGCCGCTCAGGTTCTGGGAGCGGCTGCTCGCCAGCATCCGCAAGACCGACCCTGACGTGCTGTTCCTGGCCGAGGCGTTCACCCGCCCGGCGATGATGGCCGCCCTCGCCCAGGTCGGTTTCCACCAGTCCTACACATATTTCACCTGGCGCAACACCAAGGACGAGCTGACCGAGTACCTCACCGAGCTGTCCGGGCCGGCCGCCGCGTCGATGCGGCCGAACTTCTTCGCCAACACCCCCGACATCCTCCACGAGTACCTGCAGCATGGCGGGGTGCCGGCGTTTGAAATCCGGGCGGTGCTCGCTGCCATGCTCAGCCCATCCTGGGGTATCTATTCCGGCTATGAGCTATGCGAAAATACGCCGCTCCGTCCGGGCAGCGAAGAGTACCTGGATTCTGAGAAGTTCCAGTACCGGCCGCGCGACTGGGAGACCGCGGCCAGGGACGGGCTAGGCATCGCGCCGTTTATCACCGATCTGAACCGGATCAGAAAACAGCATGTGGCGTTGCACTGGCTGCGTAATCTACGCTTCCATACCGTGGATCAGCCAGAGCTGATCTGCTTCTCCAAACGCGTCTACGGGGCAGGTACGATCTCGGAGAGACCCTCCGGGCAGGCAGCGCCGCAGTCGGGGGAGCAGGACGGGAACGCCGCAGACACCGTTCTGGTTGTAGTGAATCTTGACCCGCACCAGGCCAGGGAGGCCACGGTGTGGCTTGACATGCCCGCGCTGGGAATGGACTGGCACGAGGGGTTCACCGTTACCGATGAGCTCACCGGCGAGATCTTCAGGTGGGGCCAAGCCAACTACGTGCGCCTTGATCCTGCCGTGCGGACAGCACACATCTTCACCGTTACGCGTGACCAGGCCTGAGCGATGCGCGATTAGCCTGGCATGCGGCGGTCGCGCACCTCTCAGGAGAGTCACGCCGTGTCAGAACACGAGCCGGCAATCGGGCTAGCAGCAGCCTCATCAGAACCTCCAGTGACCGCATTTCCGTTCGCGGCCGCGCCCGGCGAACGGGTGCCCGACTTCACCCTGGATCAGCCGCGCGACCCCGAGTGGTACCGTCGCGCCCTCTTCTACGAAGTGCTCATCCGCGGGTTCCAGGATGCCAGCGGGGACGGCACCGGCGACATCAAGGGACTCACCGCCCGGCTGGACTACCTGCAGTGGCTGGGGATCGACTGCATCTGGCTGCTGCCCATCTACGAGTCACCGCTCCGCGACGGCGGCTACGACATCGCGGACTACCTGCGCATCCTGCCCGAGTATGGGAATATCGCGGACTTCGTGGAGCTGGTCGAGCAAGCGCACAGGCGCGGCATGCGGATCATCGCCGACCTGGTCATGAACCACACAAGCGATCAGCATTCGTGGTTCCAGGCCAGCCGGTCGGAGCCGGACGGCCCCTACGGCGACTTCTACGTCTGGGCCGACGAGCCGGACAAGTACGCCGACGCGCGGATCATCTTCGTCGACACCGAGACCTCGAACTGGACGTTCGACCCGGTCCGCGGCCAGTACTACTGGCACCGCTTCTTCTCGCATCAGCCTGACCTGAACTTCGAGAACCCCAAGGTCCAGGACGCGATGATCGAGGTGCTCAAGTTCTGGCTCGATCTCGGCATCGACGGCTTCCGCCTCGACGCGGTGCCCTATCTGTACGAGCGTGAGGGCACCAACTGCGAGAACCTCAAGGAGACGCACGAGTACCTGAAGCGGATCCGCAGCGAGATCGATGCCGCTTACCCCGACCGGGTGCTGCTGGCCGAGGCCAACCAGTGGCCGGCCGACGTCGTGCAGTACTTTGGCGACGAGGAGACCGGCGGCAACGAATGCCACATGGCCTTCCACTTCCCGCTGATGCCGCGCATCTTCATGGCGGTCCGCCGCGAGCAGCGCTACCCCATCTCCGAGATCCTGGCCCAGACGCCGAAGATCCCGGCCGGCTGCCAGTGGGGCATCTTCCTGCGCAACCACGACGAGCTGACCCTCGAGATGGTCACCGACGAAGAGCGCGACTACATGTACAAGGAGTACGCCAAGGATCCCCGGATGAAGGCCAACATCGGGATCAGGCGGCGGCTCGCACCGCTCCTCGACAACGACCGCAACCAACTCGAGCTGTTCACCGCGCTGCTGCTGTCGCTGCCGGGCTCGCCCGTGCTCTACTACGGCGACGAGATCGGCATGGGCGACAACATCTGGCTCGGCGACCGCGACGGCGTGCGCACCCCGATGCAGTGGACGCCGGACCGCAACGGCGGGTTCTCAAGCAGCGACCCGCAGCGGCTGTACCTGCCACCGGTCATGGACCCGATCTACGGCTACCAGTCGCTCAACGTCGAGGCGCAGCAGCGCCATCCGCAGTCCCTGCTGCACTGGACCAGGCGGATGATCGAGATCAGGAAGCGGCACCCGGTGTTCGGCCTCGGCGCGTATGACGAGCTCAATTCGTCCAATCCGAGCGTGCTCGCCTTCGTTCGCGAGCATGACGCGACGACCGCCTCGCAGGAGCACGACGCGACCGACCGGATCCTCTGCGTCAACAATCTGTCGCGGTTCCCGCAGCCGGTCGAGCTTGACCTGCGCAGGTTCATCGGCGTGACCCCGGTGGAGTGCATGGGAGGGGTCACTTTCCCGCCAATCGGGGAGCTTCCGTACCTGCTGACTTTGCCCGGCCATGGTTTCTACTGGTTTCAGCTCCCTCTTGCGAGGGAGGATCATGACCGATAGGCCACGACGCAGGAGAATGACCGATGCGCCGTATGTGCTCTAATTTGTCGTCTACCTAGAAACCCCGAGACCCGGGGAACCGGGGGACGCCCCACCGGAGGATAGGAGCGCGCGAGACCAATGGCGATCGAGGACGCACTAGCACCATGGCTAGGCAGCCAGCGCTGGTTCGCGGGAAAGGGACAGGGGCCTCGCGATCTGGCGATCGTCGCGGACACCGAACTCGTAACCGGCGATCCAGAGCTCCGGCACCTCATCGTCGCGGTGTCGCACGGCGTGGTGGTGGACTATTACCAGATCCTGGTCGGGCTGCGCCGCAAGCTGCCCGCCAGGCTCAAGCACGTGACCATCGGCACGGTCGGTGACGGCCCGGCCGGCGGCCGGATCGCCTACGACGCACTGCACGACGCCGACCTGACCAAGCCACTGCTCGCGGCCATCGGGGCCAACGCCAGGCTCGGAACGCTGCAGATGCGCAAGGTCGATGGCGCGGAGTTCGAGACCGGCCTGGACAGCCTGGTCATCACCGGCGAGCAGTCGAACACCAGCCTGGTCTTCGGCGAGGAGTCCATCCTCAAGGTGTTCCGCAGGCTCTCGCCCGGGCCCAACCCGGATCTTGAGGTCACCATCGCGCTGCACTCCCTCGGCTCACCGCAGGTGGCGGAACCGCTTGGCTGGATCGAGACCAGGCTGGAGGGCGTGTCCACTCACCTGGCGATCCTGTCCAGGTACCTGCGGCTCGCCACCGACGGCTGGACGCTCGCCGCGACCAGCGTCCGGGACCTGTACGCAAGCACGGACATGCGCGCCGGGGACGCCGGCGGCGACTTCTCCGGGGAGTCACGGCGGCTCGGCGCCGCCACCGCCCAGGTCCACGCCGACCTGGCCGCCGCGTTCGGCACCGACGACCTCGGCGCCGAAGCGGTCGGCGAGCTCACCGAGCGGATGTTCCGCAAGCTCGACCTGGCCATCGCGGCGGTGCCAGAACTCGGCAAGCACGCCGACATGATCGGCGCCGCCTACGCCGCGCTGGCCAAGCTCAAGGGGCCGTTCCCGGTCCAGCGGGTGCACGGCGACTACCACCTGGGCCAGGTGCTGCGCACCGAGACCGGCTGGGTCGTCCTCGACTTCGAGGGCGAGCCGGCCACCCCGCTCGCGCAGCGCCGCGCCCGCTCCTCCGCCCTGCGGGACGTCGCGGGCATGCTCCGGTCATTCGATTACGCCGCCCGCCACCAGCTCATCGGCCATCCCGACCAGGCGGCGCTCAGCAACGTGGCCCGCGACTGGGTGCGCAGGAACGCCGCGGCATTCTGCGCCGGGTACGCCGAGGCCGGCGGCCTCGACCCGGAGGCCAACCAGGTGCTGCTGACGGCCCTGCAGCTCGACAAGGCCGTCTACGAAGTCCTTTACGAGGCCAGGCACCGGCCATCCTGGTTGTCCATCCCGCTTGATTCACTGGCAGAGTTCTAACGTGCTATCGAAGGACGAAACGGTCTCCCTCGGTGAGATCGAACGTATCGTCGCAGGTCAACACCATGACCCGCACTCCGTCCTCGGCGTCCACCCGGGCCCCGAGGGCATCACCATCCGCGCGCTCCGCCCGCTGGCGGCCGAAGTGACCGCGGTCCTCGCCGACGGCAGTCGCTACCCGATGCCGCACCGCCACCAGGGCGTGTTCGAGGTGACCATCCCAGAATCAGCCGGGCCCGTTACTGATTACCGTCTTGAAGTCCAGTACGTGACCGGTGAGCCGCGGCTGCAGGACGACCCCTACCGGCACCTCCCCACCCTCGGCGAGTTCGACCTGCACCTGATCGGCGAGGGCAGGCACGAGCAGCTGTGGCACGCGCTCGGCGCGCGGCCGACGGTGGCTGGCGACGCGGTGACCGGCACCGCGTTCGCCGTCTGGGCGCCGAACGCGCGGGGTGTCAGGATCGTCGGCGACTTCAACTTCTGGGACGGGCGGGCGCACCCGATGCGGTCGCTCGGCGGCGCCGGGGTCTGGGAGCTGTTCGTGCCCGACGTCGGGCCGGGCTCCCGCTACAAGTACTCCATCTGCGGGCCCGACGGGGTGTGGCGCGACAAGGCAGACCCGATGGCCACCTCGGCCGAGATGCCGCCGGCGACCGCCTCCGTGGTCTACCGGTCGGCCCACGAGTGGGCCGACGCCGACTGGCTGACCGAGCGCGCGCAGCGGCAGCCGCAGACCACGCCGATGTCCGTCTACGAGGTGCACCTCGGCTCCTGGCGACCGGGCCTTTCCTACCGGCAGCTCGCCGTGGAACTGGCCGCCTACGTGACCGATCTCGGGTTCACGCACGTGGAGTTCCTGCCGATCGCCGAGCACCCGTTCGGCGGCTCCTGGGGATACCAGGTCACCTCGTACTACGCGCCGACGTCCCGGTTCGGCAGCCCGGACGATTTCCGGTTCCTGGTCGACACGCTGCACCAGGCGGGCATCGGCGTGATCGTCGACTGGGTGCCCGCGCACTTCCCGCGCGACTCGTGGGCGCTGGCCGAGTTCGACGGCACCCACCTGTACGAGCACTCCGACCCCCGGCTCGGGTCACAGCCCGACTGGGGCACGCTCGTCTTCAACTACGGCCGCTCGGAGGTCAGGAACTTCCTCGTCGCCAACGCCATCTACTGGTTCGAGGAATTCCACATCGACGGCCTCCGGGTCGACGCGGTCGCGTCGATGCTCTACCTGGACTACTCCAGAAAAGACGGCGAGTGGGCACCCAACATCCACGGCGGCCGTGAGAACCTCGAGGCGATCGCGTTCCTGCAGGAGGTCAACGCCACCTGCTACAAGCGGGTGCCGGGGATCATGATGATCGCCGAGGAGTCGACCGCGTGGCCGGGGGTGTCGCGCCCGGTGCACCTCGGCGGGCTCGGGTTCGGCTTCAAGTGGAACATGGGCTGGATGAACGACACCCTCGACTACATGAGGCACGACCCGATCCACCGGCAGTACCACCACAACGAGCTGACGTTCTCCATGGTCTACGCGTTCTCGGAGAATTACATACTGCCGCTCTCGCACGACGAGGTGGTGCACGGCAAGGGCTCGCTGCTGCGGAAGATGCCCGGCGACGAATGGCGGCAGTTCGCCGGCCTGCGCGCGCTGTTCGGCTACATGTGGGCCCATCCGGGCAAGCAGCTGCTGTTCATGGGGAGCGAGTTCGGCCAGGGCAGCGAGTGGTCCGAGCGGGACGGCCTGGACTGGTGGGTGCTCCAGTTCGGTTACCACTCCGGCGTGCAGCGCCTGGTCCGCGACCTCAACGTGCGCTACCGCGAGTCGCCTGCCCTGTGGACCCAGGACTACGTCCCGGCCGGCTTCGGCTGGATCGACTCCAACGACGCGCATGGCAACGTGCTGTCATTCCTGCGGTTCGGCGACCAGGAGCACGGCGTCCCTGTGCTCGCCTGCATCGCCAACTTCTCGGCCATGCCGCACGAGAACTACCGGGTCGGGCTGCCGCTGGCCGGCCGCTGGCGCGAGGTGCTCAACACCGACGCGACCGGGTACGGCGGCAGCGGCATGGGCAACTTGGGGGCCGTGCAGGCCATACCGAAGCCGTGGCACGGACGGCCGGCGTCGGCGTCGATCGTGCTGCCGCCGCTCTCGGTGATCTGGCTCACGCCCGAGCCCCCGTAGCAGCTCCGGTGCCCCCGTAGCAGCTCCGGTAACGAACCGGGGCTGCGGCCCCGCCGCCGGCTAACGCCACGTGGCGGGGCTCGTGGTCTTCCACCAGAATCGCGGGCAGGACCGTGGTCAGCGCATCGCTCGCCTCGGCGGCGGCGGTGCGGGCCCGGTTCTTATCCTCGGCCCGCGCGGCCGCGGCGGCCAGCCGCTCGGCGGCGGCGCGACGTTTTCTGGCCCGGCGGACAACCTCGGTGGCGCGGTCGGCCAGCACGAGAAGGATGGCCACGAGAAGGACGGCGACTACCAAAATCACGTACATGCGCATCAGGTTTCGGTCGATAGGTCGGGCAGGTTGACCACATCGTGCGATCCGGAGATGGGGGTGATTGTTCTTTTTATGTTACCTGCTGTAGGAGCCTGAGCAGCCACCCCGGGCCGACGACCGAGGCGTTCAGCTCCTCGCAGCGCCGCCGCAACTCCCGGTCCGCGGTCACCACCAGGCACGTTTGCTCCCGTGCGACGACCTCGGCGACAACGTTGACGATGGCGTCGTCGCCCGACCCCGGCGCCGGCACCAGGCGCAGCAGCGGCTCACCCTCGCCGCTCCCACCGCCCCCGTCGCTCCCGTCTGCCCGCAGAACCGCCAGCGCTTCGCGCGCCTGCCCCTCGAGAACAAGGACCCACTCGCCCACGTCGCGCGTCGCCGCCTCGTCGCCGCGGCGCGCCAGCGCGTCGACCTCCCGGCACAGCCGGAGCGCGGCACCCGCCCGGTCCCGCCACCAGCCGTCGGCCCGTGCGCCCATCACGTTGGCCACATCGACCACCACCGTGGTCGGGATGCTCGCGATTCGCGGTCACCCCCTTACGTTCGGATAGCTAAATATGATCTTCTCGTCCGCGTAAGCTATCGGCATGGCAGACGCGAAGCTTGCCGGGCAGATCGTCCGGATGCGGCAGCGCAGGACCGGGCCACTCATCCTTGAGCTTGACCTGACGGACGGCATCGCTGACGGACCCCCGCAAGATCCAGTGGCCGCGCTCCTCACGATACGCCGCACGCGCCTGCCCGACCTGCTCGACGGGCTGAAGCGGGCGGGGTCCGACGACCGGGTCCGCGCGCTGGTGGTCAAGGTCGGCGGGTCACGGATCGGGCTGGCTAAACTGCAGGAACTGCGCGACGCGGTGCTCGAGTTCCGGCAGTCGGGAAAGCTCGCGGTGGCCTGGGCGGAGTCGTTCGGCGACTTCGTCCGCGGCAATGTGCCCTACTTCCTTGCGACCGGTTTCGACCGGATTTACCTGCAGCCCTCGGGCACCCTCGGCCTCACCGGCGTCGCCGTTGAGCAGGTCTTCCTGCACGGCGCGCTGGAGAAGCTCGGCATCGACTTCCAGTCAGCCAAGCGCTACGAGTACAAGTCGGCCGCCGACCAGCTGACCGAGACCGGGTTCACCGGCCCCGCCAGGGAGGCCGCCGCGCGGCTGGCCGAGTCCGTGACCGAGCAGCTCGCGGCGGCGATCGCGGCCGGCCGGGGACTGACCGCCGAGCAGGCGACGGCGCTGCTCGGCCGCGGCCCGTTCCTCGCGCCGCAGGCCCTGTCCGAGGGCCTGGTGGACGGTCTGCTCTACCGCGACGAGGTCTACGACCAGGTGCGCAAGGAGACCACCGCCGACGCCACGCTGCTCTACCTGCAGCGCTACCAGCGCACCCATTCGCTCAGCGACCTGCCGCGCCGCTTGCGCAGCGGTGTCCAGGAGCTGGCGCCAGGGCAGCCGGAGCGGTTCGTCGCGATGATCTACGCGCAGGGAGCGATCAGGAGCGGGCGCAGCGGCCGGGGCGGCCCGGGCGGCGGCGGGATGGGCTCCGACACCGTGGCGGCCGCGCTGCGCGCGGCAGCGGCGGACGAGGGTGCGCGCGCAGTCGTGCTGCGGGTGAACAGCCCCGGTGGCTCGTACACCGCGTCCGACGTCATCTGGCGCGAGGTGGTGCGGGTTCGCGCGGCGGGCAAGCCGGTCGTGGTGTCGATGGGCGACGTGGCCGCGTCCGGCGGGTACTTCATCTCCGCCCCGGCCGACGTGATCGTGACCCAGCCCGCGACGATCACCGGTTCTATCGGGGTCATCCTAGGCAAGCCGGTGCTGCGGGAACTCTTCGGCCGGGCCGGGGTGTCCACCGACTCCCTGACCGACGGCGCCGACAACGCGACGATGTTCTCCGCCTCCCGGCCGTTCTCCGAGGCGGACTGGTCGCGGATCAACTCCTGGCTTGACGCCGTCTACGCGGATTTCACGGAAAAGGTGGCCGCGGGGCGGCGGATGGACGTCGGGCGGGTGCACGAGCTCGCCCGCGGCCGGGTCTGGACCGGCGCCGACGCCGTCGCCGTCGGCCTCGCCGACGAGACCGGCGGCATGCGCGAGGCGATCGTGATCGCCCGCCGCCGCGCCGGGCTGCGCGCCGACGCGCCGGTCCGGGTCTACCCCCGGCTCGGCCCGTTCGACCAGCTGCGGCCCGCCGAGTCGAGCGAGTCCCGGCCCGCCGCCGCCGCGCCGCTTGGCGCGGGCGCGGTCGCCGCGCTGTTCAGCGACGGCTGGGGTCCCGCGTGGCGGTTCGCGGCCGCGGCCGGTCTCCCGCCGTACGGCCCGCTCGCCCTGCCCGGGGTATGGAAAATAAGCTGATATTGAACGGACCGTTGATGCCTGCCGCTGGCAACGATTTCCCCTCGGCGCTGTCGGCCTGGGCCGCCGGGGTCACGCTGCTCACGATCGCGGACGACCGCGATGACATCGGGACGACGGTCAGCGCGTTCATGCCGCTCTCCCTCGACCCGCCCATGGTCGCGGTGGCGCTGATCGCGGACTCCTACCCGGCCGAGGTGCTGAGCCGCCCGTCGCTGCCCGCCGCGCGGTTCGCGCTGACGTTGCTCGCCTCGTCGCAGAAACTGCTGGCCGGGCAGTTCGCCGCCGCCGGGCGGCCGAGCGCGCGGCTCATCCTCGACGCCGTGCCGCACACGCGCGGAACCGATTCCGGAGCGCTGATCCCGCTGGGCGGGCTGGCCGCCCTGGAGTGCTCGGTCGCCCGCCGCGTGCCGGCGGGCGACCATCTGCTCGTCATCTCCTCGGTGGCCGGCGTGGCCTACGTGGCCGAGGCGGGCGACCCGCTGACCCGCTTCCGCGGCCGTTACCCGGCGCCGTAACCCGCGCCTGGTCTTCAGGCCAGGCCGAGTGCCTCGGCCGCGGCCTGGGCGCAGACCCGCGACGCGCCGTAAGTGGCCAGATAGGGCGTGCCCGGTGGCGGCGTCCAGACGGGTATTCCCATCTCCACCACGATCGTGTCAGGGCGGTCCGCGAGCAGTTCGCTGACCAGTGCAATCGCCTCATGGGCACCGCGGACGGCAAGCACCAGGGACCGGCCCGCGGCCGCCGCGACGACGGCGTCAGCCGTCGCGGCGATGGCGTCGGCCGTCGCGGTGGCACCGGTCCCGGCATCGTCGACCGCCGCCGCCCCGTTGCCCGCGGCCGCACCGCCGCCGGCCGCTGCACCGTCGGCAGCCACTGCACCGTCGGCAGCCGCCGTGCCGTCGCCGGTCGGGTCAACCCGGAGCACGTCCGCCCACGCGGCGAAGCCCCAGGTGAACCGGCCGGCGGCGATGTTCTCGGCCGGCTCGACCTCGACCACGAGCGGGTTGGCGAGCGCGGTCGGGACCGGGCCGGACCGGCGCAGCGCGCGCCGGGCAGCGACCAGCCCAATGCCATCGGAGGCACCGACCGGCACGCCACCAGCGGGGCTGCGGAGCACGTCGCCCCGCCGGGCCTGCGCCTGGCGGGCGTCGGCGAGCCAGGCCCGCAGCCCCGCCACCCGGTCGGCCGCCTCCTCCAGCCGGGCGCCGGCCAGGGTGCCGGACGCCACCGCCTCCGCCAGCGCCGTGCGGACCGCGTGGTACATCGCCTCGTCGGTGTCGCGCCCCAGGCAGACCAGGTCGACGCCGGCGATGACAGTGAGCACCGCCGCCGCCGGAATCCCGTGCACCGCGCTGGCCGCCCGCATCTCCAGCGCGTCGGAGATCACAACGCCGCGGAAACCGAGTTCGCGGCGGAGCAGGCCGGTGACCGCGGCCGGGGACAGCGTCGCCGGGAGGTCGCCGGTCAGCTCGGGCACCCGCAGGTGCCCCGGCATAACGGCCAAGGTCCCGGCCGCGATGGCCGCCGTGAACGGCGGCAGGTCGCGGGCGCGCAGCTCGGCCAGCGGGCCGGGGACGGTGGCCAGCGTCAGATGCGAGTCGGCGGCGGTGCGGCCGTGCCCGGGGAAGTGCTTGGCGCAGGCGGCCACCCCGGCCCCCTGGAGGCCCGCCACGGCCGCCGTCACATGCCGGGCCACCAGGCCCGGGTCCGATCCGAAGGACCGGGTTCCGACCACCGAGCTGCCGCCCGGCGCGAGCACGTCGGCGCACGGGGCGAGGTTGGTGTTGATGCCGAGCCGGGCGAGATCGCCCCCGATCGCGGCGTACACCGCCGCGGTCAGCGCCACGTCGTCGGCCTCGCCGAGGGCGGCGTTCCCGGGGTAGGGGCTGCCCGCCGCGTACGCCACCCGGGTGACGTCACCGCCCTCCTCGTCGATGGCGATGACCGGCTCGACCGCCGCGGCTGCGCGGAGCGCCTCGGTCAGGGCGGCGGTGTCGCCGAGGACATTGGGGCCGAACAGCGTGACGCCGGCCAGCCCCTGCTCAAGCGCCCGGCGGATCCAGGGCGGCGGGGTGGTGCCGGAGAAGGGCGGGATGAGGATGGCATCGGCGAGGGCGGCGAGCGCCGGGTCGATGCGCGGCTCGAGTGACGTCACCCCTTCACCGCGCCCGCCATCAGGCCGCTCGCGAGGCGGCGGTTGGCAATCAGGAAGAAGGCGAGGACGGGGATGGTGAAGAGGGTGGAGGATGCCATGATCGCGCCCCAGTTGGTGGAGTTCTGGCCGTAGAAGTACTGCACGTACAGCGGCAGGGTGAATTTGGCGGTGTCGGTGCCGAGGAATGTCAGCGCGAATATGAACTCGTTGTAGGCGAAGATGAACGCGAACACGCTGGTCGAGACCAGTCCGGGGGCCACCATCGGCAGCATGATGCGCCAGAAGACGGTCCACGCCCCGGCGCCGTCGATCGCGGCCGCCTCCTCAAGCTCCTTCGGCACCGCGGCGACGAAGTTGCGCAGCATCCAGATCGTGACCGGCACCGCGAACGCGGTATAGACGGCGATCAGGCCGACGAGGCTGTCCAGCAAGTTGAGCGAGCGGAAGTCGATGAACAGCGCGATGACGAGAGCCTGCTGCGGCAGCAATTGCACGATCAGCAGCATGACCAGGTACACGATGCGGAACCGGAACCGGAACCTCGCCAGGGCGATCGCGGCGAGCAGCGCGATCAGCGAGGACGCCACCACCGCGACGATCGTGACGAACAGGCTGTTCTTGAGGAAGTTCCAGTACGGCCGCCCGATGACGCTGCCGCTGAAGACCGCGCGGAAGTTGGCGAGCGTCGGGTGCAGCGGAAACGGGTGCGGCGTGAGCGAGTAGATCTCGTTGGCCGGCTTGAAGGCCGTGGATATCATCCACAGCACCGGGAACAGCGTGACCAGCGCGACCAGCAGTCCCGCGAGGTTGAGCAATACCCGGCGCGAGCCGCGGGAGAACCGCCGCGCCCGGCGACCGGATGCGGGAGGACGCGCGGGCGCGACCCGTGCCGTCGTCGTCATTGGAGGGCCCCTTGCTTGATCGAGGCGCGGACATAGCCGAGCGTGACGATGAGCAGGATGATCGTGAGGATGAACGCGACCGCGGAGGCGACGCCGTAGGCGGGCGGCTGGGTGAACGCCCGCGAGTACTCATAAAGCCCCAGGTTGTACTCGTCCCGGTTCCCGAGGTCGCCGGTGATGATGTAGGCCTGGGTGAATACGCCGAAGTCCCAGATCGTGGACAGCAGCAGCAAGACCAGGAAGACCGGCTTCAGCACCGGGAAGGTCACCTTCCAGAACCCCCGCCACGGCCCCGCTCCGTCCACCCGGGCCGCCTCGTGCAGTTCGGCCGGCATCATGCGCAGTCCGGCCAGCACGGTGACCGCGATGAAGGGGAAGCCCGTCCAGACCAGCATCACGGTCAGCACCGTGAAGGCGGGCAGCGCCTCGTTCGTCCAGCTGTAGCCCGACCATTTCGCCCCGCCGTCAAGCCAGCCGGGCAGCTTGGTCAGCGCCCAGTCGACGACGCCGCCGTCCGGGTCGACTAGCCAGGCGAAGATGACGCTGGCGGAGACCGCGGGCGTCGCCCAGGCGAGTATCGCCGCGGTGGACACGAACGTCCGCATCTTGCGTCCGAGCTGGGACAGCAGCAGCCCCACCAGGGTGCCGGCGATCATGGTCAACGGGACCACCACGACCGCGAACAGCACGCTGATCTTCAGCGACAGCCAGAACTCCGGATCGTGCAGGATCTCGCTGTAGTTGGCGAAGCCAACCCACTGGGCGGGCTGGGCGCCGATGATCTGCATCAGCCCGTAGTTCTGGAAGGAGAACAGGCCGATCTGCACGGCCGGCCAGAGGATAAGCCCGCCGATCACCAGGGTTGCCGGGACCAGCAGCAGATACGGGGCCAGCCCGCGCCGGCGGACCCAGATAACGGCGCGCTGCCTCGGGGACATTCCAGGGTTAGCCGAGCGGCCGCGACCGCCGCGCTGGCTTTCCTGGCTCATGGCGCCGGCCGGGGAGGGGGTCCCCGGCCGGCTGTGTTCGGACGTCACCATGGGAGATTACGGCTAGCTCGCGCTGCCGTTGTTGAGGACGTTCTGCAGCTGAGTGTTGGCGGCGGCCACCGTCGACGCGAACGGTGCGCCGTTCATCAGCGACTTGAGCATCGTTGGGATGATGTTGAGCTGGCCGTTGTCGGCGGTCGGCCAGTTCTTGGCGTTGAGCGGGGCGGTCTGCCCGTTCAGGGCCGCCTTGGCGAACCCGGCCATGAACGCGTCACCCGGGTAGACGCCGTTCGAGATCGCCGCGCTGTAGGGCGGGAAGAAGCCCGCGAGCTTGGCGAAGGAGGTGGAATTGGTCGTGTTGTCCATGACCGAGATGAGGTCCCAGGCGGCCTGCGGGTTCGGGCTGGTCTTGAAGACGGCGAGGTCGGAGCCGCCCGAGAAGACAGGGGCCGGGTTCGGGCCGCTCTCGCTCGGGATCGGGAAGGACGAGATGTTCTTGGTGTCCACCGAGTTCTTCGGCAGCGACGCCTCCGCCCACGGACCGTCGATGTACATGTCGAGCTTGCCGAGGCCGAAGTCCTCGTTCGGGCCGCCCGAGGTCGCGCCGACGGTGCCGAGTTCGGTCTCGCCGATGTATTTGGAGGGCGACAGGTGGTAAGTGCCGTACAGCGAGACGTAGTACTTGATCGCCGCCTCCGACTGCGCCGAGGTCAGGTCGGCGGTCCACTTGCCGCCGGACTGGGTGGCGATCTGGCCGCCGGCACCCCAGATGAAGCTGGCGAACGCGTTCGTGTCGTTGGTGATGGCGTCCAGGCCGTAGGTGCCCGGGTACTTCTTCATCAGCTTCTGCGCGTCGGACAGCAGTTCGGCCCACGTGGTCGGCGTGCTGGTGATGCCCGCGGCCTTGAACTGGTCGGTGCGGTACCACACCGCGCGGACGCCGCCGAACCACGGCACCGCGTACGTGGTGCCGCCCTGGGTGTCGTTGGCGAGCATGCCCGAGACCAGCCCGGAGGTGCCGGACCAGGCCTTCAGGTCGGTGGTGAGGGGAGCGAGGATGCCGCTGGCCGCCTCGGTGGGGGTGTCGGTGTTGCCAAGCTCGGTGACGTCGGGGATGTTCTTGCCGCTGGACAGTGCGTTGTTCCAGTCCTGGGTGCGGTTGCCCCAGGGCACCCACACGACCTTGACTTGGGTCTTGGCGTACTGCGGGAACTCCTGGTGGAAGTTCGCGACTACGCCGTTCATCCAGGTGACCTGGGCCGGGACGGATGCGCCCATCCGCCAGACGGTGAGTGTCGACGGGGCCGACGACGTGCTGCTGCTACTCGACGACGTGCTGCTGCCGGTCGCGCCGGTAGCCGTGCTGCTGCTGGAACCGCTGGAGCTGCAGCCGGCGATGGCCAGCGCCGCCGCGGTGACGCCCGCGGCCGCGCCAAGCGCGGCCGATCTCTTCCTGAGTCCCACTGCTGGCACTCCTTCTGCGAGGGTGAACTTGCGGTCAGACTTGATTCAGTGACCCTTGGCACAAAAACTAACTGGAAACTTTCCTATAAGATAGACCCGTTGCCAGAACTTAACAAAGGCCGTTCCGTTCGCGGGCTGGCCGTAACTCGTGGGGGACGCCATGCGCCAGAAACCGGGCACGCCCAGCCTGCTGCGCGAACTGAACGACCGGGCCGCGCTTGAACTGCTGCTCGCCGAGGGGCCGCTCACCCGGGCGCAGTTGTCCGAGCGCACTGGAGTTTCCAAGGTCACCGTCTCCCAGATGCTCGCCCGATTGGAGGAACGCGCCCTGGTAATGATCGCGGGTGAGCAGGCGGGCGGCCGGGGGCCGAACGCCGCGCTGTACTCGGTCATCCCCTCGAGCGCGTATGTGGCTGGACTATATGTGGAGTTCGACCTGGTCCGGGTAGCCGTCGCGGACGTCGCGGGGAACCGCGTGGCGGACGTGAGCATGAATCCCAACGGGGGCGACGACCTGGTCGGCCTGGTCCGCGAGGCGATCAGCCAGGCCTGCGCGATCGCGGGGATCGGCGTGGAGAAGCTGTCCGCCGTCGTCATCGGCAGTCCCGGCGTGCTCGACCCGCGGACCGGCGCCCCCCGGCTTGCGGTGAACCTGCCGACCTGGCAGGAGGGGGTGCTTGACGGGCTGCGGGATGTGCTGCACACGCCGGTCCTGATCGAGAACGACGTGAACCTGGCCGCGATGGCCGAGCGGGCGGGCGGGGCGGCGGCGGGCCTTGATGACTTCGCGTTCGTGTGGCTCGGCGTGGGCCTCGGCCTGGCCACGGTCATCGACGGTGAGGTGCGCCGTGGCATCGGGGGCGCGGCGGGCGAAATCGGCTGGATGCCGGTGTACGGTGCCCCGCTCCCGGTTGGCAATGAGCATCCGGGCAAGGCCGGACTGCAGGCGCTGGCGGGCGGCCTGGCGGTGCAGGCGCTAGCAGCCGAGTACGGGTTCCGCGGCGCCACCGCGGCCGACGCCATCGGCGCCGCTCTGGCCGACCTTGCCCGCGCGCCCGAGGTCGCCGGCGGGTCTCACGGTGCCGCCGATGGCGAGCAGGCCGCGAGTGCCGCGTTCCTTGATGAGCTCGCGCAGCGGGTCTCGATCGGTGTGGCGGCGGTCTGCGTCGTCCTCGACCCCGGCCTCGTCGTCCTCGGCGGCGCCGTCGGCAAGGCCGGCGGCACGGAACTGGCCAGCCGCGTCGCGGCCGAGGTCGCCCGGATCTGCCTGGCCCATCCCACGGTCGTGGCCACGTCGGTCCCGGACGAACCGGTGCTCAGGGGCGCACTGCAGGCGGCCCTGGTGCAGGCGCGGGCCGGGCTGCTGGGCTCGCTCGGCTCGGGGTCGGATTGACCGGCTGCCGGGCCGCGGCGGGCGATACCGCCATCATCGCCGCCGAGCACGTGGTGACGCCGGACGGCGTACTCGCGCCCGGCTGGATCCGGATCGCGGGCGGTCGCATCGACGCCGTGCGGCCCGGGGAACCGCCGGCGCCCGCTGCCCGCCGCGCGCACTGGGCGCTTCCCGGTTTCATCGACATGCATGTGCATGGCGGCGGTGGCGCGTCCTTCACCGAGGGCGGTCCCGATGACGCCCGGCGGGCCGCGGCCTTCCATCGCGCGCACGGGACGACCCGGACGCTCGCCAGCCTCGTCACCGCTCCGCTCGACCGGTTGGCGGGCCGGGTCGCCATGCTGGCTGACCTGGCCGATGAGGGCGTGATTGACGGCATTCACCTGGAGGGCCCGTTCCTGTCGGCGGCGCGCTGCGGCGCCCAGGACCCCCGCTACCTGATCGAGCCCGACGTCGCCGCCTTCAGCCGGCTGCGGGCCGCCTCCCGTGGCTGGCTGCGGATGATCACGATTGCCCCCGAGCTGCCCGGCGCGGTCGCGGTGATCCGGGCCGCGGCGGCGGCCGGTGTCATCGCCGCGGCAGGCCACACCGATGCGTCCGACGAGGTCACCGCAGCGGCGGTCGACGCCGGCATCAGCCACGCAACGCACCTGTTCAACGGCATGCGGCCCATCGGCCACCGGGCGCCCGGGCCGGCCGGGGCGCTGCTTGACCGCCAGGTGACCTGCGAGGTCATCGCCGACGGCACGCACCTGCACGACGCGATCGTCCGGCTGGCGGCCCGCGCGGCCGGCCCCGGCAACCTCGTGCTGATCACCGACGCGATGGCCGCGGCAGGCATGCCGGACGGCGGTTACCGGCTCGGCGAGCTGGACGTGACCGTCTCCGGCGGAGTGGCCCGGCTGGCCGGCGATGCCGGCGCCATCGCCGGCTCGACCGCCACGATGGAGTTCGTGGTGCGCCGCGCGATCACCGCCGTGAGGCTGAGCGTCACCGACGCCGCCGACGCGGCGAGCAGCACGCCCGCCCGCCGCCTGGGTCTTGACCGCGTGACCGGGTCGCTGCGGGCCGGGCTGGCGGCCGACATCGTCCTGCTTGACTCCGGCTTCCGGCTGTCCGCCGTCATCGCCCGGGGCGAGTACCAGCACGCGGGGACCTAGACCGAAATCGACGACCAAGCGGACACTGTTCGCCGCACCACAACCACAACCACCCACACCCACAGCCGTCACAACCACAACCACAACCGTCACAACCACCATCGCCACAACCACAACCACAACCGTCACAACCACACCCACAACCGTCACAACACAACCACAACCGTCACAACACAACCACAACCGTCACAACCACACCCACAGCCGTCACAACCACAACCACAACCGTCACGGTCACGGTCAACCCCACAAATCTGGTCCGTAGTATTAGCTCCCACTGACCCAAGCCTGACTAGCTCCGGCCCCCTTCGACATATACCTTGACGTCAAGTATCTTTTGAGCGAGATATGTGGAGGTGCGATGATCGCGGGATTCGACCACGTCCAGGTAGCGATGCCGCCGGGGCAGGAAGCGGCGGCGCGCGCCTTCTACGCGGTCCTGCTGGGGATGACGGAACTCGAGAAGCCGCCGATTCTCGCCGCGCGGGGCGGCTGCTGGTTCACCAGCGGTGCCGCCGTCTTGCACCTAGGGGTGGAGGCCTCGTTCACGCCCGCCCGCAAGGCGCACCCGGCGCTGCTCGTCAGCGACCTCGACGGTCTGGCCGCGACGATGACCGCGGCCGGCTACGAGTGCACCCCGGCCGACGGCGAGATCCCCGGCGTTCACCGGTTCCACACCCACGACCCGTTCGGCAACCGCATCGAGTTCCAGCAGGCCTAAGGCGCATTTTGGCATCTCACCCGCTCGACTCACCCGCTCGTCGGGCTGCCACCACGCTCGACCAGCCTGCCATCGCGCTCGACCAGCCCCACCACCACGCTCGACCAGCCTGCCATCGCGCTCGACCAGCCCAACCACCACGCTCACGAGCCTGCCATCGTTATCGTGGGTAGTTTGGGGCCCTATACGACCGAAAGTACCCACGATAACCACAATGAGCCTTATGTTCTGGTCGTTTTACGGCTGACCCGTCCCCGCTTGCCAGACGGCGTGGATGAGGGGGACGCCGGGGCGGTAGGCGAGGTAGGCGTGGGACGGGGCATCGAGCATCACCAGGTCGGCCTTGGCGCCGGGGGCGAGATAGCCGACGTCGGTCCGGCGCAGCGCGATGGCGCCGCCCGCGGTGGCCGCCCAGACCGCCTCCGCGGTGGTCATCCGCATGTCGCGGACGGCCAGGGCGACGCAGAAGGGCATGCTCGAGGTGTAGGACGAGCCGGGGTTGCAGTCACTGGCCAGGGCCACCGTCACCCCCGCGTCGAGCAGTCGGCGCGCATCCGGGTAAGGCTGGCGGGTGCCGAACTCCGCGCCCGGCAGCAGCGTGGCGACGGTTCCGGCCGCGGACGGCGACGGTGCGGCGGCGGCCAGCGCGTCCACGTCGGCGTCGCTGAGAAACGTGCAGTGGTCGGCCGAGGCGGCGCCGAGCTCGACCGCCAGCCGCACCCCCGGTCCGGGACCCAGCTGGCCGGCGTGTATCCGGGGGATCAGGCCGCGATCCCGGCCGGCCGTCAGCACCGCGCGGGCCTCGTCGGCGCTGAAGGCGCCGCGCTCGCAGAACACGTCAACCCACCGGGCGTGCGGCGCGCAGGCGTCGAGCATCGGGCCGCACACCAGATCCACATACGCGCCCGCGTCACCGTCGAACTCCGCCGGGACCACGTGCGCGCCGAGGTAGGTCACCTCGGCGGTGATCTCGGCGGCGAGTGCGACCGAGCGGGACTCGTCGGTGACCGTGAGCCCGTAACCGGACTTGCACTCGAAGGTGGTCGTGCCCTGGGCGAGCATCTCCCCCGCCAGCCGGTGCAGCCCGGCGCGCAGCTCCGCGTCGGTGGCCGCGCGGGTCGCCGCGACCGTGGACCTGATGCCGCCCGCCGCGTACGGGAGGCCAGCCATCCGCGCCGCGAACTCGGCCGACCGCTCGCCCGCGAAAACCAGGTGCGCGTGCGAGTCGACGAACCCGGGCAGCACGGCGCGGCCCGTCGCGTCCACCAGGGCGTCGGCGGCGGGCGCGCGGGACGACGGGCCGGTCCAGACGATCCGGTCCCCCTCGATGACCAGCGCCCCGTCGTTGATCACCGCGAACGGGCCCGGGCCGCGGCCGCCGCCATCGGTTTCCGGTGCGTTCGTTACCAGTTCGCCGATTCGCGCGATCAGCAGCGACTCACCCACGGGCGCCGCCCCGTTCAGCCGAGCACGGCGCTGATCGCGGCGGCAAGCTCACCGGGCACGTCGTCCACCAGCAGGTGACGCCCGTCGCGGACCACGTCGGTGCCCGCGGCGACCACGTGCCTGATGTCGGCCGAGGTCCCGGCGGCGAACAACGCCGCCAGCGGGTCGCCCGCCAGCGCACCGGCCAGCCTTGGCGAGTCGAGTGACACCGTCACCAAGTCGGCGTACGCGCCGGGCACGATCTCGCCCGCGTCCGACCAGCCCAGGCAGGCGTGCCCGCTCACCGTGGCGGCCCCGGCCAGCTCGGCGGGCGTGAAGTGGCCGCGCCGCCGGCTGACAAGCCGCTGCGACAGCTCCAGCCAGCGCGCCTCCTCGACCAGGTCGATGGCGCTGTGCCCGTCGCTGCCGAGCGCGAGCGGCGACCCGGCAGCCGCGACCGCAGGCGCGGGGCCGACCCCGTCGGCGAGGTCGGCCTCGGTCAGCGGGCACATGCACACGGTTGACCGCGACCCGCCCAGCAGGTCGATATCCCGCGACGTCAGGTGGGTGGCGTGCACCATGGTCGAACGCGGGCCGAGCGCGCCCGCCTCGTAGAGCACCTCGGCCGGGGTGGCGCCGAACGCCGCCCGGCACTCCGCGTTCTCCAGCGGCTGCTCAGACAGGTGCGCGTGCACCGGTGCCGCGTGCGCGTGCGACCACGCCATCAACTCGGGTACCTGGTCAGGGGGGACCGCCCGGACGGAGTGAATCGCCGCGCCAAGACGGGCGTGCGGCGCCACCATGCCGTGGGAGTCGCAGCCGAACCCGGAGAGCCGCTCGGCCCAGGCTGCCGCTGTGCCGTCGCCGAACCGAAGCTGGACGCCGGACAGCGGCAGCGCCTCTCCCCCCGGCAGGAACCCCCCGGCCAGATAGCACGCATCGAGCAGGGAGATCCGCAGGCCGGCGGCGGCCGCGGCCGAGATCAGCTGGCGGCCGATCTCGTTCGGATCGCTGTACCGCTTCCCGTCCGGGCCGTGGTGCAGGTAGTGGAACTCCCCCACGCAGGTGATGCCGGCCAGCGCCATCTCGGCGTAAACGGCACGGGCGAGGGTGAAGTACGTCCCCGGGTCGAGCCGCTCGGCGACCGCGTACATGCTGTCCCGCCAGGTCCAGAACGTGTCACCGCCGGCCGCCTGCCCGCCCGGGGTGGCGCCGCCGCGCAGCGCGCGGTGGAACGCGTGCGAATGCGCGTTCGCCAGCCCTGGCAGCGTAAGTCCGTCAAGCCGGGCGGTAGCAGGCGGGACCTGTCCGGCCGGAGTGCCCGGGGTGACCACCGTGAACCGCTCTCCGTGCGCCTCGATCAGCACATCGCTGGCGACCGCGCCGCGACCGAGCCAGGCGAGCCTGGCATGCCAGCGGCGCGGCGCCCCGGCCACCTCGACTGTTGTCACAAGCACAGCATTCCCGTAAGTCCTGACCGGTAGAGCACTTGGTAGAATCCGCAGTGATGACAACGGGGAAAGAACAGACCGATGCACCGCCGCACCACGGTCCTGAGCACCGGGACGTGTCGGGCGGGTGGCTCCGGCCTGCCGTATTCGGGGCGATGGACGGTCTTGTCACCAATGTCTCGCTGATCGCGGGCGTGGGTGGCGGCGGCGGCTCACAGCACGCGATCGTACTCACCGGCCTGGCGGGCCTGGCGGCCGGCGCGTTCTCAATGGCAGCGGGCGAGTACGTCTCGGTCTCCTCGCAGAACGAACTTGTCCAGTCCGAGGTGGACAAGGAGCAGCACGAGCTCACCACCAACGCCGCCGCCGAGCAGCTGGAACTGGTCGGGATGCTGCGCCGGCGCGGTATCAGCGCGGCCACCGCGCGGCTCGCCGCCGCCGAGATCTCCGCGCACCCGGACAAAGCGCTCGCCATCCACGCCATCGAGGAGCTCGGCGTCAATCCCGCCGAGCTGCCATCGCCGCTGGTCGCGGCAGGAGCGTCGCTCGTGTCGTTTGCCATCGGCGCGATCATCCCACTGTTCCCTTACCTCGTCGGGTCCGACGCGCTCTGGGTTGCGCTGCTGCTGTCGGCGCTGGCCGCGGTCGTGGGCGGCGGGCTGGTGGCGCGGCTGACCGCCCGGCCATTCTGGCGCGGCGCGCTGCGCCAGCTCGCACTTGGCGCGATCGCGGCCGGCTTCACCTACCTGATCGGTCTCGCCGTCGGCGGCCTGGCGGCCGGCTGACTCCGCCCCGCCTCCTTACCGACTGGTAAGGTGCCCCGTGGCCTCTGTCAATCGCCGTCTGCGCATCGCGCTGCTGTCTTACCGCAGCAAGCCGCACTCCGGCGGCCAGGGCGTCTACGTGCGCCACCTGAGCAGGGAACTCTCCGCGCTCGGTCACCACGTCGAGGTGCTCTCCGGCCAGCCCTACCCGGAACTGGACGACGGCCCGCTGCTGCGCCGGCTGCCGAGCCTTGACCTGTACGCCGACGATGACCCGTTCCGGACGCCGCGTCCCTCGGAGATCAGGGACTGGGCCGACGCGCTCGAGGTCGCCATGATGTGGGGCGGAGCGTTCCCCGAGCCGCTCACCTTCAGCATCCGGGCGCTGCGGGCGCTGCGCGCCCGTCCCGGCGACTTCGACATCGTCCATGACAACCAGGGCCTCGGCTACGGCATGCTCGGGGTGCACCGCATTGGTCTGCCGCTGGTGACCTCCATCCATCATCCGATCACGGTCGACCGGCGGCTTGACATGGCGGCCTCTGGGTGGCTTCAGCGGCTGAGCAAAGCGCGCTGGTACGGGTTCGTGCGCATGCAGGGGCGGGTAGCGAGGCGGGTGGGACCGTTGATCACGGTGTCCGAATCGTCGAAGGACGACATATGCCGAGACTTCGGCGTCCACCGCGATAAAGTCCAGATCGTTCCATTGGGGGTGGATACCCGGCTGTTCCGCCCCCGCCCCGACCGACCACGCGTAAAGGGCAGGATCGTGACCGTGACCAGCGCAGACTCCCCCCTCAAGGGGTTGTCCACGCTGCTCCGCGCGGTCGCCAAGCTGGCCACAGAACGCGACGCGCACCTGATAGTCGTCGGCAGCCCGTCGAACGCCACCCGCGAACTGGTCGCGCTGCTCGCCCTGGGTGACAAGGTGACGTTCGCCAACGGTCTGCCGGACGAGGAGTACGCGCTGCTGCTCGCCTCGGCCGAGGTGGCGGTGGTCCCCTCGCTGTACGAGGGCTTCTCGCTGCCCGCGGTGGAGCACCTGGCGTCCGGTACCCCGCTGATAGCCAGCCGGGCGGGGGCGCTGCCCGAGGTCGTCGGCGACGCGGCGGTGCTGGTCAAGCCGGGCGACCCGGAGGAACTGGCCGCCGCGCTGCGCGGGCTGCTCGACGACGGCAGCGCACGGGCCGGGCAGGCGGCTCGCGGACTAGCCCGGGTCGGCGAGCGGTTCGCCTGGCCGGCGGTCGCGGCCGCGACCGCCGGGCTGTACCGGAAGGCCATCAACGGAGAACTCGGTTGCTAACCGTCGATTTCACGAAGTTTCCGCTTAATCCGGGCGATCTCGTCCTCGACCTGGGCTGCGGCGCCGGCCGCCACGCGTTCGAGGCGTACCGCCGGGGCGCCCGCGTCATCGCCGCCGACCTCGACCTGAAGGAGCTGGCGCCGGTCAGCGACATGTTCGCCGCGATGCGGGCGGAGGACGAGACCGGTCCGCCCGCGCAGGCCGCCGCGGTCAGCGCGGACGCGACCCGGTTGCCCTTTCCTGACGGGTCGTTCGACGGCATCATCGTCGCCGAGATGCTCGAGCACATCCCTGACGACACCACCGCGCTCAAAGAGATCGCCCGCGTGGTCCGCCCCGGCGGCACCGTGGCGGTAACGGTGCCCGCCTGGCTGCCCGAGCGGATCTGCTGGGCGCTGTCCAGCGAGTACCACGAGGTCCCCGGTGGCCACGTGCGCATCTTCACCCGCGCCGAGCTGACCGCCAAGCTGACCGCGGCCGGCCTGACACCGGCCGGCGCCCACCACGCGCACGGCCTGCACTCCCTTTACTGGTGGCTGAAATGCGCGGTCGGCGTCCAGGACGACGCGCATCCCGCCGTCCGCGGCTACCACCGGTTGCTCGTCTGGGACATCATGAGCAAGCCGGCGCTGACCCGGGTAACCGAGGCCGCGCTCAACCCGGTTATCGGCAAGAGCCTCGTCATCTATGCCAAGAAGGCGTCACCGCGAGACCCTGGCCAGGCGGATGCGGTCAGCTGACTCACCCCGGCCGGGCCGGCCGGCGCCACCTCTCGACCTGCTGCGGACCGCGCGTTCGATCGCGGCGATGCAATCGTCAAGCGGCGCGGTCCGGTGGCCGGACGGGCACGTGGACCCGTGGGATCACATCGAGTGCGCGATGGCGCTCAGCGCCTGCGGGCTGGCCGGCCCGGCCCGCCGCGCGTACCAGTGGCTGCTCGATACGCAGCGCCGGGACGGCTCGTGGCCGCGGACGACCGGCGGCGCGGACGCCGCCGGGCCGGACGCGGTGGCCGATCGGGGGGCCGAGAGCCATCATGCCGCGTACGTCGCCGTCGGCGTCTGGCACGAGTACCTGGTCACCGGGGACCGGGCGTTCGCCGCGGTGATGTGGCCCGCCGTCCGCGCCGCGATCGACTGGGTGCTCGAGTTGCAGACGCCGCGCGGCGAGGTGGTGTGGGAGCGCGACGCGGCCGGCCGGGCAGGCGGGTTCGCGCTGCTGTCCGGGTGCTCGAGCATTCTCCAGGGGCTGCGCTGCGCGCTCGCGCTGGCGGACCTGGCCGGCCGACCGCAACCGGACTGGGAGCTGGCGGCCGACCTGCTCGGCCACGTGCTCGCCAGCCATCCGGAGGCATTCGCCGACAAGAGCCGGTTCGCGATGGACTGGTACTACCCGGTGCTTGGCGGCGCGCTGCGCGACGCCGCCGGCGCCGAAATGCTCGCCGCCGACTGGGACACCTTCGTCGTGCCGCGCCTTGGCGTCCGCTGCGTCAGCGACCAGCCGTGGGTAACCGTCGCGGAAACCTGCGAGCTTGTGCTCTCCCTCGACGCCTGCGGCCAGCGCGAGCGGGCGGCCGAGGTGTACGCCACGGTGCGGCGGCTGCGTCACGAGGACGGTTCGTACTGGACCGGCTGGCAGTACGTCAACCAGGAGCACTTCCCGGCCGAGCGGTCCGCCTGGACCTCCGCCGCGGTGATCCTCGCCGCCGACGCCCTGACCGCATTCAGCGCCGGCGGCGGGATCTTCCGCGACATCCCCCGCCACATCGACCCGGGCCCGCCCGTCGATCCCGAATCCTGCGGCTGCGACCCCGACTCCTTCAGCACGGCGATGCCGCTCGGGCAGCGCTGACCGGCCGGCCGACGTCCTGTCAACCACGCCAACGACCCAAGGCTCATCCTGTCAGCTACGCCAACGACATCGCCAAGTGGTGTCAATGGCGTAGACGACAGGTTCAACCGGGTCGATGGCGTAGACGACAGGTCAGGGCGCTGTCAGCTACGCCAACGACATCGCCAAGTGGTGTCAATGGCGTAGACGACAGGTTCAACCGGGTCGATGGCGTAGACGACAGGTTCAACCGGGTCATTGGCGTAGCCGACAGGATCGGCGGTGGATGGGCTGGTGGCCGGCAATCTCCTAGTCAGTCGGCGTGGCGGTGGACCAGCCAGACGGTGCCCGCGGTCAGCGTGGCCGACAGGACCAGGAGCCAGCCGGCCTCGAACAACTGCATGGGCCAGAACGTGCTCACCGGGTAATGGTGGCGAAGGTCAAACCAGGTCAGCGCGGCGAGGGCGGCATAGACGACCGGGGTGATGGCCATCGCCGGGAGAACCCTGCGCACGAGCGTGCCGACGAACACCCCGAGGCAGAACGCGGTGAGGGTCCAGGCTGGGTAGCAGACGCCGTGGGTGGTGAAGACCGACGCGGTATACAAGGTCAGCCTCTCCGTCGTCAGGAACGGGGCGAAGAACCAGGCGAACAGCTGGCTGACCGCGAGCGCCGCGATCGTGATCACAACCGCGAGTATGAGGATCTTGGCGGCCGTCCAGCGCACCCGGCCAATGCCCTGGGTCCAGGCGTAGCGGTAGGTACTGTTCTCCAGGTCCCTGGCGACGACCGGCGGCCCGGCGAACATCGCCAGCAGCACCGGGGCAGCCAGCACCGCGACCTGCAGGTAATTACCCAGATGCCAGTCCGTGCTGTTGAAGTAATTAACCAGCCCCTGGCAGGCGGGCGAGCCGGCCGGACGGCACGCTCTCAGGATCGCGTAGTCGTGGTGAATCCGCGCCCCGTAGACCAGCATGGCGGCCACCGCCAATGCGAACACTGCCGGGACGCTGATCAGCAGACCGCGGTGCTGCCGCCAGGTGACCCAGAGCATTCCCGGCCAGCGCACCGGCCGCGGTTCGGCGGCCCGCCCAAGGCGGGCCGCCCAGGCTGGGCGGGCTGGGCGAGTGAAGACCGACATCGGCTTGTCTCCATCGGCCCGGTTAGGCCGCCCGGCGGCGGACTAGCGAGACGGTCGCGGCGAAGAGCGCGACCGAGAGGACAAGCAGCCAGCCGGCCTCGATGAACTGCATGGGCCAGAAGTGGCTGAGCGGGATCCATCGGTTCCACTCGGTGTACCCCGGCGGCACCGACGCGCCCGGTGGGTGGTTCTCGATCTGGTTGGCGACGGACTGGCTGGCCGGCTGGCCGCCGGGACCGGTGACCCAGGTGCTCAGGATCCACGGGAATCCTGGCAGGCTGGGCGATGGGAACTGGCTGAAGATCTTGGTATTGCTGGTGACCACCGCCACCGGGTAGTACTTGCGCACGCCCCAGGCGGCGAGGCGGAGCGCGAGGTAGACGCCGAGGGTGGCGGCCATCGCGGGAACGACCCGGCGCAGCAGCATGCCGAAGAACGCGCCGAACGCGAAGGCGGCCAGCGTGAAGGCGGGGAACACCAGCCCGCGGGTGTCGAACACCGTCTCCGTCAGCACGTTCATCTGCTCCGTGTACAGGAACGGCTGGAAGAACCAGGCGAACAACTCGCCGAACGCCCCGGCCAGCACGGCCAGGGTGAGCCCGATCAGCGCGAGCTTGGCGATCACCTGCCGCTCACGGCCGAGGCCCTGCGTCCAGGCGTACCGGTAGGTACCGGTCTCCAGTTCCCTGGCCAGCAATGGCGCGCCCGCGAAGGCGCCGATCAGCACCGGCACCAGCGCCATCAAGATGGCGCAGGTGTTCCCAATCGGCCAGTCGGTGGAGTTGAAATGGCTGAACAGCTGCTGGCAGGAATTCGATTCGTTCCGGACGCTGCCGACCAGGGGGCACTTGACGATGACCGCGTAGTCGTGGTGGAACTTCAGGCCGGCGATCACCAGGAAAATGGCCACCGCGCCGAGCACGGCGGGAACGCTGATCAGGGTGGCGCGCTGCTGCCGCCAGGTGACCCAGGCCATCCGCCGCCACGGCAGCGGGCGCGGGGCGGTGTCCTGACTTGGCTGCGCGGGCAGGGTGAGCACGCTCATCGGGTTGCCTCCGTCGGTGTCGGTCGCTGAACGCTGGCCAGAGCTGCCGGTTCGCTGACCCCCGGGCTGCGCAGATAGGCCATCACGAGCTCCTCCAGGCTGACCGGGTGTGACTCCCAGCCGGGCGGCACCGGTTCGGCCGCCGCGCCGGTCCGGGCAAGCAGGTGGGCCTGGGTCTCACCGCGCCTGGCCTGCACCACGGTCAGCCGCGCCGCGTACTCCTCGGCCTCGGCCGCCGGGCCGGTCAGCACCCGGTGGGAGGCGAGCAGGTCGTCGACCTCGCCCGCCACCTGAAGCTGCGCGCGGGACAGCACGATGAGGTAATCGGCGACCCGCTCAAGCTCGGCCACCTGGTGCGAGGAGAGCAGCACCGAGACTCCGTCGTCGGCCATCGCCGTCAGCACCGCGCTCAGGAAGTCCTGCCGGGCGATGGGGTCGAGCGACGCCAGCGGCTCGTCGAGGATGAGCAGCCGCGGCTTCCTGGCCAGCGCCAGGGTAAGCGCGAGCTGCGCCTGCTGGCCGCCGGAGAGCTTGCCCGCCTTCCTCTTCAGCGGGATGCCGAGGTCGGCGAGCCGTGCCCTCGCGAACGACCGGTCGAACCGCTGGTTCAGGTTCGACGTCAGGTGCAGCATGTCCGCAGAGGAGAGGTTCTTGTAGACCGGCGCGTCCTGCGCGACGAACGCGACGCCGTCCAGCGCGGCGGGCGACCCGGCGGGCCGCCCGCCGAGGACCGTCGCGGTCCCCGCGGTCGGCATGGTCAGGCCGACCGCCATGTTCATCAGCGTTGACTTGCCCGCGCCGTTCGGGCCGACGAGCGCGGCCAGGTGGCCGGCGGGCACCGCCAGCGAGCAGTCCCGCAGCGCCCACGTCTTGCCGTAGCGCTTGCCCAGTCCGGTGGTCTCGATGACGTTCACGCCACGCCCTCCGTTCCGTCGTCGGCGGTGGAGCGGTGCACGCCCGCCCGGTCCGCGATACCGATACCGTGGTTGCCGCCGTTGCTCTTGCCGCCGCTGCCCTTAAAGAAATCCCGCAGCCCGCTGGTGAACAGGGCCACGATCCCGTCCTCGTCCAGGCCAGCCGCGTCCGCCGACGCGAGCCAGCCGAACAGGGTCCGCCGCAGGCCCGCCAGTTCTGGCAGCGTCACCTGCTCCAAGGTCGCCTGGATGAACGTCCCCTGACCTGGCCGCCCGGCGGCCAGGCCCTTGTGCTCAAGCTCGCGATAGGCCTTAAGCACCGTGTTCGGGTTGATGGTCAGCGCGGCGACCACATCCCTCACCTTGGGCAGCTGATCGCCCGGCTTGAGGTAGCCAAGGCGCAGCGCGTGCTCCACCTGCTGCACGAGCTGCAGGTAGGTCGGCACTCCCGTGTCCGGGTCGAGCCGGAACTCGATCGCGCTGTTCCCTTTATCTATTGTCATAGGACAAGATTACAGACGGCGGGCCGGGCACGCAATCTCCGAACGGCGGCCAGTCGCGGATTCTTTAGCGTAACCTTGCTCCAAAGAATTTTAGAGCAATGCTGATCTAACTGTTTAGACTCTTATGTATGGAACATCGCGAGCCCCCGCCCTACCGGGACGGTGCGGGCAAGACCCTGGCCGACTATCCCCGCCCATCGGTGGCGGTGGACGCCGCGCTGCTCACCGTGGTGCCCGGCGAGGACTGCCTGTCGGTGCTCCAGGTGCACCGCGCCGAGGGCGCCGACGGCGACCCGGCCGGCTGGGGACTGCCCGGCACGTTCCTGCACGGGGGCGAGCGACTGCTCGACGCGGTGCAGCGATGCCTGCGGGAGAAGGCCGGGGTCGAGGGAACGCGGCCGCGGCAGCTGCACGTGTTCGACAAGCCGGACCGCGATGACCGCGGCTGGGTGCTATCGGTCGCCCATATGGACGTGGTCCGTCCGGAGCGCCTCGACGGGCGGATCGACGGGCAAACACGGATCGTTCCAGCTGATGATCCTGGCATTCTGCCTTACGACCACACCGAGATCATCCAGCGGGCGGTTGCCACCGTGCGCGCCAGTTACGAGCTGGTGCCGGACCCGGAACGCCTGGTCCCCGGGCCGTTCACCATCCTCGAGTTGCGGCAGCTGCACGAGGCGGTGGTCGGGCGCAAGTTCCAGCGGGACACCTTCAGGCGGCTGATGGAGCCGCAGCTGACCGGGACGGGAAAGATGACGTCGGGCACCCGGGGGCGGCCGGCCGAGCTATTCCGCCACAAGCACTAGAACTAGATGCCTTCCGCTGTCCGTTCCAGCACGCGGAGCGAGCCCTCATGCCGGACCTCGGTGAAGGCACCCGAGGCCAGCGCTCGCTGGTAGATGCGGAATGGTGCCTGGCCGCCGTCGGCCGGGTCCGGGTAGACATCGTGGATGGCGAGCACACCGCTCAGCGCCACCCAGGGCGCCCACCCCTCGTAGTCCCACTGGGCGGCCGCGTCGGTGTGGCCGCCGTCGATGAACAGCATGCCGAGCGGCGTCCGCCACAGCCGCGCCACGTCAACCGACCGGCCCACGATCACGACCACGTCGTCCTCGACCTCAGCGGCGGCAAGCGTGGCCCGCAGCCGGGGCAGCGTGTCGAACCGCCCGGACTCGTGATCGACGAGGCTGGAGTCGTGGTACTCCCAGCCCGGCTGATGCTCCTCCGAGCCCCGGTGGTGATCCACGGTCACAACCTGTTGCCTGATGCCGCCCTTGCGGGCAGCGCGGATGCCGGCGGCCAGGTAGATCGCCGACTTCCCGCAGTAGCTGCCAACCTCAAGCACCGGGCCGACCGCGGCGTAGGCCTCGGCGGTCTCGCACAGGGCCAGCCCCTCGGCCACCGGCATGAACCCGGTGGCCGCTTCGGCCGCCCGCTTCAGCTCTTCTTCCACCCAGGCACCATAGCGCCAGCGAGAATCAGAGCTTGCTCAGCTTGGCGCACGGCGTCGCAATCCGCACCCGCTGCGTGCCGAAGTCGATGACCACGGCGGTGTCGTCCTCGACCGTCACAACCCGGCCGAGGCCGTACTTGTCATGGGTCACCTGGTCCTGCACGGCGAACACCTCAGGAGGCGGCTCGTCGGGCGGTGGCTTGAAGGGGCTGGTGGGCAGGAAGCGCCGGGTTGCGGCACGGGCAGGCTTCATCTTCTTAAGTATGCGCTGTAACGCCCGCCGCTTGGTCCCCTGGGCCGAGATTGGTCAGCTTCGCATCACCAGAATTGGCCGGCTTGGCCCCGGCCGGCGTCCGCGGCGGGCCGGCTGCGACCGTCGGCTGCGGCCGCCACATGGCCGCGGCCACCAAAATGGGGGGCGCGCGGTGAAGCCGCTGAAGCTGTCCGGCCCAGAGCCCGCCCGATCGTAGCCGTGCAGCCGGCTGGCCCTAGACGCGGCTGATCAGTGACAGCGCCAGCCGGGCGGCGGGGCGGTTGACCAGCTCGGCGAAGGACCGCTCGCTGCGGCACAGCTTCACGAAGGCGCCCCACCCCTTGGCGGTGGACAGGCCCTTGTGGAAGGTCCCGGCGTGCCGGGTGAACGCCGACAGCAGCATCCGCCCGGCGCGCATGTCGGGGACCAGAGTCGCGTTGACGGCGGCCACGTACCCGTCCAGGGCGGACTGCGTGGCGGCCGGGTCGCCACCGGTCGCGGCCTTGGCCGCGTGCTCGCCCGCCAGCGCGCCGGACCGAAGCGCGAAGCTGATGCCCTCGCGGGTCCACGGTTCGAGCAGGCCGGCCGCGTCGCCCGCCACGATCACCTGGCCTCGCCGCAGCGGCGACTGGTCGGTCCGGCAGCGGGTCAGGTGGCCGGAATCCCTGACCGTCTCGTATCCGGCAAGCCCGAGCCGGCCGACGAACTCGTGCAGGTACCCCTTGGTGGCGCCCCCTTGGCCACGGGCGGCGATGACGCCAACCGTGAGCCGGTCGCCCTTGGGGAAGACCCAGCCGTAGGAGCCGGGGATCTCCCCCCAGTCGAGGAGCACCCGGCCCGACCATCGCCGCCCGACCGCTTCCGGCACGCCGATCTCCAGCTCGAGGCCCAGGTCCACCTGCGCGAAGTCCGCGCCCACGTGCCTGGCGGTGACGCCCGACGACCCGTCCGCGCCGATGATCACCGTTGCGGTTACCGCGGTCCCGTCGGCCAGCCGCGCGGTCGCGTGCCCGTCGGCCTGGTCGACCGCCCGGACCTGTGCCCGCTGCCGGACGGCGACGCCGCTCTCCTCGGCCCGGCCGAGCAGCGCAGCGTCGAACTCATCGCGCACCACCATGGTGAGCAGCGGCTCGGCGTTGGAGCGGGTGAACTCGCTGCCGCCGCGGAGGGTGAACGTTGCCGAGCTGATCTCGTCCCTGACGGGCAGCGTGAGCTGGCCGGCCACGGCGGCGCGGGAAACACCGAGCAGGCCGCCGCCGCAGGTCTTGTACCGGGGATGCTCGGCCCGCTCGAGCAGCACGGTCCGCGCCCCGGCGGCGGCGGAAGCACTCGCGGCGGCCAGTCCGGCCGGCCCGCCGCCAACAACGGCAACATCCCACTCAGCAGGTTCTCCCACGCCGAAAGCTTAGGTGACCGACCCAGCACAGTCCCGAGCGCCGGGCGGCGAGCGGGGAAGGACCGCAGGAAAACTTTGAAGATTCCTGAAGAAAAGTTGTTGGCGTCCGGCCTGCCTCGCACTCATACAGGTGCAGGACGGGGGACGGTGGGGAAAACGAAGCTGAAGTCACGAGGGGGATGCCAGTTTCGGCCCCCCAGCCGGGTCCTGCAGGGGAGCGGGTTCCGGCCACGCGCCAGGGGAGCACAGGGCCGGGACCCGCGCGGCGCATCGGGGATGGTTCCGTTGAAGTTTGTGTTTTTTCAGGTGGCGAGAACGGACAGGCGGTTGATTGCCTCCCTGAGCACCTCGGGGCGTTTGCAGAAGGCGAAGCGGACCATCGTGCGGCCCGCCTCCGGATGGTCGTCGTAGAAGACGGCGCTCGGGATGGCGACCACGCCCGCCCGGTCCGGCAGGGCCAGGCAGAATTCCATCGCGTCCTTCTCGCCGAGGGGGGCGATGTCGGTGGTGATGAAGTAGGTGCCGTCGGGCGAGTAGACCTCGAAGCCGATCGCTTCCAGGCCGCTGGCCAGCAGGTCGCGGCGCGCCTTGAGCTCGTCGGCCATGGCCGTGAAGTAGCTGTCGGGGAGGTCGAGGGCCCGCGCGACCGCGTACTGGAACGGGCCGCTGCTGACGTAGGTGAGGAACTGTTTGGTGGTGCGGACAGCGTTGACGAGGGCCGGCGTGCCGGTGGCCCAGCCCACCTTCCAGCCGGTGAAGGAGAACGTCTTCCCCGCCGAGCCGATGGAGACGGTGCGCTCGCGCATGCCGGGGATGGTCGCGAACGGGATGTGCTCACGGTCGAAGGTGAGGTGCTCGTAGGCCTCGTCGGTGATGACCAGCAGGTCATGGGAGATGGCGATCCTTGCGATCGCCTCGGTCTCGCCGGCGGTGAGGACCATGCCGGTCGGGTTGTGCGGGCTGTTGAGCAGCAGCAGCCGAGTCCTGCCGGTGATCGCGGCCTCGAGTTCGGCCAGGTCGGGGCGGAAGCTCGGCGGGGTCAGGGTGAGCGGGACGCGGGACGCGCCGGCCAGCGCGATCATCGCCACGTAGGAGTCGTAGTAGGGCTCGAACGCGATCACCTCGTCCCCCGGCTCGAGCAGGGCGAGCAGCGCGGCGGCGATGGCCTCGGTCGCGCCCGCCGTGATCAGCACCTCGGCGTCCGCGTCGTAGCGGAGTCCGTAGAAGCGCTGCTGGTGCCGCGCCACCGCCCGCCTCAGCTCGGGGATGCCAGTGGGGGGCGGGTACTGGTTGCCGTGGCCGGCCAGGATGGCGTCGGCGGCGGCCTTGGCGATCTCCCGCGGGCCGTCAACGTCGGGGAATCCCTGGCCCAGGTTGATCGAGGCGGTGGCGACGGCGCGGGCGGACATCTCGCCGAAGATGGAGTTGCCGAGGCCGTCGAGGCGGCGGTTGAGCAGCGGTCGGGTCACCAGATCAGAGTAATGAGATTTCCCTGACGGGCTGGCTTCCGCCCACTAGCTTTCGCGGGCGACCTGGAACGGGGCGAAGGACTGGGCGGTGGGCATCAACTCGATCGTGTTCACGTTGACGTGCTGCGGAAGCGTCGCGGCCCAGTAGATGGACTCGGCGACGTCATCGGCCGTCAGCGGCCGCATGCCGGAATAGACGGCGTCCGCCTTGGCGGTGTTCCCGCCGTAGCGCACGGTGGAGAACTCCGTCTCCGCCATGCCCGGCTCGACGCAGGTCACCCGTACCCCGGTGCCGTGCAGGTCACTGCGGAGGTTGAGGCTGAACTCGTGCACGAACGCCTTCGTGCCGCCGTACACATTCCCGCCCGGGTACGGGTAGCTGCCGGCCACCGAGCCGAGGTTGATCACGTGCCCCCGGCCGCGGGCCACCATGCCCGGCAGGATCGCGCGGGAGCAGTAGACCAGGCCCTTGCAGTTGGTGTCGATCATCTGGTCCCACTCATCGAGATCGGCGTCCTGGGCCGGGTTCAGGCCGAGCGCGAGGCCCGCGTTGTTCACGAGCAGGTCGACGGCGGCGAACTCGGCCGGCAGCGCACCGACGGCGGCGGCCACCGCGGCCCGGTCCCTGACGTCGAGGGTGAGCGGGAGGACCTGCGGGCCGAGTTCATCGGCGAGAATCCGCACGCGGTCCGCACGGCGGGCGGCGGCGATCACGCGCGCGCCCCCGGCCGCGAAGCGGCGGGCCACCGCGGTGCCGAAACCGCTGCTCGCGCCGGTGACGAAGACGGTGCCTGGCTCAGTGCTTGTCATGGTTACGTAATCGTAGTCAGGACCGGACCGGAGACTGCCAGATGGTCGGTTCGGCCGCGGTCGCGGTCGCCGTCAACGTGGTGAAGCCGACCCCGATCAGGGTGGCATTGGTCGCGGTGAGCGCGGTGATCGCCTGCGCGCCGGGGCCGGCCAAGCCGGTGCCCTGGGGCGCCACCGCCGTCCACCCGGTCGCCATGCCCGCGCCGGCCGGCAGCGTCCAGACGACGACGTCCGTCCCGCCGGGCGTGCCGTAGGTGCCGGTCGCGGTGAACCCGCCACCCGCCGCGGTCAGCGCCGTGGCCGAGGTGACCGAGCCCGCGCTGATTCCGCCGGGCAGCGGCAGCAAGGCGACCGTCCAGGTGGCGCCCGTGTTCGCCGATACCGCGGTGAACGGCCGGCGCTGACCCGAGGCCGTGATCTCGGTGCCGACCGCCGCCACCGTGCCGCCGTGCGCCGCCACATAGTCAAGCGACGCGCTTGCCGCGCCAGCCGGCAGCGGCAGCGTCACCAGCGCCCACGTCCGGCCGGTGCCTGACAGCCAGGCGGCCGGGTGGGTACCGACCGCGCCGACCGCGGCGAACCCGCCGCTGGTCGCGGTGACCGCGGTCATCACCCGGTTCCCTGAGCCGTCAAGCGCGCCCGGTCTGGCGTCCGACGCCCGGCGCCAGCCAGTCAGGCCCGGCGCGTACCAGGCCGCGGCGACAGTGCGCGCCCCAGCCGGCACGTGGCCGACGATCACGTAGCCGGCATCGCCGGCCGCGACCGCGGCGGTGACGGCCGAGCCCGCGAACACGCTCGCGCCGCCGACCGCTGTCCAGGTCTGGCCGTCGGGCGAGCCGAGCACAACGGGCCGGGCAGCGGCCGCGCCGCCCAGGGTGTCGCCCACCGCCAGCCAGCCGGACGCGCCATGCGCCACCCAGCCGATTTGCCCGCTGCCCGGGCGGACGCCGCCGGACGGCGTCACGACACCGCGCTGCCAGCTTGACCCGCCGTCCTCGGATGCCCACAGCGCGAGCCCGCCGCCCGCGCTCCCCGCGGCGACCTGGGTAGCGCCGGCCGCCGCGATCGCGGACACCTGCACCGAGGAGCCGGCCCCGCCGCCGAAATCCGACACCGCCAACCGGGCGGGCGGGAACCCCGCGGCGGTCGCCGTGGGGGCGGTGCTTATGCCATCGTTCGCCCCGGCGACCACGACCACGGCGATGCCGACGGCGACCGCCGCCAGCAGCGGCAAGGCCAGGCTTATGACCAGGTTGCGGCCTCGCATCGCGGCGAGAATGCGGCCGGCCAGGCTAGCTGGCCGGGCCGGGCCGGGCGGGCCGGCGTGGCGGCCAGGCCGAGGGGGGCCGGGTAGGGGGGGCGGGTGAGCCGCGGGCGGTGCCTGCCGCCCGTCTCGGGGCCATTCCCCGCGCCGCTCTTGCGGCGGCTGTCCCGGCTGCCAGGCCGGCGGCGACGTTGGCTGCCAGCTTGGCTGCGGAGTCTGCGGCCACGTCTGACGGCGCGGCTGACCCACGCCGGACCCATGCCTGGCGTGACCGGGTGCACGCTGCCCGTCGAATTCGTAGCCCGGAACCTCGCCGAACTCGCGCGGCCATTCGTTCATTTAAGCTTGAGCGTACGCCTCTGCGGCGCCGCGCAGGTCCCAGATTTCAGTCTCCAAGGTCCGGCCTTTCATCGGCGACGCAGCGCTTTAGAACGCGTCGGTGCGCGTGACTGACGCCACATGCGTCAGCCTGGTCACTGGACGCTCATCGCGCCACCTGTCCATGCAACCGACAGGTAACCTTAGGGGCGGGAGTCAGTAACCAGCAAACCAATCTTTCGGAAGAAGGCGATGTCCGCCGTGTCTTCTAAGACGCCGCTCGCCGCCGCGGATCCCAGCGCGCCATCAAGAACCTCCTCGTCGGCGGCCAACGGCCGCGCGGGCGACCCGACGGAGGCTGGCGCCACCCCGGCCAATGCCGATTTCGGCACTAATGAGTGGCTTGTCGATGAGCTTTACCAGCAGTACCTCGCCGACCCGGCCTCAGTCGACCGGGCGTGGTGGTCGTTTTTCGCCGACTATCGGCCCGTCCGCGCGAGCGGAAATCAGAATGCGGGATTGTCGCTGACCCCACCGGAGGCGCCGGCCGCGCCCGAGGCGACGCCGGCCGCCCCGGCCAGGCCCGCTGCCGCGGCCGCGGCGCCCGCGCAGGTTTCGCAGGTCTCCCAGCCCTCCCAGGCCGGCCCGGTTGCCCCGCCGCCGAGCGACGCCGAGGTCAGCAAGCTCCGCGGCGCCGCCGCCCGCACGGCGGTGAACATGGCCGCCAGCCTCAGCGTGCCGACCGCCACCAGTGTCCGCGCGGTGCCGGCCAAGCTGCTCATTGACAACCGGATTGTGATCAACAACCACCTGCAGCGCGGCCGGGGCGGGAAGATCTCCTTCACCCACCTGATCGGCTACGCGGTGGTCCAGGCGCTCAAGGCGCTGCCGGAGATGAACGCGGCGTACGCCGAGGAAGACGGCAAGCCGTTCCTCGCCTCGCCCCACCACGTGAACCTCGGCCTGGCCATTGACCTGAAGGCCAAGGACGGCAGCAGGCAGCTGCTGGTGCCGAACATCAAGGCCGCCGACGAGATGGACTTCCGCCAGTTCTGGACCGCCTACGAGGACGTGGTCCGCAAGGCGCGCAACAATAAGCTGACAGTCGCTGACTTCCAGTCCACCACGATCTCCCTCACCAACCCGGGCACGATCGGCACCGAGCACTCGGTGCCCCGGCTGATGCCCGGCCAGGGCACGATCGTCGGCGTTGGCGCGATGGAGTACCCCGCCGCCTACCAGGGCGCGAGCGAGGAGACGATGGCCAAGCTGGCGATCAGCAAGACGGTTACGCTGACCTCCACCTACGACCACCGGATCATCCAGGGCGCGCAGTCCGGCGACTTCCTGCGGATCATCCACTCGCTGCTGCTTGGCGAGGGCGAGTTCTACGACAAGATCTTCGGGTCGCTCCGGGTCCCGTATGAGCCGGTCCGCTGGGTCAGGGACTTCCCCTACGGGCACGAGGACGACGTGACCCGCTCGGCCCGGGTACAGGAACTGATCCACGCCTACCGGGTCCGCGGCCACCTGATGGCTGACACCAACCCGCTCGAGACCGTCCAGCGCAAGCACGAGGACCTGGATATCATCAAGCACGGCCTCACCCTGTGGGACCTGGAGCGCGAGTTCGCCACCGGCGGTTTCAGCGGCAAGCCGATCAGGCGGCTGCGCGAGATCCTCGGGGTGCTCCGCGACTCTTACTGCCGCACGGTCGGCATCGAGTACATGCACATCCAGGACCCGGAAGAGCGCAAGTGGATCCAGGCGCGCATCGAGGTCCCGCCGACCCGCGCCAGCCACGACGAGCAGATCCGCATCCTGTCCAAGCTCAACGTGGCCGAGGCGTTCGAGACGTTCCTGCAGACCAAGTACGTCGGCCAGAAGCGCTTCTCCCTGGAGGGCGGCGAGGCGCTGATCCCGCTGCTCGACACGGTGATCAGCGAGGCCGCCGACGCTGGCCTCGACGAGGCCGTGATCGGCATGGCGCACCGCGGCCGGCTCAACGTGCTCGCCAATGTCATCGGCAAGTCCTACGGACAGATCTTCAAGGAGTTCGAGGGCAACCCTGACCCCAAGTCCACCCAGGGCTCGGGCGACGTCAAGTACCACCTGGGCGCCGAGGGCGTCTTCACCGCCGCCAGCGGCAAGCGGATCCCGACCAGCCTGGTCGCCAACCCCAGCCACCTGGAGGCCTCCGACCCGGTGACCGAGGGTGTGGTCCGCGCCAAGCAGGACGTCCTCGACATGAGCGAGGACGGCTTCACCGTGCTGCCGGTGCTCATTCACGGCGACGCGGCGTTCGCGGGCCAGGGCGTGGTGGCCGAGACGCTGAACCTCAGCCAGCTGCGCGGCTACCGGACCGGCGGCACCGTGCACATCGTGGTGAACAACCAGGTCGGCTTCACCACCTCGCCGCAGTACTCGCGCTCGAGCGTGTACGCGACCGACGTGGCGCGGATGATCCAGGCGCCCATTTTCCACGTGAACGGCGACGACCCGGAGGCGGTCGCCCGGGTCGGCAAGCTCTCCTTCGCCTACCGGGAGACGTTCCGCAAGGACGTCGTGATCGACATGGTCTGCTACCGGCGCCGCGGGCACAACGAGACCGACAACCCCAGCTTCACCCAGCCGCTGATGTACGACCTGATCGAGGCCCGGCGGAGCGTGCGCAAGCTTTACACCGAGTCGCTTATCGCCCGCGGCGACCTCACGATGGAAGAGGCCGAGGCGGCCCTGCGCGACTACCAGCAGCAGCTCGAGCGCGCGTTCACCGAGACCAGGGACGCGGCCGGGCTGCCGGCGCAGCCTGGCACGGTGCTGCCCGCCGAGGTCGGCGAGCGCCCGGTGAACCACTCCGCGGTGCCGACCGCGATCACCATGGACGCGGTCAAGCAGATCATCGACACCCAGGTCAACATCCCCGAAGGGTTCACCGTCCACCCGCGGCTCAAGCCCCAGCTTGACCGGCGCGCCACCATGGTCGCGGAGGACTCGATCGACTGGGCGACCGGCGAGCTGCTCGCCATCGGCTCGCTGCTGCAGGACGGCCGGCCGGTCCGGATGGTCGGCCAGGATACCCGGCGCGGCACGTTCGGCCAGCGGCACGCGGTGCTCGTCGACCGGCACACCGGCGGCGACTACACGCCGCTCAAGAAGCTCGACAACGGCAAGGCGCGGTTCTTCGTCTACGACTCGCTGCTGTCGGAGTTCGCCGCGATGGGCTTCGAGTACGGTTACTCGGTCGCCCGGCCCGACGCGCTGGTCATGTGGGAGGCGCAGTTCGGCGACTTCATGAACGGCGCGCAGACGATCATCGACGAGTTCATCAGCTCCGGCGAGCAGAAGTGGGGCCAGAAGTCCAGCGTCGTGCTGCTGCTACCGCACGGCTACGAGGGCCAGGGCCCGGACCACTCCTCCGCCCGGATCGAGCGGTTCCTAGCGCTGTGCGCACAGGACAACATGACAGTCGCCCTGCCGACCACGCCGGCCAACTACTTCCACCTGCTGCGCTGGCAGGCGCTGTCGGGCCGGCACAAGCCGCTGATCGTCTTCACCCCGAAGTCGATTCTCCGGGCCAAGGCCGCCACGTCAGCGACGGCCGAATTCACCAGCGGCGCGTTCCAGCCGATGATCGGCGAACCCGCCAACTTCAACAGCTCGGCGGTTCGCCGGGTGGTGCTGTGCTCCGGCAAGTTCTATTACGACCTGGCCGATTACCGCGCCAAGGCGAACGCCAACTCGACCGCGATCGTCCGCGTTGAGCAGCTCTACCCGGTCCCGCACGAGAACCTGCGGGCCGAACTCTCCCGGTACCCAAGCGACGCAGAGCTCGTCTGGGCCCAGGAGGAGCCGGTCAACCAGGGCGCCTGGCCGAGGATGGCCCTGCGGCTGCCGGAGTTGCTCGGACGGCCGCTGTCCGTCGTATCGCTGCCCGCGAGCTCCGCGCCCGCGTACGGCTCGGCCAAGGTGCACAACTCCTCTCACCGTGAATTGATCGAGACGGCTATCCCAGCGGAGGGCTAGCGATGTACTTCACCGACGCCGGGATCGAGGAACTCGACGAGCGCCGCGGCGATGAGCAGGTCACCATGGCCTGGCTTGCCGAGCGGATGCGCGACTTCGTTGACCTCAATCCCGAGTTCGAGACGGCCATCGACCGGCTGGCCAAATGGCTCGCCAGAACTGACTCTGACTCCGACGACGACCCTCAAGGCGAGCCGGAAGACGAGTAAAAGAGACAGAACAGCCCTCTCGAACGGACCCGTGTCTTCGCCCCTCGGCTTCCACTGCTCTCACCAGCGGGAAGCCGGGGCGGAGGCCAGCCGTTAACGCGATACATCTTGACTTCTCCAAGACGCGATATATCTTGGTTACAGATGAACGTATCGCCCAGGAGGACTTGTCATGCCAAGCTGGACTGTCGATGCGCCCAAGCGCCTGGACTTCGACGACGTTACGGCGCTGAACGTGCGCCTGATGGCCGGATCGGTGGCGGTCCTCGCCTCCGATGACCGGCCGTCGCTGGTGGTCACCGAGCTCAAGGGGCGCGCCCTTCAGGTCAGCCAGAACGAAGACGGCGAGCTGACGGTCAGCTACGAGTCGCTCTCCTGGGAAGGCCTGCTCGGCTTCCTGAAGCCACGGCACGACAGCGCCGCGGTCACCCTCACCGTGCCCGCCGACTGCCCGATCCAGCTTGGCGTGCTCAGTGCGTCGGCGATCGTGTCCGGCCTGCGTTCTGGTGCGGCGGTCAAGGGGATGTCGGGCGACGTGACGTTGGACGGGGTCGCCGGGAACGTGGAGGCGGAGACCATGTCCGGCGAGGTCGCGGCGCGCGACATCGACGGCGAGGTCCGCTTCAAGTCCATGTCCGGCGGGCTGGTGCTTGCCGACGGCTGGCTCGACCGCCTTGAGGCGAACACCATGAGCGGGCCGATCGCGGCCGACGTCGCGCTCCGCGACGGGGGCGACGTGCACGTCAGCACGATGTCCGGCGACGTGACCCTGCGGCTGCCGGCCGCCAGCGACGCCAAGGTGCACCTGCAGTCCACCTCCGGCGCGGTCCGCAGCGAGTTCGAAACGCTCCGCACGGCCAAGGCACCTGCCTCACATACCGTAAGCGGTAACGTAGGTGCAGGTACCGGGCGCGTGTCCGTGAGCACCATGTCCGGCTCGGTGACGCTGCTGCGGCGCCTGCGCCGGGAAGGAAAAGAGAGCGAGACGCGATGACCCCGGTTTTCCGCCATGGACGGCTCAGGCTGTACCTGCTGCGCCTGCTGGATGAGGAGCCGCGACACGGCTACGAAGTAATCCGGCTGCTGCGGGACCGGTTCATGGGCGTCTACGCTCCCTCCCCCGGCACGATCTACCCCCGGCTGTCCCGGCTCGAGGACGAGGGCCTGGTCACCCACGACGAGGAGAACGGCCGCAAGGTCTACCGGATCACCGACGCGGGCCGCGAGGAGCTCCGCAGCCGCGGCGCCGAGCTCGACGAACTCGAGGAGGAGCTGTCGGAGTCGGTCAGCGACATCGCCCGCGAATTCGGCGAGGATGTGCGGGCCACCGTCCGCAGCCTGCGCGAGGAACTGACCAGGGCAGCCCGCGAGGTACGCCAGACCGAGCGCGACACCGCCCGTGAGGCCGCCGAGGCGGCCCGCGACCAGGCCAAGGAGGCCCGCGAGCAGGCCAGGGAGGCGCGCGAGCAGGCTAAGGACGCCCGCGAGCAGGCCAGGCAGGCCAAGGAGAGCGCCTGGTCGCAAGCCCGGCAAGCCCGCGACCGTGCCCGGCAGGCGCGGGACGAGGCCTTCGGCCACGCCCAGCGTCTCCGCGAGGAGGCTACCCAGCTACGCGACGACGCGCGCGATCAGTTCGGCGGCTGGGGCAACTGGAGCGAGTGGAGCCACTGGACCGACCGCCCGGGCCGCGCCACGCCCGACCTCGCCGCGCTCCGCGACTTCGAGCGGCTGGCGAGGGACTTCGTGAGCGACCTGCGCTCGGTTGCCTGGGACTCAAGCAGCATCCTCGGCAGCGAGGTGATACCGCAGCTGCGGGACATCTTCGCGGATACGCTGGAGCGGATTCGGACCGAGGTTCTGGGACCGCTGAACACTCCTGGCTCGTCGGATGCGCCTCCTGCAGATGACTCTGGCTCTCGGGGTTCCTAGAGGTCAAAGGCAAAACCCCCGGGCGGGGCTGGGCGGCTTGGGTAAATTTCCGCTGGCACTCCTTCGGAAGGCCAGCGGAAATTTCCCGGCGCCCCCACCCCTCTAAGGTCTGTAGGGGCAGTGCCGTTAGTCGGGCTCGGGCGTCGTCGGGCTAACGCTTGCGTTGCTAACGCAGAGGTGTCCCCTTGGGGAGCTACCGCTGGCGTTGCCAGGCTCTGGGGTCCCTTTGGGGGCTGACGCTCGCGTTGCTTGGCACTGGCGTTCCTTTTCTGGGCTGGCGCTCGCGTTGACTGACTCCTGAGTTCCTTTGAGGAGCTGCCGCTCGTCGGCTTACGGTGAGCGTCTGACCAAGAAATAACCACCCACGCACCGCGCTGATCAGTAACAACAGATTTCCCCGCGAACGCGACCACCGCCGCCTCGGTGAAGATGGCTTAGGGCCAAAGTTGTACGATTTCATGTGAAATTTAGTCACATTTATAGCCAAATGACCGTTTCTTGGTGTACAACTTTGGCCCTAAGCCAGGTCTGCGGTCCGGATGCGCGCGCGTCAGCACGTGAGAACAGATGGCTGGACCCGTTACGTAGGCGTCAGCCCTTAAGGAGACGGTCAAGCGGGGTTTTACCCGGCTGGCGGAGAAGCGGGGCGCAGCCTGGGGCCGCCGGGGGGCCGCCGCGCCGTTCCTTCCGTGGCCGGGCGCTCTTATCGGGCGGGGGAGGACTTGGCGCGCCGGAACCCGGCCAGCCACGCGGCACGCACGCTGCTAGGGGGCGAAGACGATCTTGCCGGTCTGGGTGCCTTCGATCATGGCGGCGAAGCCCTGAGCGGCGTCTGCCAAGGGGAGGACGCGGTCGATGAGGGGGCGGGTTCCTGTTTGCTCGCAGAAGCGGAGGAGGCGGCCCAGCTGGTCGCGGGTGCCCATGGTGGAGCCGACGACTGACAGCTGGGTGAAGAAGATCCGGGTGAGCTCGGCGGGCGGGATGTCGCCGCTGGTGGCACCGGAGATGACGATGCGGCCGCCCGGCTTGAGCGAGCGGACCGAGTGGGACCAGGTCGCCTGGCCCACCGTCTCCATGACGACGTCGACCCGCTCCGGCAGCCGCGCGCTGGTGGCGAAGGCCTGGTCGGCACCGAGTTTGAGTGCCGCTTCGCGCTTGGCCTCGGTGCGGCTGGTCACCCAGATGCGGTAGCCGGCCGCGCGGCCGAGCAGGATCAGCGCGGTGGCCACGCCGCCGCTGGCGCCCTGGACGAGGACCGTCGCGCCCGGCTGGGCGCCGGACTTGTCGAAGAGCATCCGGTACGCGGTCAGGTACGCGGTCGGCAGGCAGGCCGCCTCCTCGAAGGAGAGCGCGGCCGGCTTGGGCAGCAGGTTGCCCTTGGGAACGGCGACCCGCTCGGCGAAGGTGCCCTGGTACCGCTCGGAGAGCAGCGACCGCCGGGGGTCAAGCGTCTCATCGCCACCGCCCGCGTTGGCGTCGCCGATCACTCCGTGCACGACGACCTCGTTGCCGTCGGAGTCGATCCCGGCGGCGTCGCAGCCGAGGATCATCGGCAGCCGGTCGGCGGGCAGCCCGACACCGCGCAGCGACCACACGTCGTGATGATTGAGCGCGGTGGCCTTGACGGTGACCGTGGTCCAGCCGGCCGGCGGCTCGGGATCGGGCCGCTCTCCCGCCTCAAGCCCGCTCAGCGGGTCCTCTGCATCGATACGCGCTGCGTAGACGGCGAACATGATCATGACCCTACCGGCCGCCCGCCTGGCGCGGGAAGATCGGGCGGCCGGCCGGGGGCTACCGGCGGGCCACGCCGTCCGCCCGCGCCTGGGCGGCCACCGCGGCGGCGACGGCCGGGGCGACCCGCTCGTCGAACTGGCTGGGGATGACGTAGTCCGGGGTGGCGTCGCCCCCCACCAGCGCGGCGAGGGCGTCGGCGGCCGCCAGCTTCATGTTCTCGGTGATGGTGGTCGCGCGGACGTCCAGGGCGGCGCGGAAGACACCGGGGAACGCGAGCGAGTTGTTGATCTGGTTGGGGAAGTCGCTGCGCCCGGTGGCCACGACGGCGGCGTGGCGGCGCGCCACATCGGGGTCGACCTCCGGGTTGGGGTTGGAGAGCAGGAAGGCGATCGCGCCCGGCGCCATTCTGGTGAGCGCTTCCTCGGGGAGGGTGCAGCCGGACAGCCCGATGAACACGTCCGCGCCGCGCAGCGCCGACTCGGGCGCGCCCGCGAAGCCGGCGGCGTTGGTCACCTTGGCCAGCTCCGTCTTGACCGGGTTGAGCCCGTCCCTGCCCTGGTAGATCATGCCCTTGCTGTCGGCCACGGCGATCTCGCCGATGCCGGCCGCGAGGATGATCTTGGACACCGCGATCCCGGACGCTCCCGCGCCGGCGACCACGACGCGCATGTTGCCCAGCTCCTTGCCGACCACCCGGGCGGCGCTGCGCAGCGCGGCCAGCGCCACGATCGCGGTGCCGTGCTGGTCGTCGTGCATCACCGGGATGTCGAGCAGGGCGCGGAGCCGTTCCTCGATCTCGAAGCAGCGCGGGGCCGAGATGTCCTCCAGATTGATGCCGCCGAAGCTGGGCGCGAGCGCGGCGACCACGCGCACCACGTCATCCACGGCGGTGACGTCGATGCACACCGGCACCGCGTTGATGCCGGCGAATTTCTTGAACAGCAGTGCCTTGCCCTCCATGACCGGCATGGCGGCAGCCGGGCCGATGTCGCCCAGGCCGAGCACGGCGGTCCCGTCGCTCACCACGGCGACGGTGTTGCCCGTCCAGGTGTACTCGCTGGCGAGCTCAGGTTCGTCGGCGATAGCGCTGCAGACGCGGGCCACGCCCGGCGTATAGGCCATGGCCAGCGCGGCCCGGTCCGGCACGTCCACGGTGGGCTCGATGCCGATCTTGCCGCCCCGGTGCATCACGAAGACCGGGTCAGCGTCGTACGAAGTTGGAGTGTGGAAGGAAGTCTGGGTACGGAAAGAAGCAGCCTCAACGGCCACGGTAACCCCCAAGCGCGGGAAAGCTTGCTATGGATCAAGTGCCTCTGGACGGCCGGCGGCGGGTGGCGCGGCCGGCACGCCCGGTTGGGCGGCGATCACTGTAGAGACGGGGGTTGCCCGCTGGTACATGGTGCACTAGCGCCGTGAGCGTAGTTCTGTGTAATACTCAGCAGCACCACCAGACTATTACATCAGGCATCCCCACCATGGGCGTTCGTGCGGCCCGGAAGGCCCGATAAGATGGCGGCCTTTGCCATCGGCCCTTCCGGGCCGCGCACCGGGGGTTACGGGGGCCAGGGAAGCCAGGGGGCATGGGGGGCGGGAGCCCCCCATGCGGGAATGGAGTGGGCGGGAGCCCCCAATGCCAGCAGAGACTTCCCACGGGAGGAAACCGCGTGGACCTATCCTCTTACGCCGAGCTCGCCGTCCGGCTCGTGAACACGGCCGGCCTCGGCCACGAAGGCGGCGACCATCTCACGTCGCTGGATGGGCTGCATGCGCTGGTGACCGACCGCGAGCACCTCAACCACGGCATGGGCAGGGCCGACCTTGAGGCGCTGCTCATGCTCCGTGAGGAGTTCCGCGGCTTCTTCGTGTCCTGCTCGCAGGGGAACGGACCGGAAGCCGCGGCCCGGCTGAACGAACTGCTCATCCAGTACCCGGTCCACCCGCAGCTCTCCGGGCACGACGGGCAGGCCTGGCACGTGCACTACACCGAGAGCGGCTCGATGTCCGACAAGTACGCCGCCGGCGCGGCCATGGGCCTCGCCGTCCGCCTGGCCGACCTGGGCATCGACCGGTTCGGCGTGTGCCAGGCAGCACCTTGCCAGGGGGTATTCATCGATGTCTCGGTCAACCGCACCAGACGGTACTGCTCGGACCGGTGCGCGAGCCGCGCGAACGTTACCGCCTACCGGGCCCGTAAGCGCGGCGAGGACAGCTAGCCAGGCGACATCTGCCCCGGGATAGGGACAACTGCCCGGATATTCCTGGCCGTCCAGTCCGCGACACTGCTCGTGAATGCATTCACAAGCTCCTGGGATCCGATAGATTCCCCTAATGCGCGGCGCGCAAACCCAAGCTAAAGGAAACCGGCAGGTAATTCTCACGTCATCGGGACGTGACGCGGCCGGGATGTCATTATGCGGGCTGCGAGGCAGCCACAGGGCTATGACCTTGTGCGTTATAAAAACGAATCAGTAGACCACTTCCGAAGGATGTAGATCATCCCTACGATGTTCTCACTCTGCATACATGGCACGCTAACTCGCCGAAGCGGACCCTCGCCGCGCGGGTGGCAAAGCCCTCAGGGGCGCGACCGAAAGAACGAGAGAAGAGCTATCGATCATGGCAACTGAGACTGGCTCGGCTGGAGACACCCTCACCAGGCCGGCGGACGTCGGACTGAAACGCGAGATGGGGCTTATCGGCGCCATCTGGTCATCCGAGAGCTCGATCATCGGCTCCGGGTGGCTGTTCGCTTCCTTGTACGCCACCCAGGACGCGGGCGCGAGCGCGATCTACGCCTGGATCATCGGCGGCATAGCCGTCCTGATCCTCGCGTTTGTGCACGCTGAGCTGGGCGCGATGTTCCCGATCGCCGGGGGGACCGCACGGTTCCCGCACATCGCGTTCGGCGGCATCGCCGGGATCCAGTTCGGCTTCTTCTCCTGGCTGCAGGCCGTCTGCATCGCCCCGGTCGAGTGCTACGCGGTCATGCACTACGCGCACTACTGGTGGCCCGCGATCTTCAACCCGACGACGGGCGTCCCCACCGGGCTCGGCCTGTTCCTCACCGTCGTGCTGCTGGCCAGCTTCACGTTCATCAACTTCTTCGGCATCGGCTGGCTCTCCAAGGTCAACAGCGGGATCATGTGGTGGAAGCTCATCATTCCGCTGCTCGCCATCGTCGTCCTGCTGTTCAAGTGGCACTCGGGGAACTGGAGCGTCGGCGCCCCTGGACCCACCGGCATCGCGGCCAACCCAAGCAACGGATCCGGCGGTTTCGCGCCGTTCGGCGCTAAGGGCGTGCTCGACGCCGTGGTCGGGGCGGGCATCGTCTTCTCCTACCTCGGCTTCGAGCAGGCCGACCAGCTGGCCGGCGAGATCAAGAACCCGCAGAAGAACCTGCCGCGCGCGATCATCGGCGCGATGCTGATCGGGACGTTCGTCTACATCATGGTCCAGGTCGTGTTCATCGCCGCGATGGACCCGGCCCAGCTGACGCACGGCTTCCCCGGCATCAGCAACGCCAACGTGCTGTCCGGGCCGATCGCGGGCCTGGCGGGCCTGGCCGGGCTTGGCTTGCTGGCGACCGTCCTGCGGATCGACGCCTTCGTCTCGCCGTACGGCACCGGGCTGATCTACCTCACCTCGACCTCGCGGGTCAGCTACGGGCTGGCCAGGAACCGGTACCTGCCGCAGATCTTCCAGCGGACCGACCGGCGGGGCGTGCCCTGGGCCAGCATGATCCTCGCCTTCCTGGCCGGCTGCGCCTTCTTGCTGCCGTTCCCCACCTGGCAGAGCATCGTGGCGCTGACCACGGGCGCGAGCGTCCTCATGTACATCGGCGCACCGCTCTCGCTCACCGCGTTCCGCCGGCGGCTGCCTGACCAGCCCCGGCCGTACCGGATGCCGGCCGCCGTCATCATCTCCCCGCTCGCGTTCATCGTCGCCAGCCTGCTCATCTACTGGTCTGGCTTCGAGGCGCTGTGGAAGCTCGGCATCTGCATCGTGATCGGCTACGTGATCATCGGCGTCTGCATGGCCTTCGACTCGGAGCGGCCGCGGCTGGGCCGGAAGGAAGTCGTCGCCGCCGCGTGGCTGCCGGTGTACATCATCGGGATGGGTCTCATCTCCTGGAACGGCCAGTTCTCGGGCGGTGCGGTGCTGGCGCCGCTCAACACCGGGCGCATCCCGTTCTGGGTGGACATCCCGGTGGTGGCGGCGTGGTCGCTGATCATCTTCGCCTGGGCCTACTTCGCGTCCCTCCCGCGGGATGAGATGGAGCTGGTCATCGGCGATCAGCAGGCCGTGGCGGCAGACATCGCGGCGGTCGATCCTGGCGTGGCCGGCTGACCGGTTAACTGCTGGTAACGGCAATCGCCTGACAACGCAGAGCCCCGCCCCCGCATACCGGGGGGCGGGGCTCTGCGTTTGCCCGCCGCGCGAAGCACGCTCCCGTTCGGGATGACTCAAGACGGCACCCGGCGGCGGCGGACCGGCCAGTACCTGAACAGCACCCGCGCCACGATCAACTCCGCGGGCACCGCGCCGAAGCGGGCACTGTCGACCGCGCCCGCGCTTGGGTTGTCCGAGGCCAGCCACCAGCCCCCGGCCGCGCCTTCGACGCATGGGGGGCTCCCCCCCATCCCCCCTGGCCCGTCCCCCCGCTCCCACCAGGCCACTCGCTTGACCAGCAGGAGCCCTGGCCGCTTGGGGTGCCAGGCCAGCACCACCTGCCCCGGCCGTACCCGGCGGGTGCGCCAGGCCAGCAGCCAGTCGCCGGGGCGCAGCGCGGGCACCATGGACTGCTCGGCGACCGCGACCCGGATGACCGGCCACCGGTTGAGGCGGGCGCGCACGTTTACCTCCACGCTGGCGGAGTAGTGTCAGAAGTGAAACCTTACGATCTGATACGGAGAAAGGGAAACGATGAGGCTGCTCACCCGGCTGCTCGCGCCGACGTCCGTCGCTCATGCCCACTGCGACCTGCCCTGCGGCGTCTACGACCCCGCGCAGGCCCTGATTGAGGCGCAGTCCGTGAAGGCCATCGCCGAGAAGTACGCCGCCAACGAGGACCCGGCGTTCCGGACTCG
>JBEKEK010000018.1:0-80178 GCA_050013875.1 Trebonia sp. | reverse complement strand
TGTTCACGGTGGCGCAACGGCTGCTGCTCAACCTGCGCTGGTGGCCGCTGGCGGTGGCCGGCTGGTGGGTGGCGGCCGAGGCGTTCAGGGACCGCTGGCCGTGGGGCGGCTTCCCCTGGGGCCGGCTGGCGATGAGCCAGGCGGGGGTCCCGACCCAAGGCTGGGCGGCCATCGCCGGGCCGCCGGTGCTGACCTTCATGGTCGCGCTGGTCGGGGCCAGCCTCGGCTGGCTGCTGCTGTCAGCCCTCGGCTGGGTACCCGTGAGAACCCCGCGGATGACCCGGTTCAGCTGGGGATCGAGGCGGCGGTTGCTGCTTGCGCCCGCGCTCGCGCTGGTGGGGTCGGCCGCCCTGGCGGTCCTGCCCGGCGTCCTGCCGCTCGATCCGGTCGCCGCGAACGCCGGCACCGCCACCGTCGCCGCCATCCAGGGCAACGTGCCCCGCGCCCGCTCGCTGGCCGGGCAGCTCAACAACGACTGGGTCGTCACCCTTAACCACGTGGCCGCCACCGACAAGCTGGCGGCCAAGGTCGCCGCGGGCAAGGCGGCCAAACCGGACCTGGTGATCTGGCCGGAGAACTCCACCGACATCGACCCGCTGGTGTACCCGCCGGTCTACCAGCAGATCTCCAGCGCGGCGGCCGCCATCGGCCGCCCGATCCTGGTCGGGGCGGTGCTGCAGAACCCGGAACTGAACGCGGGCGTGCTCTGGCTGCCAGGCAAGGGGCCGACCACCACCTACGCCAAGCGGCGGCTGGTGCCGTTCGGCGAGTACATCCCGTTCCGCAGCCTGATCAGCAAGATCACGTCGCTGACGCAACTGCAGGGGACCCCCTTCGTGCCCGGGCATAAGACGGTGATCTTCAACGTCGGCCAGATCCGGCTGGGCGACATCATCTGCTACGAGGTCGGTTTCGACGACCTCGTCCGGTCCGAGGTGGTCGCGGGCGCGAACCTGCTGTCCATGCAGAGCAACGACGCCACGTTCGAGCGGGAGGGCCCGATCACCGCCGAGAGCGGTCAGCAGCTCGCGATGGCCAGGATCAGGGCGGTCGAGTTCGACCGGGCGGTCGTGGTCGCGTCCACCACCGGCTACAGCGCGATTGTCGCCCCGAACGGCCAGCTGATCTCCCGCACCAGCATGTGGACGCAGGCCGAGCTTGAGGCGCGCGTCCCGCTGCTCACCTACGACACGCTGGCCGAGCGGCTGGGCGCCTGGCCCGAATGGGCGATCGTCGCCGCGACCACGCTCGCCCTCTGCTTCGCCATCGGCCAGGCGAACACCGCCCGGCGGCAGCGGCGCCGCCTCCCCGCCCTCGCGGACGACGCCTCAGCCTTAACTTCGGTCACCGCTCGTCACACGGCATCGAAAAAGCGCCCGGCAGCGAGCGGGGAAGCACAGCCCCGATCCGGCAACGCGACGGCCCGGAGTTGGCGGGCGGCATAAAATGGGCCATTCCGAGGTACTCCCGAGGAAGGAGCGCAATAGCGTGCACGGCAGCCGAACAGGACGTCTCACCGTCACAGCGCTTGCGGCCGCGGCCGCCCTGCTGGTGGCCGCCTGCCAGTCCGGCACGCCGGCCGCGACCACGCTCAACCCCACCGCGGTCGCGGGCAAGCCAGCCACCGCGGTCGCCAAGTACCTCGAGATCTCCCCCGCGCCCGGCGCCAAGGACGTCAACCCGGCCAACGGCATCAGCGTCACCGCCGTCAACGGCGGCAAGATCAGCAACGTGACCGTGAAGACCACCAGCGATGAACCGGTGAGCGGCGCGCTCAGCGCGGGCAAGACCAGCTGGCGCAGCACCTACGCGCTGCCCACGGACTCGTCCTACACGGTGACCGCCACCGGCACCGACAGCGGCGGCCACCCGGTGACCGCGACCAGCAGCTTCCGGACCCCGAACCCGGCAAACTCGTTCTCGACCGAGATCTACGAGGGATCCGGCGGTACCTACGGCGTCGGCATGCCGATCATGCTGACCTTCAGCAGCCCGATCACCGACAAGGCCGCCGTCGAACGGTCGCTCCAGATCACCACGTCCAAGCCGGTGGTCGGCGCGTGGTACTGGGACGGCAGCCAGCAGCTCGACTTCCGGCCTCGGGACTACTGGCCGGCCGATACCACCGTCAGCTTCGACGGCCACCTGGACGGCGTCGAGGGCGCGCCCGGCCGGTACGGGGTGCACGACCTCACCCAGTCGTTCAGCATCGGCCAGTCGGTCATCGCGGTGGCCTCCACCGGCACCCACCGGACGCGGATTTACGTCGACGGCAAGCTCAAGTACAACTGGCCGATCTCCACCGGCCGGACCACGATGCCAACCCCGGACGGCACCTACCTGACCGTCCAGAAGAACAACCCGGTGCGGATGATCGGCGGCAAGAAGGGCACCCCGGGCTACTACAACGAGCTGGTCAACTGGGCGGTACGGTTCACCTTCAGCGGCGACTACTACCACTCGGCCCCCTGGTCGGTGGTCGACCAGGGCACCACCAACGTCAGCCACGGCTGCGTGAACCTGCCCCCGGCCGACGCGCAGACCTACTACGAGATGGCGATCCCCGGCGACCCCATCACGATCGAGTCGAGCCCCAAGTCCGGCAACTGGGACGACGGCTGGACCGAGTGGTTCCTGTCGTGGCACCAGTACCTGGCCGGCAGCGCCACCCACCTGGCGGTTGAGGCCGGCCCGGGCGGCAGCACCTTCGTCAAGCCGTCGAGCCTGCCCGCCGACACCGCGAGCGTCCCCCTGACCACGTCGGCGGCTGGCAATTACTTCGCGGCTTAATCCCCGCAGGGGGACTTTGAATTCTCCTGAACGTACGGTGGTTGCTCAGGGGCGCGCGGAGTTGGACGTGGACTGCTGGTTCACGTGCGCCGTTGGGGTGCCGGAGGAAACGGCCAGGATCACGCCAAGGGTGAGCGCCAGCGCCAGCGGGATGAGCAGGGGGGCCGCCGCGCGGGCGGTCCGGCGGCTGCGCGCCCGGCGAGCCTGCGCGCGGCGCTTCGCGACGTCACCGCGATTGCCCAAGCCGCCCTCGATCAGCGTCACGCTGGCCACCTCCGCTCCTTAGCTCGTGGCAGCCAGCGTAACTCTGTTACTCATTAGTTATCGAGTGGATAGCGAAACTTGTCCGATCAATCACGCTTGGTCAACAGGCTTCCCAAAGGGTGGCAATGCCCTGGCCGACGCCGATGCACATGGACGCCGCGCCCCTGGCAGCACGGCCTTTGATCGCACTGTGGCGGCGCATCTCGTGCAGCAGCGTGGTGACGATCCGCGCGCCCGAGCAGCCGAGCGGGTGGCCGATGGCGATCGCGCCGCCGTTGACGTTGACCTTCCCGGGGTCCAGCTTCAGCTCATCGACGCAGGCCACGGACTGGGCGGCGAACGCCTCGTTCAGCTCCACCAGGTCCAGGTCCTCAACCCGCCAACCCGCCCGGGCGAGCACCCGGTTCATCGCCGGCACCGGGCCGATGCCCATGTAGTCCGGGTGCACCCCGGCCGCGGCGGCGCCGACGTAGCGGGCGAGCGGGGTCGCGCCGGTGCGCTTGACCGCCTCCTGCGACATCAGCAGCAGCGCGGCGGCGCCGTCGTTGAGGGGCGAGGAGTTACCGCCGGTGACCGTCCCGCCCTTACGGAACGCGGGCCGCTTGGCCGCCAGTTCCTCCAGCGTGATCGACCCCTTGATGCCCTCGTCGCTGATGACCTGGCCGGCGGCGGTGGTGACGGGGACGAGTTCGGCCCCGAAGCGGCCGGCGTCCCTGGCGGCAGCCGCCAGGTGGTGGCTGCGCAGCGCGAACTCGTCCTGCCGCTCGCGGGTGATGCCGTACTTGTCCGCCACGTTCTCGGCCGTCTCGCCCAGGCTGATCGGCGGGTACATCTCTTGCATACGCGGGCTCACCAGGCGCCAGCCGAGGCGGGTATCGGCGGTCTCGAGCGAGCGCGCCCAGGCGTCGCCGCTGCGCTGGACGACGAACGGGGCCCGGGTCATCGACTCGCTGCCGCCCGCGACGCAGATGTCGGCGTCGCCCGCCGCGATCGCCCTGGCCGCGTCGCTGACCGCCTCCATGCCCGAGCCGCAGAGCCGGTTCACGGTCGCGCCGGGGATCTCCACCGGCAGCCCCGCCAGCAGCACCGCCATCCTGGCGACGTTCCGGTTGTCCTCGCCCGCCTGGTTCGCGGCACCCCAGTAGACGTCGTCGATGGTATTCACATCGAGGTTGCCGCTACGCGCGATGAGCGCCTTGAGCATGTCGGCGGCGAGGTGGTCGGGGCGCACCTCGGCCAGCGCTCCCTTCACCTTCCCGATGGGCGTCCGACAGGCATCCACCACGAATACGGAGCTCACTTGGACCTGCCTCTCCACGAAACGTTCAGTTCCCCACGATAGGACATCAACCGGCAGCTGTTACGCGACCGTTATGGCCTGGAAGCCCGGATGGAGCAACCTCCGGGAGGTGATGAACGTCTTGATAGGCATACGTAGCCTGGAAAGGCATACGCTGGAAAGGCATACGTATGAGAGCTGTGATGTGAAGTTTCCTGATTTGATAGACATTGCCCCTAGACTTTGAACGTCCCCCTCACCACGCGTTGTGATCAGCCTTGTGGCGACGTGTGACCCCCAACACGCTCAGGTGCACCGGGACCATCGGTCTGGCCGATCAACGAGGAGAACCGAGCTGTGTCGTTCTTGGGGAGTTCGAGTGGTGGTGCGAGCCGGATCGGCGCGATGCTGGTCCGGCACCGGGTAATCGCGGGAACCGCTTTCGCGGCGACCGCGGTGCTGGTCGCGGGCTGTACCTACGCCGCGACGGCGTCCACGTCCTCCGGTCATGAGTCGATTACTAACGTCAGCGATACCAAACAGGTTGCCAAGCATGTGACGAAGAAGGCGCCGCCGCCGCCGGTTGTCCCGCTCAAGCTGGTGTCCGTCACCCCGGCCGGCGGCGATCACGACGCGAACGGCGGCGACCCGATCACGGTGAAGTTCTCAACCGCGCTGTCGCCGCAGACGCCGCTGCCGACGCTCTCCCCGTCGGTCGCGGGCAGCTGGCAGGTATCCGGTGACACCGCGACGTTCACCCCAAAGTCCGGGTACTTGGCCGGCACCAAGGTGACGGTGAAGGTCCCGGGCGGCGCGAACGGCATTCTGGCGGCGTCGGCGTCGGCGGGCGCCCTCAAGAAGACCTCGGTCACCTCCTTCACGACTGGCTCCTACTCCACCCTCCGGCTGCAGGAACTGCTCGCCCAGCTCGGCTACCTGCCGCTGACCTGGACGCCGGCCGACCCGGCGACCGGTACTATCCCCGACTCCGACGCGAGCGCCCAGCTCGCGGCGGCCTACGACGCGCCGGCCGGCACCTTCACCTTCCAGCCCGGTTACCCGAGCCAGCTGACCAGCCAGTGGTCCGCCGGGTCGGACAACGTCCTGGTCAGCGGGGCGGTCCGCGCGTTCGAGTACAACGTGGGCCTGACCATGGACGGCGACGCCGGCCAGCAGGTCTGGTCCGCCCTGCTCAAGGCCGTCGCCAAGGACCGGGCCAACCCGAACGGCTACAGCTACGCGCTCGCCACCCAGGGCTCGTCGGACGAGTCGCTGCAGGTCTGGCACGATGGCAAGCGGGTCCTTGAGACCGCGGCCAACACCGGCATCCCGGCTTCGCCGACCACGGACGGCACCTTCCCCGTCTACCTGAAGTACACGGTCACGCAGATGAAGGGCCTCAACCCGGACGGCACGAAGTACGACGACACGGTGTACTGGGCGTCGTACTTCAACGGCGGCGACGCGGTGCATGCCTTCCCCCGCTACAGCTACGGGTCGTACCAGTCGCTCGGCTGCGTCGAACTCCCGTACAACGGGGACGGCCCCGGCGTTGCCGAAAACGCCTTCAACTTCCTCACCTACGGGTCGCTCGTCACCGTCAGGGGCCCGGTCGCCTGACCGGGCTTGGCGTCGTCGGCTGCCCGGAAGGCAGCCTGACTGGAACGCGGCAATAGCAATAGTGGACCGCTGACCCCGCGCCTGTGCGCGGGCTCAGCGGTCCACTTCTTTCAGGCCGCGCTCAGGCCGCTGGCGGAGGCGGTGAAGGTGGCGGCGAAGCGCGAGGCCGGAATTTCCCTGGCAACCTGCTCGGCGGCGTCGAAGCCGCCCAGATCGGTCAGCCGGGGGGCCAGCGCGACCCGCAGTCCGTCCCCGGCCAGGCGTTCGAGCAGAACCCGGCCGGCCTCCGGCGCTTTCATCGAAACGCCCGCGAGCAGCGACCGGTCCGGCCGGCGCAGCCCGAGCAGCCAGAATCCGCCATTCGCGGCCGGGCCGAATACCGCGTCCGCCTCGCCCGATTCGAGTGACGCGACCGCGTCATCGATCATGACCGCGGTGACCTGGGGAGTGTCCGTCCCGATGAGCACCATCGGCAGCGGCCTGGCCGCGTAGACGTCCGCGAACGCCGCCGCCAGCCGCTCGCCTTGCCCGCCGCCGCGCTGGCCGATCACATCGAACCCGGCGGGCAGCCAGTCGCCCGGCGCGCCGTCGAGCATGAGCACCCGCCGGGCGACCGCTACCGACGCCACCACGTCGAGCGTGTCGGCCAGCGCCGCCTCGGCGACCAGCGCCGCCTCCCGCGGGCGCAGCGGCGGGGTCAGCCGCGTCTTGACCAGGCCGGGCACCGGGGCCTCGGCGATGACGATGACCTGGGTTTGGTTGCCAGTCTCCATGGCGCCGACGCTAGCGGCGCGCTGGCCGGCTGACCCGGTTTCCGGCCTTACGGAATAGTGACGGCGAAGCGGCGTACCGAGCGGGTCAGGCACGTCAGCGTCCGGCCCGGACCGCACGGAACGCCCGCGACGGGGCCGGGCGGGACACGGCGCTCGGGGCCGGGCGGGCCAGCGGGAGCGTGATCAGGAACTGGCAGCCAGGCCCGGTATTGCGCACGGTGATCTCGCCGGCGTGCGCTTCGACGATGCCGCGGGCGATGGACAGCCCGAGCCCGGCGCCGCCTGACGGGTCCGGGGTGCGCGCGCTCTCGCCCCGGAACGCCACGTCGAAGACCCGGGGCAGATCTTCGGGCGGGATGCCGCCGCACTCGTCGCCCACGCTGACGCACGCCACCCCGGACCGGATCTCGCCGAGCACCTCGATGGTCCCGTTGGGCGGCGTGTGCCTGATCGCGTTGGTCATCAGGTTCCTCAGCGCCCGGCCGAACTCCGCGCTGTCGATGAGCACCGGCATGCCGCGGACGGCGGACCCGGCGAGAAGGACCCGTTTGGCCCGCGCGACCGGCTCCGCGCTCGCGACGACCTCGGCGACCACGTCCTCGAGGCCGACCACCCGCCGCGACAGGCGCAGGGCGCCCGCGTGGATCTTGGACAGTTCGAAGAGGTCATCGATCATCACGGCCAGGCGCTCGGTTTCCACCCGGATCTGCGAGTGGTAGCGGCTGACCTCACGCGGGTCGGTCACCACTTGGTCCTCAAGTGCCTCGGCCATCGCCCGCAGCCCGGCCAGCGGGGTGCGCAGGTCATGACTGACCCAGGCGACAAGCTCGCGGCGGCTCGCCTCGAGCGCCTGCTCGCGCGCCCGTGCCTGGCCGAGCCGGTCGTGTGCCTCGGTGAGCCCCACGGAAAGCCCGGCCAGCTCGGCCGGCAGCGGCCGGTCGGGCGCCGTGTAGATCCCGCTCTCGCCGACCTGCCGGACCGAGGCAAGCAGCGCCTTACTCGCCTGCCCGATGGAGCGGCCCACGATCAGTGAGACCGCCAGGCTGGCAATACCGGAGATGCCCATCAGCTCGAGCATCAGCTCGCGGTCGCCGGGCGACAGCATGATGGTGGCGATCTCGCCGGTGGTGATCATCGCGGTGACCACGCACACCGCGGCGACCAGGGCGACCTGGATGCCGACCGACCGCCGGGCCAGCCTCCGCACGGCGAACACCCCGAGCATGGACGTGAACACCACCGCCCCGGCGACCCAGGCGATGATGTGCACCAGGTCGCCAGATCCCACCCCCGACAGCACGTCGGCCAGGTGCAGCGCGGCCGGCCCGGTTCCGGTCGCGGCCGCCCCGGTGGCCGTGATCGCGGTCATGATGATGGCTCCGGCTCGTAGCGGTAGCCGACGCCCCACACGGTGACGATCCGCCGGGGCAGCGTCGGGTCGGGTTCCAGCTTCTCCCGGAGCCGTCGCACATGCACGGTGACCGTCGAGGTGTCGCCGAACGTCCAGCCCCACACCTCGCTCAGCAGCTGCTCCCTGGTGAACGCCTGCCTTGGGTGGCGCATCAGGTACAGGAGCAGGTCGTATTCGCGCGAGGTGAGCTGGATCAGCTTGCCCGCGACCCTGACCTCATGCGCGGCCAGGTCGACGGAGAGCCCCTGGTTGGCGATGACCCCCTGGTCGGGCTTGTCCGGCAGCCCGCTGCTGCGAGCCCGGCGGAGCACCGAGCGAACCCGCATCGCCAGCTCGCGGGGACTGAACGGCTTGGTCACGTAGTCGTCGGCACCGATCTCGAACCCGGCCAGCCGGTCGCTCTCCTCGCCAAGCGCGGTCAGCATCACCACCGGGATGGGCCACCGCTCGCGGAGTCGTTTGCAGACCTCGAGGCCGTCGATGCCGGGCAGCATCAGGTCGAGCACCACCAGGTCAGGCGGGCGCTCGGCGATCAGCCGCAGTGCCGCGTAGCCGTCGCGCACGCTCTGCACGCTGTGGCCGTCGCGCACCAGGTAACGCTCGACGACGTCGGCCACGGTCGGGTCGTCATCGACCACGACGATCCGGCCGGGCAGGTCAAGCTGGCTGCTGGTCATGACGCCGTCCGGTCCTGGGTGCCCGGTGGGACATTTCGGGTATCGCTCACAGCTACAAGGTAAATCCGCGCGCGGCTAAAGCGGTGCTGAAAAGCACGAAATGGTCACAACACCGTAAGGGCGGTGACGAAGTCGTGAGCGCACGCCGGTCCGGCCGACCGGCCCGCCCGGGCCGGTGAAGACTGGTTAGCGTCCTTGACTTGGCTCTTCTGTTTTTTCTCTCTTTCTTCTCTGGGGAGACCAGTTTGATCGTCGCACCGCACTGGCAGGCCCTCACCGGGCGTGCGCGGGCCGGGCCCGCCGGACGGGCGCCCGCCGAACTCGAGCACGCGGACGGAAGCACCACACCGCTGCGGGCGGGCGACTGGCTGCGGCTGCGGCCGGGCGATGCCTCGCTCATCGACCGGTGCGGCGGCCCGACGCTTGACGTGGGGTCGGGACCGGGCCGGCTCACCGTGGCGCTGGCCGAGCGCGGTGTCCCCGCGCTCGGCATCGACGTCACCCAGCAGGCCGTGCAGCTGGCCCAGTCGGCCGGGGCGCTCGCTCTGCAACGCGACGTGTTCAGCCGGGTACCCGGGACCGGCCGGTGGATGTTCGTGCTGCTGGCCGACGGGAGCATCGGCATCGGGGGCGACCCGGTGGCGCTGCTAAACCGGGTGGCCGAGTTGCTCGCGCCGTCCGGACGGGCACTGGTGGAGGTGCAGCCGCCCGGCCGGGAGCCGCGGCGCGACCGGGTCAGGCTCAGGCGCGGTGAACAGACGGGCGACTGGTTCCCGTGGGCGCAGGTGGGCGTGGATCAGCTGGCCGGGATCGCCGGCCAGGCCGGCCTGGCGAAGGCCGAGACCTGGTCCTCCGCTGGCCGGTGGTTCGTGACTCTCCGCAAGGGCTGCCGCTAGCGGCCGGGTCTACCAGCGGGAGTGGATCTCGGCCCGGAAGTACTTGTCGTACAGTTCCCCGATCTCGCCGAGCGCCTGCTCACTGAGCGGCGGGAGGTCCGCGGCGGCCGCGTTCTGCCTGGCCTGCGCGGGGTTGCGCGCGCCCGGGATGACGGTGGTGACGCCCGGCTGCTGGGTCACCCAGCGCAGTGCCGCCTGGGCGGTGGTCACCGGCTGACCGGGGGCGGTCGCGAAGGCGCCCGGTTCTCGCGCGATCGCGGCGAACTCCCCGGCCGCCTGCACCCCGGTCGGGTAGTCCACCCCGGAGAACGTCTCGCCGACGTCGAACGCCTCGCCGTGCCGGTTGTAGTTCCGGTGGTCGTCGGCGGCGAAGACGGTGTCCACCGTGTACCGTCCGGACAGCAGCCCGGATGCCAGCGGAACCCGGACGATGATGCCAACCCCGGCCGCTGCCGCCGCGGGCAGCACCTGGTCGAGCGGCTTGCGGCGGAACGCGTTGAAGATGATCTGCACGGTGGCCACGGCGGGATGCGCGATCGCGGCCAGCGCCTGCTCGCACGTCTCCACGCTGACCCCGTAGGCGGCGATCCGCTCCTCGGCCACCAGCGTGTCCAGCGCGTCGTAGACCGCGTCCGAGTAGTAGACCGGCGTCGGCGGGCAGTGCAGCTGGACGAGGTCCAGCCGGTCGACACCGAGGTTGGCCCGGGACCTGTCGGTCCAGGCGCGGAAGTTCGGCAGCGTGTAGTTCTCCGGCACCTGCTCGGCCCGCCGGCCCATCTTGGTAGCGACGACGATGCCGCGAGCTGACGTGTCCGCCAGATACCGCCCGATGATCTGCTCGCTGCGCCCGTCGCCGTACACGTCCGCGGTGTCGAGGAACGTGACTCCCGACTCGACGGCTGCGTCCAGCACCGCGAGCGCGTCCGATTCGGTCACCGAACCCCAGTCCGCACCAAGCTGCCAGGTGCCCAGGCCGACGATCGAGGCGGCCCTGCCGGTCTTGCCGAGAACGCGTTGCTCCATGGTCAGCGATCCTATGCCGCGCGCTTCTTTGCTGAGTGGCAGGCCTGCTGGATGGCAGCCATACTCCTGATGCGCGAAGCCACGGTCCGTTAAGAGGGCCGATTTGATCTTTTGGCGGCCGCGGGCACCGGCCCCTGGGTCAGGTTTGGGTTGGCCGCTTCGGGTAGTGGGGCCGGACAAGGCCCCCTGGACGGTGCACACTGCTTCGCCCTTCGGGCCGCTAACTCCTAAGACCGGGGGATACGCATGACAGCGTTGCGCGTGCGCCGGAGCGAGCCCGTCGGGAACGCACACGGCATCGACCGGATGGTCCGTAACGTGCAGACGGGCCACTTCGAACGGAGCCTGTCGGCCCTTACCGCGGCCGGCGCGCTGGTGACGGCGGCCGAGATCTTCTTCGAGCACGACAGCGCCAGCTTCGGCAACAAGATGATGTGGCTGCCGGTGGCGCTCGGCCCGGTGGGCGCGGTGGCGGGCGTGGCCGGGTTCTTCAGCCAGCGGATGGCCAAGACCGCGCTGCCCATCGCGTCCGCCGCGATCGTCGCCAACGGCCTGCAGGGGGTGTACCTGCACGCCCGCGGTATCTCGCAGAAGCCGGGCGGCTGGTCCAACGCCCGCTACAACCTGGAGATGGGCCCCCCGCTGCTCGCGCCCCTGCTGGTGACGATGGTGGGCGGCATGGGGCTGCTCGCCGCGATCCTGCGCCGAGAGCAGTGACCGGGCGCGCCACCGGGCGGTTCCCCGGCTTCGACGCGCTCAGCCAGAGCCAGCACTGGGACCAGGTGACGGGCGATCTCGTCACCGCCAGGACCGGCCCGCCCCCGCCGCCGCGGTTCTTCACCGACAGCGAGCGGTCTGCCGCCGCCGCGCTGCTCAACCGGCTCACCGGTCAGTGCGATCAGCCTTTGGGAGTGCCCATCGCGGAGATGATCGACGCGAGGCTGGCGGACGGCGAGACCGACGGCTGGCACTACGCGGACATGCCCGAGGACGGCCAGGCGTGGCGGGAGACACTCGGGTACCTTGACAAGGACGCCCACGCCCGCTGCGGGGCCGGCTTCGCCGACTCCGCGGCGCCGGACCAGACGGCGATCATCCAGGCTGTGCAGGACAGCGACGAATGGCACGGCCTTTCCGCGGCGCGGGTGTGGAGCCTGTGGACCAGGTACGCCTGCACCGCCCTGTACTCGCACCCGGACGCCTGGTCGGAGATGGGCTTCCCCGGCCCGGCCTACCCGCGCGGCTACAAGAACGCGGGAGTGGCCAAGCTGGAGCCATTCGAGGTCGGCGATGCGCGGCCGGCCGAGGATCCGGTCGGGGATGACGCCTGATGCCCGGTCTTGGCAAGCAGAGCGTGCGCGACCGCAACGAGTCCGCCTGGCTGCTGCCCAACGACGGCACCAGGACCAACCACGGGCTGCGGCGGGACATGCGGCGGTTCGACGACTCCGACGAGATCGACATGGTCATCGTCGGCTGCGGGGCCGGCGGCTCGGTGCTGGCGCAGCGGCTGGCGCGGGCGGGCTGGCGGGTGGCGGCGCTCGACGCCGGTCCGTTCTGGGATCCCGACACTGACTGGGTGAGCGACGAGGCCGGATCGCATCATCTCTACTGGACCGAGCCGCGGGTGATCGCGGGCTCTGACCCGGTGCCGATGGGCTCGAACAACTCCGGCCGCGGGGTCGGCGGGTCGATGGTCCACTACGCGGGCTACACGCCCCGCTTCCACCCGAGCGACTTCGCCACCTACACCGCCGACGGGGTGGGCGCCGACTGGCCGCTCGACTACACCGACCTGCGGCCGTACTACGCGGCCATCGAGCAGGAGCTCCCGGTGGCTGGCGAGCGGTGGCCGTGGGGCGACCCGCACGGCTACCCGTACCGGCCGCACCCGGTCGGCGGGAACGGCGAGATCTTCCTGCGCGGCGCGGACAAGCTCGGGATCACCGCCAAGGTCGGGCCGGTCGCGATCGTCAACGGCCGGTTCGGCAATCGGCCGCACTGCATCTACCGAGGGTTCTGCCTGCAGGGCTGCAAGGTCAACGCCAAGGCATCCCCGCTGATCACGCACATTCCCGACGCCCTCGCGCGCGGCGCCGAGATCCGCGCCAACGCGATGGTCACCCAGATCGTGGTCGACCAGCGCACCGGCCGGGCGCTCGGCGTGCACTACCTGCGCGACGGCCGCGAGCACTTCCAGCGGGCCCGGATGGTGGCGGTGGCCGGGTACTCGATAGAGACGCCCCGGCTGCTGCTCAACTCCGCGTCCGGCCGCTTCCCCGACGGCCTGTGCAACGACTTCGACCAGGTCGGCCGCTACCTCATGGTGCAGGGCGCCCCGCAGACGGCCGGCCGCTTCGACGCCGAGGTGCGGATGTACAAGTCGCCGCCGCCCGAGGTGAGCAGCGAAGAGTTCTACGAGACCGACCCGGCTAAGGACTATAAGCGCGGGTTCGCCATCCAGACGGTCTCGCCGCTGCCCATCACCTGGGCCGAGCACGTCGCCGCGCAGGGGCACTGGGGCGGCGCGCTACGGGAGTACATGAGCGACTACGTGCACTGGTCCTGCCTGGGGGCGCTGTGCGAGTTCCTGGCGCGGCCGGAGAACCGGGTGACGCTGGCGCAGGAGAAGGACTCCCACGGCCTGCCAGTCGCCCAGTTCGCCTACTCCCAGTGCGACAACGACCGCGCCCTGGTCAAGGCGGCGCAGGCCGTCATGGAGGACATCCTGCACGCGGCCGGCGCGGACGAGGTCATCACGATCAAGCGCTATGCGCACCTCGTCGGCGGCGCGCGGATGGCCGCCGACGAACGGCACGGGGTGGTCGACGGAAACTGCCGCAGCTTCGCCGTGCCCAACCTGTACATCACCGACGGCAGCGTGCTCCCCACCCAGGGCAGCGCCAACCCGGCGCTGACGATCATGGCGGTGGCCGCCAGGGCGGCCGATCACCTGGCCGGCGTCGCCTGAGCCGCCAAGCTGCCAGCCCTACGGAAAGGATTACTGATGGCACCCACAGTTGCTGACTACCTGCTCGAGCGGCTGCGCGCCTGGGACGTGCAGCACGTGTTCGCCTACCCGGGCGACGGAATCAACGGCATACTCGCGGCCTGGGGCCGGGCGGGCAACAAGCCGCAGTTCGTCCAGGCGCGGCACGAGGAGATGGCCGCCTTCGAGGCCGTCGGCTACGCCAAGTTCACCGGGAACGTCGGGGTGTGCATGGCGACGTCGGGCCCCGGCGCCATCCACCTCCTCAACGGCCTCTATGACGCCAAGCTCGATCACGTCCCGGTGGTGGCGATCGTCGGCCAGACCAGCCGCAGCGCCATGGGCGGCTCTTACCAGCAGGAAGTCGACCTGCTGTCGCTGTTCAAGGACGTCGCCAGCGAGTACGTGCAGATGGTCACGGTTCCCGAGCAGCTGCCCAACGTCCTTGACCGGGCGATCCGGGTCGCGGTCGCCGAGCGCGCGCCCACCGCCATCATCATCCCCTCCGACGTCCAGGAACTGCCCTACTCGGCGCCGACCCACGCGTTCAAGATGGTCCCGTCCTCGCTCGGCGTCGACTGGTCGACCACCACGGCCGACGGACAGGGCATCATCAAGGCGGCCGAGATCCTCAACGCCGGGAGCAAGGTCGCGATCCTGGCCGGCCATGGCGCGCGGCACGCCCGGGCCGAGCTCGAGGAGGTCGCCGAGCTGCTCGGGGCCGGGGTCGCCAAGCCCCTGCTCGGCAAGGACGTGCTCTCCGACGAGCTGCCCTACGTGACCGGGTCGATCGGCCTGCTCGGCACCAGGCCGAGCTACGAGATGATGATGAACTGCGACACGCTGCTCACCGTCGGCTCCAGCTTCCCCTACACGCAGTTCCTGCCGGCCTTCGGCCAGGCCCGCGGCGTGCAGATCGACATCGACGGCAAGTTCATCGGCATGCGCTACCCGAACGAGCTGAACCTCATCGGGGACTCCGCCGCCACCCTGCGCGCGCTGATCCCGCACCTGGATCGCAAGGAGGACCGCTCCTGGCGCGAGGGCATCGAGGAAAACGTGGCCAAGTGGTGGCGGTCGATGGACGCCGAGGCCGAGGTCGAGGCGGACCCGATCAACCCGATGCTGGTCTTCCGTGAGCTGTCAACCCGGCTGCCGCTTGACGCCATCGTCACCGCCGATTCCGGCTCGTCCGCCAACTGGTACGCCCGCCAGCTGAAGTTCCGCGGCGACATGCGCGGTTCGCTCTCCGGCAACCTGGCCACCATGGGCCCCGGCGTCCCCTATGGCATCGGAGCGAAGTTCGGGCACCCCGACCGCCCGGTCATCGTCTTCGCCGGCGACGGGGCCATGCAGATGAACGGCCTGGCCGAGCTGATCACGGTCAAGCACTACTGGGAGCAGTGGTCGGACTCCAGGCTGATCATCGCGGTCCTGCACAACAACGACCTCAACCAGGTCACCTGGGAAATGCGGGCGATGGAAGGGGCGCCGAAGTTCGCCGAATCGCAGCGGCTGCCCGACGTTTCGTATGAGGGATTCGCCCGCAGTCTTGGCCTGCACGGCATCGCGGTCGACAAGCCTGATCAGGTCGGCCCGGCCTGGGACCAGGCGCTGGCCGCCGACCGCCCGACGGTGCTCGACTTCAGGACCGACCCCGACGTACCCCCGATCCCGCCGCACGCCACCTTCGAGCAGGCCAAGGACCTCGCAAAGGCACTGCTGCAGGGCGACCAGAACCGCCTCGGCATCGTCAAGGAAGGCCTGCTGGCCAAGGCCAGGGAAGTCCTGCCGGGCAAGGACAACTGACGCGCCTTCCTGCCTTATGCCCCGTTTCGCCCGATCGGGACGGGGCAGGGCAGGGGCGAGCAGGTCAATCACCGGGCCTGTGGTCTTACCAGGACAAGCGAACCCAGGAGAAGACCCGTGACCAACCCGGAGACCCCACGCCACGTCGAGATCAAGGATGAGGACGACCGTATCGTCGCCGAGGCAGAGGTGACGACGGCCCTCGGCCCGGAGGGCACCGTCCGGACGTCGATGCACGCGAAGAATGAACATGCCCGCCGCGGCGACCGGACCCACCTGGTCGACGCGGTGATGGATCTGCCCGAGGTGCGGGCGAGCGAGCGGGTGGAGGCCTCCGTCCCGTACGGCGACGGCGAGTCACTCGACCGCCTGCGCCAGCGGACGGAGGACGCGCAGACGCGGGTGGCGGGCGCCACCACCCTGCTGGACGCGAACCTGCCGTCGGGTTCCGCGCTGCCACGTCCCGGGGTGCCTGACCCGGGCCCGGCCGTCGAACCGCAGCCCGGCCAGGAGCCAGCCAGCGGTCAGCCGCCGGCGGCCGGCTGACCGAGCGCCTCCTGGACAACCGGGTCACCGTCGGTGCCGAGCACCCGCCAGTCCTCCCCCGGCTCCAGGATCTTCTCCGCACCGCGGATTGACGTGTAGTCAAGCCCCTCGCCCACGGCGGGCGGGGTCTTGCCGTCAGCCAGGCCCTTGGCGGCCGAGATCAGGATGTGCCGCATCCGGCTGATGGCCCGGTCGGTGGAACCGAGCTGCTCCTGGGTGCGATCGTAGATCGGGCCCATCGACTCGGTCACCATCAGGTCCTGGCTGACGAAGTCGGAGACGCCGCTGAAGATGCCAGTGCGCGCGGTGTCGCGGTCGACCAGGTAGTCGTTGTCGGCGGTGTAGCGGCGGGGAACGATGCCGTCGGTATAGGCCGATATCGGTGTCGAGAACGGCGCCAGGGAGAAGAGATTCGCGCCGCCGAGGTTACGGGGATTGGGCCTGACCTTGGGCGCGACGAAATACCGCCAGCAATTCTCGTCGTCGATCGGCACAAACATTCCGTGGCCGACGCTGAACGGGATACTGGCGACCATCGTCGAATAGGGCACCGCATAAGCGGTGATCCGCACGTGGGTATTGCCGTTGGGAGTGGCCCGGATGCCGGCATAACGGTACCCGTACCAGGTCTCCTCAAGTTCAAGCCGCGGTGCCCGGTCATGCCGCCAGAACTTCCACGACATCGCGTTGGACGGATAGCCGGGCTTGTCCGAGCCGTCATCGGGGATGTCGTCGATCCCGTCGAACTGGTGCAGATGGGAGATGTGGGCGGTGTCGAGGTTCCCCTCCATCGCCTGCACCCAGTTGCAGGTTGTCACCTGCTTGGTCGCCATGAACCCGGCGGGGTCATGCCCCTCGGTGCCGAAGTCCCTGAACGGCGTCATCGTCTCCCGCGGCCCCAGATAGGCCCAGACGATCCCGCCGGACTCGTGGGTCGGGTATACCCGCAGCCGGACCCGGTCGCAGAACGGCTGCGGCTCGCTCGGCATGTCCACGCAGCGCCCGTCCGAGTCGAACGCCCACCCGTGGTAGACGCAGCGGATCGCGCCGCCCTCATTGCGCCCGAAGTACAGCGACGCGCCGCGGTGCGGGCAGTTCTCCTGCAGCAGCCCCACCCGCCCCGAGCTGTCCCTGAAGGCAACCAGGTTCTCGCCGAGCAGCCGCACCCGCGCGGGCGCGCCCCCCCGCTCGGGGATTTCCGCCGTCAGGCAGGCCGGTGTCCAGTAGCGGCGGAGCAACTCGCCCATCAGCGTCCCCGGCCCGACCCTGGTCAAGATCTCGTTCTCTTCCGCCCTGAGCATTCCGCACCTCCGCCTAACCGGGCCGGCTCCACCTATGACCGGCCCTTTTGCACCGTCTCACTGGCCAAAGAATGTTGTCAATCAGCAAGCAACCAACAATGGCGCGGCTGATTGTGGCGCGCGAGACAAAATCAAATTCATTCGGATGAACGTACGGTGGCCGGCCGCTACCCGCCACCTGCACCTTCACCGCGCCGAGCGCTCACGCGAGGTGGGCGAGGCTCTCGAAGGCCTGATCGATCAGCTCGGGTAGTTCGGGGATGCCGTCGTTCTCTACCCAGGCGAGAATGGCGGTGCTCGCCGCGGCCAGGCAGGCCGCGACGGTGACCCTGGTCCGCAGGCCGGGGCGGTGGCCGGGCTCTCCTTGGCCGAGGGCCTGCAGGAAGAGCCGCTGAGTGGCCAGCTGGTCTGCCCAGAGCCGGTCACGCAGCGCCGGGGTGGCGGCGATGAGCTTGTTCTGGGCGAGCAGGGTGCCGCGGTCGGCCGCATAGACCTGCGCGAGCCCCTGCAGCAGCGCCACGCGGATGCGCTCGCGGACTGGCCAGGCGGCGGGGGTCTGCCCGAGCAGCCGGGTGATCATGGGGTCGTAGCTGTCGGACAGGACCACGTCTTCCTTGGCCGGAAAGTAGCGGAAGAACGTCATGTGCGAGACACCGGCCGCGGCCGCGATCTGCTCGACGGTGGTGGCGTCGTATCCCTGCTCAAGGAAGAGGCGCAGTGCGCAGCCGCGGATACGGTCGCGGGTCTCCGCCTTCTTGCGCTGCCGCCAGTCCGGCTCCGGTTCGGTGGGTTCGGTCACGCGTTCATCGTCGCGTATCGGCCGACGGGATTGCGCGGCCGGGCAGATAACGCAGGCTGGTCAGGGCGGTGAGCACGGCGAGGCCGGCGCAGCTGAGCATGACGATGCTCATGCCCCGCAGGAACGCCGTGCCCGCGGCCGCGCGCAGCCAGCCGCCGGACGGCAGGCGAGCGGCGAGTGCGGCGGCGCCGGCGATGGAGGCCCGGGCCGTGGCCGCCTCGCCGGCCGGGAGCCCGGCCAGGGCGGGGCGCAAGGCCCCGGCGTAGCCAGCCGACAGCACGCTGCCGAGCACGGCGACCGCCATCGCCCCGCCGACCTGGCGCAGCGTGCTGTTAACGGCAGCCCCGGCGCCGGCCTCGTCGCCGCCGACGGCGGCCATGACCGCGTCCATCGCGGCGGCGATGGCCGCGCCGGTGCCGAGCCCGCACAGCGCCAGCCCGGTCGCCACCACGGCGTACCCGGTGGCCAGGTGAACCTGCCCGAGCACGGCAAGCCCCGCCGTCAGCAGCCCCAGCCCCCCGGTCACGGTGAGCCTGGTGCCGATTGCCCGCACCGCCGAGCTCGCCGCGCCCCCCGCGACCAGCAGTCCCGCCATCATCGGGAGCAGCCGGAGACCGGCGCTGACGGGGTCATCGCCGAGCGCGCTCTCCAGGTACTGCGGAACCGTGAACAGGATCGCGAACAGCGCCACCGAGACGGCCACGGTGGCGGCGGTGCCCCAGGCGAACCGGCGGTCCCGGAACAGCGCCGGGTCGATGAGCGGGCACGCGACCCGGCGCTCGCGGAAGACGAAGGCGGCGAGCAGGACCGCCGATCCGGCCAGCAGCGCCCACGTCGCCGGCGCCGCCCAGCCGTGTTCGGGGCCGTTGATCGCCCCCCAGACCAGGCTGGTAACCGCCGCGGCCGACAGTAGCGCGCCCGGAACGTCAAGCGGCGGCGCGGCCGGATTGCGCGACTCGGGCACCAGCAAGAACCCGGCCGCCAGGGTCAGGCAGACCGCGGGCACGTTGATCCAGAACACCGAGTTCCACGCGAAGTGCTGCAGCAGTACGCCGCCGATGACCGGGCCGAGCGGCAGCCCGAGCGCGACCGCCGCGGTGAGGATGCCGATCGCCCGCGGACGCTCGGCGCCGCCGAACGCCGCCGAGGTGATCGCCAGGGAGAGCGGGAACACGACTGCGGCGCCCAGCCCCATCAGCACCCGCCCCGCGATCAGCTCACCCACCGAGGCGGACAGCGCGCACCACACCGACGCCGCCAGGAACACGGCCAGCCCGGCCAGCAGCACCCGCCTGCGGCCGAGCCGGTCGCCCATCACCCCGGCCGACAGCATGAGGCCGGCGAAGGCGAGCGAGTACGCATCGACGATCCATTGCAGGTTGGCGGTCGAGGCGTGCAGCGCGGCCGAGATGCTCGGCAACGCGATGTTCAAGACCGTGAGGTCCAGGCTCACCACGATCACCGACAGGCACGTCACCGCCAGCATCCACCACCTGACCGCCCGCATCACACCTCCAAATGTTAGTTACTAACATGTTAGCTTCTAACATATATAGTGCGGAGCGGCACGGCAAGCCGACCTCCGATCTGGTCGCCCTGTCCGGTCAGGCGCCACCCGGTGCGGCCGCACCGCGGCTGGCGATCGGAAGCCAGACCCGCATGGTGGCGGGGCCGCGGTTGGCCCACTGGTGGTAAGGGATCAGGCGGGCCCGCACCCGTTGGCCCTCGTCCTGGGGCCGCTCCTGGTGATAGGGCCACCCCGGCGGGGCCGGGGGGAGGCGGTAGACGTCGAGGGTGGCGCCGTGCCGGCTGACGCCGATGCTTTCCGGGTCGGCCGTGATCTCGTTGACGTTCCACTCCGGCGGGAGATCGGGCGACTCAAGCGCGAGGACGAGCGGCCCCTGCTCCACCGCGAACGTGCCGCGGATGGAGTCGAGGCGCGAGTCCGGGTAGGTGGCCCGCGCCTGCTCGGGAAACGTGACGCTGACGGACTCGCCGGCCCGGAAGACGCGCCGGATCTCGGCGTGGCCAGCCGCCCGCGTGGTCGGGTTCTCGCTCAGCACGGCGGAACCGCGCGCCCAGCCGGGGATCCGCAGCCGGAGGGTCAGCTCCTCGGCGGGTGCCTCGATGATCGTCACCGAGACCGTGCCGCTTGCGGGATAAGCGCTTGAGACCCGCAGCGTGACCGGTCCCGCGGCCAGCTTCGCGGCCACCTGGTAATCGCCGTACTGGTGCAGCTGGACGCCGTCGTCGCTCGCGGTCGCGAAGTACAGGCTGACGCTGGCCAGGGTGCGCGCGACGTTGGTGGGGCAGCAGGAGACCTCGAACCACGGCGCGCGGAGCCGCGATTGCGCGCGATGGCTCAGCCGGTCCTGGTCGGGCTCCCCGCCCGGGGTCCGCTGGTGGAGCGTGTTCGTGTAGTAGAAGGCGCGCCCGTCGGCTCGCGGCGACGCGAGAACGTTGTTGAGCAGCGTGCGCTCGATCAGGTCCGCGTACTGGTCCTCCCCGGTGACCAGGAGGAGCCGCCAGCTCAGCATCACCGATGCGATGCCCGCGCAGGTCTCCGCGTAGGCGCGGTCGGCCGGAAGCTCGAAGTCATCGCCGAACGCCTCGTCCTGATGATGCGAGCCGACTCCGCCGGTGAGGTACGTGCGGCGGGCCAAGCCGTTCGCCCACTGCGCCCGCACCGCGGCGAGCAGGCCAGCGTCGCCGGTCTCGGCCGCGACGTCAAGGGCGCCCGAGGCGAGGTAGAGGGCACGCACGGCATGGCCCCGCAAGGTGGTTGCCTGACGGACGGGGATGTCGTCCTGGAAGTACTCCTGGCCGAATGGATGGACTCCGAGTGTGCCCGTTCCCCGGCGCTCGATGAACAGCCGGGCGAGTTCGAGGTAGCTCTCGTCCCCGGTCGCGCGGGCGAGCTCGACCAGCGCCATCTCGATTTCCGGGTGACCGCAGACCGCGACCCGGCCGCCCGGCCCGAACTGGCGGTAGACGTGATTGGCCAGACGCCGGGCGACCTGCGGGAGGAGATCGTCATGGCCGGTCCGCAGCCGGGCGACGGCCGCCTGGAAGAGGTGACCGAAGCAGTACAGCTCGTGCCCGGACTCAAGGCTGGAGTAGCGAGGCGGCTGCCCGGACCCGCCGAAGCTCGTGTGCAGGTAACCGTCCGGCTGCTGAGCGGCGGCAACCCGCTCGGCCAGCGCCTGGTAGCGGCGGTCCAGGTCGCCGGAGTACGCGCGCCCCAGTTCCCACGCCATGGCCTCGAGGAGCTTGTAGATCTCGGAGTCGACGAACTCGATGCCGGAGTGCCCCGTGTTGGCGAGCGCGGTGCCGATGGTGCCGGCCGCGGCGCGGTCGAAGTTGCCGATCCAGCCGATGCGTTCCATCCACGACTCGCAGTGCCCGAGGATCGTGTCCGCGTTCAGCCGCTGCTTCTGTCCCCAGAGGCCGCCGGTGATCTGGATCTCGTCGGCCCCGAGCGGGCGCCAGACCGAGGTGGACGGATGCACTGGCCCACCTTGTCTAGCGGACAACGCCAAGCACCTCGGCTCCTTCTGCCACGAAGACGGGGATGCGGTCGGGGGAGAGCGGGACGCGCGCGATGTCTCCCCCGTGGCGGCGCTCCCCGGTCCATGCCTCGACCCAGGCACGGCCGGCCGGCAAGTAGACCTCGCGCACGCGCGCTCCCGGCTCAAGGACCGGAGCGATGAGGAGGTCGGGTCCGAACAAGAACGCGTCCTCGGCCCGCCACGCGTCCGGGTCCTGCGGGAAGTCCACCCAGAGCGGCCGCATCGGCGGCACCCCGGCCCGCGACGCGACCCGCATCTGCTCGTGGATGTAGGGCCGCAACCGCTCGCGCAGCCGCAGGGCGGCAACGATCCGTTCGTAAGCGGCGCCGTACGACCACACCTCGTTCGGGCCGCCCGTCATGGCGTGGCCGGTGGGCACCCGAGGGTGCCGGTCGCCGTGCAAGCGGAACAGCGGGCAGAACACGCCGTACTGGAACCACCGGACGATGAGCTCCTGATAAGCGGGATCAGCGGGGTCGCCGCCGTGGAAGCCGCCGATGTCGGTCGTCCACCAGGGGATGCCGGAGATGGCGATGCTCAGGCCGGCCCGAACCTGCCGCCCCAGCGCTTCCCACGTCGCCGGGATGTCGCCCGACCACACGGCCGCGCCGAACCGCTGGGAGCCGGCCCAGGCGGACCGGGACAGGAAGACGGTCTGCTCCTCCCCCGCCGCGGCCATGCCGTCGGCGAACAGCCTGGCGTTGTCACGCGGGTAGATGCCGGCCACTTCCGCGCCGGGGCCCGCGTACAGGGACAGGTTGGCGGGGTGGGCGGGGTTGAGCTCGGGCTCGGAGGCGTCGAGCCAGAAGACGCGGATGCCCCGGTCCAGGTAGTTCTTTTTCACCAGATCCCAGACGAAGTCGCGCGTCCGCGGGTTCGTCGGGTCGTAGAACGCCACCGGCATCGGCGCGCCCATCCCCTTGTCCGCGATGGTCTGCTGGAACTCCACGCCTTGGTCGGCGCCCACGAGCAGGCCGCGATCGAGGAACTCGCCGTAGTTCTCTGACAGCGGTGAGACCGTGGGCCAGATAGACACCATGAGCTCGACGCCCATCCCCCTGAGCTCCGCGACCATGGCGTCCGGATCGGGCCACTCGCGTTCGTCGAAGCGGTAGTCGCCCATGGCGGACCAGTGGAAGAAGTCGGCCACGATCACCGAAAGCGGCAGGCCGCGGCGCTTGTACTCGCGGGCCACCGCCAGGAGCTCGTCCTGGGTGCGGTAGCGGAGCTTGGACTGCCAGAACCCGCTGGCCCAGGCGGGCAGCTCGGGCGGGTGACCGGTGACGTCCGCGTAGCGGGCGAGGATACCGGCCGGGGTGGGGGCGGCGGTGACCCAGTAGTCGATCTCGCGTGCCTGGCCGGCCTGCCAGCGGGTGGCGTTCTCAGCGAACTCGACGCGGCCGGTCGCAGGCACATTCCACAACAGCCCGTAACCACGATCGGACAGGACGAACGGTATGCTCACCTCGCCGTTCCGCTGGACGAGGTCAAGGGCGAGCCCCTTGAGGTTGAGTTTTCCGTGCGTGCGCTGCCCTAGCCCGTAGAGCCGCTCGCCCGCGTAGGCCGAGAACTGCTGGTGGATCTCGTACCCGCCGGAGCGGTTGCCGGCGAAGACGCGGGCGCCCGGCATCCAGAAGTGCTCTCTGCTCTCGGCCAGCAGCTCCCTCCCGTCAGCCCCGCGGAAGGTGATCAGGGGTTCCGGATAGCTGGCGCCGGTGTCGAAGTCGATGTCAACGCGCAGCCGTCCGTTGACAAGCGAAGCACGCGTTCGTTCGATGGTGATTTGGGTCTTGCCGCCGCCGCCCGGGGGCGCGGCATCGCCAAGCGCGCCGACGCTGTCGGCCGGGATGCGGTACCGGGCCGCGCGCACGCGCGCGCTGTCGGCGCCCCAGGCCTGGATGCGGATCACCTCATGCCGGTGCCGCACCTCAAGGATGCCGTTGTCGTCGTGGTAGCTCACCATGCTCGAAGATTCGTCCCAACGTTCTCGTGACGGCTGGTCGTTGACAACTGGTCGTTGACGGCTAGTCCTTGACCGCCCCCGCGGTCACGCCGGCGGCGACGTAGCGCTGCGCGATGACCAGCAGCACGGCCGCGGGGACGGAGGCGACGACGGCGGTAGCCATGATCGCGTTCCACTGCTGGTTGTTGTTGCCGATGTAGGCGTAGATGCCGAGCGTGATCGGCTGGAGCGAGCCGCCGCCGTCGAGGGTGTTGGCGAACAGGAAGTCCGACCATGCCCACAGGAAGGCGAAGAGCGAGACGGTCACGATCGCGTTCCTGCTCACCGGCACGATGATGGATGCGAACGTGCGGAAGGTCCCGGCTCCGTCGATGCGGGCGGCCTGCAGCAGCTCGTCCGGTATCCGCGCCATGAACGCGGCGAAGATGAGCACCCCGAACGGCACGGCGATGGTGGAGTCGGCCAGTATGAGGCCCCAGACGGTGTTGAGGATGCCAAGCTTGATGTAGATGGTGTAGAACCCCATCGCCATGACGATCGCCGGGATCATCTGCGCGATCAGCAGCACGAAGCTCAGCGCGCCGCCGCCGCGCGGCCGCAGCTTGGCGACCGAGTACCCGGCAGGCGCCGCGAGCAGGAGCGTGAGCGCGACCGTCCCGAGACCGATAAGCAGGCTGGTGCCGAGATACGGCAGCTGCTGGTGGATGACGACCGCGTAACCCGACAGCGTCCCGTCGACCGGGATCAGGTTGGGCGGGCTCTTGCGCATGTTGGACGTCTTCGTCAGCGAGACGTTGATCATCCAGTAGACGGGGAACAGCATCGCGGCGGTGAACAGCACGCCGAGCGCGGTGAGCCACCAGGAGCGGCGGTTCATGTCAGCTCCAGTCTGCGGCGGGCGCGGATGTAGATGAGGCTGAAGATGACCGCGATAATGATCAGCAGGTTGCCGACGGCGGCCGCCGAGCTGAAGTCGGGCAGCAGCGAGCCGAACCCGAGCTGGTAGGACCAGATCGCCAGGGTCGTCGACGCCGTGCCCGGCCCGCCCCTGGTCATGATCCAGACGATGTCGAAGACCTTCAGGGTGTAGACGAAGCCGAGCAGCAGGGTGATCGCGGACACCGGCCGCAGCAGCGGGAAGGTGATCCGCCAGAAGCGCTGCCACCCGTTGGCACCGTCGATCGCGGCGGCCTCGAAGACGTCCGGCGAGATGCTCTGCAGCCCGCTGTACATGATGACGAGGTTGAACGGTATGCCGATCCAGATGTTCGCGATCAGCACCGCGACCAGGGACCATCGGGGCGAGGTGAGCCAGTCGATCTGCCCGATGCCGAAGGCCTGCAGGAAGGAGTTCACGACCCCCGAGTCGCTGTCGAGCATCCACGACCAGGTCGACGCGGAGACCAGCAGCGGCAGCAGCCAAGGCACCAGGAACAGCGCCCGCAGGACGCCGGACAGGCGGAAGCTCCTGAAGAAGAAGACAGCGAGCGCCAGGCCGATGGCGAACTGAAACGCGATCGAGGCGAAGACGAAGATCGTGGTGTTGACGAGGGCGGGCGCGAACGTGGAGCTCTCGATCACGTTGGCGTAGTTAGAGAATCCCGCGAACGGGGCGTCGCCGGTGACGAACGAGGCGAGGGTGTAGGTCCTGACGCTCAGGTCGATGTTGCGGTAGAGCGGGTAAGCGTAGAAGAGGCCGAGGTACACCACCACCGGCGCGATGAACCCCCACGCCGCCAGCTGCGCCCTGCTTCGCGATCGCGCGCGCCGCGCGCGTGACGGGGCGGCGCGCACCGCCCCGTCACCGCTGCCCGCAGCCGAGCGGGACTTGGATTGCTCAGTTGTCATAGCTCTCACGTCGGCTGGTCGTGCGCTACTTGTTGATGCCGGCCGTCGCCGCCGCCTGGGCCGCCTGCAGCGCGCTCGCGGGTGACGCCGCTCCGCTTTCCGCCTTCTGGACCGCGGCCCACATCTGCTGGGAGATGACGGGGTACTTCGTGCCCAGGTTGTCTCCTGTGCGCGCCTTGGCGACGCCGACCGCGGTGACCCAGGAGCTCAGCGAGGCATCGGACGACACCTGGGCCTGCTGCCCGGCCTGCGTTGGGGCGATGTAGTTCAGCGTGTTGTCGGTGGTGACGATGTTGCTGGTAGAAGAGAGGCAGCTCACGATCTTCGCGGAAGTCGCGTAGGTGGCCGTGTCCTTCTGAACCGGGATCGTGAAGAACTCACCGCCGGTGGGCACCGGCGCCGCCCCGCCGTTCTCCGCTGGTATCTGGATGACCTTCGCGCCCATCTGGGCGGCGGTGGCCTTCTGCCAGGTGCCGTTCTCGCCGAAGGCGAAGTCGCCGGTCTGGAACTCCTGCCATGAGGTCGTCTGGGTGTCCCCGATCACGGAGTTCGGCGCGTACCCGTCCTTGATCCAGGTGGTCCAGAGCGTGAGCGCGGCGATGGCCTGCGGGGAGTCGAGGTCGGTCAGGCTCGCTCCGGCGCCCCAGAACCAGGGGAGGAACTGGAAGCTGCCCTCCTCGGTGTTGATGCCAGAGAAGGTGATGCCCTTCTTGCCGATGGCCTTGACCTTGGCGAGCGCCGCGGTCAGGGTGGCCCAGCTGGTGATCGAACTGGGGCTGACGCCCGCTGCCTTCAGGATCGTCGGGTTGTAGTACAGCGCCAGCGTGTTCGCGCCGATCGGCACCCCGTAGGTCTTCCCGTTGATGACGCCCGCGCCGAGGATGTTCTGCGCGATCGCCCCCGTTGCCAGGCCGTTCTGGGCGGTGGTGGTGAGGATGCCCGCGCTGGCGAGCGTGGAGACCACGGGGTTGTCGACCAGCAGGATGTCCGGTGAGTTGCCCTGCTGGCCCGCCAGCAGGGCCTGGGTCGTCAGCGCGGTGGTGTCATACGCGGTGCGCTTGACCGTCACGCCGGCCTCGGTCCCGCACTTGGAGACCAGCTGCGCCCAAGCGGACGACGCGCTGTACTGCGGATAGGGGTCCCAGAAGGTGTAGGTTCCGCCTGCGGACGAACTGCCGCTGCTGCTGGCGGAGCTTGAGCAGCCGGCTAGCGCCGCTGCGGCAGTGCCCATGGCCAGGAGCGCAGCACCGATGGCGGACGCTCTGCGAGATCTGTGCACGGTCATTCCTCTCTGAATTAGTGCCACTGTGTTTAATTTTTGTCGTCTTTTATGGTCATTTATCGTCTTATGTAATCGAACCGGTTCGACAGTACAGCCGACTTCCGGAAGCGGCTGCGGTGCTGTAGTTAGCGGGTGCTTCCCCGGTCCGTGATGTGGGGTGCGACGAGTTCCACCCGGGGGACGGGGACGCCCTCGGGGGTGGTCATGCGTTGCACCAGGGCTTGGACCGCAAGGCGGCCAAGCTTGTTCGGTGACGTCTCGACCGCCGTGTACGGCAGCGAGAACAGCTTCCCGAAGTCCTCAGAGAAGATGCCGACGACCGACAGGTCGTCGGGCACGCGCAGGCTGCGCGAGTACAGCACCGACGGCAGTGCGGCGATGACGGCGTCGTTGTGCACGATCATCGCCGTCCCTGGCTGCGCGTCGAGGATCTGGTTGAGCTGATGGTTGATGGCCGGCTGCTGGGTCTGGCCGAAGTAGGAGCGGACGCGGATGCCGTGGGTTGCCGCCTGCTGCAGCGCCGCGTCCCTGAACCGCCACGCGTACGCGCCGCCGCGCTGGTAGACCTCCTCGCGCGGGGTGATCAGGGTCAGCTCATGGTGCCCGCGCTCGGCCAGGTGATCGACCAGGAGCCGCCCCGACCCGGCGAAGTCGAGGTCGAAGACATCGAAGCCCTCGGGGTTTCCCGGCAGGCCGACCATCGATCCCGGCTGCCTCATCTTCCGCATGACGGGCAACCGCGCGTCTTCGTGGGCGACGTTGAGCAAGATGACGCCATCCACCATCCCCGAGCTTGAGATGCGGTGGACGGCGTGCGGGCCGTCGGCCTCGGTGACCATGAGGATGTCGTAGCCGGCTTCGCGGGCGGCATCAGAGATCGGCAGGACGTACTGCAGCATCGCGGGCGAGAACTCGTCCTCAAAGAACTGGACGAACAGGCCGATGACCATCGTCTGCGAGGTGGCCAGCGCCCGCGCCCCGGCATTCGGGGTGAAGCCAAGCTCCTTGATGGCGGCCTCAACGCGCTCGCGCGTTTCCCGCGAGATGCTCCGCTTGCCCGACAGCGCATACGAGACCGTGCTGCGCGCGACACCCGCGCGGCGAGCCACGTCCTCTATATTCGCCACGGCCACCTACCCCTATCGCTTTGCCTGTATTCGAACCGATTCGACCATGATAACGACGTGCGCCGCGTCACACAAGAACGTCGACGGCGAAGTTTTTCTTTGAAGAAATCCCTGTTCAGACGGGTTCTCTGCTCATCGCAGACTGGTCTCAAATCGCACCGTGACGTCTTCACACGACGTAGTCATGAGAACCGCTTCGATTCTGATCGAAGTGGGCCGGATGCCATGCGCCCGCCGTGGCCCGCGGCGCGGGGCCGGGAACCGGGCCGGTTCCGCCCCCGCGCCGCGGAGTGGATCAGCTCGCCGTCAGCGTCCAGAGATGGTCGGGGGTGCCGTTGTCGGTCCACTGCAGGACCTGGGCGCCCGAGGCCGTGCTCTCGTTCTGCACGCCAAGCATCAGGCCGCTGTTGTAGTTCTCGATCTTGTACTGGCCGCTGCCCTCGGAGATGAGCTGCCAGAGGTGGTCCGAGGTGCCGTTGCTGGCCCAGATGAGCGCGTCGCCGCCGGCCGCGATGCCCTCGCTGGCGATGCCGAGCAACTGCCCGCTGGCCACGTTCTCGATCTCGTAGTAGTTGGAGCCCTCCGGGATCAGGGTCCAGTTCTGGGTGCTGCTGCCGGTCGCGGTCGCCTGCACGGCCAGCGTCCCCTCGGCCGTGCCGCTGCCGCTGGTGTCGAGCGCGAGCCCGCTGTGCGCGTTTTTGATCACGTAGGTCCCTGACAGCGCGGAGCTGCTGCCAGGGGTGATGAGGAGGTGGTAGCCATTGGAAGCGTTCATGGAGCTGATGGGGACAGTGATAGATCCGTTGGTAATGGTGTAGTTGCTGCTGGAGATGATGTCGGGGCCGACAACGGCGGTGGTGCGGCCGGCCGAGACGGTCTGTTCGAGGACCACGTGGGCGGTGGCGCCGAAGGCGGACAGCGCGTTGAGGCCGTTGACGGTGACCGCGGTCGAGCCGCTGCCGTCGCCGAAGATCACGCTGACCTGGTTGCCCGCCGAGTTGACGGCGGCGGCGCCGTCAAGGCCGGTCTGCGCCGGAGGGACGGTGGTGACCATGTTCCCTGTCATCGAGCCGTACCAGCGGTAGAGCCAGTAGGCGGCGTTGGGCGATGCCCCGGTGTCGGTGAGGGTGTCGCCGAGGGTGCCGTAGTGGTTCCAGAACGCGAGCTCGGCGTTGTTCACGCCGGCCCGCTCGAACTTGGCGATGTAGCCGACCAGGGGTCCCGGCACGCCGACTTCGCTGGTCGTGCCGTACTCCTCGATGGCGATGGGCAGTGCGGAGATGCCGAGGCTGGCCTCGATGGAGCGGGCGGAGGCGACGTCGGCGGCGATGCTGGACGAGCCGCCGAGCTCGTGCCAGCTGAGGACGCTGGGCAGGGTGCCGCTGGCCTTGGCGTCGGTCAGGAACGTGGTCATCCAGCTGGCGTTGAACGTGGAGGTGCTCGGGCCCTGGATCTGGGCGCTCGGGTCATCGGCCCGAACCTCCTTGAAGGTGCGGGCCCAGCCCGCGTCGAAGGCACCCGCGGCGCTGGTGTTCCAGGTCCAGTCCGGCTCGTTCCACAGCTCGAACTCGCTGATGTTGCTGTCACCGGCGGCGAGAACGGCCTTGACCTGAGTGTCTACCGCGCTGAGCCAGTTGCTCCAGCTGACCCACACGTAGGGGAAGTTCGGGTACCAGTCAGGCATGCGCACCACGACCTTCGCGCCCGCGGCGGCCGCCTCGGGCGCGACCACCAGGGCGTCGCCTCCGGGGCCGGACTCTCCGTTGGGCAACTGCTTGCCTCCGGGTGCCATCTGCACGAACGTGTTCGGGTGCAGCGGCTCCACCAGGCTGTCGGCCGGGATCGTGGCGGTGTCAAGACCGTACAGCGCGCCCGACGCGACATGGGTCACCGTGCGGAACGGCTCGTTGGCGTCCACCACGAGCGTGGTCGCGGCGTCGGCGGCCGGGACGGGGACCACGGTCACCCCGGCCACAGCGGCCGCGCCCACCGCGGCGGCGCCCAGGGCCAGTGCGGCGAGGGCCCGGTTCAGCGACCGGATGCGATGGGCGATCAGGTGATGCCTCATTACGTCTCCTGAGATGTGAACGGTCACAAAAGTTGGTGCGAAGGCATTGGTGCGCAAAGCTTTTCCTGCCGGAAGCTTCGACTCTGCCGGGGTATCCGTCAATACCTTGCGCCCGCCGCCGCCGGAGGCGGCCGAGGACCGGGAGGCGACGTACATGAGCTGCAGGGTCGCCCGCGCGTAGGGCTCCATCGAGCCGGAGATGTCGCAGAGCACGACGAGCCTCGGCGGATGGTAGGGAGCCGCTTCGCCGCGACCGTCCGCGGGCTCAATGCCAGCTGGCTCTCCAACGAGGCCCCGGGCATCCTGCCCGGCATCTCGGTCCCCGAGCAGAACGCCGAGAGCTTCGTGCTCGTCCGGGACCGAGCGGAGGCCATCGCCCTCACCGACGGCCACGGCACCTGGGTTGAGTGGCTGCCCTAGGACATCGCCCTAACGGGAGTGCCCCGCCGCCAATCCCGTGCCGAAACCATCATCGTGTGCCGTTGAGGGCACTATACGACCCGAACGACACACAATCATCGGAAAAGGTTGAAATGTCTTAAGTTAAAGTTCAGGCATTAGACAACCAACGCCACACGCCCATCATCGGGACTGGGAGCCCATCCACCTGGACCGCCTTAGCGGCGGCCGAGGTGCTGGGTGATGGGCAGGGACAGGGGCGGCGGCTGGGTGGCCGGCGCTCCGCCCTGGCCGGCCGCAACCTCAGTACCGGGGGCAGCGGCCGCCCCTGGAGCGACAAAGCTTCGGCGGTGCACCCGCGGCGCCCGCAGCGCGGCCAGCAGCTCGTCCAGCGATTCGAAGTTGTGCGCGCTGACCACGGCGTCGCAGTACGGCCAGGCGGCCGCCATGCCGCCGACTTCCGGCCGGTAGCGCTCGCTCTGCGTCCGCGGGTTCGCCCAAACGATCCGGTAGGCGAACCGGTGCAGCCTCGCCATCTGCGCGCCGACCAGGGCGGGGTCGCCGGTATCCCAGCCGTCGGAGATGATCAGAATGACCGCGCCCCTGGCCATGCCGCGCGCGCCGTAGCGGTCGTTGAAGTCCCGCAGGGCCGCGCCGATCCTGGTGCCTCCGGCCCAGTCCGGCGCGGCCTCGCCCGCCCTCGCCAGCATCGTCTCCGGGGTGGCGGCGGCCAGATAGGGCGTCAACCGGGTCAGCCGGGTGGCGAACGTGAACACCTCGGTCCGCGGCCTGGCCGCGTCCCTGGTCGGGCCGGAGAAGCCGGGGCCGCCGCCGCCGGAGGCGGCCGATGACCGGGAGGCGACGTACATGAGCTGCAGGATCGCCCGCGCGTAGGGCTCCATCGAGCCGGAGATGTCGCAGAGCACGACGAGCCTGCGCTGCCGGACCCGGACCGCCTGCCGCGCGATCCGCATCGGCTCGCCGCCGGTCCTGGTGGCCTGCCGCATGGTCCGGCGCATGTCGAGTCGCGCACCGTCCTTGCGCGGCCGGTACCGCCGGGTGCGGCGCGGCGGCACCGCGATCACCAGCTGCCGCATCAGCGTCGCCAGCTGGGCCAGTTCCGCTGGCGACAACTGCGCGAAGTCCCGCTCGCGCAGCCGCTCGGTCATCGACGCGACCCGCCTGACCGCGGGCACTCCCTCGTCGGAGTCCGCGTCAGCGCCAGCCTCGGACTCCGTCGCCTCCCCCGCCGCCAGCGCCTCGTCAAGCCCGGGCAGGTCCTCCGGCAGTTCGCCGTCGTCGGCCGCCCGGGGGTCATCCGGGTCGTCCGCGCGTTCCGCGGACTCGGCCAGCATGTTCTGCTGCGGCGCGGCCGGCCCCGGGGGGCGTGCCGCGCCCGCCCCGAACAGCTCGTTAAACACCTGCTCGAACACGTCGACCTGGGCTGGCCCGGAAACCATGGTGGCGAGCGCGCACGCGTGCAGCTCGGTGAGGGTGGTCGCGTGCATCACGCTCAGCGCACCCGCGAGCCGCTCGCTGCGGTCGGGTCCGGCCGGCAGCCCGGCCGACCGCAGCGCTACCGCCACTACGGCGGCCAGCGCCGCGTAGTCAGCCGACGGGAGCTGCCTGCCCGCCAAGCCGGCCAGGCCGCCGGCCGTGCGTCCGTCAGTCATGCCCGACGACAGAGGCCAGCCCGGCCTCACGTACCGCCTGATCGTCTTCCGGGTACTTGAGCACGACGCTCATCGTCGCGTCGGCCGCGCGGGCCGACAAGGCCGGGGCACCCAGCACGGTCAGCGCCCCCGCCCAGGTGATCGCCTCAGAGATGCCAGGCGACTTGGTCAGCTCGAGGTCGCGCAGCCGCGCCACCGCGAGCGCGACCTCGCCCGCCAGCGCCTCGCTGGCAGCGGGCACCCGCCGCCTGATGATCGCGGCCACCCGGGCCGCGTCGGGGAACCCGATCCAGTGGTAGAGGCAGCGCCGCTTGAGCGCGTCGTGCAGGTCCCTGGTCCTGTTTGATGTCAAGATGACGACTGGCGGCACAATGGCGTGCCGCGTCCCCAGCTCGGGGATCGTCACGGAAGACTCCGCGAGCATCTCGAACAGGAACGCCTCGAACTCGTCGTCGGCCCGGTCCACCTCGTCGATCAGCAGCACCGCGGGCCGCGGTCCTGGATGGTCGAGCGCGGCCAGCAGCGGCCTCGAGAGCAGGAAATCCTCGCGGAACAGGTCGGTCTCCCGCAGCTGCTCGTGCGTCGCCTCGGCCAGCCTGATCGCGAGCAGCTGCCGGGGGTAGTTCCACTCGTAGAGCGCCTCGGCCGACGAGATGCCCTCGTAGCACTGCAGCCGGATCAGCGGCGTGTCGAGTGCCTCGGCGATCGCCTTGGCCGCCTGCGTCTTGCCAACCCCAGGCTCGCCCTCAAGCAGGATCGGCTGCCCCATCCGCACCGCGAGAAAGAGCGCCGCCGCGAGCTGGTCACCCGCCATGTAGCCGGTCTTGTCGAGCGCCGCCGCCAGCGCGGGGACGTCCGGGAACCGCTCGCTGACCTCTGCCGAGATTACGCTGCTCACAAGGTGCGAGTTTATCTCCCAGGGTCAGTCGCGAACGCATCGCGGCAATCCGGGCAACAGAGGCACCAGCAACCTCTGTCCCTGTTAATCCTATTTGACCGACTTACGCACACAAAGTCACCTTATGTAATAGGATCGCCACCCGGAGGTGGTCGGCGATCATGGTTCACCGGTTGGCGTGTCTTACTCGCGGACGTTTCCGCGCGCTCAACCGCGCGGCTGCCGCCATCGGAGCGGGGGTATTGCTCGCGTCGTCGGCCGTGGCGGGGTGCGGCCACAGTGGCGGCGCAAGCGCCAGCCCAGCGGCCGTTGCCGCCCCGGCCGCTCTCGGCTCCGGACCGGCCGCCGCGTTGCAGGAGCAGTACGAGGACGTGATCAAGGCGGTACTGCCATCCGTCGTCCAGATCAGCACACCAGACGCGACGGGGTCGGGCGTGGTCTACGACGGCAAGGGCGACATCGTGACCAACGCGCACGTCGTCGGGAGCGCCTCGGCCGTGCAGGTGGTGCCGGACATCGGCGGCGCCACGCTGACCGCGAAGGTGGTCGGCGTGTACGCGCCCGACGACCTCGCCGTGATCAGGGTCACGTCCGGTGACGGGTCGCTGCCCCCGGCGAAGTTCGGCCAGTCGGGGAACGTGCGTGCCGGGCAGATCGTGCTTGCCCTGGGCAGCCCGCTCGGCCTGACCGGCAGCGCGACCCAGGGCATCATCTCCGCGACCGGCCGGACGGTGATCGAGACCAACGCGACCGACAGCGGCGCCATCAAAACCATCACGATCGCCGGCGCGCTGCAGACAAGCGCGGCGATCAACGGCGGCAATAGCGGCGGCGCGCTGGTCAGCCTGTCCGGTCAGGTGATCGGCATCCCGACGGCGGCCGCCCTCAACGCCGGGACCGGCGATTCGACCGGCATCGGCTTCGCCATCCCATCCGACACCGTGACCCGCATCGCCGGCCAGCTCATCTCGGCCGGGCGGGTGACCAAGCCGGGCATGGCCGCGCTCGGCCTGTCCGCCCGCACCACGGTCACGTCGTCCGGTCGGGAGGATGGGGTGACGATCGCGTCGGTGTCGCCCGGTGGTCCTGCGGGCTCGGCCGGACTGCGCACCGGGGACGTGATCACCTCGGTCGATGGCAGCCGGATCCAGGGCGAGGCCCAGCTCGCCGCGCTGCTCGCCACCCTGAAGCCGGGCATGCAGGTGTATCTGACCTACACCCGGTCCGGCACCACCTATACCGCGAATGTGACCCTGGGCAACTCGTGGAGTTGACCGTCAGGCTTATCAGCCAAGCCAGCCTGAAAGGCCGGCGGCTTACCAGCGGGAAAGGCCGGGCGGCTTAGCTGCCGTCCGGCCTTTCCGGGTGTCTGGCTGACGTGGCCCCTGCGCGGCTGACGCCGCCCGGGGTCGTCAGGCGCTGGCACCAGCCTCGTGGCCCACCTCGTTGATCTGCTGCCGGGACCAAAGTCCCCGGTCACTGACTGACGATCACCGGCCGTCTTCGAGGCTGCTCGGCGGCTGTATTAGCGACCGCCGATATCCTCGCTCCAGACCTGCGGGTACCGGGTCTGGAACTCCTCCATGGCCGCGATGCAGGCCGGGTCGTCGAGCAGGGTGATCTTGATCCCGCGGTCGCGGAGGAAGCCAAGGTCACCCTCGAACGTGCGGGCCTCGCCCACGACGACGCGCGGGATCTGGAAGAGCAGGATCGCCCCGGTGCACATCTGGCAGGGGGACAGCGTCGTGTAGAGCGTGGTGTCCGCGTAAGAGCCGCGGCGCCCCGCGTTGCGCAGGGCCGAGATCTCGCCGTGGGCAACCGGGTCCCCGTGCTGCACGCGCTCGTTGTGCCCGGCGGCGATCACCGTGCCGCCCGCCGCGAGGACCGCGCCGACCGGCACCCCGCCGGCCTGCAGGCTCGCCCGCGCCTGCGCAAGCGCGAGTGCCATCAGTTCCCTGTCCAGCTGGAGATCTTCGCCCATGAACCGATACGTTACCGAAGTGGCTGGACGAGGCACCATGGCGACGATCGCGCTTGAGCGGGCAAAGATCGGTTTCACCCTGCATGAGTACCCGCACGACCCGCGGTCCGGGTCCTACGGCCTCGAGGCGAGCGAGGCGCTCGGCGTGCCGCCCGAGCGGGTATTCAAGACGCTGGTCGCGGCGGTAGACGGGGGCACGCTCGCGGTCGGCGTGGTGCCCGTGCACCGGCAGCTCGACCTGAAGGCGCTCGCGGCCGCGGTCGGCGGCAAGAAGGCGGTCATGGCCGAGGTCGCCGCGGCCGAGCGGGCCACCGGCTACGTGGCAGGCGGCATCTCCCCGGTCGGGCAGAAAAAACGGCTCGCCGTCGTCATCGACTCTTCCGTGCTTGAGCTGGGCACCCTGTTCTGCAGCGCGGGGCGGCGCGGCCTGGAGATCGAAATCGCCCCCGCCGACCTGATCAAGGCGGCAGGGGCGAAGGTGGCCGCGATCGCGACCGCGTTAGCGTCGGGAAATCACGAAAATCATTCTTCTGAACGGGCGGTGGCGACCGTGGCGTCGTCCGGCTGTGCCACTTCCGTGCTGGACGGTTCGGTGGCATCGACCGTCCCGGGGTCGGTGGTCCCCGCGCTGACGGTCTCCGAGCTGGCGGTTTCCAAGTCGACGGTCTCCGAATCGACGGTCTCCAGGTCGGCGGTCTCCGGGCTGTCTTCTTCCGGGTCGGCCGCCTCGGGGGCGTTCATGACCGCGGCCGCGTCGTCGGGCTTGGTGTCCTCGAGCGCGCCCGCCGCACTGGCGGGCAGCACGGTGTAGGGCCGCTCGGGCCGGCGCTGCGCCAGGATGAACCAGACCACCCCGACCACGGTCAACGCGATCGCGACGAACATGTTCAGCCGCAGCCCGAGGAAGTACTCGGAGGAGTCGATCCTGATCGTTTCCTCGAAAATGCGGTAGGCCGAGTAACCCGCGACGTACAGCGCGAACAGGCCCCACGGCTTGATCTTGGCGTGGTGCCCGAGCCAGACAAGGAACGCCGCCAGGGCCAGGTCCCAGATCAACTCGTAAAGGAACGATGGCTGGAAGGTCGCGTAGTGCAGGTCCTGCGCCGGGATGCCGCCCGCCAGCCGGTAGGAGTACGGGATCTCCAGCCCCCACGGCAGCGTGGTCGGCTTGCCGAAGAGCTCCTTGTTGAAGTAGTTCCCGATGCGGCCGATCGCCTGGGCGACGAGCAGCGCGGGCGCGATCGCGTTGGCGAACGGGCCCACGGTGATACCGAGCTTATGCAGCCGCCAGGCACCGACCGCGGCGGCGAGCGCGACACCGCCCCAGATCCCCAGACCGCCGGTCCAGACCGCGAGCACCCCGTACCAGACGTGCGGGATGTCGCCCGGCGTGGTGATGTCGAAGTAAATGCGGCCGCCGATGATGCCCGCCGGCACTACCCACAGCGCGATGTCGTTGACCAGGTCCGGGTCACCGCCGAGCGCCCGCCAGCGCCGCCTGGTGATCAGGATCGCCAGCGCGATGCCGATGATGTAGCCGAGCGCGTAGAAGTGAATCTCCAGCGGGCCGATATGAAAACTGTTGATCGGCGGGCTGGGGATGAACTGCGGGAGCGCAGCTATGCCATGGGCCATGCATCCGAGACTATCCGGCAGACCGGTTGCGCGGGACCTTGGTCCTTGGAACCGTGGACGGTGACGCATAGTTTGTTAGCAAGAACGCCGAACACAGGAGACAGCCGTGGGTACGCCAGCCAGTGACAGCACGGGCACCAAGCCGATCGCCGTGTTCCTGCTCGACGACCATGAGATCGTCCGGCGGGGCGTGCGCGACATGCTGGAAGCTGACGGCGACATCAAGGTCATCGGCGAGGCCGGCACCGCCGCCTCCGCCCTCGCCAGAATTCCCGCGCTCCGCCCGGATGTGGCGGTGCTCGACGTCCGGCTGCCGGACGGAGACGGCGTGACCGTCTGCCGCGAGATCAGGTCGCGGATGCCCGAGGTGGCCTGTCTGATGCTCACCTCCTTCGCCGACGACGACGCGCTGATGGACGCGGTCATGGCGGGCGCGGCGGGCTACGTGCTCAAGCAGATCCGGGGCACCGACCTGGTCGGGGCGGTACGCACGGTCTCCACCGGCCAGTCAATACTCGACCCGAAGGCCGCCAGCCAGCTGATGGCCCGGCTGCGCGGCCAGTCCGCCAAGCATGATCCGCTCGCCGGGCTGACCCCGCAGGAGAAGCGGATCCTGGAGCTGATCGGCGAGGGCCTCACCAACCGCCAGATCGGGGAGCGGCTGTTCCTCGCCGAGAAGACGGTCAAGAACTACATCTCCGCCCTCTTCGCCAAGCTGGGCATGGAGCGGCGCACCCAGGCGGCCGCCTACGCCGCCCGCGTGTTCGGCGAGACCGTGCCTCCCCGCTCGCCGCCGGGCGCTTGAACCCGCTGCCTTCCCTCGTCCCTCGGCAAAAACCGGGAACGCCGACTACCTGATCACGGCGCGGAGGAGACGCCGTCAGAGGTAGCCATACCGCTCCCGCCGGATTCCGAGCTCGCCGGGTGCGGCGCCATCACCACACTGGGCGCGGAAAGACCAGCCGACCGGTCCGGGCGGCCGGCCAGCCGGTAGACGTCAGCGCCGTCCACCGTCTCCCGCTCAAGCAGCAGGTTCACCAGCGAGTCGAGCTCGGGCCGGTGGGTCTGCAGCAGGTTGATGGCACGGTCCTCCGCGTCGCGCAGCAGTTTCGAGACCTCGCGGTCGATCTCGGCCTGGGTCGCCTCCGCGAACGGACGGCTCGACATGCCGGGCCCGCCGCCGCCGAGGAAGACCGAGCCGCCGTCGGGATACCCGACCGGCCCGAGCACCGAGGACATGCCGAACTCGCGGACCATCTTCACCGCCAGCTCGGTGGCCCCGGCCAGGTCGTTGCCGGCCCCGGTCGAGCCCTGGCCGAGGACAACCAGCTCGGCCGCCCGGCCGCCGAGCCGGACCGCGAGCGAATCCTGCAGGTAGTCCTCGCCGTACATGTGCCGTTCCACCAGCGGCAGCTGCTCGGTGACGCCGAGCGTCTGCCCGGCCGGCAGGATCGTCACCTTCGCCACCGGGTCGGTGTGCTCCGACAGCGCCGCCACCAGGGCGTGACCTGACTCGTGCACCGCCACCGCGTGCTTCTCCTCCGGCAGCAGCACGTTCGACCCCTCGCGGCGGCCGAGGATGATCCGGTCCCGCGCGGCGAAGAAGTCGTCGGCGGTGACGACGTCGCGGTTATCGCGCACCGCGAAGATGGCCGCCTCGTTAGCCAGGTTGGCCAGGTCCGCGCCGGAGAAGCCGGGCGTCCCCCGGGCCACCACGTCCAGATCCACATTCGGCGCGAGCTTCTTGCCCCGCGTGTGCACACGGAGGATCGCGGCCCGCTCCCCCACGTTAGGCAGCGGGATCGTCACCTGCCGGTCGAACCGGCCGGGGCGCAGCAGCGCGGGGTCGAGCACCTCGGGCCGGTTGGTCGCGCCGAGGACCACGATGCCCGTCGCCGGGTCGAAGCCGTCCATCTCGGCCAGCAGCTGGTTGAGGGTCTGCTCCCGCTCGTCGTTGCTGACCACGGCGCCGCTGCCCGAGCGGCGCTGCCCGATGGCGTCGATCTCGTCAATGAAGATGATCGCGGGAGCGCGCTTGCGCGCCTCGGCGAACAGGTCCCGCACCCGGGCCGCGCCGACCCCGACGAACATCTCCACGAAGCTCGAGCCCGACACCGAGAAGAACGGCACCTTCGCCTCACCCGCCACCGCGCGGGCGAGCAGCGTCTTGCCGGTTCCGGGCGGGCCGACCATGAGCACGCCGCGTGGCACCACGGCCCCGGCCCGGGCGAACCGCTCGGGGGTGCGCAGGAACTCGACGACCTCGCTGATCTCGGCCTTCGCGCCGTCGTAGCCGGCCACGTCGGCGAACGTGGTGGATGGCCGCTCCTCGTCGAACACCTTGGCCTTCGACCGGCCAACGCCGAGCACGCCCTGCAGCTGGCCCGACGCCCCCCGCGACAGCCGCATCCAGAACCAGAACAGCAATGCGAACGGCGCGATGATGATAATCCAGTCAAGCAGCTCGGAACCGAAGCCGGGCGACGTCGTGCTGCTGGTGATCTGCACATTGCCGGCCGAGAGCTGGGTAAGCAGGTTCTGCCCGGCCTGGGGCGGGATGACCACCGTGTAGTCAGTGTTGTTGCTGACCAGCGTCCCGGTGCTGGTCCCGCCCGGCTGGGCGATGGTGATGGTCTTCACCTTGTGCGCGGTGACGTCGTTGATGAACTGCGAGTAGTTCAGGCTCGTCGGCGACGACGAGTGCACCGCCGGCAGCCAGATCCAGAGGAACAGCGCGACGAGAATGCCGATCGGGATCAGCCAGTGCCGCCACGCGGGCGGTGGCGGCGGCGGGCTCGGCGGCGTCGGCTTATCGCCAGGCGGCGGGGGCGAGGCTTGCTTGCTCATCGGACGTTCCCCTTCTGGCGGGCCAAGGCTCCAGACGCGGCCCGGCGGCGCCCACAGTGCTCGGCTATTTCCCAACCCGACACTGTTTAGTCAACACCAGGTGAACACCGCGCCTGCACCCGCCTCTTCCTGACTCAGCGGCCGCAGAGTACGCCCACAGCGATCACGCGGCCGCGGCGGTCGATCCCGAGGGCGGCCCGCGGCGGCCGTCCGCCGGATAACGCCTCACGGTGTCGTGACCAGGCGCCCGCTCTTCCCCCTAGGTATGCCGTCTGAGAATCCCGCGGGCATTCCCCACGAGCTGGGATGCTTGACTTCAATAAACGGTTGCCGGCAAGTGCCCAGGAAAATCACCAATATTGGCAATCACCAATGGGCGGCGGGGCCGCCGGCCTTGTCACCGGCCGCTATTGCGCGCGCCGCTCCGGCCCTCCGGCCCGACCGTCCGCGCGATTGGAGTCAAGCATCAGCGCCGCGCCGCGCACCACGCAGCGCAGCGGGTCCTCCGCCACGACCGCGCCGAGCTCCGCGATCGCCTCGATCCGGCTCGCCAGCCCGGGCAGCAGCGCGCCGCCGCCGGTCAGCCGGACCTTGCCCCGCACCACGTCCTCCGCGAGCCCGGCGGGGATGTCCGAGAGAACCTCCTGCACCGTCCGCCCGATGGCGGAGACCACCGGATCGAGCGCGGCCGCCACCAGCTCGCCGGGCACCTTCTCGATCCGCGGCGTCCGGCGGGCAGCGTCGAGGCCCACCGCCTCCGCCCAGCCATCCGGACCGCCGGTCAGGCCGAGCTGGGCCTTCAGCTGGCGCGCGGCCCGCTGGCTGAGAATGAGGCCCAAGTCGCTCCGCGCGGCGTTCACGATCGCCTCATCCATGGCGTTGCCCGCCGTCCGCAGGCTCTCCGCGCGCACCACGCGCCAGCCGGCGACGGCAGCGACCTCGGCCGTCCCGCCGCCCACGTCCACGATGAACCCGCCCTGTCCGGCGGCGAGGTCGAGGCCCGCCCCGGCGGCGGCCGCGACCGGCTCATCAATCAGCTCCACCGCGTACCGGCGGCGCGCCTCCAGGGCCGCCGCCACCGACCGGCGCTCCACCCAGGTGGCGCCGCTCGGCACGCACACCAGCACCCGCGACCGCAGCCGCCCGGTCGAGGAGCCGGCCTTGCGCAGGAAGCCGTACAGCATCTCGGCCGTCGCCTCCAAGTCGGCGATGACGCCGTCGCGCAGCGGGTGGATGACGTTGATCTCCTGCGGTTCCTTCTCCGCCAGGGCTTCGGCCGCGCCGCCGATGGCCACGATCGCGCCGTTCGCCGCGTCGATGGCGATCGTGGACGGTTCGTCGAGCACGATCCCGCGGCCGGCCACCCAGATGAGCGTGTTGACCGTGCCCAGGTCGATCGCCACGCTGCCCCGGATGCGCATCATCGCCCACCTCTTGTCCGCACCTGTGAACCGTGCACCAGTTGTGCAGGTACAGAGTATGGCGCACTGCCCCGCTGCCGTCCCTGGCAGTCCCTGGCCGACGGAAATTAACCAAGCGTGATGACTGTTAACGCACAGAAGTACTTGAGAAACGTGAGAACCATCGGGCTCGTTCACACGTTTTATTCAGTGTCTGGGCAGTGCAGCCATAAGGTTCACGCTCTTCACTGGGTACCACACCCGCAACGGCGTGCCACGAGTTGCAGTGATTTGTGCGACAACTTGTAGTGATTTGCGACGAGGTTGGTGCGGAGACACCCTTTTGTTCAATACGATCGCGTGAGGGGCATCAGATGGGAAGCGTGAGCCGCGTCGTCGGGGACCAGGCCGCGCCTGAGGGGGAGAACGGGAACATGGGGGCAACGGTTGACTTTCCGCACGCGCTCCAGCTTGAGCTGGCGTATCAGGTCGCGGGCGATGGCAACGCGACGGTGCGGGTTGCCGGAGAGCTCGATATCGCCACGGCCGACCAGGCCTACGCCTACCTGCGCGATGTTGTGGACAGCCAGGCGGGGCCAGTGACGATGAACCTGGCCGAGCTGACCTTCTGCGACGCGGCGGGCCTGGGCGTGCTTGCCCGGGTGGCGGGTTACGCGAAGCGATCCGGCCGCTCGCTCAAGCTCACGGCGGCGCGCCCGTCGCTGCTGCGGATCATGCGCATCACCGGGATGGACGAGGCGTTCCCGGAGGTTCGCACCCCGACGCTGGCCACGATCGCGTGGCCGCGCCAGGCCGCCTCCCCGACCACCGTCGGCTGACCGCGCACCACGTCCCGAAAAGCCCCGCAGCACGCCGCTAAGCGCCGCACCTGAGAAACGGACGGCACGCGGGGCCATTGCCCCATGGTGAGAGCCGGCCATGAGGGTTAAGTTTGGATTACGCCCACGATGATCACGCGTGGCGCTAACGCGATCAGTATCAGCGCCGCGAGGCGCGCCAACGCAGGGACGCGGAGGAGATAGACATGGCTGACGATCTCAACGACGTGACCGACACCGATGACGACGAGGTATCCGAGTCCTCCGAGGCGCTCATCGCGGTGCACTGGCGGGATGAAGGCTACTACCCGCCGCCTGAGTCCTTCGTCGCACAGGCCAACGCGTCCGACCCGGCCATCCGTGAGCAGTTCACCGAGGACAAGTTCCCGGACAGCTTTACCGCCTACGCTGACCTGCTCACCTGGTTCAAGCCGTGGGACACCGTGCTCGACACGTCCAACGCGCCGTTCTGGAAGTGGTTTGTCGGCGGGGAGCTGAACGCCTCATACAACTGCGTCGACCGGCATCTCGCGGACAAGGCCAACAAGGCCGCGCTGATCTGGGTGCCCGAGCCGGAGAACGAGGCGCACCAGGCCATCACCTACCGGGAGCTTTACGTCCGGGTCAACGAGTTCGCGGCCGTGCTGAAGGACCTGGGACTGAAGGCGGGCGACCGCATCACCTTCCACATGCCGATGGTCCCCGAGCTGGCGGTCGCCATGCTGGCCGCGGCCCGCCTCGGCATCATCCACTCGCAGGTGTTCGCCGGGTTCTCCGGCACCGCCGCGGGCCACCGGATCGCCGACTCCGGGTCGACCGTGCTCGTCACGGTCGACGGCTACTACCGCAGCGGCGAACTGCTCGATCACAAGGTCAAGGCCGACGAGGCGGTCGAGGCGGCGGCCAAGGAAGGCCAGCAGGTCGACAAGGTTCTCGTCTTCCGCCGCTACCCGGGCCAGTACTCGGCCAAGACCCCGATGGTTGACGGGCGGGACGTCTTCGTCGATGACCTGCTGGCGGCGCACAAGGGCGAGATCGTCGAGCCGGTCCCGCTGCAGGCCACCGACCCGCTGTTCCTGATGTACACCAGCGGCACCACCGGCCGCCCGAAGGGCTGCCAGCACTCCATCGGCGGCTACCTGTCGTACGTGGCCGGCACGTCGAAGTACTACCAGGACATCCACCCGGACGATACGTACTGGTGCCTGGCGGACATCGGCTGGATCACCGGCCACTCGTACATCGTCTACGGTCCGCTCGCCCTCGGTACCACCAGCGTGATCTACGAGGGCACCCCGAACTACCCGGACGCCGCCCGCCCGTGGCGGATCGCCGTGCAGCTCGGCGTGAACATCTTCCACACGTCGCCCACCTCGATCCGGATGCTGCGCAAGGTCGGCCCGGACGAGCCCGCCAAGTACGACTACCACTTCAAGCACATGACCACGGTCGGCGAGCCGATCGAGCCCGAGGTCTGGCGCTGGTACTACGAGAGCGTCGGCAAGGGCGAGGCCGTCATCGTCGACACCTGGTGGCAGACGGAAACCGGGGGCTTCCTCGGCTCCACGCTGCCCGGCATCGACCCGGCCAAGCCGGGCTCGTGCGGCCCGGCGGCGCTCGGCATTCTCCCGGTCATCCTGGACGAGGACGGCAACGAGGTGCCGGCGGGCAGCGGCAAGGCGGGCAACATCGTCATCCGCAACCCGTGGCCGGGCGTCTTCCAGACGATCTGGGGCCAGCCCGACCGATTCGTCTCGACGTACTACGCCAAGTACAACAACGACCCGAAGTCCACCGACTGGCACGACTGGCCCTACTTCGCCGGCGACGGCGCCACCGAGGCGGCCGACGGCTACTACCGGATCCTCGGCCGGGTCGACGACGTAATCAACGTGGCAGGTCACCGGCTCGGCACCAAGGAGCTCGAATCGGTCGCGCTCACGGTGAACGAGGTCGCGGAGGCGGCCGCCGTCCCGGTCGTCGACGACGTCCGCGGTCGCGTGGTCGAGATGTACGTCTCGCTCAAGCCCGGCTTCGCCCCGTCGCCCGAGATCGAGGCGAAGGTCAGGGACGCGATCGTGAAGGACATCGGCAAGATCGCGCGGCCGAGGAACATCTGGATCGTCCCCGACATGCCGAAAACCAGGTCCGGCAAGATCATGCGCCGGGTGATCGCCGCGACCTCGAACTTCACCGACACCGGGGACATCACCACGCTCGCCAACCCGGAAATCGTGGAGAAGATCCGCCAGCAGGTGCAGTCGGCCAAGCACGCCAAAGGCGAGGTCCCGCGCGAACTCAGCGAGGCCGAGCTGAACGAGATCAAGTCCTTCGGCAGCGAGTAACAGGAAGTAGCAAGGCAATCAGTGGCGGGTCACCACGCTCAGGTGGCCCGCCACTGATCTGTTTCCGCCCCGCACGCTCCCATCCCGCCATTCGTCTATTCGAAGCGGATCTCCGCCGTCTGGGCGGGAACGGGCGAGCGTAACGTCTCCTGTATGGCAAGTGCACCGACGGCCCGGCACCTCCTGCGGGCCAGGGATCTGGCGGATGCCCGCTACTTCGAGTCCCTCTCGGTGGCCGACCTGGCGCGCGCCGCCGGCCTGTCGAAGGCCCACTTCAGCCGCGCGTTCGCCCGCGCGTTCGGCCAGGCGCCCCACCAGTACCTGCTGACCCGCAGGCTGGAGCGGGCGGCAGCACTCCTGCGGACCACGGACTGGTCAGTGGCCAGGGTCTGCTTCGCTGTCGGCTGGGAAAGCGTCGGGTCGTTCACGACCAGCTTCCGGCGGGTGTTCGGGACAACCCCCACCGCCTACCGGGCCTGCTGGCCGCCCGCCGGCCGGTTCGCGCGCATCCCGCTCTGCGTCGCGCAGAGTTACGGCCAGCCCAAAAACCGCACGTTTCGAGAAGACGGCCGCAGGGACGCTCCGTAGGCTCATCCGTATGGCTTAGCCACAAGGAGGCCCGATGATGAGAATCGCGAACACCCAGTTCTGGGTGCACGACCAAGAGGAAGCGCTCAGCTTCTACACCAAGACCCTGGGCTGGGAGGTCCGGGCCGACGTCACGATGGAGGCGTGGAACTTCCGCTGGCTGGTCGTGGGACCGCAGGGCCAAGACGGCGTCGGCCTCGTCCTTATGCCCGTGCCCGGCCCGCCCATGCTCGCCGCCGATGCCAGCGCGGCCCTGGCGGACCTGGTCGCCAAGGGCGCCGGCGGCACGCTGTTCCTGGAGACCGACGACTGCCAGGCGAGCTACGACGATCTGTCGGCCCGCGGCATCGTCTTCAACGACCCGCCAACCCCGCAGGCCTACGGCATCGACACCTCGTTCCGCGACCCCTCAGGCAACAACATCCGGCTAACCCAGGTCCTGGACTTCGACCCCACCCGGGCGTAAGTCATCCCTAAGCCCGCCTGTGCCTGGCTTCCCCGGGCCCGCCGTCCCTAGGCTGCCCGCCGTCGGCTGGCTCGCGGCACTCCCCGGCTCGGCGTTGCCACCGCTCAGGCATACGGTGGACTAGGCTTACCAGCGAAACGCCATGAAGGGCGGCGAGTCGGATGAGCGAGCCGTTCATGAGCCCCGCCGGGGTGTACGCCCTGCTGTCCGACGGGCGGACCGTCCAGATCAGGCCGGCTTCCCCCGCGGACTTCGGCGCCGTCAAGGCGATGCACGAGGAGATGTCACCCAACAACGCCTACCTGCGTTTCTTCAGCCTGAGCAGAACCGCGGCCGAGCAGGAGGCGCGGCGGGTCACCAGGGAAGCCGGTCCCAACCACGCCGCCTTGCTCGCCGTGTACGGCGGTGAGGTCGCCGGCGTGGCCAGCTATGAGGCACTGCGGGACAGCGGCGGCAAAACGGCGGAAATCGCGTTCGCGGTCGCGGACACGATGCACCAGCGTGGCATCGCGACCTTGCTGCTCGAGCACCTCGTCTCGCTGGCCCGCACCCGGCAGGTCGAGACGTTCGTCGCCGAGACGCTCTCGGAGAACATCGGCATGCTGCGCGTCTTTTCCGACGCCGGCCTCCCCGTCACCCCCAAGCGCGAAGACGGCGTGGTCAGTCTCACCATGCCGCTGCCGCCGGACGAAGCCGGCCTGCAGCTCGACGCTTACCTCGACACGGTGGCGGTACGCGAGCGGTCGGCCAACGTGGCCAGCCTCCAGTCGGTGTTCCAGCCCGCCTCGGTTGTGGTGGTCGGGGCGAGCAGGCGCCAGGGCACCGTCGGCCGCGCCGTCCTTGAGAACATCAAGTCGGCCGGGTACGCGGGCCGGCTGTACGCGGTCAACCCGAACGCGCGCGAGATCAGCGGGGTCGCCTGCTTCCCCGATGTCGCCAGCCTGCCCGAAGCGCCCGACCTGGCGCTCCTCGCGGTGCCGCCGGCCGAGGTGGTGGACACGGCCGAGGCGTGCGGCCGCCTCGGCGTGCGCGGCCTGGTGGTCTTCGCGGTGGCCGTCGACGAGCCGTCAAGCGCTGCCCTGCTCGCCGTCTGCCGCCGCTACGGGATGCGGCTGATCGGCCCGAACTGCTTCGGGATCGCGGTGCCTTCGATCGGGCTCAACGCCACGTTCGCCGCCGCCAACCCGATGGCGGGGACAGCGGGCCTGGTCATGCAGTCCGGCGGCCTCGGCTTCGCCATGGTGCACCACCTCAGCCGGCTCGGGATCGGGATCTCCTCGTTCGCGTCGGTCGGCAACAAGCTCGACGTGTCAAGCAACGACATGCTCATGTGGTGGGAACGGGACGGGCAGACGCGGGTGGCCGTGCTCTATATCGAGTCGTTCGGCAACCCGCGTAAGTTCGCGCGGACCGCGCGCCGCGTCGGCGGCCGAATACCGGTACTGACCGTGCATGCCGGACGCACCGAGGCCGGCCAGCGCGCCGCCGCCTCGCACACCTCGTCGGCCACCACCCCCCTGGTCACCAGGGAGGCGCTGTTCGAGCAGGCGGGGATCATCGCCACCGCGAGCTTCGGCGAGCTCATGGAGGCGACCGCGCTGCTCGCCACCCAGCCGCCGCCGGTCGGGCGCACGGTGGCGGTGGTGTCCAACGTCGGCGGCGCGGGCGTGCTCGCCGCCGACGCCTGCACCGACCTCGGGCTCAGCGTGCACCATCCGCGCGGGGAGACCAGCGAGCGGCTACGTGCCCTTATCCCCGACGGCGGCTCCGTGAGCGGGCCGGTGGACACCGCCGCCACCGTCTCGGCCGATGATTTCCGGCAGGTGCTTGAGGCGCTGGCCGCCGACGAAGACGTGCACGCGATCATCGCGCTGGTGCTGCGGACCGGCGCGACCGGGGATCTGGTGACCGCGATCGCCGAGGCCGCGGTCGGCGTGCCGCTGGCCGCGGTCGTCCTTGACCAGCCGGAGGCGGTGCGGCTGATCGACGCCAAGGACGGGAGGGTCCCCGTCTACGCCTACCCGGAGGCAGCGGCCAGTGCGCTCGCCCGCGCCGCACGGTACGCGGAGTGGCGCGCCGCCCCGCATGCCGTGCTGCCCGCCTTCGCCGACGTGGATGCCGAGCGCGGCCGCGAGCTCGTGCGCGCGTTCCTCGTGACCGAACCGGACGGTGGCTGGCTGCCGAAGGGCGACGTCACCACGCTGCTTGGGCTGTACGGGATCTCGGTGGCGTCCGTGCCGATGATCAGCAGCGGCGGCGAGGTGATCATCAGCGTCAAGGATGACAAGATGTTCGGCCCGCTGGTGGTGTTCGGGCTCAGCGGGGACGGGACCGAGGCGCTGGCCGACCACTCTGCCCGGCTCGCGCCGCTGACCAGCGCCGACGCCGATATGATGATCCATTCGATCCGTTCCGCGCCGCTCCTAAGCAACTACCTGGGTGCACCCGGCGCGGAACCATCCCCGGCCGGCGCGGCCCTGCGCGACGCGCTGCTGCGGGTGTCCCGGCTGACCGAAGACCTGCCGGAGATCACCGAACTCGACCTCGACCCGGTCATCGCCGGCCCGGATGGCGCGGTCGCCGTCGATGCCCGCATCCGGGTCGCGCCGCAGGTTCCCGAGGACCCCTTCCTGCGGAAACTGCGGTTACAGCTGGCGGCGGCCGCAGGCCGGAACCGGATCGCCAGCCGTCGGCTAGGTGCCGGCCAGCTGCATCTTGTAGGTGGCCTCCGGGCAATTCCCATCGGAATCGGAATGGACGTTCCAGACCAGCGTGCCGGTAAACGAGGTGACGCTCCATACCCCGTTAATCATCTTTGCCCGCACGCCCGTCACCTGGATATTCAAGGTCGTATCCATACGGTTGTTTATGTTGCTGCCGCAGTACCACCAGTTGTCTATCGCGACGCTGCCCGAGTACGTCGAGCCGTTCCTGGCTAGCTGAGTGCTGAACTGCGGTCCGGTGACACTGCCGCTGACCTGCACCGCGCACGGTCCCGACGGGCAGTCCGGCACAAAAGACCATGATTCTTGCCAGGTGTCCCCGACATCACGCTTGGAGAACTGTGAATCGTAAGTCTCCGTGAAGTTCCCAGCGGTCTCGGTGAGATTGGCCGGGCCGGACGAGTTCAGCACCGCGTCGTATAGCGGCGGAGTGGGCGTCGTGGCGATCAGCACGCTCGACGGCGACGAACGTTTACCACCGCGAATCGCGATGACCCTGAACCGGTAAGCGGTATCAGGGACCAGCCCCGCCGCCCGGTAATCCGTCTTGTTTCCTGGAACCGAAGCCAGATCCTGGCCGTTGCGCTGGACCTCGTACCGGTCGGGCAGCGGACCACTGGCCGGACCGGCCCATGCGATCTGCACCGACTGCGACGTCAGGGCACTGGTGACCAGCCCGGTCGGCCGCAGGAGGGGCGGGGCCGACCGCGGCAGCGCGATTACCAGGCCGATGACCACGCCGGCGACGGCCACCGCCGCGACCGCCGCGATCACCAAGCGGCGCCGCCGCCGATTCCCCGGAGGCGGTGCCGGAACCGGCGGTGGACCCGGCCAGACGGGCGGGGTCTCCTGTCCTCGCCAGGTCGGCGCGGGTTCCTGCCAGGCCGGCGGTTCGTACGCCGGGCGGGGCCGCGGATCCGGCGGTTCCGTCACCGGGCTCGCGCTATCTTCCTGGTGCGGGGTGGACGTCAGCGTTGGCTCCCAGCCCGGCGTGCGCACTGGCGCCCGCGCTGGCTTCTCCCGCACGGTCGAGGCAGGCGGGGCGGGCGCGGGCGGTTCCCCTGCCGCTGGGGTCGCCGGGGTCGCCGGGGTCGCCGGGGTCCTCGCCGCCGCGGGCCCGTCACCGGGCAGGATGCCCACGGGCAGCCAGTCGGTCTGGTCAGCGGCCGAGGGATAGGCCGCGACCAACTCGGCCAGGAACTGGTTGGCGGTGGGCCGGGCGGCCGGCTCGGCTGACATGCACCGCGCCACGATGGGCCTGAGGGCAACGGGCAGGTTGTCGAGGCGCGGCGCGGCGAACAGCACCCGCTGCTGGCGAACCGAGGGCGAGCCGGTTCCAAAGGGCCCCTCGCCGGTGGCCGCGAACGCCAGCACCGCGCCGAGGCTGAATATGTCGCTGGCCGGCCCGACCGGGTCGCCCACCGCCTGCTCGGGTGACATGAACCCGGGGGTGCCGATGACCGTGCCGGCCAGCGTTACCTGAGAGAAATCCGCGGCCTGGGAGATGCCGAAGTCGATCAGCCGGGGGCCGTCCGCCGCGAGCAGCACATTGGACGGCTTCAGGTCGCGGTGAATAACGCCCGCCTCATGCACGGCGGCCAGGCCCTCAGCGAGACCCGCCGCCAGGGTGAGCACCGAGGACAGCGGCAGCGGACCGTGCTGTTCGACCGCGTCGGCCAGCGACGGACCCCGCACATAGCTGGTGACCAGCCAGGGCATTACCGCGTCCGGGTCGGCGTCGATCACCGGCGCGGTAAAGGCACCGCTGACCCGGCTCGCCGCTTCGACTTCGCGCGCGAACCGCGCCCGGAAGTTCCGGTCCCTGGCCAGATCCGACCGGATGACCTTGACCGCGACCTGGCGGCCGCCAATCGACCGGCCGAGGAAGACCTGGCCCATCCCGCCGGACCCCAGACGACCGAGCAACATGTACTTGCCGACTTGCCGCGGATCGCCATCCTGTAGCTCTTCCAAACCGCCCCCCCTAATACCCCAGGCGGATCGAATAATACAGAAATCATATCGACATAGCGGCACAATCCGGATGATCTAATCGAGCCGATACCTATTACGCCGGTAAATAACGAATGCATGTCGGCCGGGACGGCGAAGGCGAACAGCTTCGCTTCGCCTGGGCCCGCTTCCGACCAGGGGCCGGGCAGGGCAAGGACAGCGATCGCGGCGGTGGGGAACGCCGCGGGCGGGTCGGGGGGCGGGTCGGTAAGGCCGTGGGTGAGCTCGGCCATCCCGGGGTTGTGCCCCACCATGAGCACGGTCCGCCACTCCGGGGAAAACTCGCGGACCAGCATGAGCAGGCCGAGCACGGATGCCTCGTACACCCGGGCCTCGTACCGCACCACCGGGGACGCGCCGGGCACGGCGGCCAGCAGCCCGTCCCAGGCCAGCTCCCAGGTTTCCCGCGCCCGCTGGGCCGTTGAGCAGATCACCGCGTCCGGCACGTACCCAGACTCGCCGAGCCAGCGGCCGGCCACCGGGGCGTCCCGCCGGCCGCGCTTGGCAAGCGGCCGGTCATGGTCGGCGACGTCCGGCCAGTCTGATTTGGCGTGCCTGAGCAGCACCAGCCGACGGCCGCCGGTGACCGGGCCGGCCGTCACGGGACCACCGTGACCGGCCACTTGCCCGCGCGGACGAGGCGCACCGCGAGCGACCCGAGCAGCCGGTGGCCGGCCTTCAGTGAGGCACCGACGACAATCGCATCGGCCCGTGTCTCCTGCGCGACCCGTTCAATCTCGTGAAACGCGTCGCCGTGCGCGGTGACGAAGGTCACCAGGATGCCGAGCTCGGCCGCTACCGCGCTGGCGCGGGCGGACAGTTCCTTGGCGATCTCGTCGTGCGCCTCGGCCTCGGCTGCCAGCACGCTGGCCCCGGCCGAGGCGGTCAGGATGTACGACCCGGAGGTCTCGACGTACACGGCCACCACCCGCGCGCCCTGCCTGCGAGCCAGCCCCGCGGCATACCAGGCAGCGCGCGAGGCGGTGACGGACTCATCGACACCGACCAGGATCACGGAAGGACCATCAGTGCCTAGCTCAAACTCCCCGGGGGTCACGCTCAGGAGTCTAGTTTCCGGTCCTTCGATGTCCGCCCGCGCCCGCCCGGAACCGCCGCGGAGCACCCCCAAGAGCCGAACTACCTGCGCACATCGGCTCCCCGTTATACACACGGCAGTAACCGGAACCGATTAGGCTGGATGGGATGCAACGGGTGGTGCTGCGAGACGTCGATCTCGCGTCCTTTAAGGCGTCGGTGGGGGCCGACGGCTTCGCCGACGGCACCGCGGCCGTTACCAGGGGCGCTGTCGTGCAGATGGCCTGGGAGGCGTCGCAGCAGCTCCTCACCGGCACCGTCAGGGACAGCGGCGGCGAGATCAGGACGGTATCCGCATCGTTCCGGGCATCCCATGGGTTCCCGCTCCGGTTCAAGCAGGGCTACTGCAGCTGCGCGACGGGCGCCAACTGCGTGCACGTCGCCGCCCTGGTGCTGGCCGCGACCGACGAGACGCTGCAGCCCGCCTCGGCCGGCGGCACCGCCCGCCGGTCCACCCTGCCATGGGAGCAGTCGCTCGATTCGCTGCTCGGCACGCCGCAGGAGACCGAGCCGGTGGCCGACGTCACCGTCGCCCTCGCGCCGCTCGCGGTTGAGCTCTCCCTAGTGCAGAACTCGTCAGAGAACAGCCGCTACCCCAGCTACTCAACTCACGTCAGGCAGCAGCAGCTCGCCGATGACGCCACCCGCAAGCTCAAACTGCAGGCCCGGCTGGTGCAGCCGGGCCGCCTGGGCGGCTGGGTAGCGGGCAACCTGTCCTGGACGCGGCTCGACTACATGCTGCTGCGGGACGAGTTCCCGCCCGCGCACGTCCGCCTGCTGCACGAGCTATTCGCGCTGCACCGGGCGAGCACCACCCAGCAGGGGTACTACTCCAGTTTTTCCTACGGCGGGTACGGCGGCGACCAGAAGTACCTGGACCTGTCCGCCTGCGAGTCCCGCCAGCTCTGGCCGGTGATCGACCAGGCCTACGAGGTCGGCCTGCCGTTCGTCTACCGCGGCAAGCAGGGCACCGTCCCGGCACCGGGCACGGCGGAGCTCACCCTCGACGTGACCAGCGACGAGACCACGCTGCTGATCGCCCCGGTGATCAAGACCGCCGACGGCGCGGACGCGGTGCCGCTGCGGTTCATCGGCGGCGAGGGCCACGGTGTCGTCTACACCGACCGCACCCTGGCCGGGGGGCTAGAAGGAGGTCGCGGCGAGCTTGCCCGGTTCCGGCTGGCCCGGCTCGCGCATCCAGTGCCCGCGCAGCTGCAGCACCTCGCTCTGGTCGATGAGCGGCTGGTGGTACCCGAGTCCGGGCAGGCGGCGTTCCTGTCCAAGTACTATCCGAGGCTGCGCCGGATGGCCGCGGTGACCTCCTCGGACGGCTCGTTCACGGCGCCGGAGATCTCCGAGCCCGCGCTCGTCGTGCACGCCGCCTACGCGCGCAACCATCAGGTGGATGTCCGCTGGGAGTGGGCCTACCAGGTCGGCGGCACCGAGTTGCGGGCGACGCTCGGCGCCCTGCCCGACCCGTTCCGCGATCCGGCCGCGGAGGCGCAGGTGCTAGGCGGCATCGGGCTGCCGCCCGGCTTGCCGGGGGTGCCCGAGCGGGCGACCGGGCCGGGGACTGCCCCCTGGGTGCCCGGTGATACTCCGCAGGGGCCATGGGCGACGGGCACCCTGCACGCGGGGGCGCACCGGGGGCCCGTGCACCGGGGGCAGACCCACAGCTCCGCTTTCACCCTCAGCGGTCTTGACACGATGGTGTTCACCACCGAGGTGCTGACGCTGCTGTCGGGCCGCGATGACGTGCGGGTCGAGGTGACCGGGCGGGTACCGGACTACCATGAGGCCGGGGACTCACTGGAGATCGAGGTCTCCGCGGGCGAGCGCGATGGCGACCCGGACTGGTTCGACCTCGGCATCGACATCACCGTCGAGGGCCGCAAGGTGCCCTTCGCCGAGCTGTTCGTCGCGCTGGCGAACGGGCAGACGCACCTGCTGCTGCCTGACGGCGCGTACTTCTCACTCGACAAGCCCGAACTCGCCGCGCTCGCCAAGCTGATCGACGAGGCCAGGTCGCTGCAGGACCAGCCGGACGGCGCGCTGCGGATCAGCCGGTTCCAGGCGGGACTCTGGGAAGAGCTCGCCAGTCTCGGCGAGGTCAGCCACCAGGCCGCCGCATGGCATCGGCAGGTCCGCGGGCTGCTGTCGGTCGGGGAGATCGACGCGGTGCCAGTGCCCGCGGCGATCCGCGCGCAGCTCCGGCCCTACCAGCTCTCCGGGTTCCAGTGGCTGGCCTTCCTGTGGACCCACGGGCTCGGCGGCATCCTGGCCGACGACATGGGGCTGGGCAAGACGCTGCAGACGCTCGCGCTGATCCAGCACGCGAAGGACGTTCGGGCGGCAGCGGGAGCAATGGGAGGAGGAGAGCAACCCGCGTGCGTTAACTCTCGGCCTTTTCTCATCGTGACGCCAACCTCCGTGCTGGCGAACTGGACGGCGGAGGCGGAGCGGTTCGCCCCCGACCTGAAGGTGGTCACGGTGTCCGACACGTTCGGCCGGCGCAGCGGGTCGCTGGCGGCCGTCATCGAGGGGGCCGACGCCGTGGTGACCTCCTACACGCTGCTGCGGCTTGACTTCGAGACCTACGGGGCCACCGAGTGGTCGGGACTCATCCTCGACGAGGCGCAGTACGTCAAGAACCACCAGTCCAAGGCGTACCAGTGCGCGCGGCGGGTGGCCACCCCGTTCAAGGTCGCGATCACCGGAACCCCGATGGAGAACAACCTGATGGAGCTCTGGTCGCTGCTGTCGATCACGGCGCCAGGGCTGTTCCCCAACCCCGAGCGATTCAGGGACTATTACGCCCGCCCGATCGAGAAGGGCGGCAACGCCGAGCTGCTCGGGCAGCTACGGCGGCGGATCAGGCCGCTGATCATGCGCCGGACGAAGGAGCAGGTCGCCGCCGACCTGCCCGCCAAGCAGGAGCAGGTGCTCGAGGTCGAGCTGCACCCCAGGCACCGCAAGGTGTACCAGACGCACCTGCAGCGAGAGCGGCAGAAGGTGCTCGGCCTGCTCGACGACGTCAACCACAACCGGTTCACGATCCTGCGCTCACTCACCCTGTTGCGGCAGCTGTCGCTGCACGCCGCGCTGGTGGACGAGGAGCATTCTGACGTGCCGTCCGCGAAGATCGACTCGCTCATCGAGCAGATCGGTGACGTCGTCGGCGGCGGGCACCGGGCGCTGGTGTTCAGCCAGTTCACCCGCTTCCTGCGGATCGCGCGCACCCGGCTTGAGGCGGCCGGCGTGGAGTGCTGCTACCTGGACGGGACGACGACCAACCGCCCGGCCGTGATCTCGTCGTTCAAGGAGGGGACGGCGCCGGTCTTCCTGATCAGCCTCAAGGCCGGCGGATTCGGCCTAAACCTGACCGAGGCCGACTACTGCTTCCTGCTTGACCCGTGGTGGAACCCGGCGACCGAGGCGCAGGCGGTGGACCGGACGCACCGCATCGGGCAGACCAGGAACGTGATGGTGTACCGGCTGATCGCATCCGGCACCATCGAGGAGAAGGTCATGGCGCTCAAGGCCCGCAAGCAGGAGCTCTTCTCCAGCGTGATCGACAGCGACGGCGCGTTCTCCTCCGCTCTGTCCGCCGACGACATCCGGGCGCTGTTCGCCTGACTCGGCTACGCGGCGATCGACACCGGCCCTGCCCCCAGCTGCCGAACCCGACAAGGCGGCGCTACGCGAGCTGACCTCCATGGGACGCAACAGCCCGATGCCCGAGCCGGGACAGCCGACCGAGCCGACGGAGTTATCTTCCGGCGGCTATTTGTTTGCACCGCCTTGCCGAGGGCAGCTGAACGTGGCATTAGCCGCTCAACGGGAGGTACTCCACATGTATATCGGCATCGGTACAGTCGTGGTCATCATCATCATCGTGCTCATCGTCTTGGCGCTGCGCCGATAACGGGAGCCGGGCAATAGGAGAACGCCGGTCGGGGAGCATTCCGTCTCTGACGCAGGCCCACAAGCTCGGCCCATAGACGGTCCTGTCCGGCGGGCGGGGAGACCCCAGTGCGGGGCCCCGCCCGTCGTGAAGGGGCCCTCAGATAAATCCCATGACGGGCAACCCCCGTGGTCGGCCGCGCGAGAACGCGCCAGTAGTTGCACTGTGACTACATTAGGTTGTGCTTGGACACAACCATGTCGGCCTGGGAACGTTCGATCCAAGCGGGACGGACTCCTCCGGTTTGACCAGGTTGCGCCGCGCGGGCAAGGATCGTAGGAGAAGATCACCCGCACTAGGTCGCGATGCCTGCAAGAGGAGTCAAGACGGCGTGAGCATACTCGGTACCCGGGTCCTGCGGACCGAAGATCCCGGTTTCCTTAGCACCGGAGCCATCTATACCGAAGACGTCCAGGACGAGCGACTGGCGGGCGCGTGCTACGTGCACTTCGTCCGCTCCACGGTCGCTCACGCGAAGATCAACAGTATCGACGCCAGCGCCGCACTTGAGGCGCCCGGCGTGCTCGCCGTCTACACGGCCGAGGACATGGCGAGCGCGGGGCTCAGCCCGATCGCCCCCATGATGCCCAACATGAACCAGGCCATGAAGCAGCCGCTGCTGGCCAGCGACGTGGTGCGGTTCGTCGGCGAGGCGGTCGCGGCGGTCGTCACCGAGGAGATGTACCAGGGTGAGGATGCCATCGAGCTGGTGGACATCGATTACGGCATCCTGCCCGCCACCGTCACTATGCACCAGGCGCTGAGCGGCGAGCGCGGCCTGCTCTTCCCCGAGGCGGAAACGAACGTCGTCTGCACGTTCGGCGACCCGGCCGCGAGCAGCCCCGATCTATTCGAAGGGTGCGAGGTTGTCGCCTCCGCCGTCATCCAGAACCAGCGGGTCGCCCCCGCACCGATGGAGAGCCGGTCCGCCGCCGCCGTCTGGGGCGAGGACGGGCGGCTAACCGCCTGGATCCCGAACCAGGGCGCCCAGGGCACCAAGGGCGCGCTGGTGGGGATGCTCGGGCTCAAGCCCGACGAGGTTCGGATCATCACGCCCGACGTCGGCGGCGCGTTCGGCGCCAAGTTCGGCGCCGATCCCGAGCAGGCGGTCGTCTGCTGGATCGCGAAGCAACTGGACCGCCCCGCGCGCTGGTCGGAAACGCGCATGGAGAACATGCTGGCGATGTCCCACGGCCGCGCCCAGGAGCAGAAGATCACCATCGGCGGCACGAAGGACGGCACGGTCCTCGCCTACCGGATCGAGATCATCCAGGACAGCGGCGCTTACCCCAAGGCAGGCGCGTTCCTGCCGATGCTGACGATCCTGATGACCCCGGGCCCGTACCAGATACCGCGGGCTGAGTCCTGGTCCGCGTCAGTCGCTACCAACACAACGCCGGTTGGCGCCTACCGCGGCGCCGGCCGCCCCGAGGCCGCCGCCGCGATCGACCGGGCCATGGACCTGTTCGCCGACGCGGCCGGGATCGACCCGGCCGAGGTGCGCAGGAAGAACCTGCTGCCGAAATTCACCGAGCCGCACAAAACCGCGTTCGGCGCGGTGTACGACTCGGGCGACTACGTGACCGCGCTCGAGAAGGCGCTGGACGCCGCCGACTATCCGGGGCTGCTGGCCGAGCAGGCGCGGCGGCGGGCGGCCGGGGACACCCTCCAGCTCGGCATCGGCCTCTCCTCCTACGTGGAGATCACCGGCCCCGGCGGCGAGGCCGGCGGCCCCAACGAGAACGGCACCGTCGAGGTCCACCCCGACGGCACCGCCACCGTCCTCACCGGCACCTCGCCGCATGGCCAGGGCCACCAGACGGTGTGGGCGATGCTGGTCAGCGAGGAGCTCGGCATCCCGATCGAGAAGATCACCGTCAAGTGGGGCGACACCGACCTGGTCCCCCAGGGCGGCGGCACCGGCGGCTCGCGTTCGCTCCAGCTCGGCGGCGCGGCCGTGCAGCAGGCATCCCGCGAGCTGCTCGACGTGGCGCGCGAGCGGGCCGCGGCGACGCTTGAGGTCAGCGAGTCCGACCTCGTCTACGACACCAACGCCAGCGCGTTCAGCGTCAAGGGCGACCCGGACATCTCGGTGCCGCTGAGCAGCCTCGCCCAGGCCGAGCGGCTCTTCGTGCGCAGCGTGTTCACCTCGCCCGGGCCGACGTTCCCCTTCGGCACCCACGTGGCGGTGGTCGAGGTCGACACCGAGACCGGCAAGGTGTTCTTCCGCCGGATCGTCACCGTCGACGACGCCGGCACGGTCATGAACCCGCTGCTGGCCGAGGGCCAGCGGCACGGCGGCATCGCCCAGGGCGCCGCCCAGGCGTTCCTGGAGGAAGTCGTCTACGACGACGACGGCAACCCGCTGACCGCGACGTTCGCCGACTACCCGTTCCTGTCGGCCACCGAGGTGCCGAGCTACGAGCTGGTCGACATGGAGACGCCGACGTCGTACAACCCGCTCGGCGCCAAGGGCATCGGCGAGGCCGGTTCGATCGGCGCGACGCCCGCCGTGCAGAACGCGGTGATCGACGCCGTCTCGCACCTCGGCGTCACCCACATCGACATGCCCACCTCACCGCAGCGGGTCTGGCGGGCCATCAACGCGGTTGCCACCGGTTCGAAGGAGGCCTGATCCATCATGGAGATCAAGCTCACGGTCAACGGGACCGTACGCAGCGACGAGGTCGAGCCGCGGCTGCTGCTCATCCATTACCTGCGCGAGACCCTCGGCCTGCGCGCCGCCAACGTCGGCTGCGACACCACCTCCTGCGGCGCCTGCACGGTGCTGCTCGACGGCGAGTCGGTCAAGTCCTGCACGGTGCTCGCCGTCCAGGCCAACCGCCGTTCGGTGACCACCGCCGAGGGCCTCGTCGCCGAGGACGGCACGATGAGCGCGGTGCAGCAGGCGTTCCGCGAGAACCACGGCCTGCAGTGCGGCTTCTGCACACCCGGCATGGTGATGGCATCGACCAGCCTGCTGGCGGAGAACCCGCACCCGACCGAGCAGGAGGTGCGGGAAGGCCTGGAGGGGAACTTCTGCCGCTGCACCGGCTACCACAACATCGTCCGCTCGGTGCTCGCCGCGGCGGAGAAGCTGTCTGGCACCGATGCCGCCGATTCCGCCGAGGTAAACGCATGATCCCCGCTCCGTTCGACTACGAGGTCGCCGAGTCCACCGCGCACGCACTGGCGCTGCTGGCCGAGCACGGCGAGGAGGCGAAGCTGCTGGCCGGCGGTCATTCGCTGCTGCCGATGATGAAGGTCCGGCTCGCCCAGCCGGCCGTGCTGATCGACATCGCCCGGGTGAGCGAACTCTCTGGCATCAGGATCGAAGGCGACGAGGTGGTGATCGGCGCGACCACGCGGCACGCCGATGTCGCCGAGTCAACGCTGCTCCAGGCGGAGGCGCCGATCCTGGCCTACGCGGCCAGCCAGGTCGGCGACCCGCAGATCAGGCACCGCGGCACGATCGGCGGCTCGCTGGCGCACGCCGACCCGTCCGCCGACCTGCCGATGACGCTGCTCGCCCTCGGCGGCTCGGTCGGGATCACCGGCCCCTCTGGTGCGCGCGTCGTCGGTGCCGACGACTTCTTCATCGGGCCGTTCGAGTCGGCGCTGCAGCCGGACGAGCTGCTCACCGAGGTCCGGGTGCCACGCGGCAACGGGGTGCGCTGGGGGTACCAGAAGTTCGTCAGGCGGGCCAACGACTGGGCGATCGTCGGCGTCGCCGCCTACGACGGCCGGGTCGCGCTGGCCTCCATGGGCGGTACCCCGCTGCGGGCGCACGCGACCGAGGAGGCGCTCAGGTCGGGGGCGCCGATCGAGGAGGCCGCGGCCCTGGCGGCCGAGGGCACCTCCCCCGGCTACGACTTCCACGCCGACTCGGACTACCGCGCGCACCTCGCCCGGGTACTCACCCGGCGCGCGCTTGAGGGTCTCACGGGCTGAGGTCTGGCGGGGTGACCTACCTGCCGCCGGCCGTCCGTCATCTCGCCGAACGTCTGGACGGCCTTGGCTGGGTGACCGATCTGCTGGTGGCCGGCTCCCTGGCCACCGGGGATTACGTCCCCGGTGTCAGTGATCTCGACTTGGTTGCCCTGACGGGGAGCCCGGTCGGCCCCGCACGGCAGGAGGTCCTGGCCGGCCTGCACCGCGAGCTAGACCAGGGGGCCGCCCGGGGACTGGACCTGGGCTGCGTGTACGTGGACGCGGGCAGGCTGGCCGACCTCGGGGCGCTGCACCCGATGTGGACCCACGGCTCGCTTGTCCAGCGCAGCCTGTCGGGGGTGACGCGAGCAGAGCTCGCCCGGCACGGCTTCGCCGTGCTGGGCCGCCCGCCAGCCGCTGTGCTGCCGGAGATGACAGACGATGACGTCCGCCGCGCCGCGCGCGCGGAGTTGTGCGGGTACTGGGCGCACGCCGCACGCCGGCCGCTGTGGTGGCTGGACCCGGTGATCGCGGACCTGGGGCTGACGTCGATGGCACGCGGCCGCTACGCCCTGCGGACGGGCCAGCTGCTGACCAAGTCACAGGCGATAGAGCGGGCGCATGCGCCCGCCTGGCTGAAAGACCAGCTCCGCGCGCGGCGGCAGGGCCAGCGGGTGGTCTCGCCGCGGGCCCTGACAGCGCTGATCGCGTGGCGGGATGCACGACGCACCGTGGCCGGCGCACGCAGAAGGCCACCAGCCTGAACTCACGTCGTTAGCGCCAGGGTCACAGCGCCGGGCGCGAGACATTCTCTACCTGGGCATTTTCAGCCCAGGGCGGGAGAGACCGTTGGCGACGGCGCGGGCGAGGGCAGTTGCAGCGGGGACGGCGACAGCATCGGGAAGGCCTCCTCGTCGGCCAGCGCGATCGCCAGCTCTCCGGCCGCGTTCGGGTGCAGCGGCGCCGGGTCAGACGGGCCCTGCACCCATGGGTCGGCCGTGCAGAGCTCGTGCCCGGTGAACCGGGGCACCGCCACCCCGAACCCGAACAGGCCCGCCCCCTGGGCAAGAACGGTGTTCAGCTGCCCCAGCCTCGCCTGCAGCACCTTCGCCTTGGCGGGGGTCATCCCGTCCCGCCCAAGGCACCCGACATCGGCACCGAACGGCAGGTAGTACTCGTTAATCAGCACTGCCGGGTGCGCGGGCAGCTTGCCCAGGTCGCTGAGGAGCTCGTAGTAGTTTCTGGTGAACGTGTCGAGCAGCTGGTCGAAGTAGGCGGTGGACACCTTGTCGTCGCAGACTGCCGAGGCCGCGCAGAGCTGGGTCAGCACCGACCAGGACAGATCGTCCGCCCCGACGCTCACAACGATCACCTTGGCATGCGTGGCCGCCTCGGCCCGCGGCAGCTGCGGCGGCGCGACCTCGCCGTTGTAGAGCACCTCGGGCCCGAGGAGGCCGTTCTGGATCGTCGCGCTGCCGCAGGCGAGGTTGAGCACATTCCACTGATTGGCCTCCGCGATGTCGGCCGCGTAGGACTCGGGCGAACGGCCGCACGCCTCGTTCTCCGGGGTCGGGTCCGGACCCCAGGGCAGGCCCCAGCCCGCCGCGGTCGAGTCGCCGAGCACCACCGCCTGCACCCCCGGCTGCGCGCCGCCGATCTGGCCGGGCTCAGTGAGCGAGTCCACGCCGACCATATCGTCGAGCGTCTTGACGTTGCGCAGCACCTTCGGCGTGCCCGCCGCCGTCAGCGCGATCCCGCCCACATTGACCAGGCACACCACCGCGACGCCGGCCACCAGCATCTTCCAGATCGCGGGCCGCTTGCGCACGGCCGCGACCGCGACAAGCGGGATCGCCGCGAAGCCCACCGCGATCAGCGTCTCCCAGACGAAGTACCGCTCCCAGCCCGCCGCCAGCTGCTGGCTGAGCGTCAGCTCCACCTGGCTCGGCCCCTCGGCCCGCAGCATCTGCACCACCTGCGGGTCGATGGTGATGTGCTCAAGCGCCAGCTTGGGCCTGATCGGCCCGGTGAACTGCGGCCTGGTCGCCATGACCTGACCGAATAGGTCGAGTTCGCCCGGCCCGCGCAGGCTGGCGTTCGGTAGCGTCGCACCGACCTGCGCCGTTTGCCCGGCCGCGGAGACGGTCTGCAGCGGGGTTACCCGGAGCGCGAGCCAAATAGCCCCGGCCGTCACTATGACAAATACAGCCGCGTAGAACGCGGCCGTGCGAGTGCGCGACAGAACCTTCGAAATAACCCGACCCTTCCCGAGCGAAATACCCCGGCCCTTCCCGAGCGGTTCGAAGTGGCTAGATACCCATCGATCTATGCCCTGACGCCTACTCGCGAAAAGAGCCACCGGTAAAACGCCAAAGGGAGCGGCCAGTGGCTGGCCGCTCCCTCTTGCGATGCAGGTGAGGCGGGAGAACTAGCGGGCCTTGCGGCTCTCGAGGTAGGAGCGAACGGCCGGGACGAGGACCGGCCCCCCTGCCACCAGCGCGCCGAGCAGGCCGACGAAGGCGCCGAACCCCCACCCGACCGATACGCCGTAACCGCCGGACGGAATGGCAATGAACGCGATCAGGATGAGCAGCAGCTGCAAAGCGGTCCCGACGATCAGCAGCGGCGCGTGCGCGACCGGCAGATTGAACGGCAGCTTGTCCCAGGCGACGCGCGCCACGAGGTACGCGATCAGGACGAGCGCCAGGAAGAACTCCAGCCACAGCCATCCGTGCACGCTCGTCCCGCTGGCGCTCCCGCTGTAGCCCCCGACGGAGGCGGTGAACCACGGTAGCCAGATCGAGATCATCGTTACGAAGGTCGCGACCGCGACCACCTTGTCCACGGTGGTCGCGCGGTTCAGGTCGAAGTTGACCGGGGGCACGCCGGCTCCGGAAGAACCCGGCGTGTACCCCCCGCCCGCCGGGGGCTGGTACTGCCCCTGGGGGTAGCCGCCGGGCTGCTGCGGCGCGCCGGGGTTGTTGTAGCCGCCCGAGGCATTGTTGTAGCCGCCGGGAGCGTTGTTGTAACCACCCGGGGCGTTGTTGTAGCCGCCGGGAGCGTTGTTGTAGCCGTCAGCAGCGTTGTAGCCCGCAGGGGCCTCGTAGCTGCCCGGCGCATTGGTCGCGCCGTAGCCGAGCGGCGCGCCCGTTCCCTGCGGCCCGTAGCCGGCCGACGGCGCGCCAGCAGGCTCCGCCACCGCGAGTTGGGCACCGCAGTTGCCGCAGAAGGCCGCGCCCGGCGCGTTCGCGGTCTGACACTGTGGACAGTTCATTGCATTGACCTCCGCAAGTCTCCCGTGGGAGCTCTTTTGACCCGTTCCCCGTTCGACCGCGCCACCAGGCACCCGTCAGTACCACGGCATGGTACTTGCACGCCCGATAACCATGCCTTTCTTCGGGCAGACCCCGGGGAGACGGGGAGTCATCCCCCCGGAACAGCAGCAGTCGTGCCGCAAATCGTAGAGCAAATTACCGCGCCGGTGCACCCACATGGCTGGTAAATCTAAAGCGTTATCGTTTATTTCGATACGCGAGTACCGCAACGCGCACAAAAAGAATCATTTACCCCCACCGATGCAGCGCAATTAACGCAGGTGACGCGTGTTGCTGGCGCCGCCTCGGGCCGGATCGGGATAATGGCGGTTCCGCACCGGGTGCAGAACCTGTCGCTTGGCAGCGCCTCTTTCCCGCACTCCGCGCAGACCCACCCCGTGCGCAGGAAACGGACGAACCGCGCACCGAGCCGCGCGCCGCCCCGAGGTGTGCCTCCCCCGGGCCCACCGCCCGCCGTCCCGCTTCCGCCCTGCTCACCGGCCGGCCTGGCCGCGGGCTGACCGCCTGGGTAAGGTCCCCCCGCCGGGGACGCCGGGGTCATCGGCGGCGGATACCACGGAGGCGGCGGAACCACCGTCGGCGGCGGCAACCGCGACGGAGGCGGCGGTACCGTCTCTGACGGTGACGCGGGCATCGGCGGCGGCGGGAGCTGGGCGGGCGGCGACTGCGACGGAGGCGGCGGTATGGCGTTCGATGCTAGTGAGGACGACGTCGGCGGCGGGAGCTGAGAGAGCGGCACTGGAGCTGGCGCGGCAGTGGTTTCCCGCCCTGCGTCGTAGCGCGCCCGTGCCTCAGGCCCGGACAGCAGCTCGCCGCTGATGGCGCGGACGGCCTCCCGGAGGCCCTGTGACCGCTCAGGTGCGGTCACAGCCAGCGCCGTGGCCTGTCCGCTGAGCCGCTCAACCGCCTGCTCAATCTGCTCAGTAGGCGCATCTGGGGCAATGCCCAGATACGCGTACCAGTCCTCCTGCCGCCGCATAAGACCAATGGAACCGCACATCGCGTGAGGTCCGCCCGCTGACCGCCGCAACTCCGGACATTAAGCCCGCTCGTTCCGCGGCGGCCTTTGTGCTCAGCGGAGGATTTCGCGGTCGCCAAGCTGTGCCAATTCCCGCTTACCGATGCCGCCGCTTCCGGCTGATGATGGCTGCATGGAGACGGTGACCACGCCGCGGGTACGCAAGGCGGGCGGGCTGATCGGCGCGGAACTCAGCGGGCTTGACCTGACTAGGGAGTACCCAGCCGAGACCTACCAGGCGATCCTGCGGGCCTGGGCGGAGCACGGCGTCATCTTCCTCAGGGACCAGCACCTGGACGCCGGGCAGCGGGACATGTTCGCGTCCAAGCTCGGCGAGATCCGGGTGCGGCAGGAGGTGCGCAAGGAGCCCGAGCAGACGAAGGCGATCGGCGAGGGCTGGCACACCGACATGACCTGCTATGACGAGCCGCCCAAGGCCACCATCCTGTTCTGCCAGGAGGTGCCGCCGTGGGGCGGCGACACCTGCTGGGCGGCGCTGGGGCCCGCGTTCGAGGGGCTGTCGGGCGGTCTCCAGGCGACACTGCTCCGACTCCGCGCGGTCCACGCGAACGTCCGCAAGCTCGGCTACAGCTACGCGCAGACCGACCCGCCCGAGCCGTCGGTCGACGAATATGACAAGGCCGAGGGCCCGCTCCACCCGGTGGTGCGGCTGATCCCCGAGACCGGGCGGCGCGTGCTCTACGTGAACCCGGAGTTCACCACCAGGTTCGAGGGGTGGACGCGGCGGGAATCGCTGCCGCTGCTTAAGTACTTGTTTGAGTTCGGGACGCGGCCGGAGTTCATCACCAGGTTCCGCTGGGCGCCCGGGTCGATCGCGATGTGGGACAACCGGCAGACCTGGCACTTCGCGGTCAACGACTATCAGGGCCAGCGCCGCGTGATGCACCGCATCCTGCTCAATGGGTCCAGGCCGGTCCCGGCCGCCTAGTCAGAGCCAGCCGTAACACCGCACCGCACCGCACCGGGCCAGGCCGGGCCGGGCCGGCGGCCGTCTGCCCCGCCCGTGGCACGATAAGTTCCGCAGGCACCAACCGCATCACGGACACCTGGGCGAAGGGCAACGATGACATCCTCGGATAGCTCCACCCCCCGATCGGTGCGGCTCGGCACGTGGCCCACTCCACTAGAGCCGGTGCCGCGACTGGCCCATGCGCTCGGCCTCGGCGAGAACGACCTGTGGATGAAACGCGATGATCTGACCGGGCTCGGCGGGGGCGGGAATAAGGTGCGCAAGCTCGAGTGGACCGCCGGCGCGGCGCTAGCCGCCGGCGCCACCGTCCTGGTGACCTCGGGCGCGCCGCAGAGCAACCACGCGCGGCTTACCGCCGCCGCCGCGGCGCGGCTCGGGCTCGACGTCGTCCTGGTACTGGCCGGAAGCCCCGGGTCGTCCGGATCCGGCAACCTCGCTCTCGACGGCCTGTTGGGCGCCACCGTGGTGTGGGCCGGTGACGCCGACGACCAGACCCTCGGCGCCATCGCCGGGCAGGTGGCCGGGCAGTTGCGGCAGCGCGGCGCCATCCCGGCGGTTATCCCCTTCGGCGGCTCAAGCGTGCTCGGCGCACGCGGCTACGCCGAGTGCGGGCAGGAACTGCTCGGCCAGCAGCCTGACCTGGAAACCGTCGTCGTCGCGGTCGGCTCCGGCGGCACGATGGCCGGGCTCATCGGCGCCCTCGGCCCAGGGCGGGTGCTCGGCGTGCACTGCGGTGCGATCGCCGACCCGGCCAGTACAGTCTCGGAGCTGGCATCCGGCCTGTCCGACGTCCCCGTCGCGCCGCAAGCCCTGAGACTGCGCCTCGACCAGGTCGGGAACGGCTACGGCACCCTGACCGAGGAGACCATGGCGGCCCTCACCCTCACCGCCCGCACCGAGGGCATCGTGCTTGACCCCATCTACACCGGACGGGCGATGGCCGGCCTGATCGCGGCGGTAAAGGACGGCGAAATCACCGCTGGGGAGCCGACAGTCTTCCTGCACTCGGGCGGTCTGACCGGGTTGTTCGGCCACACCGCCACGCTCGCGGCGGCGGAGGCCGCGCTAACCGCCTTCGATGCCAAGATCTGAAGGCTCGACCGCCGGCCAGGCGGTCGTACTAGCCGGGGCGCCCGGGAAGCCCAGGCGCCGCCTCGGCATGCTGGCGCTGCTCGGCGCGCTCTCCGCCTTCGGACCGCTCTCGATGGACATGTACCTGCCGTCGACCCCGACCATCGCGGCAAATCTGCGCGCTACACAGACGCTTGTGCAGCTCACGCTGTCCGGCTGCCTGGCCGGGCTCGCGGTGGGCCAGCTAGTGGCGGGGCCGCTCAGCGACGGGCTCGGACGGAAGAGGCCACTGCTGGCCGGGGTGGCGGCGTTCGCCGTGCTATCGGTCGCGTGCGCCGCCGCGCCCGACATCGGCCTGCTGATCGCCCTCCGCTTCCTGCAAGGGATGGCCGGCGCGGTCGGCGTCGTGCTGTCGCTCGCCATGGTCCGCGACCTGTACCACGGCAGTGAGCTGGCCCGGGTGCTCGGGTCGCTGATGCTGGTCTTCGGGCTCGCGCCGGTGCTCGCCCCGGTGATCGGCGGGCAGGTGGTCGAGGATGCCTATCACGAATCGCCGCAGCTCTTTAGCCTGTTCTTCACCATCAAAGCGATCGGCCTGACGTCAATGTCGCAGCTGGGCGCGCTGCCGTTCCTGCTCGGCGCGCTGCTCTCGCCGCTAGCCGGTCTGGGCGGTGAGGGCGCGGCAACGGTCGCCGGGATCATGATCGGCACGCTCTGCGTGGGCGGCCTGGCCTGCCAGCTGATCATCACCAGGAAAAGGCAGCCGGCAGAAGTTCACCTTTCCCTAGACGAGCCGCGGCGTTCGGGCCGAACGCGGGCTGGCAGGATGGTCATCATGAGTGCTGATCAAGTGGACGCGCTGGTGATCTTCGGGGCGACCGGGGACCTGGCCAAGCTCGAGACGTTCCCCGCGCTCGTGGGCCTGGTCGAGCGCGGGGTGCTCGACGTGCCCGTGGTGGGGGTCGCCAAGAGCGGCTGGGGTCTGCCGCAGTTCCGCGATTACGCCGCTGCCTCACTGAAGCTGAACAACATGGACCCGACCGCTCCCGCCGCGGTCAAGATGCTCGATCTGCTGAAATACGTGGACGGGGATCTCGACGACCACACGACCTATGAGGCGATGGCCGCCGAGCTCGGCCCCGGCGCCAAGAAGATGCTCTACTACCTTGAGGTCCCGCCGTTTCTCTTCTCGCGGATCGCGGTGGGGATCTCCGAGGTCGGGCTCGCGGCCGGCTCCCGGGTCATGGTGGAGAAGCCGTTCGGCAACGACCTCGCGAGCGCGCAGGCGCTGAACGAGACTATGCACGAGTACTTTCCCGAGGATTCGGTCTACCGGGTGGATCACTGGCTGGGCCTCGACCCGGTCGAGTCGCTGATGTTCGCCCGGTTCGCGAACTCGATCATCGAGCCGATGCTCAACCGGAATTACGTGCGGTCGATCCAGATCACCATGGCCGAGGCGTTCGATGTCGCCGACCGGGGCGCCTTCTACGACAAGACCGGCGCGATCAAAGATGTCATCCAGAACCACATGCTCCAGGTGCTCGCCACCGTGCTGGCCGAGCCGCCGGACGGGTCGGGTCTCGAATCATGGCGCTCATCGAAGGCGCAGCTGATCAGCGCGATCCGGCCGCTGTCGGCCGCCGACGTGATCAAGGGGCAGTACGACGGGTACCTGTCGGTGGACGGGGTCGGGGCCGGGTCGAAGACCGAGACCTTCGCGGCCGTGCGGCTGGCCGCCGATACCTGGCGCTGGGACGGCGTGCCGATCGTGATCCGGGCGGGCAAGGCCCTGGCGGTCACCGCGACCGACGTGTTCATCGACTTCAAGCGACCGCCGCGGGACGTGTTCGGGCTCGGCGACGTGCTGACCTCAAACGCGCTCCGGTTCCGGGTGTGGCCGGAGAGCCAGGCGGTGCTGACCCTGGTCGGCAAGAAGCCGGGCGGCGGCTGGACACCCGAGGTGCAGGAACTCAGCTTCAACCAGCACCCCGGCGCGGACATGCGCCCCTACGACCGGCTGATCGGCGCGGCCCTCAGCGGTGAGCGCTGGCTGTTCGCCCAGCAGGGCACGGTGGAGGCTTCCTGGCGGGTGGTTGATCCGGTCCTGGGCGACGTCGGCCCGCTGACGGCCTATGAGCGCGGCTCCTGGGGCCCGGACGTGTCGCCCCTGCTGCCGGCGGACGAGGCCTGGTACGACCCGACCGCGTAAGTCAGCGTTCCCCGAAGGTCGCGCTGCTGTGGGCAGATCCGCCGACGGCAGCGAACCGCCCTTACCCGGCCGGTCATCGCGCACCCTGGAGCCATGTCACAGGAAACAAAGGTTCCCGTCTTCACCGAACGGTTCCGGCTCACCCTGCTCGAGCGGCGCGTGCTCGTGCTCGACGGCGTCCTCGACGACGATAACGGCACCCTGCTCGCCGCCCAGTTCCTCACGCTGGCCGACGAGGACGAGCATGCGGACATCGCGCTGTGGATCAACTCGCCCGGCGGCTCGGTGCCGTCGATGCTCGCGATCCGCGACGTCATGCGGCTCATTCCCTGCGACGTGGCGACTCTCGCGTTCGGCATCGCCTGCAGCGCCGGCCAGTTCCTCCTCTCGGCCGGGACGCACGGCAAGCGGTTCGCGCTGCCGCACGCCCGCATCCTCATGCACCAGGGATCGGCGGGGATCGGCGGTTCCGCCGTCGAGGTCGAGCTGCAGGCGGCCGACCTGCGGCGGACCAGGGATACGGTGCTCGCCCTGATCGCGGCGGATACCGGCCAGCCGGAGGAGCGGATCTTCGAGGACTCCAGGCACGATCACTGGTACACCGCGGACGAGGCGAGGGAGTACGGCTTCGTCGACGCCATCGCCGAGTCGTTCGCCCAGCTGATGCCGTCGAAGAAGCGGCCGTTCGGGCTGAGCGCCGCTGGCCCGGGCGCGCGCGCGGCAAGCCCCGTCGCCGGAAGCACGGCCAAGGCAAGCACCGTAACCGGAAGCACCGCCACCGGAAGCACCGCCACCGGAAGCACCATCGCAGGGAGCGCGTCGTGAGCAGCTACACCATCCCCAACGTGATCGCCGAGCACCCGCGCGGCGACCGGATCATGGACGTGTACTCGCATCTGCTGACCGAGCGGATCGTCATCCTCGGCACCCCGATCGATGCGGGCGTGGCCAACACGCTGACCGCCCAGCTGATCTACCTGGAGGCGCACAACCCCGACCAGGAGATCAACCTCTATATCAACTGCGAGGGCGGCGACATCCCGTCGATGCTCGCCATCTACGACACGATGCAGTACATCCAGCCCTCGGTGGCAACCACCTGCGTCGGCCAGGCCGTCGCGGCGGGCGCGGTCCTGCTCGCGGCGGGCGCGCCGGGACGGCGGGCGGTGCTGCCGCACGCCCGGGTGATCCTGCACCAGCCGGCCGCCAGCGGGCAGGGCGCGATCCCGGACCTGATCCTGGCGGCCGAGGAGGTGGTCCGGCTGCGCGCCGAGTTCGAATCGGTGCTGTCGAGGCACACCGGCCAGAGCGTGGAGACGCTGCGGGCCGATACCGACCGGGACCGGATCTTCACCGCCAAGGCGGCGCTCGACTACGGCCTTATCGACCAGATCCTGACCGACCGCACCTGACACCCGCCCGCCGGGGAGCCGCCCGCAGGTTCAGGCGACCATCGCGAGGGCGACCGGGGGGGCGGGGGCGCGGCCCGCCCCTGCGCGGCTGATCGTGGGAGCGCCGGCGGCGCGGGTAATGGTGCCCGCGCCGACGCCGGACAGGCGGCGCAGATCCTCGGTAACCGCGAAGGTCAGCTCGGCGAGGGTGGTGCCGAGCGCGCCGGCCAGGGCGGCGATCATCTCGCTGGACGGCTCCTTGCGCCCGCGCTCGATCTCCGACAGGTACTGCGGTGAGATCCCGGCCCGCTCGGCGGTCTGCGCGAGCGTCTCGTCGCGGTCGGCGCGCAGCGCCCGCAGGCGGCTGCCGAGCACCTCCCGCCAGAGCGGCTCAGGCGCCGTGCCCCACTGCGGGTAGATCCCGATGATCTCAGCCATGGTCCCACAGTAGAGATCGCACGCTGAGGGCGAAAGCGCCGTTCGCCGTCAGCAGAGCCGGACGAGGCGAAGCAACGGTCCGTTCATCATCATGGATCTTGATCTGCTGCCGCCCGGCCGGCCGCCGCTGCTCACCCGGGGCAAGCATGGCGTTCAACTGGCTGAGCCGGACAGTTCGCCCGGGCGGCCGCTAGGCGGCCCGCCCTGCCAGGGCGGTGGCGGTGGTGAGCAGGAGGTCGGCCGGAACCGGCTTGGCCAGAAGGGCGTCCGGCTGGCGGCCGAGTTCGGTCGCCACCAGCGTCGGCACGTCGTGCGGGTATGCCGTGACCAGGACCACGGGGAGCCGGGGCGTCATCCGCCGGAGTGCGGCGACGAACTCGAGTCCGGTCATGATCGGCAGATCGAGGTCTGCGATCACGAGATCCCATGGCCTGGTCACAGCGAGGGTGAGGGCGACAGTCGGGTCTGCGACATGGGTGACGTCGAACCCGCCCCGCTTCTCCAGCACGTACATGCAGAAGATCGCGGCCTCCGGGTCGTCCTCGACCAGGAGAAGCCGCCCTCGTGAGGCGCTTCCCCCAGCTTCCTGAATTGGACTGGGTGAATCCATACAAGAGAGCGTGCCTGGTCAACATGTCCGCTTGGTAGCTATTCCGGTGCTGGACGGTTGCTGCCCGCGCGACCTTGCCGCAGGCTGTCCTCAGGCCCGGTACCGGTAGCCGAAGCCGCGCACCGCCTCAATCGACGGGCCGGCGTCGGAACTCTCGGCGAGCTTGCGCCGAAGCCGCATAATGCTGTACTTCACCCGCTCAGGGCCGACACCGAACGGATCGCTCCAGGCCAGTTCAAGCAGCTTGACCGGGCTGAGCACCTGGCCGCGGTGCCGGATGAGCGCCGCCAGCAGGCGGTACTCGGTCGCGGTCAGCTCGACCGGGACGCCGTCCACCGCGACCTCGTGGGTGCCGAAGTTCACCCGCACGCTGCCGTCGTCGTAGACCTCCGTGGTCTGGTCAGCGGCCTGGTGACGGCGGAGCAGTGCCTGTACCCGGGCGACGAACTCGCCGTTGCCGAACGGCTTGGTGAGGTAGTCGTCGGCACCGCTGTGCAGGCCCCGCACCTTCTCGGATTCCAGGCTGTGCGCGGTGAGGATCAGGACGGGGACGTCACTGAGGTCCCTGATGCGCTCAAGCACCGTCCAGCCGTCCATTTCCGGCAGCCCGATGTCGAGGATTACCAGGTCCGGCCGGGCGGCGTGGAAGGCGCGCAGCCCGTCCTTTCCCTCGGTGGCCGAGGCGACGTCGAACCCGCTCCGGCCGAGCACGGTCTTGATGCCGAGCGTTATGTCGGGATCGTCCTCGATGACAAGCACCCGATCCGTCATCGCTTCGCCACCGATGCGTGCACCGGCAGGAAGACGCTGAAGGTCGTCCCCTGGCCGAGAGTGCTCTCTACTTTCACATGGCCGCCGTGCATCTCCACCAGCCCCTTCACGATGGACAGCCCCAGGCCGGTGCCCGGCAGCCCGGCGATCCGCGCGTTGGATCCCCGGACGAACGGGCCGAACAACTTAGCCGCCTCCTCGGGCGGTATGCCAATCCCGGTGTCGGAGACATCGATCCGCCAGGTCGACCGGGAATACCTGGTGACGACGCGGATGAGACCGCCCGAGTTGGAGAACTTGACCGCGTTGCCGATGAGGTTGTCGAACACCTGGAGCAGCCGCCGGGGATCGGCCGGGGCCGGCGGTCCCTCCCCGGTGTCCAGGTGAATCGTGACGCCCGATTTTGCCGCGCGCGGCCCGGCGTTGCGGACCGCCTCGGCGGCCAGACCCCCGATGGAGACCTGGCTGAGTTCCAGCGGCAGCGCGCCTGCCTCAAGCCGGTTCAGCATCAGCAGGTCATCGATCAGCCTGAGCAGCCGGTCGGCGTTCCGCTCGAGGATGCCGAGGAAGTGCTGTCCGTCTTCTGATAGCCCGTCCGCCTCTCCGCGCAGTAGCTCGATAAACGAAACGATGGAAGTTAGCGGCGTGCGCAGTTCGTGGGAAAAGGCCGCGAGGAACTGCGCGCGCTGCTCGTCGAGGCTCGTTTGCCCCGCGTCCGGCGCTGGCCGGCCGCGCTGCGATCGGCCCAGCTCAGACCTGGCCCGCGGCACTCCGCCCATAACTCTCTGCTTTCCCTCAATTACTAACAGTCAAAACTGTTTTGGTTACTCGGCGCAACCGACCTGCACCTATATGGAAAACCTGCTGGCCACCGCGGTGCCAGAGGCTTATGCACATGGCGATCAAAGAAACTTCCCTTCCCACCCAGCGCGGTCCGGTTCGGGAGCACACGAGTACCACCGGGCAGGCCGTCGACCAGACAGCGGACACCACGGAGCCAGCGGCGTCGACCGGAAAGCCGAAGGTCTCGGTCGTCATACCCACGCTCAACGAGGCGGCCGGCCTGCACGAGGTCATCGTGGTCGACGGGCACTCGGTGGACGGCACACCGGACGTCGCCCGGCGGCTGCGCCCCGACGTCCAGGTCATCGCGCAGACCAGGACGGGCAAGGGAAACGCTCTCGCCTGCGGCTTCGCCGCCGCGACGGGCGACATCATCGTCATGATCGACGCCGACGGCTCGACTGACCCGGCGGAGATCCCGCGGTTCGTCGAGGCGCTTACCTCGGGCGCGGACTTCGCGAAGGGATCACGGTTCGCCCCCGGCGCCGGCAGCAGCGACATCACCCCGCTGCGCAAGCTGGGCAACCGACTGCTCGGCCTGGCGGTCAATGCGCTGTACGGGACCCGCTACTCCGACCTCTGCTACGGCTACAACGCCTTCTGGGCCAGGCACGCGCCCGCCTTCGGGCTGCAGGCCAACTCGCCCGGGCAGCGACGGGTGTGGGGCGACGGGTTCGAGATCGAGACCGTGCTGAACCTCCGCGCCTCCGCCGCCGGGCTCGCGATCACCGAGGTGCCGAGCTTCGAGTACGCACGGATCCACGGCACCAGCAACCTGCGCACGATCCGCGACGGCCAGCGCGTGCTCCGGACCATCCTCACCGAGTGGAGGCGCGCATGAGCGCGATGCTCGCCACGCGGCCCGGGAAGTCGGCGCAGACGGCGATGAAGGCACAGACGGCGATGGGGGCAAAAACGGCGATGCAGGCAAAAACGGCGATGCAGGCGCAGCCGACCGTGTCGGTCGTCATCCCCGGCTACTCGGACGAGCGCTGGACGCAACTGCGCGAGGCGGTCGACTCGGTGCTCGCCCAGACCCGCCCGGCGCTCGAGACCATCGTGGTCATCGACCACAACCCGGACCTGCTCAGCCGCGCCCACCGCGAACTGCGCGACGTCACCGTCATCGCCAACACCGGCGCGCGCGGCGCCTCTGGCTCGCGGAACACCGGCGTCGCCCGGTCCGCGGGCGAGATCATCGCGTTCCTCGACGACGACGCGTTCGCGGCCCCTAACTGGCTGGAAACCCTGATCGCGCAATTCGCCGACCCGGCCGTCGCGGGCGCGGGCGGCCGGGTGGACCCGCTCTGGGCCACCGCGCGGCCGCGCTGGTTCCCCCGCGAATTCGACTGGACCGTGGGCGCCTCCTACTCGGGCATGCCGGAAACGACCGCCCCGGTGCGCAACGTGTATACCAACAGCATGGCGCTGCGCCGCGCGGCATTCGACGCGGCCGGCGGGTTCCGCGAGGACTTCGGCAAGGTCGGAGTCGTCTGCCGACCGGAGGACACCGAGCTTTGCCTGCGCGTCACCAGCGGGAGCTGGCTGTACGTGCCGGCCAGCGCGGTCGGCCACTGGGTGCCCGCCGAGCGCGCCACCGTCCGCTACTTCCTCCGCCGGTGCTCCGAAGAGGGCCAGGGCAAGGCCGGGATGGCCGTGCTCAACGGCGCGGCCAAGGGCACCTCGGCGGAGCGCTCGTACACCGCTCGGGTGCTGCCGGCCGCCATCGGCCGCGGGTTGCGGGAGGCGGTGGCGGGCGACCGGTCCGGCGCGCTGCGCAGCGCCGCGATCATCGGCGGTTTCGGTATGGCCGCGGCCGGCTTCGTCGTCGGCTGTCTGTCGGAGGCGGCCAGCCGGGCGGCGTCACGCCCGGCAAGCCTGGAGCTGGCGGTGTCGCGATGAGTTTCAGTCCCGTTAAGGTCTGCGAAATTGAGCTGAGCGAGCCGGCCGGCGCGATCACCGCCCCGGGCTACGGTTCCGCCCTGGTGCTGGCCCGCTGGTACTCCGAGCCGCTGGCGGTGGTGGACATTCCGCTCTCCGACGGCGCGGCCGACGCCGGGCAGGTCGCCCGGGCGCTCTGGCAGTCGGTCGGCCGGCAGGTCACGGCGCGCTGCGCGGCGGCGGGCAGGCCGGTCCCCGCGCAGTCGGTCGCCGCCCCGCAGGCGCTGGCGATGTCCGTCGCGGCGCAGGCCGGCCCCCACGCCACGGTTGGCGCCCCGGTCACGGCCTCCGCTGGCCCCGAGGCGCTGCGGGAGAGCGGCCTTCAGCTCCCCTGGCCGCCGTTGCACCTGGTCGGCCGGGCGGCAACGCTGCGGAACGCGCCGCCCGCCAGCGTGATCATCTGCACCAGGGACCGCGCGGAGCGGCTGGACAGCTGCCTGACCGCGGTGCTCCGCCAGGACTACCCGGACTTCGAGGTCATCGTGGTGGATAACGTCCCCGTCACCGACGCGGTGGAGGGCCTGGTCGCCCGCCGCAACGTCGCCGGGACCGGCGGCGTCCCGCTCCGGCGGATCGTCGAGCACCGCCCCGGGCTGTCCTGGGCGCGCAACACCGGGCTGCACGCCGCCTCCGGGCGGATCGTCGCCTACCTGGACGACGACGAGCACCCCGATCAGAACTGGCTGGCCGAGCTTGCCCGCGGTTTCAGCATGGGCCACCGGGTGGCCGGCGTCAGCGGTCTGGTGCTGCCGGCCGTGCTCGACACTCCCGCGCAGTGCCTGTACGAGCAGTTCGGCGGGCACAGCAAGGGCCGCGGCCTGACCCCGCAGGTCTTCGACGCCGCCTCGCATGCCACACAGCACCCGCTGTACCCGCTGCCCGCCTTCGGCGTCGGCGCGTCCATCGCCTTTGACCGGGCGGCGCTGCTCAGGATCGGCGGATTCGACGTGGCGCTCGGCGCCGGCACCCCGGCCCGGGCCGGGGAGGACACCGCGGCCATCACCGACCTGATGCTTGATGGCGGTACGTTCGTCTACCAGCCGGGCGCGGTGATGTGGCACGAGCACCGTAAGGAGTTCGCCGAGGTCGAGCGGCAGCTGGACGGCTACGGGTCCGGGCTGACCGCCTTCTACACCCGGGCGGTGCTGCGCAACCCGCGCCACCTGCTCACGCTGATCCGGATGGCCCCGCGCGCGCTGCGCGACCTGCGCGGCAAAGACTCGGTCAGGACCGCCACGATGACCGACGACTATCCCGCCAGCCTGCGCCGGGCGTCCGTGCGGGGGATGCTCAGCGGCCCGTTCCGGTACCTGCGCAGCCGGCTGGCCCAGACCCGCGTCCGCGCGCAAGGCGCCTGATCCGGCTGCCGGGGCGACATTAGTTACGCATTGAAGTCACCGATATACTGTTGGTTACGAAACGGGGAGGCAGGCACGGACCGGGCTAAAGGGGGCGACGGGTGCCATACACGTGGCGGTGCGGCCGGCCCTGGGTCAGGCTTGGCTGGCTCGCCGCGACGGCAACAGCGGCACTCGCCGTGGGCGGCTGCGGCTCAGCAGCGAGCAGCGCGGCCCATCCTTCGGCGCGCGCTCCCGCTTCGCCCACTTCCATTTCCGATGCCAATCCCAAGTCCGCATCCGCCTCGACCGAGCACCAGGCCGCCAGCCCGCTCTGGCAGCTGAAATGGCAGACGGACTTCCCTGACTCAGCGACGGCCGGTTCCTTCTCCAACTGCGGCAACGACGCCCGCACGCCCGCCGCGTATTGCGGTGGGCTGCCAACGAACGTGCGGTCACAGTGGTGGGCGTACCCAACCGGATGGCCGGACACCGCCACCGAAGCGCACCTGCCGCTAGGCGGCTACTACGATCCGGCCAGGACCGTCTCGATCAGCGGCGGCCAGATGCGCATACGAATGTTCCGCGCCAATGGCCCGATCCATGCGGCCGCGGTGGTGCCCAAGGCGGCGATCGGGCTGCTCTACGGCAAGTACGTCGAGACGTTCCGCGTCTCCGACCCGCACTCGAGCACCGGCTTTAAGAGCTCGCACCTGCTCTGGCCGACCGGCAACTCGCCCAAATTCGAGGTCGACTTCCCCGAGGGCGAGTGGGACAGCAACTTCTGCCTGCACGTGCACGCCGCCGCGGCGGGCAGTGCCACCAAAAACTACTGCCCGACCAACGTGAGCTGGGGGACCTGGAACACCACCGCGATCGAGTGGTGGCCGGACAACCTGGCGTTCTACCTGAACGGGACCGAGATCTGCCACCTGACCGGGAAGTGGGTGCCCGACGAGCGGATGTCGTGGATCATCCAGAACGAGACCGCCCTCAACGGCGAGCTGGCGGGGGAGAACTCTTCCGGCCAGCTGAACCTCTCCCACGTCGCCGTTTACACCTACAACGGGAGGAGCTGACCAGCCCGTGCCACCGGTCTCCGTGATCAGCCAACGGTGACCCGGTAGATGACGACATCGGGGTTGCGGTACACGGCGTGCCACCGCGGGTTCCCCGCAACCGCCTTCGCTAGCTTCCCGTACCCGGCCGGCGCGCCGAAATAGTCGGAATAGTTGGCCATGCTCTGGCTGAACACAAAGTACACGGTTGGATGGCCGAGCGAGACGAGCCACTGTTCGACGTCGAGCACGTTGCCCTCGTCCAGGTAGGCCAGGCCGGACTGCGGGTCGGCCGGTACGATCACTATGTTGTACGCGCGGTAGTTGGCCACCTCGAGTTCGGGGAAGTTGTCCGCCGCGAGCACCAGCACCGAGCCCGGCGCCGCATGCTGGTAGAGCCAGCGGCTCGCGGTCAGCTCCGAGGGGGTGAAGGCGTACACCGCGACCGGCCCGTACAGGCCCTGCAGGCCCGCCACCAGCGCCACCGTGCAGGCCGCAGCGCTGACCAGCGGCCGCAGCGCGCCGCGGAGCTCGGCGATCAACCCGGCGATGAGCAGCGTGCACCACGGCGCTGAGAAGAGGAAGACACGGTAGATCGCCTCCCCTCCGTAGCTCTGCGCGCCCAGGACCAAGAAGGGGCTGAACGCGAGGACCGCGGGGATCGCTACCCGGCCGAGCGACCGCCACCGGACCACGATGGCGACCGCCGCGCCTACCCACATCAGCGCGGCGAGCACATGGACGACCTCTCCCGTCCGCAACTCCGCCGCCTTGTGCAGGATGCCCTGCGAGCCGGAGGCGTTCTGGAACACGTTGCCGCCGCTGAAGACCCCGCCGAACTGCGAGGAGATAAGGCCGTAGCGCGGCGCGAGGAAGCCGACCGCGATAACCGCGAGCAGCACGAACATCAGCCAGCCACGCCACACCACGCCGAGAAGCACGAGCGCCACGACGCCGAACAGCGCGATGTACGGTGTCAGCTGGTGCGCCGCGACGATCGCGAAGTAGAGCACGGCGACAAGCGCGAACGCGACCCAGCGCATCGACGTGCTTGCCTCCTGTGGTGCCGCCCGGCCGGCCAGCAGGACCGCGCGAGCCCGGCTGACGAGCCGCCAGCGGGCGTGCACCGGGTCCGGGACGAGCAGCCAGCGGACAACGATCGCCATGATGCCCAGCCAGAGCACGTAGCCGAAGGCCTGCGGCGACAGGTAGTCCTGGCCCACCCAGGCGATCAGTCCCTCGTACAGCAGCACCGCCAGGTACGGCAGCCGCCGGTCCGCGGTCAGCAGCCGGAAGATGCCGAGCAGCAGCAGCGCGTCGGCCAGCTCAAACGCCACCGGACCCCAGGCCGCGAACGACAGCGGCCCCGCGCCGCCGAGCGAGCTTATCGAGGCGACCGCCGTGAACAGGGCGGGCCACTCCTGGTAGATGTTCGAGGTGTCGGTCACCCGCTGGTAGCGGCCGAACTCCTGCGCGACGCCGACGTGCTTGTAGACCCAGGCGTACTCCGGCGTCCCGCCGTACAGCAACGGAACGGTGGTGTGAATGGCGACAATCAGGCCGATCAGGTACAGGCCGAGCAGCCAGGTTCTCGCCCCGGCCCGGCTCAGCTCCGCCAGCATGCCCGCCAGCAGCAGGGCCAGGCCCGCGATGAACCAGGTGTTGGAGTTCGCGAGCAGCCCGTAGGGGCCGATCGCCTGGCGCTGGATCTGGCTGACCCCGTAGGCCCAGGCGCCAATCCCGGCGAAGAGGGGCAGCAGGAGGCCCAGCTGGCGCGCCTGGACCCGTCTCACTGGCGCGACGCGCAGCATAAATGCCCTCCACGCACCAGCCGGGCGGCGCCCGAGACCACCCCCGCCGCCGCGAACGCGTACAGAGCGCGCGGCTGCCAGACCGTGAGCCAGATCATGCACGCGGTGACGATGGCAGTCGCGGCCAGGCTCAGCACCAGCGTGAGCCCGGCCTGGACGATTCCCTCGCCGCTGTCCACCCAGCACATCACCGCCGCGCCGACGGGCACGCAGGCCAGCAGGAAGGCACCGGCCAGCTCCGGCCCGCGCCCCGGCGCGACCAGCAGAGCCACCGCCGCGACGCTCGCCGCGATCCCGGTCCACGCGGTCAGCCCGGTCCGCGTCCACGGCTCCCGCAGAGGCAGCGAGCGCGCGCTCATCGCACCCGCCGCGCGGGCACGCCGACGTACACCGCGCCCGGCTCGCAGTCCTTGGTCACCAGCGCGCCGGCACCGATGACGGTGCCTTCGCCGATCGTCACCCCGGGCATGATCATCGCGCGGGTGCCGATCCAGCAGCGGTCCCCGATGTGCACGTCGGCGTAGGTGGCCTCGCGCGTCACCTCGCCGTCGGGGCCGATGTCATGATTGGAGGTCAAGATCATCACCTGCGAGCCGAACATGCAGTTGTGGCCGATGACGATGCGACCGTGTCCCTCGAACCAGCACTCCGCGTTTATCGAACAGCCTGGGCCGAGGCTGACATGCTCGGACTCGAAGTAGCAGCGCTCAAGCCCCCAGATCGCCGCGCCGAGCTGGACGCCGCCGAGGCGCAGCAGCGCGCGCCGGACAGGGGTGGGCAACAGCGACGAGGTGGCCGCATGGCCGCGCAGCAGCCATCGGAGCGTCTGGCGCGCGTCGTTCGGCAGCGAGACGAAGCCCAACCGCACCGGGTGCTCGGCTGCCCAGGCGGGAATCGGTCGCGCTCCGGGCAGACTTGTTTTGATGCTCATTTAGATGCCCTCCCGAACTCGCCTCGTCGAATGTGCCGCACGGTGAACGGCGCCACCGCTGCCGCCAAGGCGGCTTGGGTGCCCAGGTAGGCCCAGCCGACGGCGATCAGCCCCAGGTGCGGCAGAAGCACTAGGGCCAACCCGAGCAGCAAGATTCCGGCGATGGCCTGGAAGCCGGCCAGCAGCCAGACCCGCTGGTCGAGCCAGACCAGCGTCCCGTAGACGACCACCACGGCGGTGAACGGAGCGCTGAGCCCGATCAGCCGCAGCAGCGGCACGCCTTCCGCGACGTACTGAGCTCCGACCAGTTCCATGAGCGGGCGGGCGCCCGCCACGCAGACGATCAGGGCCGCTGCCACGATCCCCGACCACAGCAGCAGGCTGCGCCGGAGCATGGTGCCGGTATGCCCGTGCGATCCCGCCGCCTCGACCACGAACGAGGCGGAGACGTTCCACAGCACCAGGGTGATGCCGGACCCGATCAGCCACGGCAAGGTCAGGAAGGCAGCCGCGGCGGGGCCCAGCCGCCACACCACGATCAGCGGCATGACCTGGACCGACGCGATGGCGCAGATGTTTCCCGAGTACTCAGCGGCCACGAAGGAGAACAGGCGGCGACGGCCTGGCAGGGTGCCGGGAACGCTGCCATGGGCCGGCAGCGCCCGGCCGAAGAGCAGTGAGTTCACGATCACGACGGCGACCAGCATCGGCAGCACGGTGGACCAGACCGCGCCCATCGCGGTCACGAACAGCACCGGAAGCAGCGCGATCCTGGCGATCACGGTGGTGATGTTCTCCGCCGCCACCCACGGCGCGAACCGCAACGCGGTGAGGACCGAATCCTCGAGCGCGAACACGGCGGCCACCGGGACCGCCAACGTGAACCCCGCGTACTGCAGCCAGCCCCCGGTCAGGACATGGCGGCCAAGTCCGCTCACGCAGTACACCAGGCCGGCCACCAGGGACAGGAACACGACGACCAGGTATATGCGCGCCACCATTCTGGTGCCCAGTTTGCCCGCGGCGGGCAGCAGGCGGACGATGACGTTGGTGAGGTTGAGCTGGGCGATCATGGCCAGCAGGGTCAGCGCCGCGATCGCGGCCGACGCCCGCCCCACGATGGCAGGCGGGCGCAGGTGCGCCGCGACCGCCCAGAACACCAGGCCGAGCCCGTTGGCCCCGATGGTCGCGGTCATCAGCGCCAGCGCATTCACCGTCAGCGACTTGGGCAGACGCGGCAGCCTGATCACGCGTCCTGCCGTCATCGCCGCCACGGTGGCGACGCCCGCCGGGCCCGCAGGTACGCGACCGGCCCGGCGGCCATGCCGCGGAGTTCGGCGCGGTGCAGGGCGGGCGGGTAGTCGTCGGCCCGGTTGACGGTCTTGGCGGTCGATTCGGCGCGCAGCGACCTGAGCCAGGCGGGGACGATCGCCGCCAGCCCGAGCACGTGCCATGGGTTCCGGAGCGCCACCGCCGTCAGCATCGCGGTGAAGCCAACCCCGTAGTCGTGTATCTGCCGGTCAAGATCGGCCATCGTCGTACGGTGCTGATGCTCGATGATCGCGGTGGGCTCGTACCCGATCTGGTGCC
>JBEKEK010000017.1:0-117801 GCA_050013875.1 Trebonia sp. | reverse complement strand
GGCGGCGGCACGTGGTCGAAGCAGCCGCCGTGCTCGTCGTAGGTGAGCACGAACAGCGTCTGCGGCCAGTTCGGGCTGGTCCGCAGCGCCTCGTAGACGTCGTGGATGAGCTGCTCGCCGAGGGCGACGTTGTAGTTCGGGTGCTGGCTGTTGCCGGTGGTGGACCAGCTCGGCTCGAGGAACGTGTAGCCCGGCAGCGTGCCCGCCGCACAGGCGGCCTTAAAGTCGGTGAACAGGCCGATCCTGCCGCCGGCGGCGCTGGCGATGTCGGTGAAATCGTCCGCGGTCAGCGGACGGTTGGTGTAGCCGTAGATGCCCCAGGTCTGCCCGGCGGCCCCGAGCGAGCCGAAGATCGACGGGACTGAGAACGACTTGGTGTTGTCGTCGACCTGCCCCATGCTGGTGGCGGCGCAGGTGAACGCGCGGTTGGGCATCGTCTCGGTCGGCACCGAGGCGAACCAGTGGTCGCACACCGCGTACCCGGTCGCCAGCGCGGAGAGCACCGGCAGCGCCGCCGGGGTGAAGCAGCCCATGATCATGTTCGGGGTGGTGCCCGGCAGCACCGTGTAGCTGGGGTCTTTCGCCTGCCAGCCGAGCGTGTAGGCGTAGTCGGTGACGAAACCGGTCATCGGGGCCGGGGTGCCGGTGGCGGGGGCGGTGATCGATCCCCAGAGCTGGCTGTTGGTCGCCTTGTAGCCCTCGCCCGGGTCGGAGCCGGGCATGAAGTAGGCGTTGGGGGTGGACGGGGTGATCTGGTAGACGCCGACCGTGCCGCCGTTGCCGTCCGGGTTCCGCTCGGCCCCGGTCAGGCCCTCGAACGGCTGGCCGGTCGACGGGGACACGTTGCCCTGCGCCGAGTAGAGGTAGCCGAGCATGTGGTCGAACGAGCGGTTCTCCAGCATCAGCACCACAACGTGATTGATGGCGGCGAGATTGCCGCTCACGCTGGTCCCCGTGCTCTCGGTCATGGGCGAGCCTTCCCCGTTAAGTCTTCAGTTTTCCGGCGGTTTCCGCAGGCGGGGCCGTCGTTCCCGCGCCCGCCCCGCCGGTAACGTTACCCGCGCTACCGCTGGCGCGATGCGGCTTTGTGGGCGGCGGTCCTGGCCGCCTTGGCGACCTGCTTGTCCGGGTGGTACTGGCCGAGGTGATCGAGCACGTCAGCGGCGTCCGGGTGCGCGCTGCGGGCCATCGCGTCGAACAGCGCGACCTCCTGGCCCACCGGCACGGCCTCGCGGAAGCTGACCGCGAGGTCGTCCGGGTCCGGGTACTCGTCGTCGCAGGCGAGCGTGAGCAGGTCGGTGGCCAGCCAGGCGAGGTCCTCGGGGCCGAGCTCGAGCTCTGGCGGTACGTCGGCCGACCCGCCGGTCATGCCGTCGATGCCGGACAGCGCCAGCAGCGTGACCTTGGCGTAGCCGCGGACCTGCGGCACCTCAAGGCTGGCGTGCAGGGCCGCCTCGGCCGGGGCGCCGATCGCGGTGACCGCGGCCACCGCCAGCATCCGCTCCCCCGGCTCGCCCACGGCCGCCAGCTCGAGCAATTCCCGGGCGGCGGCGTCGGCACCGCGGGCCGCCGACCAGGCCGCCGCCTCTGCCTCGAACTCGGTGTCGCTGATGCCCTCGGCCATCGCCAGCAGCTCGGCGCCGGTCAGCTCGGCGGCGGTCTGCGGCAGCAACGGGATCTCCACCCCGGCCTCGACCAGCTGCTCGTGCAGGGCGGCGAGCGCCAGCGGGGTCAGCCGGATCGCCTCGTCGGTCTCGTCGACCGCGAGCAGGGTATGCAGCTTGTCGAGCAGCAGCCGGGCCGGGTCGCCGTACTCCTCTTCCCACCGCTCGCGCACCTCGGCGAGCTCCTCGCGGGTCTCCTCGTCGGCCTCGTCTCCGGCCCCGCCCGCGGCGTTCTCCCAGAGCACCTCGGCGAACTCCTCGGCCGTCAGCCCCTCCCGGCGGGCCAGGAAGAGCAGGATGGCGATCGCCATCCCCTGCCCAGAGAAGTTGAACTCGTCGTCCCCGTCGTTCTCGTTCTCGTCCTCGTCGTCGGCCTCGGCGTCGAAGTCCGGCTCGGGACCGTAAAGCTCAAGCGTCTCGCCGAGAACGGCGGCCAGGGTGGAGGACCAGGCGGCGAAGACCGACTCGTCGTCACCCGAGGCCCAGTCGTCGGCGGTCTCGCCCGGCAGCACCCGGTCGTCGTCCTCGGGGTCGAAGAGCAGCCACTCCACGCCGAGCGCGTACTCCCATAGGAAGTCGAACTCCGCCGCGGTGATGCCGAGCGCGGTGATGGCGGCGGCCTGGTCCTCTTCGGTCAGGTCGCCGTCCTCATCCACTTCCCGGCCGTCCTTGCCCACCCACGTGGCGAGCGCGGCCAGCTGGCCCGCCAGCGGCGCCGTGCGGGCCTGGGCCGCGAGCTCCGGCAGCGGCAGCAGGCGGATCGGCGGCAGCGCGTCGGGCAGCCCGAGCGCCTCCTTGATGTCGATGTCCTCGTACTCGAAGTCATCGTCGTCGATCGCCTGCGGATGGACGTGGTCGTGGTCGTGGGCCATACCTGTGAGCCTATCGGCCCGCGGCACGAGCCGGGACGCGTACGTTCCTAGCCGCTGCGTCCCGGTTTTTCCCGGCGGCGCGGGCCGCCCGGCGGGCGTCCCTGGCCACCTTCCGGTCCGGATAGTAATTGCTGAGCAGGTCGAGGAACGCCACCACTTCCGGGTTCGAGCTGCGCGCCATCAGGGCGATGACCCAGCCCTGCTGGCTCTCCGGCATGACCTTGGCCAACAGCGTCGCGAACTCGTCGGAGTCCAGCCCGCCCGGCTCGGACGCGACCGCCAGGAAGTCGGTGGCCAGCCAGATCATGTCATCCGGGGCGGGCTCAGGCAGCGGCCCGAGGCGGGCCGCGGCCGGATTCGCCGCGAGCTGGGCCAGCGCGATCCGCGCATAACCGCGCAGCTCCGGCCGCTGCATGGCGTCCCGCCAGGCCCGCAGCGCCACCATCCCAAGCCGCCCGGCCACGCGCACCGCGTCGAGCCGGTCCTGGGGCCCGCCGAAGGCGGCGAACGCGAGGACCTCACGCGCGGCGCGGTCTGGGTCGCGACCGCGCATCCAGGCGGCAAGGTCGGTCTCGAACTCCGCTTCGCTGACCGAACTGGACAGCGCGACCAGGGACGCCGCCGTCATCCGGGGTCCCGGCTCGGCCAGCAGCGGGACGCTGATCTCGTCGCGGGCGAACTGCTCCCGCAGCGCCCAGAGGGCCAGCGGCGTCAGTATGATGCCATCGCCGGCCCGGCGCGGCGGGTAGACCGCGCGGATCGCGGCCAGTTCGCCGAGGAGCAGGTGGGCCGGGTCGCCGTGCTGGCGCACCCAGGCGTCCCAGGCCCGCCTGGTGCGGGCCGTCGGCCGTTCACCGATGGCGCTGTCGCGCACCAGGTCCTCGACCTGGGTCTGGGTCAGCCCGTCCGGCCGGGCCAGGAACAGCATCACCGCCAGGGCCGGGCCCTGGCCGTCGAAGGTCAGCTTGCGGGCCGCGCTCAGGTCCGCGTCCGCCGCCACGTCAAGCGCGGTGGCCAGCACGGTGGCGAACACCGTGGCCCACACCCGCATCGCGCCGAGGTCATCGCCATCGGTCCAGCGCCAGGCCGTCCGGCCGATGACCGCCCAGGTCCTTTTCTGGTCGTCGGCGTCGATGAGCTCGAACCAGCCCGAGGTGAGCGCGTACTCCCACAGGAAGGACAGGTACTGCGGGCGGATGCCAAGCCGCCCGGCGGCGTCGGCGGCGTCGGCCGCCGGCAGCGCGTCCGTCTGGCTGACCAGCCTGCCATCCCGTCCCAGCCAGCGGGCCAGCGCATCGAGGCCCGCCATCGCCGGTGACGACCGCGCCATCGCGGCGAGCTCCGCGTCCGGGGGGAGCCGGACCCCCGGCAGCCGGCTCGGCAGCCGGAAAACCCGTTTCAGGGTGATCGGCGGCGGCGGCGGTGGCGCGTCCGCGATGGCCCTGAACGCCCCCGTGAAGGCTTTGAACGCGCCGGTGGGAGCCGGTCGCGATTCGGCCGACGTCAGCATGGACCCGGTCAGCGGGGCGAACGACCCCGTGGCGGCCGCGAATGACCCGGTCACGGCCGCGAACGAGGTGGTCGGTGCGAGGCCGCCGAACATGTTCGTGTTCCAGGCGGCGAGCACCGGGTTGGCAAGCCATTGCCCCGGGTCGCTCAGGCCGTAGACCTGAACCGCCTCGCGCAGAATCTCCGCGGCCAGTTGGGAGAGTTCCGCGTCGTAATTCGCCGACATGGGGGTGAGCCTATAGGTAGCTCACCCCCATCTGGCAGCAATAACGCTATTTCGTCCCGGCCGCGCCTTGGGTGGTGAACTGGGGCGTTTTATGCGGACTACTGGGCGCTTTCCGCGGCCTACTAGGCCGCTGCCGCGCTGTTGCCGGGCCGCTACCGCGCCGCCAGCAAGGACCGCAGCACGTACTGCATGATGCCGCCGTGCCGGTAGTACTCGGCCTCGCCGGGAGTGTCGATCCGAACGACCGCATTGAAGCTCTTATCGTCGGCAGTCACCGTGACTTCGCCCGGGGTAATTCCTGAATTGAGATCTTCAATACCTTCTATATTGAAGGTCTCCTGGCCGGTTAGGCCGAACGACTCCGCGCTCTCACCCGGCTTGAACTGGAGCGGGAGCACGCCCATGCCGATCAGGTTCGACCGGTGGATGCGCTCGAACGACTCGACAAGCACCGCGCGGACGCCGAGCAGCGCGGTGCCCTTGGCCGCCCAGTCGCGGGAGGAGCCCGAGCCGTACTCCTTGCCGCCGAGCACGATCAGCGGGGTGCCCGCGGCGATGAACTCGCGGGAGGCGTCGTAGATCGACATCTCCTTGCCGTCCTTGACGGTGACCCCGCCCTCGGTGCCCGGCGCGAGCTGGTTGCGCAGCCGGATGTTGGCGAAGGTGCCGCGGATCATCACCTCGTGGTTGCCGCGGCGGCTGCCGTAGGAGTTGAAGTCCCCGCGCTCGATGCCGTGCTCGGTGAGGTACTCCCCCGCCGGGGCGGTGGCCTTAATCGCGCCCGCCGGGGAGATGTGGTCGGTGGTGACGGAGTCACCCAGCTTGGCCAGAACCTTCGCCCCGTGGATGTCGGTCACCGGAACCGGCTCGGCCGGCATGCCGTCGAAGTAGGGCGGGCGGCGGACGTAGGTGGAGCTGTCCACCCACTGGAAGGTGTCGCCGTCCGGCACTTCGAGGTTGCGCCAGTTGTCGTCGCCGGCGAACACGTCCGCGTAGTCGGCGGTGAACATCTCGGCGGCCACCGAGCTGGCGACCACGCCGCTCACCTCGTCGGCCGACGGCCAGAGGTCGGCCAGGTAGACCGGCTTGCCCTCGCTGTCGGTGCCGAGGGGGTCGCGGTCGAGGTCGATGTCCATCGTGCCCGCCAGGGCGTAGGCAACCACCAGGGGCGGTGACGCCAGGTAGTTCATCTTGACGTCGGGATTGATGCGGCCCTCGAAGTTCCTGTTGCCGGACAGCACGCTGACCACGGTGAGGTCGTTCTCGTTGACCGCGGCGCTGATCGCCGGCGGCAGCGGGCCGGAGTTGCCGATGCAGGTAGTGCAGCCGTAGCCGACGAGGTTGAAGCCGAGCTTGTCCAGGTACGGGATCAGGCCGGCCCGCTCGTAGTAGTCCATGACCACCTTCGAGCCGGGCGCCAGGGTGGTCTTCACCCAGGGCTTGCGGGACAGGCCCTTCTCGACGGCCTTCTTCGCCAGCAGCGCCGCGCCGATCATCACGTACGGGTTGGAGGTGTTAGTGCAGGAGGTGATCGCCGCGATGACGACGTGACCGTGGTCGAGGGTCGTCTCGGTGCCGTCCTCCAGGGTGATCCTGACCTGGTGGGTGGGACGGGTGTCGTCGTTCTCGGACGGGTCCGAGGCCGGGAACGAGCCGTTGTCGGCACCGGTGTAGGCCGGCAGGGCGTCGCGGAAGGCGGGCTTGGCATTGGCCAGCTCGATCCGGTCCTGCGGGCGCTTGGGTCCGGCGATCGACGGGACGATGGTGGACAGGTCGAGGGTGAGCTCCTCGGAGAAACGCAGGTCGCGGTCGGGGTCGTGCCACAGGCCCTGGGTCTTGGCGTACTTCTCCACCAGGTCGAGCTGGTCCTCGGGGCGGCCGGTCAGCCTGAGGTACTCGATCGTCGCCTCGTCGATCGGGAAGATCGCGGCGGTCGAACCGAACTCCGGCGACATGTTGCCGATCGTCGCCCGGTTAGCCACCGGGACCTGGCCCACGCCGTCGCCGTGGAACTCGACGAACTTGCCGACCACGCCGTGCTTGCGCAGCAGTTCGGTGATGGTGAGCACCAGGTCGGTGGCGGTGGTCGACTGCGGGAGCTGGCCGGTGAGGCGGAAGCCGACAACCCGCGGGATCAGCATGGAGATGGGCTGGCCGAGCATGGCCGCCTCCGCCTCGATGCCGCCGACGCCCCAGCCGAGGATGCCGAGGCCGTTCTCCATGGTGGTGTGGCTGTCGGTGCCGACGCAGGTGTCCGGGTACGCCCGAAGGCTTCCCGCCTCGTCCCCGCCGCCACCCGTCATCACGACCCGGGCGAGGTGCTCGATGTTGACCTGGTGGACGATGCCGGTGCCGGGCGGGACGACGCGGAAACCAGTGAACGCGTCCTGGCCCCAGCGCAGGAACTGGAAGCGCTCGGAGTTGCGCTGGAACTCAAGCTCGACGTTGCGGGAGAACGCCTCGGGCACGCCGAAGATGTCGGCCACCACCGAGTGGTCGATGACCAGCTCGGCCGGGATGAGCGGGTTGATCTTGGTCGGGTCACCGCCCAGGGCCCGCATCGCCTCCCGCATCGCCGCCAGGTCGACAACGGCGGGCACGCCGGTCAGGTCCTGCAGGATCACCCGGGCCGGGGTGAACTGGATCTCGGTGTCCGGCTGCGCGTCCGGGTCCCAGTTGCCCAGCGCGGTGATGTGGTCGGCGGTGACGTTGAGACCGTCCTCGTTGCGGAGCAGGTTCTCCAGCAGGATCTTCAGGCTGTACGGGAGGGTGGCGCTGCCATCGACCGCGTCCAGGCGGTATATCTGGTGCGTCGCGCCGCCCGCCTCAAGCGTCGCGCGGCTGCCGAAGCTGTTCGCAGTCATCGTTGGTTGAGCCTCCTCGCTCAGTCATGCTTGCCGTTCATACGTCCGTTATGCGTCTGTGGTGTCCCCCGATGCTTAACCTACAGTATCTCGACATCAAGGTACTTCGCGCGGGTTCGCGTTAGTGGCGCTTCTCCCCGCGATCGCCCGGCCCAGGCGCCCGCGGTAGCGTCATGGCCCGCTATTGGCTAGGACTGCCGGATGGGAACGGAGACGTCCATGTGCTTCACGGTCAAGAACAGACCGCGCGCTGCCCGCTGCGCCGCCAAGACCAGGCCGGGCGCTGCCCGCTGCGCCGCCAAGACCAGGCCGGGCGCTGCGCGCTACTTGCTGTTATCTTGTCTTCGCATGGTCAACCGCGAGCCGTGGTGATGACCGTGTGCTGTTCGGACCTTTTCCGTCATCGTGTGCACTCCGGGTCGCCGGCAGCCCCCAACGGCACACGAAGATGGGTCCGGCCGCCGCTAACCGGCATGGTCGTGCTGGTGACGGACCTGGGCCGCTACCGCGGCGACGTCGACTGGCCCGGCCGTGTCCACGGTGATCAGGGTGCCGATGCCGACGGGGACATCCCATTCGGCCAGCGCCTCGGCCGAGGCGTGGGTCATGTGGTGGACCGGGTGGCGGGCACGGGTGTTGTAGCGGATAACCGCGAGTTCGGCCGGGCAGGCGCAGTGGATCTCGACCGGATGGCCGCCGAGGGCGCTCAGCCTGGACCGCTCGTAGTCGCTGTGCGGGCGGAAGTTCGCCTCGATCAGGACGTCGGCCGAGCGCACGGCCAGTGTCCACAGGAGTTCCATCGCCGCACCGCCGAGCTTGCGCGACCACGCCAGGTCGGGCTCGGGTGCGCCGAGGGCGTCGTGCAAAGTCTCCTTGATCAGGTCCTTGGTCAGCAGCGCGTAGCCGAGTTCGGCGGCGAGCGGCCCGGCGAGGCTCGTCTTCCCCGCTCCCGGCGATCCAGAGACGTACACCAGCCGACGCACACCGCTCACGGATCAGCAGGCTAGCCGGTGCGGGTCAGGCCCGCCCAGCGGATAGCGGCACAGCCGGAAGCGGGGCAGCCGGGAACGGCACAACCGGAAGCGGCACAACCGGAAGCGGCGCAGCCGACAACCGAAGTTGTTCGGACCTTTTCCGTCATCGTGTGCACTCCGGGTCGCCGGCAGCCCCCAACGGCACACGAAGATGGGTCCGGCCGCCGCTAACCGGCATGGTTCTCGCTTTTATCCCTCGGCGGCCAGGCGTTCGTGGAGTGCCCGGCTGGCGTTGGCCATGATCGGCCGGACGCCCAGATCGGTGAGCATCTCGGCGGCGGCCGCCATCTCATGGCCCCGGCGGACGGCGTGCCGGCTGGTCCCGGTGACGATCCGCTGCACCGTCGAGGCGTCGGCCGCGGCCAGTTCCTCGGCGATATGCGGGCGCAGCCAGTCCGCGAGGCCGGCCGCCTCGGCCGCTTCGAGCGCTTCCACGATGGACGCGGACATGCCCTTGTAGAACACGCTGCGCAGCAGCTTGCGGGTGGCGGCGAGGCCGGCCGGGCCGTCGAGCACCTCAATGCGGGCGCCGTAGCCGCGCAGGGTGGCCGCGGCATACTCGGCGTCGCCACTGGCCAGCATCGGGACACGCAGGCCGTTGCCCGGGACCGGCGCCATCATGGCGATGTCGGTGACCGGGACGCCTCGGCCGGCCCCGATGTCGGCCAGGCGCCGCTTGACCGCGGGCGACGCGGTGTTCAGGTCGGCCCACACCGCCCCGGGCTCCAGCGCGTCGAGGGATGCGCTGAGCGCCGCCACGGCATCGGCCGCGCTGTTGAGGCTGAGCACGAGACGAGCCCCGATGACGGCCTCGGCGTCACTGCCCGCGACAGCGACGCCGTCCGGCGGCGGCACCTTCGGATCGAAACCGCGGACCGTGGCGCCGGCCGTCACCAGGTCATGGGCGATCAGTGCCCCCGCCTCACCGAAGCCAAGGATGGCGATCACGCCGCTCACCGCACGCTCCGGTGGTCGTCACCGAAGCCCACCAGGCTCTCGTCGCCATCGACACTGGTGGCCGGCTCTGGACCGTCGCCCTGGCTGAGATACTCGCTGATCAGCTTCCGCTGCCTCTCGAGCAGCTGGTCGAAGTGGGCGTCGAGGCTCTGCGGGGCGACCGCCGCCGCGGTCAGGTGCAGCGCCTTGAGCCGGTCAAGGGCCCCGTCCGCCGATCCAATCGGATCGGCGTCGGCGAGGCCCGGGAATTCGAAGCTGACCGGCTCATACTCGCCCGCACCGCCCGGCGCGGGCTCAGGGCCGGCGACCGCGTCGCCCCAAACGATGCCGCCCTCGCCCGGCTCGCGGGCATCACCCCATGGCCGCGCTCCCGGGCCCGCCGTACCATGATCCGCGCCAGCGGCATCCAGATCGGGCCGGTGGCCGTGTGTCTCTACCAGCGGCTCGAACGGCCCGCGGACAACGGGTGGATCAGGCTGGATCGGGGCTGCCGCCGCTTGCTGTACCGCCTGAACCGTCTGGGCTGCTTGGGCAGCTTGGGCAGCTTGGGCAGCTTGGGCCGTCTGGGCAGCTTGGGCCGTCTGGGCAGCTTGGGCCGGGCTCGCTGTCTCGGCCTTGCTGCTTGTCTCCGCCGGGTTCGCTGCCTCGACCGGTTCTTGCCCGGGTGCCGCGGTCGCGTGCTCGTTGTGCGCCACCGGCCCGTTGCTTGATGCCTGCTCCTGGCTGTACCAGTCGGGCCCGGGCGGCCCGTAAGCAGGATCGTCGGGGCCGTAGGCAGCGCTCGCGCCCGTTGCCTGGGAGGCATCAACGGTCAGGCCCATGGCGCCGGTGGTGATTGCCCGGAGACCGTCAGCCGACGCCCGCCCGCGGCGGTCCCCGGCCGCCCGCGGTGCGTCGGCGGGACGCGGTGCATCGGCGGGACGCGGTGCATCGGCGGGACGCTGCGGACCGCCCGGCCGACCCGGACGCGCCGCGCCGCGGCGGTCTTCGTTGAACACATAGGCGTAGTCGCCGCCGTTGACTCCCTCGCCATGCCCATCAGCGGCAGGTTGCCCATACCCGGGATGTCCACTCGGCCCTGGGCCGCCGGCCGGCGGCGCCGGCCGCTGCCAGTCCGGGACGCCGTTCCAGCCAGGACTGGCGTTCCAGTCGGGGGGGCCGTTCCAGCCCGGAGTGCCGCCCGGTGGTCCGCCGCGCGGCCCGGCGAAGCCGGCAGGTTCTGGATGATCCGTCCGGCCGGGACGGCCCGCCGGTCCTGGATCACCCATCGGCGGCCGAAAACCAGCCGGACCTTGCTGACTGTGCTGCGACGGATAGCCAGCGGGCGTCGGCGCCTGACCCGGTGTGGGGCCGGCCGTGCCCGGTTGTCCCGGCCTGACGTACTGGCCTGGCTGGCCTTGCCCGCCGTACTGGGCAGGCTGAGGCTGCCCGCCGTACTGGCCCGGCTGTCCCGGGCCCAGGTACTGGCCCGGGTACTGGCCCGGGTATCCCGGCCCGCCGTACTGGCCGGGCCGAGGCTCCATACCGAACTGCTCAGGCGGAGGCGGCATGCCGAACTGCCCCGGCTGAGGCGGCATGCCGTACTGCCCCGGCTGAGGCGGTCGCATACCGAAACCGTCTGGTCCTTGAGGTCCGCCCGGAGGCGCGAACGCTGGTGCCGGCGCATGCCCCTGGGGAGTCGCCTGGGCGGGGCCACCGCCGAAGCCGGTCCTGGCGTCCTGCCGGGGGGCGCCGAACCCGTTGCCGCCGTCTGACATGCCGGGGTGGCCGGTCGCGAACCCGGGCAACGGCGCCTGCCCGGGACGTCCCGGCTGCCCGGCGAATCCAGGATCGTGCGGGAAAGCACCGGGCCCGCCCGGCCCGCCGGGTCCCGCAAATCCTTGTGGTCCGGGGAAACCGCCCTGTCCCGGGTACGGCCCCGGGACGGGAAATACACCCTCGACCGGGGAACTGCCTTGACCAGGGAACGCCCCATCGGGCGAGAAACCGCCTTGGCCGGGGAACCCGCCATCAGGCGGCAGGAACCCGGGGCCAGCAAACGGCCCCGGCGCTGGGTACGGCCGCTGTCCCTGGTACGGGTCTTGCGGCTGGTACGGGTGCTGCGCCGAGCCTGAACCGTGACCGTACGGCGCGCCGTAGCCGGCGGGCGCGCCGTAGTCGGCGGGCGCACCGGGCCCGCCGTCGGCGGAGGAACCGCCGGGCCCGCCAGGTGTGCTGGCGTCGACGCCGTCGCCACCCTCCGGTGGCGTGATCAGGCTGCCTGGCGCGTAGATGGTTGTCGGTGTCAGTACCCGCTCGCCATCGTCGTCGTAGCGGCCTGCTCCTGGCCGGCCCTCCGCCGCCGCGGAGGTGCCATCAATGGGGCTCCGCGCACGGTGTCGCACTGCCGAATCGGCAGCCTCGGCAGAAAATCCTCCCGGCTGGAATGCCTCAGGCGGGAGCGGGCCAGCTGCTCCCCAGCCCGCCGGGGCCTGCGCGTTCGGAGGAAACTGGCCGCCGGGACCGAACTGACCGGGCCCGACGTAAGGACCAGGCCCGCCGTAAGGACCAGGCCCGCCGTACTGATCAGGAAGGCCGTACTGATCAGGAAGGCCGAACTGGCCGGGCGCACGGTAGCCGGCCGGCGCGGGGTACTGCTGGCCCGCCATCGGCCCGCCGGGCGGGATGCCGGGGTCGAACTGCCCGGGCGGCCCGAACTGGCCCGGGTGGGCGAACTGCCCCGGGTGATCGAACTGCCCCGGGGCGGGCGGTCCGCCGTATGGCATGCCGGGGCCGGGGACGAACTGGCCCGGCGGCACCGCTCCCGGTGGGACGGGACCACCGCCCGGCTGCTGCGGCCCGAAGTACGCGGGCCCGCCCTGGCCCGCGTATCCAGGCGCGAACTGGCCGGCCGTCGGCGTCTCCGGCTGGAACGGGCCGCCAGCTGACATCGGCCCGGGCGGAATCAGTCCGGGCGGCCTTGGCCGGCCAGCGAACCGCTCCGGCTGATAGCCGGACGGAGCGCCGCCTACCGCCCCCGGTCCGTAATACCCGGGCGGACCTGAGAACCCAGGCGCGCCTGGTAGCGGAACCTGGCCACCGCCGGGCAAGCCGCCGCCACTTGGCCCGCCGTTGAACGCACGCGGTTCCTGCTGCCCCGGAAACTGCTGCCCCGGAAACTGCTGCCCCGGAAACTGCTGCCCCGGAAACCGCTGCCCGGGAAACTGCTGCCCCGGACCGGGCATCCGCGGTCGCCGCCCGGGAAGCGGCCCGGAGCCTGGGGATCCATAACCGGCCGGGGCCGCGCCGGGTTGCCCGAGCGGAACTTGGCCGCCGCCCGGTCCTGGGCGGTTTGGCCCTTGACCGTACTGCGGGCCGCCTGGCCCTCCGGCGTACGGCCCGGCCGGATACGACTCCACCGGGTCCTGCGTCCTCGCCTGCTGGACCCCGTAGGGCGCTTGCTGCGGCCGGTACGGCCCGCCAGGGGGCGCTTTGTACCTGCCGCCCGCCACCGGACCACCCGACCTGCCCGGGCTGGCCGACGCTTCAGGAGCGGGCCCGTGCCAACCCGCCCCGCCGCGCGCGAGATCCTGGTCGGGTGCGCCGGCGACACCCGATGATGCCCCGTAGCCCGGGCCCGCATCGGCAGCCGATCTGGGAGTGCCGCCCGGTCCGGCAATGCCGTCTAGCCAGGAGTCGGCATCGGCATTTGCCCTGGCTTCAGCGCCAGGCCAGTCTTCGGCGCCAGAACCCCGCCACCCGCGCCGCCCCCCGGAGAACATTCCCACACTGACGATCGTAAGCAACCCAACGACCGTTGGTACCCAGCTGCGCGCAATCCCACATGACTGCTCACGCGCGAACGCAGCCCGGACCGGCCAACCGTTGTCAAATAATCCACGCAAATAGCGGGAAAACTGGAACCGCATGCCCTGACGACTACGCCAGGGTGGGTGACCGGCGGCGCGGCCACACAGCCTGCGGGGCCTACACGTGCGGGAGGACCTCCGAGGCGAGCAGGTCCAGGTGGTCGAGGTCCGCCAGGTCGAGGATCTGCAGGTAGAAGGTGGTCGCGCCGGCCTCGGCGAAGGCGCCGATCTTGTCGACGATCTCCGACGGCGAGCCCGCCAGCCCGTTCTCGCGCAGGTCGGAAAGCTCGCGGCCGATCGACGCGGCCCGGCGGGCGAGTTCCGCCTCGTCCTTGCCGCAGCAGACCACCTGGGCGGTGGAGAATGCGATCGACGCCGGGTCACGGCCGGCCTCGGCGCAGGCTTCCCGCACCCGGCCGAACGATGAGGCCGCATCCGCGGCCGGCCTGAACGCGGCGTTGAACTCATCGGCGTACTTCGCCGCCAGGGCGGGCGTGCGGCGCGGGCCGCCGCCGCCGATGATCACCGGGATCTTCGGGCGCGCAACCGGCTTGGGCAGCGCGGGCGAGTTGGTGAGCTGGTAGTACGTGCCGTCATAGGAGAACGTCTCACCGTCCGGGGTGGACCACAGGCCGGTGATGACCGCCAGCTGCTCCTCGAACCGGTCGAACCGCTCCTTCAGCGGCGGGAACGTGATGCCGTAGGCGGCGTGCTCGCCCTCGTACCAGCCGGTGCCCAGGCCGAACTCGACCCGTCCACCGCTCATCTCGTCCACCTGCGCGACGGTGATCGCCAGCGGTCCGGGCAGCCGGAAGGTCGCCGCGGTGACCAGCGTGCCGAGCTTGATCCGCTTGGTCTCGACGGCCAGTCCCGCGAGGGTGGCCCACGCGTCGGTCGGGCCGGGCAGCCCGGATACGTTGCCCATCTTCAGGTAATGGTCGGAACGGAAAAACGCGTCGAAGCCGAGGTCTTCCGTCGCCGTGGCGATACGGCGGAGCGTGGTGTAACTAGCCCCCTGCTGAGGCTCTGTGAAGATCCGAAGTCGCATGCGTCCAATCGTGGCACACGCGTCCAGACGCTCTCAGGGGACCGGGCCTAGCTCGCCATTCCCTGCCCGGCGTGCGGGTCCGCCAGCCAGCGGGGCGGCACGTCGACCCGGTAGACCTCGGCCGGATCGACGGTCCGGCACTTGGCCTCCCAGAAGACTCCCTGTCTTCTGGTGCGGCGGCCGATCCAGTGCCGCCCGGTCGACTGGTAGATCGTCTCCAGGCCGCCGACGGCGATCCGCGGGTGGACCTCCTCGATGATGCAGAGGAAGGCGTTGCCGTTCGCCACCTCCGGCTCGCTCAAGCGCATAGCGCTGGCCACGTCGGCGGTGACACCGGAAGTAGCCGGTCCAGCCGAGAGGTCAGTTCCGAGCAGGCTCCATAGGTACATGCGAGAGAGCATACACCGTCACGCGCATGGTCGACTACTGTCGAAACGTTGCGATTGGCAACTTTGCCAATCGAGTACGGTACAGGGATGTCGATAGGTGACGAATCAGACCCAAGAGCGTATGTACGACTCGCATCCGAGCTGCGCAAGGCGATCGCGGACGGAAAATACTCACCTGGCGAGCCCACGCCGTCGATCACCACGCTCAGCCAGCAGTCCGGGCACGCCCGGCAGACCTGCGCCAAGGCGCTCAACGTGCTGGTCGACGAGGGACTGCTGATCCGCTATCCGGGCCTTGGCTATTACGTGGTCGGCTCGCCGCGCACGCCGGACAGCCCGGCCAGCGGCGCCGACCGGCCGGACGCGCCCTAGGGGCAACTACCCCAGGCAGTGAGCATTGCCGGGCGGGTTCAGCGGGTGAGGGTGGCGACGCACTCCACGTGGTGGGTCATCGGGAAGGCGTCGAACGCCCGCAGCCCGTCCAGGTGCCAGCCGCCCGCGATCAGCAGGCCGAGGTCGCGGGCGAGGGTGGCGGGGTCGCAGGAGACGTAGGCGAACCGCTCGGCGGCGCCGTCGCCGGTCAGGTAACCGATGACCTCGCGGGCGAGGCCGGTCCGGGGCGGATCGGCGACCACCAGCCGGGCCGGGGCCAGCCCGGCGTCGGCGACCGCGACCGCCACGTCGTTCCTGTGGACCTTGACCCAGGGGTAGCCCGACAGGTTGGCCCGGGCGTCCTTGACCGCCGCCGTGTCCGACTCGATCCCGGTGACGGCGCCGTCCGCGCCCACCACGGGGGCGAGCACACCCGCGAACAGTCCCGCGCCGCAGTACAGGTCGAGGGCGGTGTCCCCGGGTTTCGGCTCGAGCGCGCCGAGCACGGCCTCGCACAGCGTGTCGGCCGCGCCCGGGTGGACCTGCCAGAAACCGCCCGCGCTGACCTGCCAGTGCCTGCCCGCGGCGAACTGCGCGAGGTACTGGCGGCCCTGCAGCGGGGTCACCTTGGGGCCGGTGCGGATCAGCACCGCGTCCGCCTCGACCGCGTCCACGGCTTCGGCCGGGAAAAGCTCAACCCGGTCTCCTGAACGGCCGGTGGTACCCCTCCCCCGGCCCGGGTGCGCCCCTCCGGTGCCTGGCGCCCCGCCGGGTGCCTGCCGCCCGCCCTGTGCATGCCGACCGCCCTGGGCCCGGCGGCCCCCCTTGGTGAGGATGACCGCGCGGTCCGGCTGGCCGGGATCGTCGGGCCCGGCGCTGCCAACGGCGGCCTCCACCGTGCCCGCGCCCTCCCAGACGTGGTCGAGGAGGCCGAGATCGCGGATGGCGGGGTGGGCGATGGGGCAGTCGCCGATGTCGATGACCTCGTGCGAGCGGTGCGCCCGCAGCCCGGCGACGCCGTCCGGGCGGACCGCGAACTGGACCCGGGTGCGCCAGCCGAGGCCGGACTCGGCGGGCTGGTCGCCGGGCAGCGGCTCGACGGTGATCTCGCGGTCGAGATCAATCCCGGCCACCCGGCGCAGCTGCTGCGCGATGACGGCGGCCTTGAGCGCGCGCTGGGCGGGCAGTGACGCGTGCTGCCAGTCACAGCCACCGCACCCGCCCGGGTGCGCGTTGGGGCACGGCGGCTGCACCCGGTCCGGTGAGGCCTCCAGAATCTCGGTGGCATCGGCGCGGGCGAACCGCGACGTGACCTCAGTCACCCGGACGATGACCCGCTCACCGGGCAGTGCGTGCCGCACGAAAATCACCGGGAGACCCTCGGGCCTGGCTACGCACCACCCGCCCTGGGCGACGTCGTTGACCGTCACCTCGACGGTCTGGCCCACCTGGTACGCCAACTCAACCTCTGACACCGATTCTCCCTCCCCCCGGGGCTCGCATTCACCCATGTGAGGGTGACGCACCGTGAAAGGACGGGTCGTGCATATCGTGATCATGGGCTGCGGGCGGGTCGGCTCAACGCTCGCCCACATCCTAGAGGACCGCGGCAACACGGTCGCGGTCATCGACCAGGACCCCGAGGCCTTCCGCAGGCTCCGTCCGTCCTTCAAGGGCGACCGGGTAACGGGAATGGGCTTCGACCGCGACGTCCTGGCCCGCGCGGGCATTGAGCGGGCCGACGGCTTCGCCGCGGTGAGCAGCGGCGACAACTCGAACATCATCGCGGCGCGGGTCGCCCGCGAGACGTTCGGCGTCGCCCAGGTCGCGGCGCGGATCTACGACCCGCGCCGGGCCGAGGTTTACGAGCGGCTCGGCATCCCGACGGTGGCGACGGTTCGCTGGACGGCCGACCAGATGCTGCGCAAGCTGGCGCCCGGCGGTGCGGAGCCGCTCTGGCGGGACGCGACCGGCAAGCTGGTGCTCACCCAGGTGAGCGTCTCCCCCAAGTGGATCGGCGAGCCGGTCAAACTGGCCGAGGCGGCGGCCGGCGCCCGCGTCGCCTACATCGACCGGCTCGGCGAGGCGATCGTGCCGCAGCTGGGCACGGTGCTCCAAGAGGGCGACGTGGTGCACGTCATCGCCAAGGAGAGCGAACTGGACCGGGTCATGGCCGGGTTCGCCAAGCGTGACGGGAGTGAGCGCTGATGCGGGTCGCTATCGCCGGCGCGGGCGCCGTGGGCCGTTCTATCGCCCGTGAACTGCTTGAGAACGGACACGAGGTACTGCTCATCGACCAGAAGCCGTCCTCGATCAAGGTGGACAGCGTGCCGCGGGCGGAGTGGCTGCTGGCGGACGCGTGCGAGATCAGCTCGCTTGACGACGCCGGGCTCGACCGGTGCAACGTTGTCGTGGCCGCGACCGGCGACGACAAGGTCAACCTGGTGGTCGCGTTGCTGGCCAAGACCGAGTACGGCGTTCCCCGGGTCGTGGCGCGGGTCAACCACCCGGGCAACGAGTGGCTCTACAACGAATCGTGGGGCGTCGACGTGGCTGTCTCGACTCCGCGCCTGCTGTCGGCGCTGGTCGAGGAGGCGGTCAGCGTCGGCGACCTGGTCCGCCTGATGACCTTCGGCCACAGCGAGGCGAGCCTGGTCGAGCTGACCCTGGCGGCCGACGCGCCGCTGGCCGGGCAGCAGGTCGGCTCGATCGAATGGCCGGCCGATGCGGCCCTGGTCGCCATCCTGCGCGAGGGCCGGGTCCTCGTCCCCCAGTCAGAAGACCCGCTGCAGGCGGGCGACGAGCTCTTCTTCGTCACCACCGAGGATGTCGAAACCGAACTGGAGGACCTCTTCTCCGCTGAGTAACGGGAAACACTGATGACCGTTCCGGCTGACTGGCAGGGCTTCGCCGAGATGATCGGGGGCGCCAGCGGCGCTCTCACTGGCCTGCTGTTCGTCGCGGTCTCGCTCAACGCGAGCCGCATCGAGGGGCACCAGGGCCTGCGCGCGAGCGCCGGGCAGACCCTGGTGCTGTTCCTCACGCCGCTGACCGTGGCGGCCGCCCTGCTCGCGCCCGGTCAGCCCGACTGGGTGGTCGGCGCCGAGCTGATCGCCATCGGGCTGATCTCAAGCGCGGTGCTGCTGCGTCTCGGGCGCCGCAAGCAGACGCTCGATGACGACGAGCGGTGGCTGGTCGAGATCTTCAACCGCCGTACCCCCAACGTACTGGTCATGCTGCTGTTCGTGGCCAGCGGGACCATCCTGGTGTGCGGCGCGGACGCCGGGCTGTACCTGCTGCTGCCCGCCGTGCTGATAGCGTTCGTCAGCGGTGTGGTGAACGCGTGGTACTTCCTGCTCCCGCCACACCGGGTGACCGGGACGCCGGGGGAGCACACCGGGACGCCGGGGGAGCACACCGGGACGCCGGGGGAGCACAAGGCGGCTACCGAGTCTCAGTGAACTCCGGGCCGCGCTGGAACGGGTTGAGCGGGGTGGCGAAGCGGCTCTGTTCCCCCTGCTCCCCCTGCTCCCCCTGCTGCTCCTGCTCGGCCTTGGCCTGCGCCTCGAGCGCGGCGGCGGCCTCGGCCGGGAGCCGCAGCTCAAGCAGATCGCGCGGCGGCACCGGATGCTCGCCGCGGACCACGACAACCTCGCGGAAGACCGCCTCAAGCGGGGCCGCGGCGGCGGGGTCGCCGGCCGCGGCGCCGGCGAACAGGCCGCGCAGGAACCAGCGCGGGCCGTCCACGCCGACGAACCTGATGGGCCGCATCCCCGAGGCAGGCTGGTTCGGCTCGGCCGGGACCTGGGCCACGACCTCGGTGCCGAACGGGCCCTCGCGCTCCTCGAACCGCCCGCCCGCTCCCGCGATCTCGCTGACGATCTCGCCGCGGACCTCGTCCCAGATGCCGGCCCGCTTGGGGGCGGCGAAGGCCTGCAGCTGAAGCTCGCTGAGCTGGTAGCGCACCGTCACCCAGGCGCCGTGCTGCTCGGCGAAGACCAGCTGGATGTCGGTGCCCTCAAGCACCGGCACCTGCAGGCTGCCGAGATCAACCCGGGGCAGCTCCGGGTGCGGCTCGGCCACGTCCCACGGACCGGTCAGGCCGGCCGGGATCGCGCCGGGCTCGCCGCCACCACCGGTTTCGCTTGCCTCAACCGCCAGATCCGCCTGCTGGCTCGCCAGGTCGCCGTCACCGGCGTTCCGTCGCCGACCGAACACTGCGCATCTCCTCCCGTTATGCCCCGGCGGCCGCGCCGGCCGGACTCATCCGTCCGTCCGGGTGGCCGCCTGTCGAGCCGAAGCCATCTTCACCGCGGGCCGACCCGGGCAGGGCCGTCACCTCACGGAATCGCACATGCTCTACCCGCTGCACCACCAGCTGCGCGATGCGGTCGCCGCGGCGCAGCGAGACCGGCCGGGCCGAGTCGGTGTTGAGCAGGATCACCTTGATCTCGCCACGGTACCCCGAGTCGATGGTGCCGGGAGCATTGACAAGCGTGACACCGTGCCTCGCCGCCAGGCCTGACCGCGGGTGGACGAACGCGGCGTAGCCGACGGGCAGCGCGATCGCGATCCCGGTGCGGACGATCGCCCGCTCCCCCGGCGCGAGATCGACGTCCTCGGCGGCGGACAGGTCCGCGCCGGCGTCGCCCGGCAGCGCGTAGGCGGGCAGCGGCACGTCCGGGTCAAGCCGGATGAGCTGCACGTCGACGTCACCGTCGGCCGCCGCCGCATCGTGGGTCATCGTCGGTGTCTCCTTCGCTCACCCTGAGATTACGCCACCGGAAGGCTGTTCGCGTTCGTCGTTACGGAGGGCGCGGACCCCGCTGGTGATGGCGGCGGTGATGGGAACCGCGACCACCGCGCCGGCGATGCCCGCCACCAGCCCCGCCACCGCGAGCACGAGGATGACCGCGAGCGGGTGCAGCCGCACCATCTTCCCGACGACCTGCGGCTGGAGCAGGTGACCGTCGAGCTGGTTCATCAAGACCAGGATGCCGAGCACGATCACCGCCGCGATCAGCCCCTTGGCCGCGAGCACGATGAGGATGGCCAGGGTGCCGGCGATCAGCACGCCGGCCAGCGGGATGAACGCGGCCAGGAACATGATCAGCGCGAGCGGTGCGACCAGCGGCGCATTGATGACGGCGAGGGTGACGCCCATCACGGTGGCCTGGATGGCCGCCACCGCGATGGTGCCCCTGACGTAGTAGACGACGGACTGCCAGGCGGCCTGCCCGGCCAGGCCCGCCCGCCGCCTGCGCTCGGCCGGCAGGCCGCTGGTGCCCCAGGCCCAGATCCGGTCGCCGTCCTTGATCAGGAAGAACGAGATGAAGAAGCAGAGCACCAGGCCGGCCAGCACCTCGACCAGAATCCGGCCGCCGGTCAGCACGGTGCCCTCGAGCACCGACTGGTGTTTCCTCAGGTAGTTCACCAAGTTGTCGGAGAGCTTGGCCAGGTTGCCCGTCTTGATGTGGAACGGCCGCCCGGCCAGCCAGGACTGGATCTCGGTGGTGGTGTGCTTTACCTGGCTGACCAGGGCCGGGTACTCAGCCTCGACCCGGGTGGTCACCAGCCAGGCCGCCCCGCCGATCAGGATGAAGGCCAGCAGCAGGGTGCACCAAGTCGCGGCCAGCGGGCCGAAGCCGTGCCGCCTGAGCCGGGCCGCCAGCGGCTGGAGCAGCGCGGTGAGCAGCAGCGCGGCCGCGCAGGGGACGATGACCAGGTACAGCAGCGAGGCGACTCGGCCGGCCACGTAGAGCAGCGCGGCGAGCAGCACCAGCCGCCAGGACCAGGCGGCCCCGACCCGCAGCCAGCCGGGGACGTCGGCGGCGGGCGGGGCAGGCGGCGGCGGCGCGTTTGGCGGCGGCGCGTCGTTCGCCTCCGGCCTGCCCGGCGCCAAGGCGGAAACGCGTCTCGCGGCCCGCTTGGCTGCCCACCCCATCATGAGTCCATCTAACCAACTACCGTGGAGTGTGCGCGCTAAGCCCGGCCGAGCCGGGCGGGGCTTGCGGAAATCGTGATGCTGCGGAGGCTGGGACATGGGTTCGTACCGCGAGCGGCTGCTCGTGCCGGTGAGCTACTGGCTGCTTGCCGTCCCCTCGATCGCGTTCCTTGGCTCCGAGGCATGGTTCGTGGCGGGCGGGATCGTCCCGCCGGTAACGCTGGCGGTGCTCACCCTCATCGCCGCGCTCTTCCTGCTTAACTGGGGCTCGGCGACGGTCGAGGTCACGGCCGGCGTGCTGCGCGCGGGCCGGGACACGCTCCCGCTCGGCGAGGCCAGCGAGGTCATCGCGCTCGATGAGAAGCAGACGGCGCTGCTGCGCGGGGCGCGCGCCGACCCGGCGGCCCATCAGTTCCTCCGGCCCTACGTCAAGCGGGCCGTCTACATCGGCCTGGCCGACCAGACCGAAGGTGTCCCTTACTGGCTGGTATCGACCAGGCACCCGGACCGGCTTACCGCCGCGATCGGACACGTGCCGGCCGCCGAGGGCGGCCAGGGCGCTGACGACCGGCAATCCGTGGGATGATTGCGCAATTACGCAAGGGGGCGAGGAGGTAATGGATGAGTAAGAAAAGCGAGGGCTCAGGCGGCTCGAGCACGCGGCTGGTTACCACCTTGGCGACCACCGGGGGGCTGATGGTGCTGCGCAAGGTGCTGGCGGCCGCATGGACCAAGTTCACCGGCAAGAACCCGCCGACGGACCTGACAGACCCGAAGGTGACGCTGCCGGAGGCGCTGGCGTGGGGCGTCGCCACCGCTCTGGTGCTTGAGACGGTGCGCTTCGGCATCGTGCGCGCGACAATGCGCAAGCCGGAGCCGGAATCCGCCGCCGAAGAGAGCTAAAACCCTACCGGTCCGGACCCGCGGGCAGCTCGCCCGCGGGTACCGGCGGTCAGGCAGCGCACTCGCGACAGATCAACTGGCCGTTCCTGTCCTCGGCCAGCTGGCTCCGGTGGTGCACAAGGAAGCAGCTGGTGCAGGTGAACTCGTCCGCCTGCCTCGGTATGACCCGGACCGAGAGCTCCTCGTTGGACAGGTCGGCGCCGGGAAGTTCAAGACCCTCCGCGACGTCATCCGGGTCAAGGTCGATTGTCGAAGACGACTTATCCATCCTGCGGGCCTGCAGTTCCTGCAGGCTGTCCTCGCTCAGGTCGTCGTCGGTCTTGCGCGGGCTGTCGTAGTCAGTAGCCATTGTGGTGACCCATCCCCCTCCTAGGTGATGCGCTATCGCTGCGCGGGTGTAACGCTCCGGAGGCCTCGGTTGTGCCCGATTCCGGCGGGGAATTCTGCCACGTTCGCGGCCGCTTCGCACGCAAGGCGCGAATCGGTGCTTCGGTGTCTCGCCGAGACCGTTTCCGGCCGCAGGTAAACCTCGGATACCCCATATCTATTCCGCCTGGCCCCGCCGATTTCCGCGCGAGCGGTCTCGGGCCTCGCGTCAGTCATCGCGCTCCGCGTCGAGCGCCGCCAGCGCGTCGCGGAGCGGGCCGAACAGGGCGGGGCCGGCGACCACGGTCATCGAGGTCGATGGCGGCCCGCCGCGGGTGTCACCGACGGCCGCCCCGGCCTCGGCCGCGACCAGCGCCCCGGCCGCGTAGTCCCAGTAGTTCAGGCCCCGCTCGTAGTAGGCGTCCACCCGGTTGGCGGCGACGGCGCACAGATCGACCGAGGCCGCGCCGTTCCGCCTGATGTCACGGATCAGCGGCAGCAGCGCGGCCACGACCTCGCCCTGCACCTTCCGCCGCTCGGCGGTGTAACCGAACCCGGTCGCGACGAGCGCCTGGCTGAGCGGCACCCCGGGCCCGCAGCGCAGCCGGACCCTGCCAAATATTGATTCTTCGGTAAGGCCGGATTCGCTCTTTTGATCCTGCCCTCCGGCGGGCGCCCCGGACGTGACGAGGGACGCAAGCGAATCACCATCGGCGCGCTCGAGCGAATCACCATCGGCGCGCTCGAGCGAATCGCTGTCGGCCCGCGCGGGCACGCCGGCCCCGTGCGAAGACTCCAGCCAGGCGCCCTCGCCGCGGATGGCGGTGAACAGCTCGCCGCGCATCGGCACGTACACCGCGCCGGCCACGATCTTTCTGCCAGCCTCCCCGGCTCTTTTTCTGCCAACGCCCTCCTCCCGGCCAGCCTCCCCGTCCGCCTCCCATCCGACCTCGGCGGCGATGGAGACCGCCCAGTCGTGCAGCCCGTACAGGTAGTTGACGGTGCCGTCGAGCGGGTCGACCACCCAGCGGACAGGCGCGTCCGCCGCACCCTCGACCTGCCCGCCTTCCTCCCCCAGGATCGCGTCGTTCGGCCGGGCGGCCAGGATGCGCGCCCTGATCAGCTCCTCGGCCCGGCCGTCCATCTCGGTGACCACGTCGGTCGGGCTTGACTTGGTCGCCGCGACGGCGACCCGGCCCTCCTGGGAGGCAAGCAGATCGCCTGCCTCAAGCGCCGCCGCGACCGCGATCGCGAGCAGGTCGCCCGGGGAATCGGGCGTCACCGGGCTGGCCGCGCTCATCGGGCGGACCGCGTCGCGCCCGCGCCCGGCCGTGCGGTCTGGCCGGGCGCCGCCGCGCTGGCCGGCCGCCGGGGCGAGTACCGGCAGCAGTCCGCCGGGCAGCCGTCCGCGCCGCCCGCGAAGGCGCCGAGGCCGAAGGCGCCGAGGGCCCGCGCGGGGGCGCCGGCCGTCCGCTCGGCCACCAGCTCGCAGACCATCTGGGCGAACCGGGGGGTTGACCCCGGGGCCTTGGCCCTGGCGAAGGCCAGGCCGAGCGAGGCCGCCGTTTCCGCCGCCTCCACGTCCAGGTCGTGCACGACCTCCACGTGGTCGCTGACGAACCCGACCGGTGCCAGCACGACCGCGGCCGCGTCACCGCCGGCCGCCAGCGACCGGAGATAGTCGTTCACGTCCGGCGCCAGCCAGGGCACGCTCGGGGGGCCGCTTCGGCTCTGGTAGACCAAGTCGAACGGGAGGGAGCCGGCCCGTTCGGCGATCAGCCGGGCGGCCTCACCAAGCTCCGCGGCGTAGCGGCCGCCGACAGCGCCGGGAGCGGCCGTTCCCGCCGTCTGGCTGCCGCTGGCGGCGGCCATCGCGTCGGGGACGCTGTGCGCGGTGCAGACCAGCCGGGTGGCGCCCCGCACCCCGTCCGGCAGCGTCGCCAGCGCATCGGCGACGCCGTCCGCGAACGGCTCGATGAACCCCGGGTGGTTGTAGTACGGGCGGATCTTGTCGATCCGCGGCGCGCGCGGGCCGACAGCGGCGACCGCCTGGTCGATGTCGTCGTAATACTGCCTGCAGGCCGAGTACGAGCTGTAGGCGGAGGTGACGAACGTGATCGCGCGCTCCACCCCCGCGTCGGCCATCTCCCGGAGGGTATCGGCCAGGAACGGCTGCCAGTTCCTGTTCCCCCAGTACATTGGCAGGTCAAGACCTGCCGCGCGGATGTTGGCGAGCATCTCGCGGCACTGGGCGTTGATCGGGCTGGCCCCGCCGAGTGCGTAATAGTGCCCGGCGACCTCGGCCAGCCGCTCCGCCGGGATTCCCCGGCCGCGGGTGACGTTCTCCAGGAACGGCAGCACGTCGTCGGGCCCATCGGGGCCGCCGAAGGACAGCAGCAGGAACGCGTCGTAAGCCGGCATGGTCACCATCCAACCAGCAGCGCCGCGCTGGCCGGCACCCGGCCGCCGGGAACAGCCGCGCAGGAAAACCTGTTGCCTTCGACTGGTATCTATGGATTTTGTGAGGTCTGGCACGCGATGACGAGTGTTGACGAGGCCAGCGGACCTCAGCCGGCCGCCGCGGTCACCGCCCGGCCGGGCGTGCCCGGCGGCCGCGGTTTCCTCGCGCCGTACCGGGAGATCTTCGCGATCCCGCGCGCCTGGCGGTTCTCCGTCGCGGGCATCATCGGCCGGCTGCCGATGTCCATGTACGGACTCGGGCTAGTGCTGCTCATCTCCGCCGGGACCGGCCGCTATGCGCTGGCGGGCACCGTGTCGGCCGCCGCCGCGCTCGGCAACGCCGCCTGCGCGCCGCAGTTCGGCCGGCTGACCGACCGGCTCGGCCAGCACCGGGTGCTGGTGCCGATCTGCGTGGTCTTCGCGCTCTCGGTCGCCGGGCTGGTCGCCGCCGTGCAGCTGCACGGCCCCGACTGGACCCTGTTCGCCGCGGGCGTGCCCGGCGGCGCGACGATGCCGCAGCTCGGGCCGATGGCCCGCGCCCGCTGGTCGGCGCTGCTGGCCGGGTCGCCCCGGCTGCACACCGCGTTCTCGGTCGAGTCGATCGCCGACGAGATCTGCTTCGTGATCGGGCCGGCCGCGGTCACCCTGCTGGCCACCCAGGTCGCCCCGGCGGCCGGGGTGACCTGCGCCGCGATCTGCTGCCTGGCGGGGACGCTCTGGTTCGCCTCCCAGCGTTCCACCGAGCCGCGGGTCACGGTGAAGACGAAAAGGCAAGGTCAACAAGCGGAACGAAACGAACCAACCGCACCAGCCGGACGGACGGTGGCCGCGCGGGCCCGCTCCGGGTTCTCGCTGGCCGCGCCCGGCCTTTTCGTGCTGGTGCCCGCCTACTTGTTCATCGGCTCGATGTTCGTGTCGATCGACCTGTCCACGGTGGACTTCGCCGCCCGGTCCGGCCACAAGCCGCTGGCCGGGGTGGTGCTCGGCTGCTACGCGCTCGGCAGCGCGACCGGCGGGCTCTGTTACGGGTCGCGGAACTGGCGGGCGCCCGCCTGGCGGCGGTTCGCGATCACCCTCTCGATGACCGTGACCGGCGTCTGCACATTCTGGGCAATGCCGAACCTGCTGGTGCTGACGCTGGTGATCTACCTGTGCGGACTGACCATCGCGCCGACCCTGATCGCCGGGTACAGCCTGCTCGAGTCGACCGCACTGCCGGGGCGGGCCACTGAGGCGATGTCCTGGCTGGGCACCGGCATCTCGGTCGGCGTGGCGCTCGGCGCGACCGCGGTGGGATTCATCCTCGACGCGCTCGGACCGCGCTGGGGCTACGGGTTCGCGGCGTCCTGCGGGGTCACCGCGGTCCTGATCTACCTGGCCGGCCTGCGCCGGGTCGCCCGCGCGGCGGCCCGGGCTAGCTGAACTCGCCGGCGTACTCGCCCGCCAGCGTCAGGACCTCATTGACGTACCAGGTGGCGTGGTTGTAGTCGAAGATGGCGCCGCGCAGGCCCTGCCCGCCGCTGGCGGCGCCGTCGGCGCAGAGCAGGCGGGCGGCCGAGGGCACCGCGTCGTAGGGGTTCATGATGTTCGGCTGGCCGGTCTCGCCGAACCCGTTAATGCCCCAGAGCCGCCAGGTCGACGGCAGGAACTGCATCGGGCCGAGCGCCCCGGCGGTGGACGGGCCCATGTTCCGGCCGTCGGCGGACTCGATCTGGCCGATCGCGGCGAGCACCGTCCAGGACAGCCCCGGGCAGTACCGGGCGGCCGAGTCCTTAAACAGCTGGATGTAGCTGTTGGGGCGTCCGGAGGCCGGGGTGGCATCGACCGGGAGGCTGGTGCTGACGTCGGCGGGGACCAGACGGATGACCGTCGCGTTGCCGCCGAGGGCGCCTGACACCTGCGAGACCAACGTGAGCGGGCTGGTCGCGGGGGCGTTGACCAGCACCGCGATGTTGCGGGCGAGGCCGAGCTGGCGGCCCCGGGCGCGGTCCACGATGCCGTCCACCCCGGCGATCCCGAGCAGCGCCTGCGCGCCGGCGGTGAGCCGGGTGCCGCCGGCCGCCGTCACCGGGTACCGGCTGCCGCTGACCAGCCCCGCCGTCCGGCCGGCGGATACGGTGGTGACCAGGTCGCCCGCCGCGAATTCGGACCAGACCCGGGGATCGCCCGCCGTGGCCGGCGGCAGCCACGGGCGCAGCGCCGCCGCGCCGGCCGCCAGCACGGTGAGCTGCACGCCGTTGATCGTGATTTTCGCGCCGTCGATGGCCAGCACCGACCGGACGCCGGGCAGCGCGCGCAGCCGCCGCAGGTCGGCCGCGGTCACGCCGCCCGGCACCGAGGCGATGACGTCTGGCACGATCAGCCGGGGCGTGGTGGCCCCGGTGAGGGTGGCGTGCGACTCGGCACCGAGGGTGCCCTCGCCGCTGGCGCCCGCGGTGTCGGCGGGCCTGGCGGTCGCGCTGGCGCTGGCGGAGGCAATGGCGGTGGCCCGCGGCTGGCCGGTCAGCGCCCCGGCTGACGGCGCCGGGCCGCCGGACAGGGCGGCGACGGTGGCCGCGACGGCCGCGCACACGGCGACCAGCCCGCCTCCGACCACGGCCGGCCGCGCACGGCGGTTAATCGTCAGCCGCACCCGGCGGTTAATCGTCAGCAGCCTCACAGTGAGTCAACTGTACAAAGCACCGGGCCTAGGACCCAGTCCCTGCGCAGAAAGCGGGCCCCCCAAAATGGATTCCCGCGCCCATCAAGCACCATAAGCACGCCTCCGCAACACGCTAAACGCGTCTCCCGGGCCCGGAAGCGCGCTTCCCAGCACTCTCGCCGTCCCCCTGCCCGGTAAGGGGGCGTCCTGAACACTCCCAGCGGGTGACTGCCAACCCGGGGCGGCCGCCTCCGTAACGCTCTCGGGTGTCCTCTAGGCAAGCCAGGGACGGACGGGCACCTGAACGCCCTCAGCGCGCCTCTCCGGCCGGGGCAGGCGCCTTCTCAACATGCTCAGCGCGCCTCCCTGGTACTCAGCGCATACCCCTGGCACCGGCAGCGCGCCGCTTCTTGCTGTTATCTTGTGACGGCGGACTGTTTGACCGCGTGGAGGGCCGCATCTGCCGGGTAATCGCAGGAACTGTCTCAGCTACGACTACGCTTCGACTATGACGCAGGAGGCAGACCGGAGTCCCGCGCAGGCGGGGGCCGGGGCGGCTCGCGGGCCCGCCAAAAGCCGCGGCGCGGGGCGCGCCGTGCGCAAACCGCCGGGACGGCCGTCGCTCGGCGGCGGAACGCCCGCCCAGGATCGCGAGCTGCGGGCGCAGGGCCGCGAGACGGTGCGCAAGCTGCTCGAGGCCGGCATGATCGAGTTCGAGGAGCGGGGCTTCGGCGGCGTCCGGGTCGACGACGTGGTGAAGCGGGCCGGGATCTCCCACGGGACGTTCTACCTGTACTTCGCGAACAAAGAGGACCTGTTCAAGGCGCTGCTGCGGGACGCCCTGCACGACATGGAGATCGTGGCGGGCGACTTTCCGGTGGTGACCAGCGACGTGACCGGGCTCACGGTGCTGCGGCAGTGGGTACGCAAGTTCTTCTCTGCCTACGCCTCGCACGCGACCGTCATCCGCATCCTCAGCTCGGCCGACCTGGTCCCTGACGAGGTGTACGGCGAGGGTCTGCAGCTCTTCTTCGCCATCGCCGAGGCGATGACCACGGGGATGACCGCGGCGGCGGAGGCGGCGGGCAAGCACCAGGAGAGCCCCGAGCTCACCGCGGTCGCCTGCCTGATGATGCTGGAGCGGGTCAACTACCTGATAAGCACCGAGGTCCAGCTGCCGGTTCCGGAGATGGCGGACAAGATCGCCGACATCATGTTCGCCGCGTTCGGGCTCGCCACCATGTAGCAGCGGGCAAGCACCGCTGGTTGTTGAACGGGTTTTTTCGGTAAGAATGAAGAACGTGCGTTTTCTTCATGAGATACCCGCGACCGATCTGACCTATAGCGACGTCTTCATGGTGCCCGCGCGGTCCGCGGTGGCGTCCCGGCTCGACGTCGACCTGGCCACCAGGGACGGCAGCGGAGCCACCATCCCGATCGTCGCGGCCAACATGACCGCGGTCTCCGGGCGGCGGATGGCCGAGACCATCGCGCGGCGCGGCGGCCTGGCGATCATCCCCCAGGACATCCCCGGTGAGGTAGTCGCCGACGTCGTCGCCTGGGTGAAGTCCCGCGACGTGGTCGTCGACACCGCTATCACCCTGTCCCCGACCTCGACCGTCGGCGACGCGCTGGCACTGCTGCCCAAGCGCGCGCACGCGGCGGTGGTGGTGGTCGACGCCGCGGGCACCCCCGTCGGCGTGGTCACCGAGGCGGACTGCGCCGGGTCGGACCGGTTCGCGCAGCTGTCCACGGTGATGTCGGCCGACCCGTTCACGCTGCCGTTCGGCACGCCGCCGGCCGAGGCGTTCGACCTGCTGCACTCAGGACGGCACCGGCTGGCGCCGGTGGTGTCGGCGACCGGGGAGTGCATCGGCATCCTGACCAAGACCGGGGCGCTGCGCGCGACCCTCTACGCGCCCGCCATCGACGCGCGCGGGCGGCTGCGGGTCGGCGCCGCGGTCGGGGTCAACGGCGACGTCGCCGCCAAGGCCAAGCAACTGCTCGACGCGGAGATCGACGTCCTGGTGGTGGACACCGCCCACGGGCACCAAGACAAGATGCTCAGCGCCCTGCAGGCCATCCGCGGGCTGTCCCCGGCGGTGCCGATCGTGGCGGGCAACGTGGTGACCGCGGGCGGCGTGTCCGACCTGGTCGCGGCGGGCGCGGACATCGTCAAGGTCGGGGTCGGCCCCGGTGCCATGTGCACCACCCGGATGATGACCGGGGTAGGGCGGCCGCAGTTCTCGGCCGTACTCGAGTGCGCGGCCGAGGCGGCGTCGCTCGGCGCGCACGTGTGGGCCGACGGCGGCGTGCGGCACCCGCGCGACGTCGCGCTCGCGCTGGCCGCGGGCGCGTCGTCGGTCATGATCGGGTCGTGGTTGGCCGGCACCTACGAGTCGCCTGGGGACACCTTCAGGGACCCGGACGGGCGGCTCTACAAGGAGAACTTCGGCATGGCCTCGGCGCGGGCGGTACGGCTGCGCTCGGCCGGCGACTCGCCCTACGAGCGGGCCCGCAAGGAGCTGTTCGAGGAGGGGATCTCGGCCGGGCGGATGTACCTTGACCCGCTGCGGCCGGGCGTGGAGGACCTGCTTGACATGATCGTCGCGGGGGTAAGGTCCGCCTGCACCTATGCGGGCGCGGCCGACCTGCCGTCGCTCGCGGAGCGGGCGGTGGTCGGCGTGCAGAGCGCCTCCGGGTACACCGAGGGGATGCCCGTCCCGACCAGCTGGTAGCCAGCGCCAGGGACGCCAGGGACGCGTTAGGGCGCGGGCTGGGTGGCGGCCGCGGCGGCTGCCCAGGCCGCGATCCGGTCGCTGAGGGCGTCGTCGGTGTACCGCTCGGCGTGGCCGAAGCCGGGCAGCAGCCAGAGCTCCTTCGGCTCCCTGGCGGCGTCGTAGAGCTGCTGGCCGTGCTCGGGCGGGAAGTAGACGTCCTGGTCGCCGTGGATGATCAGCAGCGGCGTGGGCGAGATCATGGCGGCCGCCTCGGCCGGCGGCAGCGGGTCGGGGGTGGGCCAGCCCTCGGGGGAGATCCTGGTGTGCAGGACGTGCTTGGTGAACGCCCGGCCCAGCCGCTTCTCGGCCGCGAAGTGGACCCGCCGCATCGGTTCGGTGTCGCGGTAGTACCAGCGGCCAGGCCCGCTCACCGAGATCACCGCGTCGACGCCACGGCGCAGCGCCGCCTGGCGCAGCACCACGCTCGCGCCCATCGAGAACCCGGCCGTGACGACCTTCGCGTAGCCGAGCTCGCGGGCGTACCTGACCGCCACGTCGAGGTCGTAGATCTCCTTGTCGCCGAGCGTCGACAGGCCGCCGGACCGGCCGTGGCCGCGGAAGTCGAAGGTCACCACGCCGGCCGAGCGGCTGAGGCGCTGGGCGATCGTCCACACCACCGGGCGCTGCCAGGACTGGGTGAAGCCGTGCGCAACGACGATGGCCAGATCCCGCCGGCCGGCCGGCAAGCCGGGGACCGGCAGCTCCTCCGGGTCACCGCCGTCGGACGCGGGCAGGTGCACGGCGTCGATCGGGACGCCGTCGTCGGTCACCAAGGTGGCGGACATGATGACGGGTTTCACAGTGCTCCATCGTAGGCAGGCCGCGCCTGGGGGGAGCGCGGCGGGCGACCGGACAGTCCCTTACACGGTAACCAATCACCGCGCCCGGGCATGCCGAGGGCCGCGCCCCCGGGAACCGTGACGGTCCTCCGGGGGCGCGGCCCGCTCTCGCTACGGCCGCAACGTAGCGCGAGTTCGCGGATCGCGCCCCGGCTTACTCCTCGACAGAGACCCGGGAGGACGGCTCCTCCGTCGTCGGCGAGGCCTCGGCCTCGGCCGTGACGCTGAGCTTGGTGGTGTAGATCTCCTCGGCCGGGTAGACCTCCTCGCCGTGGATGGCGACGTCACCGATCTCAAGCTCTTCGTCGCTGAAGCGCAGCTTCATGCGGAGCACGTACTTGATGAACATCCAGATGACGAACGTGACCGCCCCGTCCCAGATGATGATCGTGAGTGCCGCAAGGAACTGCACCAGCAACTGGTGCGGGTGGCCGTAGAACGCGCCGGTGCCGCTGATCGAGCTGGTCTTGCCGACGCCGATGTACTCGATCATGTTCGGGTCGGCCAGGCAGCCGACCAGCAGACCGCCGAGCAGGCCGGCGATGCCGTGCGTGTAGATAACGCCGAGCGCGTCGTCGACCTTGTTGAACGGCCAGACGTACTTCGGCAGGGTGTACCAGGCGACCCAGACCACCGCCGGGCAGACCACGCCGATCACGATCGCGCCCAGGCCGTTCACGTAGCCGGCGGCCGGGGTGATGCCGACCAGGCCGCAGATCATGCCGTTGAGGCCGCCGAGGAAGGTCGGCTTCCGCTCCGGCGTGAAGAACATGTCCATGAGGATCCATATCATCATGGCCACCGCCGTCGCCAGGTTGGTGTTGACCACCGCCGCCGCCGCGTCCGAGCCGGCGAAGTACGGGTCACCACCGTTGAAGCCGTTCCAGCCGAGCCACAGGATGCCGGCGCCGACCGCGACGAACATCAGGTTGTTCGGGATGGCCCTGTCGCGGTCCTTCTTCAGACGCGGGCCGATAACCGCCGCGGACACGAAGCCGGAGACACCTGCCGCCAGGTGGATGACGTAACCACCGGAGAAGTCGAGCGCGCCCTTGCCCGCCCAGTAGCCGCCGCCCCAGAGGAGGAAAGCGTTGACCGCGTACGCGAACGTGATCCAGAGCGGGACGAAGACCATCCACGCCTTGAAGCTGACCCGGCCAAGCACCGACCCGATGAACAGGATGGGGGTGATCGCCGCGAACACGAACTGGAAGTACGCGACCGATGCGCCAGGGAGCTTGAACGCCGGCATGAGCCCGTTGAGCAGCGGGATGTTGGCCTGGCCCTGCAGGGCGTTGGCACCGAGGATGGTACGCGGATCGCCCACGTACGTGCTGATGAGCGGCGTGCCGAAGCCCATCTTGTAGGCCCATAGCACCCACACGATAAGGGTAAGGCAGAAGGTAACGAACACCATGAGGACGGTGTTCATTGCCCACTTCTTCTGCACCAGGCCGCCGTAGAGGACGGCCAGGGCCGGGATGGACATAAGCCCGACCAGCGTTGCCGCTGTCATCTGCCAGGCGTTATCTCCGCTTCCCAGCCACGAAGAATATGGAATCACTTTTTCTACTCCTCCAGGGGCTGCCTGCTATGAAGGGCCTCTCGGGTTCCAGGGTCGCCCCCCGGGCTTTCTAGTCCCGCCCCGGCCACTCCGCGTGCTTTTATGCAACGATTTATGTTTCCCATGCGCGGGTTTCAGCAGGATTTCCCGTTCGTTACGCCAGCGGTAACGTGGCAGGTCGTACGGCCTAGCATGTTTCATGAATGTGTCGTGACGTCCGGGTTTTTGGTGCGATCGCGGGCTTAACAGCCGCTCTGACCGGGGCGTCACATGCCTGTAACTTTTGCCCGCGGCGGCCCGCCCGTGTCCTGGGGTTGATGTGACCAACGCAGCAGGTGGCGGGCGGAGCGGTAGGCACGTGGCAGCTGGGTAGGTAGCCGGGTGGATGGTGCTGGTTGGGGGGCCAGCTGTGGTCGAAGCTGTACGGACGACGACGTCGACTTTCGGGATCTGGGCGATCATCGTTGTCGCGGTGATCTGCCTTGCGTTCTGGCTAGTCGGGATCTCGGTCGCCGACAACATCCAGGTCAGGGAGAGCCGTCTGTGGCGGCGCCTTCGCGAGTCTGAACCTGAACCCGCTGTGGGCGGCGAAGGCGCGCCGGAGGTTCCCGGCCAGCGGCGCGGGGACGAACGAGTTGCCGAGCGGCCAGCCGCCGGGCAAGAGGCCGCGGCTGGTCACGAGGGCGCTCGGGGGAACCGGCGCGGGGCCACGCTTGAGGCAATCTCCCAGGGACTGCGAAGTGTGCTTGACCATGACCTCGATCCTGGCTACGGGACCGGGGCCGGCCACCAGGCCGTGGCCGAGCCGATTCCGGCCCAGCAGCAGGCACCGGAGACCGAGACGGAGACCGAGACCGCCGCTGCGCGTGGACGGCACGCCAAGCCGACGCAGCCGACGCAGCCGACGCTGGACGGCGCAGGCGACTTCAGGCGGGACAGCGCCGAGGCGGACTGGCGGGCGGAGCCGCCCACCCGGCCGGATCTGCCGGCCCAGGCGGCGCCGGCCGGACGGCATGCGATGCCGGCCCAGCGGACCGCGGACACCGACCGGGCGGAGCGGTCGCTGGCCGCCCCCGACCCGGCCAGCGCCGGCGACGACTCCGGCCAGGAGTAACTCAGGAGGCCTATGCCGCGGCCTCAGCAGGCCTACTCGGGACCGGGGAGATCCACCAGGGCGGCCAGGGCGGCCCGGTGGGCGCCAGGGCTGCCGAAGGCCAGCGAGGCCGCCTTGGCCCGCTTGAGGTACAGGTGGGCGGGGTGCTCCCAGGTGAAGCCGATGCCGCCGTGCAGCTGGACGCACTCCTGCGCGGCCAGCACCGCGGCCTCGCAGCAGGCCGACTTGGCCAGGGCGATCGCGACGGAAGCGTCCGGGTCGCCGGTGGCCAGGCAGGCGGCGGCGTATCTGGACGCGGCCCGGGCCAGCGTGATGGTGGTCCACAGGTCGGCCAGCCGGTGCTTGAGCGCCTGGAAGGAGCCGATCGGCCGGGCGAACTGGCGGCGCTCCCGCACGTAGGCCACGGTCAGGTCGAGGCAGCGCTGCGCGAGCCCAAGCTGCTCGGCGGCGAGCACGGCGGCCCCGGCCGCGAGGCCGGCGTTGACCGCCGCCTCGGCGGCCGGGCCGACCACGATCACCCTGCCCTCGGCGTCGTCCAGCGAGATGTCGCACAGCTGCCTGGTCATGTCGAGCGACACCAACGGGGTACGGTGCACGCCGGCCGCGGCCGCGTCCACCAGGTAGAGCCCGGCCGGCACGCCCTCGGCCGGCACCAGCAGCGCGGTGGCCGGCAGGGCGTCGGCGACCGCCCGGATCGCACCCCGCAGCTTGACCGTTGCCGACCCGGCCGGGCCCGCCCCGGCGACCCGGACGGCTGCCGGGAAGGGCCCGCCGGGCATGGCGGTGGCCGTCACCGCCAGCGCGGCGGTCAGCGAGCCGTCGGCCAGCTGGCGCAGCAGCCCGGCGGCGGGCGAGACCGGCGTGGCGCGCGAGGTCCCGGCCGCGTCCGCGGCCTGGGCGCGGAGCGCGGCGGCGCGAGCGGCGGCCGCGGGTCCTGACAGCCCCTCGCCCGACGCCCAGGGGGCGGCGGGCATGGCCCGCGCGGCGTCGGCCTCGGCGCCGGCCGCGGCGGCGTTGCGGGCGGCCGAGAGCAGCGTCGCGGTGGCGACGGCGGCACTGCCGAGGTAAGGGATGGGGGCGACGGCGGCGCCGAACTGCTCGGCCGCGGCCGCGAGCTCGCGGTAGGACGCGCCCGCGCCGCCCAGCGGCTCGGGGATCAGCAGGCCGGCCACGCCGATCTCGGCCGCGACGGCCCGCCAGAGCTTGGGGTCGTAGGTCTCGCGCTGCTCGGTGCGGGCGAGCACGTCGGCCGGCGCGGCCTCACTGGCGAGCAGATCGTGCAGCGTAGCGCCAAGATCGCGCTCGTCTTCCGAGTAGAGCAGATCAGCGGCCATGGCGAGCACTGCTCCTTCCGGCCGGCCGATGGGCGTACCCACCAGGGCGGCCCGAAATTTCGCGGTGGCGAGCTGCCACGGTCCGTTCCATCACCGGATTTTGATCTTCGGTTTTCGTTGCGGACGTCATCGCGGTAGGTCCTTCCAGGGGACGCCGGTGTCGGAGCGGGGCTCCGGCGGAAGGCCGAGGACGCGCTCGGCGATGATGTTGCGGAGGATCTCCGAGGTACCGCCCTCGATCGAATTGCCCCTGGACCGCAGGTACCGGAAGCCGGGGCCGCGGGAGAAGTCGCCTCCGGACTCCGGCCGGCGCATGTTCCAGTCGTCGTAGGTCAGGCCGTCGGCCCCGGCCAGTTCGATCTCGAAGCCGGAGATTTCCTGGTTGAGGCGGGCGTAGGTGAGCTTGGCGGCCGAGCCGTCAGGGCCGGGCGTGCCCGCCGCGAGCTGCTGGCGGAGCCGCTCGCCCGCCAGCCGGGCGACCTCGGCCTCGGCCCAGAGCTTCAGCAGGCGCTGGTGGAGATCGTGGGTGCGCAGTTCCGGGTGGGCGCGCCAGGTCTGGGCGGCGTAGCCGATCGCGCTCTGCTCGCGTGGCACCGAGCGGGAGCTGCCGATCGAGACCCGCTCGTTCATCAGCGTGGCGTTGGCCACCCGCCAGCCCGCGCCCACCTCACCGAGGCGGTTGGCGTCGGGCACGCGGGCGTCGGTGATGAAGACCTCGTTGAACTCCGCCTCGCCGGTCAGCTGGCGGAGCGGGCGGACCTCGACGCCCGGCCCGTGCAGGTCGATGACGAAGTAGGACAGGCCCGCGTGCTTGGGCACGTCCGGGTCGGTGCGGGCCAGCAGCAGGCCCCACCGGGCCTCGTGGGCGAGCGAGGTCCACACCTTCTGGCCGTTGACGACCCACTCGTCTCCGTCGCGGACGGCGCGGGTCGCCAGGCCGGCCAGGTCGCTGCCCGCGCCCGGCTCGCTGAACAGCTGGCACCAGATCTCCTCGGCCAGCCAGAGCGGCTTGAGCCAGCGGTCCTGCTGCTCTTCGGTGCCGAAGGCGATGATCGTCGGGGCCGCCATGCCGAGGCCGATGACGTTCCGCCGCGGGTCGAGCTCGGGGGCGCCCGCGCTGGCGAACTCCGCGTCAGCCGCCGGCTGCAGCGCCCGCGGCAGGCCGAGGCCGCCGTGCCCTACCGGGTAGTGCACGGCGGCCAGCCCCGCGTCGAACCGGGCGCCGAGGAACTCCCCGCGCGGCGTGGCCGCGGGATCGTGGTCGGCGCAGAACGCGCGGACCTTCGCGCGCAACCGCGCCGCTGTGTCGTTCAACACACTGTCGCCTGTTCTCGCTCGGGGTCTACCGCTGTGGCCGGTCCCCGGTCAGGAGACCGGGCCGCCCGCCACGTACAGGACCTGGCCGGAGACGAAGCCGGCCGCGTCGCTGACGAAGAAGGAGACCGCGTTGGCGATGTCCTCGGGCTGGCCGACCCGCTGCACCGGGATCCCCTGCGCCGCGCCCGCCTGGAAGTCCTCGAAGGACAGGCCGAGCCGGGCGGCGGTCGCCGCGGTCATGTCGGTGACGATGAAGCCGGGTGCGATCGCGTTCGCGGTGACGCCGTACTTGCCGAGCTCGATCGCGAGGGTCTTGGTGAAGCCCTGCATGCCGGCCTTGGCGGCGGAGTAGTTGACCTGGCCCCGGTTGCCGACCGCGGAGGTCGAGGACAGGTTGACGATCCGGCCCCACTTCGCGGCGACCATGTACTTCTGGGTGGCGCGGGTCATCAGGAACGCGCCCCGCAGGTGGACACCGAGGACCGTGTCCCAGTCGTTCTCCGACATCTTGAAGATCAGGTTGTCCCTGGTCACGCCCGCGTTGTTGACGAGCACGGTCGGCTCGCCGAGCTCGGCGACCACCTTGTCCACCGCGGCCTGGACCTGCTCGGCGTTGCTGACGTCGGCGCCGACCGCGATCGCCCTGCCGCCCGCCTTCTCGATCTCGGCGACGGTGTTCGCGCCGTCCGCCTCGTTCAGGTCGAGCACCGCGACGGCAAAGCCGTCAGCGGCCAGGCGCTTGGCGGTGCCGGCCCCAATACCCCGGGCGGCCCCGGTCACGATCGCGATTCGCTGTGGCATAACGTTGCGTTTCCTTTCGCTGCGCCCGACGCCGCTGTCGGCGAACGCCGGTGTTCCAGCGTCATTATTCCGGACGCGCGCCGCCGCGCCAGCCCCGGGCCACGGCGGAAGTTACTGACCGGTCGGGGCACGGGCCGTAACCGGGGCGTGAACTCCGGCAGGTACGTTGTCTGTGTTCCTGGTCCGCATGAGGTTAGGTAGCCCAGTGTCATCATTCGCCCTGCTTGACGTTGCGCACCGGTATCGCCGGTGCCTGACGGTTTCCGCGGTCGCCGTCGGCCTGCTTGCCACCGTCACCGGGTGCGCGACCAAGGGCGTCCCGTATCAGACGCCGGAGTCGTCGTCGGCGTCCGCGACCCCCGCCACGACCGCGCCGACGTCCGCGGCGAACCCGCTGCCGACGGCGTCGATGACGCCGCTGCCAGCCGCCTCCGGGCAGCTGACCGGCACCGACCTCGAGCAGGTGCTGCTGCCCGCGTCGGACTTCCCGGCCGGCTTCGCCGCGTCCTCGTCGGGCCCGGTCACCTCGGGCGGGTCGCTGACCTCGGGGGCGGCCGCCTACCCGCTGGCCACGGTGTCCTGCTCGGACTTCGTACAGCACCTGGGGTCCACCGGGTTCGGCGAGACGGCCATGGCGGCCGACAGCGTGGTCGGCACCGACCAGGCCTATGACCAGCTGATCTATCAGTTCCCCACCGCCTCGGCGGCGACCGCGTTCGTGGCCGGGCTTGTGCCGCTCGCGGCCCGGTGCAAGTCGTTCACCGCGCCGGCCGACGGCGGCACTGGCACCTTCGCGCTCAAGGCGGCGCCCGGCGGCACGCTGGCCGGCCGTCCCACCGTCGACCTCCTGCAGACCGGAAAGGTCACCGGGAGCGCGCTGACCCTCAACACCCTGTTCACCGCCAGCGGGGTGGACGTCTTCGGCGCCGCCGTCGTCGGGCTCGGCACCGGGGCGCCCGCGGTGCCCGCCAACGAGACGGTCATCTACAACCTGATGAAGCGACAGGCCGCGGCGGCGGTGCTCGGCTAGGCGCCCGGGTTCGGGGGGACACCGCCGGCCTCGCTCATTCGGTCAGGAACGGCCGCACCTCAACCTTCCGGTTGCAGCTCTTCGACCCTTCAGCGGCCAGCTTGAGCGCCGCGTCGAGGTCGGGCGCCTCGATGATCCAGAAGCCGCCCAGGTACTCCTTCGACTCCACGAAAGGCCCGTCCGTGACGACGGCCTCCGCCCCCCGGTTGTCGATGACGGTGGCGTTGTCCGGCACCCCGAGACCGCCGCCGAAGACCCAGTGGCCATCGGCCACCAGCCGCTCGTTGAACACGTCAATGGCGTTCATCTCCTGCGGGGTGGCGGAGCCGGCTGCGCCGTCCTCCTGCGGGGCGTAGCCGGCTCTGTCGTCAATCACGGAAAGCAGGTACTGCATCGAGGATCATCTCCCGTGGTCCGGGCCTGTCCCGTCCGGGCGGCCGCTCACCCTTGCTACGAACACCCCTGCCCCGATCCGACACCGCCGCCCGGATTTTCTTACCTGAACGTCCGGGGTCCAGGCGCCGTCAGGCCCGGGCGGGCCACCGCTCCTGACGGTAGCTGAGCTAGCGGGAGCGCAGCCGCGAGGCCAGCAGCTCGGCCAGGTGGGTGCCGTGCACATCGGCCAGCTGGTCGAGCTGCGTGCGGCAGGAGAAGCCGTCGGCCAGGACGGTGATGGTCGCGCCGTCACCCGCCGCGCTCATGGCCTGGCGGACGGCCGGCAGCAGGGCGGTCTCGGCGACCGCGGCCGACACCTCGTAATGGCCGCGCTCGACGCCGAAGTTGCCCGCCAGGCCGCAGCAGCCGCCGACCGCTGTCACCGTGGCCCCGGCGTCGGCCAGGATCGCGGCGTCCGCGTGCCAGCCGAGCACCGCATGCTGATGGCAGTGCGGCTGGGCCACGCCGGTGACGTCGGACAGGTCGGGCGGGCTCCAGCCGTCGGTGGCGTGCAGCAGCTCGGCCAGGGTCTTCACCGCGCCGCCGAGCGCCTCCGCGCGCGGGTCGCCCGGCAGCAGCTCAGCCGCGTCGACGCGGAGCGCCGCCGTGCAAGAGGGTTCAAGCCCGACGACCGGGATGCCGGCGTCAAGGGCGGGGCCGAGCTCGCGCAGCGCGGCGCGGAGCTGACGGCGTGCGCCGTCCAGCTGGCCGGTCGAGATCCAGGTCAGTCCGCAGCAGACGTTCCGCTCGGTGATCCGCACCTGGTACCCGGCGGCCTCGAGCACCTGCACCGCCGCCCGGCCGACCTGCGGCGCGAACGCGTTGGTGAATGTGTCCACCCACAGCAGCACGGGCTTGCGTTCGCCGGGTGCGCCAGCAGCCGCCCCGCCGACTCTTCCGCCGGCCGCCCCGCCGACTCTCCCGCCGGCCGCCCCGCCACCACCCGTGGCGAACCAGCGGCGGAAGCTCCGGGTGGCGAACTCGGGCAGGTCCCGCCGCTCGTCGATGCCGCCCAGCCGTTTAGCCAGGGCGGCAGCCGGCCGGAAGCGCAGCGACAGGTTGGCAAGCCGCGCCGCCCCCGGCCAGCGCGCAGTCAGCGCCGCCCAGCGGGGCAGCCAGCCGAGCGAATAGTGCGCGGCGGGCCGGATCCTGCCCCGGTACCGCTGGTAGGTGGCCTCGGCCTTGTAGGTGGCCATGTCGACCCCGGCCGGGCAGTCGGTGGAGCACCCCTTGCAGGACAGGCAGAGGTCGAGCGCCTCGGTGACCTCGGGCGACTGCCACCCGGACGACACCAGCGAGCCGTTCACCAGCTCCTGCAGCACCCGCGCGCGGCCCCTGGTGGAGTCCTTCTCGTCCCGCGTCGCCAGGTAGGACGGGCACATCACGCCGCCCGACGCGGTGTTGTCGGCCCGGCATTTGCCCACCCCGACGCAGCGGTGCACGGCGGTGGAGAAGTCGCCGCCGTCGGCGGCGTACGCGAAGCCGAGCCCGCGCTTGAGCGGCGGCGCCAGGGCGACCCGCAGGTCGGCGTCGAGCGGCGCCGGATCGACGATAACGCCCGGGTTGAGCAGGCCGGCCGGGTCGAACAGCTGCTTGACCGCCCCGAACAGCCCGATCGCGGCCGGCGAGTACATCGCCGGCAGCAGCTCACCGCGGGCCCGCCCGTCGCCGTGCTCACCGGACGCCGACCCGCCGTAGGAGGCGGCCAGCCGCGCCGCGTCCTGGGTGAATGACCGGAGCACCGCGGGCCGGTCGCGGAGCGGGAAGTCGATCCGCGCGTGGATGCACCCGTCGCCGAAGTGCCCGTACATCAGGCCGTCGACGCCGTGGCTGGCCATCAGCGCGGTGAGCTCGCGCAGATAGGCGGGGAGGGCGTGCACCGGCACGGCCGAGTCCTCCCAGCCCGGCCAGGCGGGCGCGCCGGCCGGGGTACGGCCGGCCAGGCCCGTGCCGTCCTCGCGGATCCGCCAGAGTGCGGCGGCGGCCGGCCCGGTGATCACCGCACTGTCCAGGCAGCCGCCGTCGGCCACGAGCTTGACCGCCGCCGCCCGTGCCTCCTCCACTGAGTCGCCCGCGGTCTCGGCGAACAGCCAGCCGCCGCCGCGCGGCAGCGCGGGCACGGCGGCCGGGCCGCGCCGGAGGCGGACCACGTCGACCATCCGGGAGTCCAGGCCCTCGAGGGCGACCGGCAGGTGCGGCAGCAGCGCGGGCACGGCCTCGGCGGCGGCGGCCATGTCGGGGTAGCCGAGCACCGCGAGCGCGGTGGCGCGCGGCGCGGCGACCAGGCGGACGGCGGCCCGCAGGGTGAGCGCGAGTGTCCCCTCGGTCCCGGCGAGGAACTTCGCGACGTTGGCGCCGTTCTCCGGCAGCAGGTGCTCGAGCGAGTAGCCCGAGACCTGCCGGGTGAACCGGCCGAACTCGGTCCTGATCGTGGCCAGGTTCCCGGCGACCACGGCGCGCAGGTCCGCCAGCAGCGCCGCACCCGGGCCGGCGGGATCGGTGCCGGCCAGTCCCGCGCCGCCCGATCCGGCCGTGAAGCGCGCGCCGGCCCCGGTGACGACGTCAAGCGCCAGCACGTTGTCGGCGGTCCGCCCGTAGCGCAGCGCGCGCGAACCGCAGGCGTTGTTACCGATGGCGCCGCCGATGGTGGCGCGCGAGTGGGTCGAGGGATCGGGACCGAACCGCAGCCCGTACGGGGCGGCCGCCGCGCTGATGTCATCGAGGACGGTGCCGGGTTCCGCCACCGCCGTCCGCTCCCGCGGGTCCACCGCGATGACCCGGTTGAGGTGCCTGGACAGGTCGAGCACGAGGCCGGCCGAGAGCGCGTTGCCGGCGATCGAGGTGCCGCCGCCGCGGGTGACGATCGGCACGCCGCGCAGCCGGCAGACCTCAAGCGCGGCCACGATCTCATCGGCGCCGCGCGGGAACGCCACCACCTCGGGGACGACCCGGTAGTTGGAGGCGTCGGAGGAGTACTCCGCGCGCCGCCTGGTCGCGGTCTCGATCTCGGCCAGCCCGGCCGCCCGCAGTGCGGCGGCCAGCTCCCCCTGATCGACGGCTTCAGCTAGCTGGACGGGCCGCGTCGTGCTCACCATTCACGCAAGCCTAGTCCCGGGAGCTACCGGAGTTGGCCGCGGCGGAAGACGTAGACGTCGCCGCGCTCGAACACCGGTGTGTAGCCGGCCGCCGGGTAGAGCCCGGCGATGAAGGCGGGGACGTTGCCCGGTGCCGGGCTGTAGCCGCTGTTCCTGCCGTCGAAGACGATGTACTGCGTGAGCGGGTTGCCCGCGTTGCCGATCCAGAACGTGTCGGTGCGGGCGGCCAGCGGCGCCAGCAGGTTCAGGGTGGTCTGCACGGTCGCGCCGTCCGGCACCACCGCCATAGCGGCGTTGTCCGCCGCGACCTGCGGGCTGATCGCGAAAGTGGAGCCGTGCCAGAGGGTGCTGAGCGGGAACTGGAAGGCGAGTGCGACCGCGATCGCGGCCATCATCGGCGCGCCGTGCCTGGCCAGCCCGCGCCGCAGCCCAACCGCCAGCCCGGCCCGCGGCCGGTTTGCGCCGGCCGCGCGCCAGCGGGCCATCGCCTCAGCGGCGGCGATGAAGAGAATAGGCACCATCGTCGCGTTGTAGTGCCAGTTGGTGCCCCAGTAGGCGGTGTTGGTCGAGACGAAGCGGAGCAGCAGGCTGGGCAGCGCGAGCAGCGCGACCGGGGAGCCGAGCGCCGCGAACGCGGTCGGCAGCAGCAGCAAGACCACGGTCTGCAGCTTGGTGGGCCAGCCAGCCGCGGTCTGGCCGATGAGCGAGCCGACGGAGAAGCCGTGGCCGCCCGCGACCACTCCCCCGTCCTTCCAGTAGTAGTACTCGTGCAGCGGGTTGAAGTGCGGGATGATCACCGTGATCGCGAACACGGACCAGAAGAGCCCCCAGAGCACCAGCAGCGCCCCCCAGCCAACGCTCCCCCGCTGCCGGGCGGGCGCGAGCCGCGAACCGGGCCCGGCCGCGGCGGCGATGCCGTCGAAGACGAGGTAGGCGCCGATCGCGGCGACCGTGAACCCCTGGTCCTCCTTGACGAAGACCAACGGCAGCGCCCACACCGCGGCCGCCCGCACCCGCCCGCGGACCAGCGCCGACAGCGAGAAGGCGAGCAGCGGCACTGCCAGCGCGATCTCGTGGAAGTCGAAGTCGATCATCTGCTGCAGGCCCCAGGAGAAGCCGTAGGCGAACCCGATCAGCCGGCTGCTGGCCCGGCCGAGCAGCAGCGACGCGGCCGACATGATGGGGAACACCGACACCGCCGTCAGCAGCGCCTGGAAGAACAGCAGGGTGGCCGGCGACGGGTAGAGCCGGAAGAACGGCGCCAGCACCGCCAGGCCGATCTGGAAGTGATCGCCAAGCAGGTTGAAACCGGGCCCGCGCACGTCCACGATCGGCGCCCGCAGCAGCGACAGCTGCTTCACGTACTCGGTGTAAATGCCCAGATCCCACGAGGTCGGGGTGAGCGTGAGCAGCCGGTAGAGCGAGATCGTGAAGTAGGCGCAGAAGACCAGGCCCGCGATGGTCCACGCGACCGGATCGCGCCAGGGGCTCCAGCTGACCGCGGGCGCGCCGCCAGGATCATCGACGGCCGTGTCGGCAACGGCTTGCCAGCGGCGCTCCCCCAGCACCCCAGCATCGTACCGTGCGTGACCGGTGGTGAACCGGGGTCAGACCAGCAGCAGTTTGGCGATCCTGCGCCCGGCGACTCCGAGGCCGATGAGCCCCACCACCACCAGGTACGCCGCCCGCCAGAGCAGATCCCAGGACGGCGCGCCGAGCACCAGGTCACGCAGGATCACCACCCCCTGGTACAGCGGCGTCCACTCCACAATCACGCCGATGACGTGCGGATAGACCGAGAGCGGATAGAACGTGCCGGAGAACAGGAACAGCGGCACCGAGACCAGCATCACGTACTCGAAGTCCTGCCAGGACTTCATGTAGGTGGTCAGCGCCACCCCCGCGGCGGCGGTGGCGAAGCTGACCAGGGCCGCGCCGGGCAGCGCGAGCAGCGCCCAGGGGGAGGCGATCAGCCCCAGGGCGGCCATCACGACCAGGAACGGCACCGAGTAGAGCAGACCGCGCAGCACCGCCCAGCCGATCTCGCTGGCGGCCACGTCCCGCGCGCCCAGCGGTGTCGCCAGCACCGAGTCGTAGAGCTTCTCGAACTTGAGCCTGCCGTAGACGTTGAAGGTCGAGTCGTTCAGCGCCCCGTTCAGCGCGGACACGGCCAGCAGCCCGGGCGCGACGAACTCCCGGTACGGCACCTGGTGCCCGTCCCAGGCCACCGTGCCGATCAGCGCGCCGATGCCGATTCCGACCGAGGCCAGGTAGAACAGCGGCTCGGCCGCCCCGGACGCCACCACCAGCCACATCCGCCGGTAGAAGCGCGCGTGCCGCTCGATCAGCCGCAGCCCGCGCGCCCCCGGCAACCAGGAGAAGGCAGCCGAAAAGCAAGAATCAACCGGAGCGGAACGGACCGTTGGCTCTACGGGCATGGGGAGCTCACCTCCTGCGCGGCGCGGCGGCTACACATAGAGCTTCCGGTAGTAGCTCCGGTTGCCCAGCCACAGGCCGACAGCGGCCATGGCGGCCAGGTAGCCGATGTGGATGGCGGCCGAGCCGGCCGTGACCGTGCCGAGGCTCAGCGAGCGGCACAGCGCGGCGCCGTGCCAGAGCGGGGTCGCGTAGGCGATCGGCCTGAGCCAGCCGGGCAGCTGGCTGACCGGGAAGAACGTACCGGAGAAGAGCATCAGCGGTACCGAGCCGAAACGGAACACGTAGCTCATCGGGGTCTGCACGCGCAACGTCACCGCCCACGCCGCCGACGGCGCGGCGAACGCGACGCCGAGCAGCACAGAGGCGGGCAGCAGCAGCACCGCCCACCAGGACCTGATCAGCCCGAAGGCGGCCATCACGACCACGAAGCAGGCCGAGTTCATCGTGATCCGCATGGTGATGAAGAGCAGATGGCCGCGGTAGATGTCGGCCGGGCGGAGCATGGTCGCCCGGGCCGCGATGTAGATCTTGTTCCAGTGGATGCCGCCGAAGACCGGGAACATCGCGTTGGACAGGCCCGAGTTCATCGCCTGGACGGCGAGCACGGCGGGCGCGACAAAGACCGGGTACGGAACCCCGCCGAGGGGCGCGGTGCCATGCCGGTCGACCAGCGAGCCGAGGCCGTAGCCCATCGCGCCCAGGTAGAAGAGCGGGCCGAAGACCGACGACCAGATCGAGGACCGCCAGGTCCGCCGGTACATGACCAGCCAGCAGCGGAACGCGCGGACCGACAGGTCCCACCGGCCGGGAAGCGGGGCGAGGGCGGTGCGGGCCGGGCGGTTGCGGTCTCCGCGCGGGTTCTGCGCGGGGGTCACCGGGGGGTCGTCCCCCGGGGAGGCCCCCGCATGTCGGGGGGTCACCGGGGGGTCGTCCCCCGGGGAGGATACTGCCATCAGTCGATCAGCGTCCGGCCGGTGAGGCGGAGGAAGACGTCCTCCAGGGAAGAGCGGCGCACCAGTTCGGTGAGCGGCGCCAGCCCGGTCGCGCGGACGCGCTCGAGGAACGCGTCGCCATCGGAGGAGTAGATCAGGATCCGGTCCGCGGTAACCTCCGTCCGTTCCGGCGACAGGTCTTTGATCTTCTCGGCCGCCGCCTCCTGCTCGTCGGGGGCGAACCGCAGCTCAAGCACCTCGGGCGTGGAGTAGCGGGCGATGAGCTCGCGCGGGGTGCCCTCGGCGGCGATCTTGCCGTGGTCCATGACGACCAGGCGGTCGCAGAGCTGCTCCGCCTCGTCCATGTAGTGGGTGGTCAGCACGAGGGTGACGCCGCGCTGCTTGAGCCGGAAGAGGCGGTCCCAGACGACGTGCCTGGCCTGCGGGTCAAGCCCGGTGGTGGGCTCGTCGAGTATGAGGATATCGGGGTCGTTGATGAGCGACCTGGCGATGGTCAGCCGGCGCTTCATGCCGCCGGAAAGCGGCTCGACCATGTCGCCCGCCCGCTCGGTGAGCTGGACGAAGTCAAGCAGCTGGTCGGTCCGCTCGGCGATCAGCGCGCGGGACAGGCCGAAGTAGCGGCCGTAGACGAGCAGGTTCTCCCGGACGGAGAGCTCCTCGTCCAGGGTGTCCTCTTGCGGGACGACGCCGAGGCGCGCCCGGATCGCGGCACCATCTCGCACTGGGTCACCACCAAGAATGGTAAGATCACCCTGCGTAGGCGGAGAGACACAGCCAAGCATCCGCATCGTGGAGGACTTCCCGGCACCATTGGGCCCAAGGAAGCCAAAAGCCTCACCGGCGAACAGATCAAAATCAATTCCGGCTACGGCGGTGAAGCTGCCAAACCGCTTGGTCAGGCCTCGGGCGCGGACAAGTACTTCGGGCACCAGCGTGAGAATACCCGGCACCTTAGTGGAAACCGAACGGTTTTCCGGCCGGCCGCAGGGGCAGCTTAGGCGTCTAGATAAGGTAAGAGCAGGGGTGACGGCGACGCGGCGGATGGGCGCGCGGCGCCAGGCAGGCGAGAGGAACTGAGCCAGTTGAGTCTGATCCGCGACACCTATCTCCGGTTTCAGGTGCTGGTCCATGAGGTCGCCAAGTTCGGCGTCGTGGGCCTGATTGGTTTCGTCGTCCAGCTGGGCGTCCAGAACGCGTTGCACTCCGGTGCCGGGGTCGGCGCCATCACCGCGGTGATCATCGGCTACATCGTCGCCACGATGGTGACCTTCGTCGGCAACCGGCACTGGGCCTTCAAGCACCGCAAGGGCAAGGGGCTCAGGCACGAGACGATCACCTTCGTGCTGCTCAACGTGGTCGGCATCGTGATCCAGGTCGGCATCGTGGACATCGCGTACTACGAGCTCGGCTACAAGGACGGACTCTCGTACAACATCGCGACGATCATCGGCATCGGGCTGGCGACGCTGTTCCGGCTGTACGCCTACCGCAAGTTCGTGTTCAGCAACCACCAGGGGAACGGCGACGGCGACGGCGGCGCGGAGGCCGGGGAACTCGCGTCGGCGTCGGCGCACTAGCGCATGCTAGCCCCCGGTTAGCAGCCCGCCTGGTCGCGCGGGACGATGCCCAGTGAGGCGGCCAGCGCCTTGTTCGCCTGCGACGAGGTGAGGTCACCGACCGCGACCATCCTGGTGATGACGTGCTCAAGGCGGAGCCTGGCGTCAGCCGGGTCATCGATCGGGTCGTCGAGGGACGGGGCGTTGACGACGCCGGCCAGCATGGCGCCCTGGGTGACGGTCAGGTCGGCGGCCGGGTGGCCGAAGTACCCGCAGCTCGCCTGCTCCAGGCCGTAGTAGCCGTGGCCGTAATAGGCGACCTCGGCGTACATCGCCAGGATCTGCTGCTTGGAGTAGGCGGCGTTGAGCTTGAACGCGAGGACGACCTGCTTAAGCTCGGCCGTGAAGCCGGTCTGGGTCGGCGTGTAGAGCAACTTGGCCAGCTGCTGCTCGAGGGTCGCGCCGCCCTGGTCACTGCCACCGCTGGCATCGGCCCAGACGACCCGGCCGACGGCGAGGACATCCACCCCCGGCTCGGAGTAGAAGCGCTTGTCCTCGGTCGCGACGAGGGGCCGGGAAAAGTTGGCCGGCACCGGCGGGCCCGGGTAGGCGATGCCGTGCTGCTGTGCCTGGGCCCGGGCGAGCTGGGGCGCGTCGCTGGCCGAGGGGGTGGCGATCCAGAGGACGCCGACGCCGACCACCGCGATCGCGACGAGAACCCCCAGCGTAATTCCCGCGCGCTTAAGGTAGCGGCGGGCGCGGCTCTTCGGGCGCGGAGCCTTGCGCTGTCGCTCGCCTCGCGTGGTCTCGGGCTGCGGGAGTGGCCTGGTGTTGCCCATCGGACTGATGCTAGCCGGGGGCGGGCACCGCTTCCTCCCGGCGCGCGCAGTCGGCGTTCCCGCGGATGCGTGCGCCGCGCCATCCGCGATCGTGGCGGGAGTTCCGGCCGACTGCCGTTCTCGTTTCCCGGTGGTGCCCGCGGTGCGCTAAGGTTAGCTCCGCGAGCCGGTTTCCGGTCCGCACCGGGATGTGGCGCAGCTTGGTAGCGCACTTGACTGGGGGTCAAGGGGCCGCAGGTTCAAATCCTGTCATCCCGACAGCATCTTGTCGCCAGTAGTGCTGCCTCCCCGGTTGTGGACTGACGACCAGTTGGCGGAAGCCATCAAGGCGTCCACGAACTGGGTTAGCGTGATGCGCGTACTGGGTTCCGGCGAGCCCTCGTCCTCGGCTGGCGGCGTTCGCTCATCGTTGAGATCGGGGAGGACGGGCTGGCATGGCTGACGTTGAGGCGTGGCTTGATGAGGTGGCGGCCGGGCTCGGGGTGCCGGCGGACGAGGTGCTGCCGGAATCGGTTCGCGACGCGATGCTCGGACTGACCGGGGACATCGCGCACAACGTGGTGCGGCTGGCGGTGCCGCTCACCAGTTACCTGATGGGGGTCGCGGTGGGGCGGGGCTCGTCGCCGCAGGACGCGCTGCGGATCGTCGCCGAGCTGCTGCCGCCGGGCGACAAGTGACGTAAGGTCACTAAAATTCCGAGCTCCGCCATTGTTTTTCCTAGTCGCCAGGTGTAAGAGGTTACTCTCCGTGGAATGACGCCCCCGTAACTGATCCATATCAAGGGGGAGATCAGTGCCCACGAAGACCACGGCCACGGTGCCGGGCACGATACACGCGGCGAGCAAGCCAGCGACTCGCACGGCGGCGGCCAAGCCCGCGACCGTGACCAGGAGCACGCGGACGACGGCGCGGTCAACATCAAGCAGAACGACGGCGAGCAAGGCGGGCGCGGCCACGCCGCGCACCGTCTCCGCCGCGGCGACCAAGGTGTCGTCGGCCGCGACGCGGCTGAACACCGCGGCGACCAAGGCCGGAACATCGGCCAAGTCGCTCAACACCGCGCTCGCCGCGATCACCAGCGCCACCAAGGCGCTGGAGACCGCCGTCAAGTCGCTCAACGACGCCGCCAAGGGGCTGTCCGCCAACGGGAGCAGCCCGTCGCCGGCCCGCGCCAGGACGACGACGTCGAGGGGCGCCGCCAAGACCGCGACGTCACGGACGCCGGCCCGCGGCGCCAACGGCACGTCGGTGAACGGCGTGACCAGGACGGCCGCCAGCAGCGCTCCGGGGGCAGCGGCCCTCGCCGTGCCGAGGGCGTCAGGCAGCACGGCACCGAAGGCGGCAAGCGCGTCCGCGGCGAAGCCGAAGTCGAGCAAGAGCGGTAAGGCCAAGAAGGCCGCGAAGGCCAAGAGCTAACCCGGGGCGCGCGCACGTTGTGGGCCCTGTGGCCCGCCGGATCACATCTGCTGACCGGCGGGCCACAGGGCTGCACTGTCCCGCCGGAAGAGCGCCGGGCCGGACGGTGTTGGATGTGAGCATGGCTATCGATGGCGAATACGTACCGAGCCCCGCTGCTTGGGTTCGGGATCAGGTGGAAGAGTACGAGGGTTCCGGTGGCACGGCGGGCACGACCCTGCTCGATTCCGGGCTGCCGGTGGTGATCGTGACCAACCGGGGCGCGAAGACCGGTGCGGTGCGGAAGACCCCGCTGATGCGAGTGGAGCATGACGGCAGCTATGCCGCGGTCGGTTCCAAGGGCGGCGCGCCCGCGAACCCGGTCTGGGTCTACAACCTCCGGGCGAACCCGGACGTTGTCCTCCAGGACGGCGCGGACAAGTGGGAGATGACCGCCCGTGAGGTGACCGGCGCCGAGCGCGACGCTTGGTGGGAGCGGGCGGTCGCGGCCTACCCGCCGTACGCGGAGTACCAGACGAAGACCGATCGCCTCATCCCCGTCTTCGTCCTCGAGAATGGGAAGGCACCGGCCTAAAACGCCCGGCAGCGTGCGGGAGAGTAGCTCGTGCCTGGCGTGCTCGGCCCGTAGCCAGTCCTGGGTGAGCCGGGGATCGGCCACGTCGGCGCCGGCCTCGGTGGCGTCCAGGTAACCGAGGTCGGCGGCGACCCGGCGGCGGAACTCGGCGTGATCGCCGACGTGGCCGTGGCCGGGCACGACCACCCGCACGCCGGGCGTGGCCGCGAGCAGTCCCAGGCCCTGCCGGTAGCCGCCGAACGGGTCAGGCGCGTCGGCGTCGAGCAGCGGGATCTCAATGTCGGAGAGCATGTCGCCGGCGATCAGCACGCCGGCCTCCGGCAGGTAGACCGCGCCGTGGCCGGGGGCGTGGGCGTCGTGGGCGAGCACCACCGCGCGCGGCCCGGCCCACTCGATGTCGTGGCCGAGCAGCGGCTCGACGCGGGCGAACAGCGTCAGGTCGTGGCCCGGGGCCTCCTCCCGCACGCCGTTGATGAGCCCCGGCAGTTCCCTGGCGGCGACCGCGACCGCGCGCGGGGTGGCATACCTGGGCACGTCGCCGAACGAGACGGACCAGAGCAGGTGATCCCAGTGCGGGTGCGTGGACCATCCCGCCACCGGGTGCAGGCCGCGCTCCGCCAGCCAGTCCGCGATCGCGGCGAGGTCGCCGACGGTCACCGCCGGGTCGATGAGCAGGCACCCGCCGTCGGCGCCGGCCACCACCGTGGTCGTCGTGGTGTACCGGTCGGCCGTCGCGACGAAGACGCCGGGCGCTACCTCATGCACGCTTCACCCCGGTACCGCAGAGCACCTCGCCGTGACGGGTGATGCCCGGCGGCAGCAGGTCGAGGCCGCCGAAGAAGGAAGCCAGGTCGGCCTCGGTGAGCCCGGCCGCCCAGACGGAATCGGGCAGCCGCCCGGGATCGCCCGCGCCCACCGTCGCCACCAGATAGCTGCCCGGTGGCAGCGCCTTGACCAGGACGCCGACGACGGCCCGGGCGGTGCTTGGCTCGATCGCCTGCACAACCAGCGCGAGCACGAGGCAGACCGGCCGGGACAAGTCGATGAAGCTGAGGGCGGCCAGCAGGGCCTCCGGCTCGGTGAGATCCCCGCCGGCGTACCGGACCCCCGCGGGGACCAGGGCGGTCCCGTGGGCGACGACCACCGGGTCGCGGTCGATGTAGGCGACGCGGGCGCCTGGCAGCAGCGCCCGGGCGGTCTCGTGAACCGACGGCGCCGTGGGCAGGCCCGCGCCGATATCCAGGTACTGGTCCACGCCCTGGCGGGCAATGTGGCCGACGGAGTCGGTTACCTGGATCCGGGAGGAGAACAGAACTTCTTTCAGCCGGGGGTAGAGCGCCACCAGACGAGCCGCCAGCGCCTGGTCGGCGGCGAAGCTAGCTCCGCCGCCGACCAGGTAATCGTAGGCGCGGGCGACGCTCGGGGTACGGGTGTCGAGCACGCCGGCAGCTTACTGCCTAGACGGCGTGGCCGACCCCGGGCTGCACCGTGGTCACGTAGAGGTAGGTGTAGAGCGGCTTGGTGGCGCGGCAGCCCTGCAGGCTGAAGAACCCGGACGCGGCCGACTTGCGGTTAGGCGGGTAGACCTTGATCAGGCTGGCGGTGGCCGGCTTGCAGCCCGAGGCGGTGAAGTTGCCCACCTGGACCCAGGTCAGGATCGCGTGCGCGCTACCGCCGGCCGCGATCGTGACCGTCTTCGCCTTGTACCGCGGGTCACGTCCGGCCGCGCGGCCGATCTGGCTGCCGCCCGCGGTGGTGGCGGAGACGCCCGGGTACCCGGAGAGGGTGCAGGCGCGGCTGCCGGTGTTGGTGAAGTCGAGCGGGTAGTAGACATGACCGGCGGCGGCGCTCCCCTGGCTGAGGTCCACCCAGACCGACAGGTTGGCGGTCGTGCAGCCCGGGGTGGCGGCGGGGGCGGCCGAGGCGGCGGCCGTCGCCCAGACGGCGCCGCCGAGGCCGAGGGTGAGCGCGGTGGCGGCGACGGCGGCGGTGCGGCGGAAGTTCTTGAACATGGGTCCTCCTCGAGAGGTTGCTAGATGTTGGTTCCCGGCTGGATCGCGGCGACGTGCAGGTACACGTGGCCGCCGCCCACCGTGCAGACCGGGAGGGAGAAGAAGCCGAGGTCGGCGGTGCGCTGGTTCGGTGCGTAGACCTTGATCAGGCTGGCGTTGGTGGGCTTGCAGCCGGAGGTCGACACCTCGGCCGCGCCGTAGGAGAACAGCGCGTGCGCGGTCGCGCCGGCCCCGATGTTCACCCAGTGCGGGGTGTAGAGGGTCAGCCGGTGGGCGGCGTCGCCAAGCTGGTGGCCGTTGGCGTTGGTGGCGGCGACACCGGGCCAGCCCCATGTGCGGCAGGTGTGGTTGCTGGTGTTGGTGAACTCCAGCGGGTAATACCAGGTGCCGGCCGCGCCCTGCATGGCGCCGTAGTTCACCCAGACCGCGAGGTTACCCGCGGTGCAGACCGGCAGCAGAGCGTCTTTGGCGGCGGTCGCCGTCGGCGCGGCCGATGCGGACGTGGATGCCCAGATGGCGGACCCGGTGCCCAGCGCAAGGGCGGCAGCCGCGGCCGCGGCGATGCGGCGGAATGGCTTCCTCAATGTCTCGCTCCTTCTCGGTTGGGCGGCTCGCCGAGGGCACTCCCCCGGTCGATGGCCCTCTACGGGGTTAAGACGCCGCGATGACAGAAATGGTTGTGACAACGTGCGGCCGGCCGGATACACGTGCGGCCGGCCGGATGGGATCGCGCGTCGGGCTGGCTAAGGTGGACGGCGTGGACACCGGTGAATGGACCAGGCGGGGATCTTCGTTTGGGGCGGTCGCGGCGGCGTATGCGGAGCACCGGCCGGACTATCCGGCCGACGCGGTGCGCTGGTGCGTCGTGCCGACCGGGCGCGACCTGGCCGGCCTGCGGGTGCTCGACCTCGGGGCCGGAACCGGGAAGCTGACAGCGGTGCTGGCCGGCCTGGGGGCTGAGGTGACCGCGGTGGAGCCGGACGCGGCGATGCTGGCCGAGTTGCGGCGGCGGGTGCCGTCGGCGCGGGCGCTGCACGGGCCGGCCGAGGCGATCCCGCTGCCCGACGGGTCGGTGGACGCGCTGCTGTGCGGGCAGTCGATGCACTGGTTCGACATGTCGCGGGCGGTGCCGGAGATGGCCCGGGTGCTCGCTGCCGGCGGGACGCTGGGCGCGCTGTGGAACAGCGACGACGACCGGGTGGAGTGGGTCGCCGGGCTGCAGGACGTCGCCGAGGGTGCGGCGTCGCCGACGCTGTCGTCGCGGCGCGCGGACGCGGCCGCCTTCGGCGGACGGCAGTTCGGGACCGAGCTGTTCACGCCGACCGAGCGGGCCGAGTTCCCGAACCCGCAGCCGCACACGACCGAGAAGCTGCTCGCCAATCTCGGCACCCACTCGCAGGTGCTCATCATGGCGCCGGCCGAACGCGACCGGCTGCTCAGCCAGGTCCGCGACTACCTGGCGTCCCGGCCGGAGACCGCGCGCGGGGTGTTCGAACTCCCCATGGTGACCACGGTCATCCGCTCGGTCCGCCGGTAGCGGGAAGGGCGGAGTGCGAGGTGGGGGTAAGGTCAAGAGCGTGGCTACCGAGACCGAATTTGAGGCACTTTCTTCCCGCGAGCTGCACGACAAGGCCGTGCACCGGGCACTGACCCACGCCGACGTGAAGTTCCTCTGGGAGCTGCTCCGGGCGATTCCGGCGGCGGAGGCGCTTGAGGGGTACGAGGGCGAGTCCGAGGAGGACGTGGTCAAGGCTTCCGCGCTGCTGGCCGACGTAATCAGCTCGGGCGACGGCGCCGAGGCGGAAGCACTCCGGCCGCTTTACATCGACTACCTGACCAAGCACCGCGAGCACTAGGAACCCCGAGCCAGCCGGGCGAAGAAACCTTCCGTTCCACACGAGCGCGGCACGACCCACCGGGCCGCGCCGCGCTCCGCTGATGACTGACCGGCAGGCCTCAGGCCTGCAGGACGCCCTCGATCTCGAGGTTGATGGTGGCCTTCTCGGACACCGCCACGCCGCCGGGGACGCCGGGGATGGGGCCGTTGAAGTTCACGCCGAATTCGCTCCGGTTGATCTCGGTGGTCGCCGAGAAGCCGGCCCGGGTGCCGCCGTAAGCGTCCGGGCCGAAGCCGTTGACCTCAAGCTTGAAGGTGACCGGCTTGGTCACGCCCTTGAGGGTGAGGTCGCCGTCGAGCAGGAAGTGGTCACCCTCGGGGCGGACGCCGGTGGAGGCGAAGGTCATGTGCGGGTGCTTCTCCACCTCGAAGAAGTCGGCGGAGCGGATGTGCGCGTCCCGCTGCTCCTGGCCGGTGTTGATCGAGGAGAGGTCAACCGTGGCGGTGACAGTCGAGGACAGCGGGTCCGCACCGGTGACGATGGTGCCCTCGAACGTGTCGAAGCGGCCGCGGACCTTGCTGACCATCATGTGCCGCACGGTAAACGAGACCTCGGAGTGAACCGGGTCAATCGCCCACGTGCCGGCGACGTAGCCGGGGATCTCCACAGCAGTCGAGCTCATTGAGCCTCCAGGAATGTGTGTTTGCAACTGCGACGCTGAAGCGCGTTACCAGGTAAGACTACCCGAAAAATGGTTGAAGCGTCATGCATTCCGCAAGATTATTGAAGTGTCATGCATATCGGCGGGCCCGGGCGGCCCGGGGCGGTCCCGGTCCGCCGGTAACCACGCGACGGGCGCGTTCCCCACGCTACGCCGCCTGGGGGCAGCGTTCCACCCGGGGGTCCGGGTGCCCGGACGCGAAACGGGCCCGGCAGCCGCCGGGCCCGCTCGGAGTGCTACTGCTGTTGCGGGTTAAGAGACCGACTCCGCGGCCGGCTCGAACGAGCCGGGCGAGACCGGCGGCTGCAGCGCGAAGTGGCAGGCGGCCAGCCGGCTGGCGGTGCCGTACGGCTTGAGCTCCGGTTCCTTGGTGGCGCAGATCTCCTGGGCGATCGGGCACCGGGTGCGGAAGCGGCAGCCGGACGGCGGGTGGATCGCGCTCGGCAGTTCACCGCTGATGCCCTCGTGCACCTTGGCCCGCTCCGTCTCCGGGTCGGCGGTCGGCGCGGACTCGATCAGGCCCTTGGTGTAGGGGTGGGCCGGGCGCAGGTACACCTCGTCGGCCGGGCCGATCTCGACCAGCTTGCCCAGGTACATCACGCCGATGTGGTTGGACAGGTACCGGACGACGGACAGGTCGTGCGAGATGAACATGTAGGTCAGGCCCAGCTCCTTCTGCAGGTCCCGCATCATGTTCAGCACCTGCGCCTGGACCGACACGTCGAGCGCGGAGACCGGCTCGTCGGCGATGATGAGCTGCGGGTTGAGCAGCAGCGCGCGGGCGAACCCGAGCCGCTGCCGCTGGCCGCCTGAGAACTCGTGCGGGTACCGCTCGGTCCACGACTCGGGCAGGCCGACCTTGGTCAGCATCTCCCTGACCTTCGCGAACTGCTCGCTCCTGGACCCGATGCCCTGCACGATCAGCGGCTCGCGCAGGATCGAACCGGCCCGCATGCGCGGGTCGAGCGAGGCGTAGGAGTCCTGGAACATGTACTGGATGTCCCGGCGCTCCCGCCGGTACTGCCGGCCGCTCGACCGGGCCAGGTCCTTGCCGTCGAAGCTGATCACGCCGGCCGTCGGCTTGTCCAGGCCGACGAGCATCCGGCCGATGGTGGTCTTGCCGCAGCCGGACTCGCCCACGATGCCGAGCGTCTCGCCCTTGCGGATGTCGAACGACACCCCGGCCACCGCGCTGACCGTGCCGACCCGGCGCTGCAACGCTCCCTTAGTCACCGGGAAGTCCTTGACCAGGCCCTTGGCCGAGAGCACGACGTCGCCGACGGCGGCTGCGGCCGGCGCCACCGGCTCCGACGGCTGCTCCGGCTCGGTGATGATGAGCTGGCCCGCGACCTCCTTCTCCTTGACCCCGACCGGGAAGAAGCAGCGGTAGACGTGCGCGGTCGTCTCGCCCGCGAGCACCGGCGGCTCGGTCCGGCAGCGGTCGGTGGCGTACCGGCAGCGCGGCGCGAAGCGGCAGCCCGCGGGCGGGTTGACCAGGTCCGGCGGGGCGCCGGGGATAGAGTAGAGCCGCTTCCTGGTCTCCGCCGACTTCTCCGGCAGCGCGTGGAACAGCGCCTCGGTGTAGGGGTGGCGGGGGTTGGCGTAGAGCGCCGCCGTGTCGGTTGTCTCCACCACCTTGCCCGCGTACATCACCGCGACCCGGTCGGCGCGCCCGGCGATGACGCCGAGGTCGTGGGTGACCATGATGACCGCCATGCCAAGCCGCTGCCGCAGGCCGTCGATGAGCTCGAGGATCTGCTTCTGGATGGTCACGTCCAGGGCGGTCGTCGGCTCGTCGGCGATGAGCAGCTTGGGGTCGTTGGCCAGGGCCATCGCGATCATCACGCGCTGGCGCATGCCGCCGGAGAACTGATGCGGGTACTCGTCCACCCGCTCCCGCGCCCGCGGCATGCCGACCAGGTCGAGCACCTCGACGGCGCGCTCGCGGGCGTCCTTCTTGGACACCTCGCGGTGCAGCAGCACGACCTCGGCGATCTGCTGGCCCACGGTCTGCGTCGGGTTCAGCGACGACAGCGGGTCCTGGAAGATCATGCCGATGTCGTCGCCGCGGATCTTGCGTATCTCGGGCGGGGTCAGGCCGGTGATCTCCCGGCCGGCCAGCTTGATCGACCCGCGGGCGATCCGGCCGCCGTTGGGCAGCAGGTCCATGATCGACAGCGCGGTCATCGTCTTGCCGCAACCGGACTCGCCCACGATGCCGAGTGTTTCGCCCTCGTCGACGTGGAGCGACACCCCGTCGACGGCGTGCACGACACTGTTCTTGAGCTGGATCTCGGTGTGCAGGTCCTCGATCTGCAGAAGCGCCACTTTATCCCCCTACCGGCGCTGCAGCCGGGTCTCGAACGCGTCGCGGAGCGCGTCACCGATGAAGTTGAACGAGATGCAGGTGAGGATGATCAGCACACCCGGCGGATAGATCAGCCACCAGTAGTTCCCGCCCTGGATGTAGGTCAGGCCGCCGGAGAGCATCGATCCCCAGTCGGTCGCAGGCGGCGCCACCCCGAGGGTGAGGAAGCCGAGCACCGACAGGGTGAGGATCGAGTCCGCCACCGCGAACGTGGCCTGCACGATGATCGTGCCGATCGCGTTGGGCACGATGTGCCTGACCACGGAGCGCAGCGGGCGGCCGCCGATCACCTTGACCGCCTGCACGTACTCCCGGTTGCGGAGCGACAGGGTCTCGCCGCGGACCAGGCGGGCGACGCCGAACCAGTAGAAGACCGCGATGATGAAGACGATCACAACCGGGGTCGGGTGGAAGATGACCGACAGGATGATGATCACCATCAGGGACGGCAGGGAAAGCCCGGCGTCCACGATGCGCATCATGACCGAGTCGATGAAGCCGCCCGCGAAGCCGGAGATCGCACCGTAGAGGGTGCCGATGAGGACCGAGACAACGGCCGCCGCCAGGCCGACCTCGATCGAGGTCTGGCCGCCGACCATCAGCCGGCCCAGTTCGTCGTAGCCGAGCTCGTTGCAGCCGAGCAGGTGCTGCGACCCGGGGGTGCACAGCGAGTTGATCAGGTCGGTGTCGACCTGATTGGTGACGTAGAGGTGCGGGCCGATGAAGCAGAACAAGAGGATGAAGACGATGAAGCCCAGCCCGGCGAGGGCGAGCCTGTTCTCGACGAACACTTCCCCGGCCCGGCGGAGCATGCCGCGCTGGCTGGACGACGGCTCAAGCCCGAGCTCGGCGTCGCTGGCCGTGATGACCTGCGCGCTTTCCATAGCCATCTCAGTACCTCACCCTCGGGTCGAGGACGGCATAGCCGATGTCCGCGAGCAGGTTCCCGACGACCGTCGCCACCGTGGCGAGCACGGTGAACCCGAGCAGCACCTCATAGTCCACGTTAAGCGCCGCGCTGTAAAAAGCGAGGCCCATGCCCGGGTAGTTGAAGACGACCTCGATCAGGATCGCGCCGCCGACCAGTCCGGGGATGGACAGGCCGAGCAGCGTGATGATCGAGACGAGCGAGTTGCGGAACACGTGCCCCCAGACAACCCGGCGCTCGCTGGCGCCCTTGGCCCGGGCCGTCCGCACGTAGTCCTGCACGAGGTTGTCGAGGACCGACGAGCGCATGTACCGGGACCAGAGGGCGTAAAGCAGGAAGGCGTAGGTGAAGACCGGCAGCACGAGCGCCTTCGGGTCTCCCAGGATCGCCCCGACCGTGGTTCCCTGCGGGGCGAAGGGCGGGAAGATGTGGACGTCGACCGAGAACCAGTCCACCAGGATGATCCCGAGGAAGAAGGTCGGCGTCGAGTAACCGAGGAAGGACACCGCGGTCAGCACGTAGTCGGCAGCGCTGTTGCGGTGCACCGCCTGGTAGACGCCGAGCGGGATGCCGAACAGCAGCGAGACGATCGTACCGAGCAGGACGAGAATGATCGTCCTCGGCAGGCACTGGGCGATCAGGCTGGTGACCGACTGGTTCAGGTGGTTCGAGAAGCCCAGGTTGCCGTGGATCAGCTGGTTGACCCACTTGATGTACTGCACGTAGAGCGGCTGGTCGAAGCCGTACTGCTTGTTGTAGTAGGCGATCTGGAAGGGCGTCGCCCGGTCGCCAAGCAACGCCCGCACCGGGCCGCCAGGGAAGAGGTGGATCAGCAAGAGCGTGGCGACTGTCACCAGGAACAGCACGAAGATCGCCTGTCCGGTCCGCCTGATCAGGAAACCGACCACGGTTTCAGTGTCCTTTCTCGCGTCAGCCGCGGCCCCGCCCCCTGGTGGGGGGCGAGACCGCGGCCGAGGCTAACCCGGTCTGGTTACTTGGTGAAGTTCCAGTACTCGGGTGTGAAGTCGCCAAGCGGGTTGAACGTCACGTTCGCCAGCTTGCTGCTCACTGCCTGCACCGCGTAGGCGTTCGGCATCCAGACGAACGGGAGCTGCTGGTCGGTGTACGTCGCGTACTGGTCGAAGACACCCAGGCTGCTGCTGGTGTGGGTCTCCTGGATCAGCTTGTCCTCGGTCGGGTTGGAGTAGCTGCCCGCGTTGGACCCGGCGCCGGTGGCGAAGAGCGGCTCACCAGTCGGCTCGTAGCCAGGGCCGTTGAAGTTCCAGCCACCGAAGTTCAGCATGTCCCAGCTGCACTTCGGCCCCGGCGTGCACGGCGTGGTCTCACCGATGATGGTGTTGAAGGACTGCGGCACGTCGTTGATCTGGATGCCGACCTGGCTGGTGTCCGACTTGTAGTTGGCCACCTCGTCCTGGAAGGCGGTGATGCCGGTGGCGTAGTCCATCGTGAAGGACAGCTTGGTCCCCGCGGCGATGCCGGCGCCGCACTCGGTCGCGGCCGTGCCCGGCTTCTGGCAGGTCATCACGCCGCCCACCTTGGCCCAGCCGTGGCTGGTCAGCAGCGCGGTGGCGTTGGCGACGGAGAAGGCGTACGGGCCCTGGCCGCCGTTCTGACCCTGGATCGTGGGGATCCACTGCGAGGACGGCTGCTGCGGGACCGCGCCCGAGGTCGGGTAGCCATACCCGTTGTCGATGGCCTTGATCATGCCTTCCTGGTCCATCGACTCCTGCAGCGCCTGCCGGATGTACAGCTGCTTGAAGATCGGCCCGGTCTTCGGGTTGTTGAAGTTGATCAGGTAGTACTGGATGCCGTACTGGTAGTACGGAGCCAGGGTGTAGGCGGTGCCGAGCGGGTTGGTCGACGGCAGTACCTGCCCGCCGGACACGTGCGCGAGGTCCTGCGGCGGGATGTAGCCCACGTCGACCGAGCCGGTCTTGAGCCCGGTGTACTCGGTCGTGTCGTCGGTGTACGGCACCATCTTGACCGAGGTCAGGGTGGGCTTGGGGGAACCCGAGTAGGTCGGGTTCGGCACGAAGGTCACGTTACCGTCGGTGTTGAAGCTGCTCAGCTTCCACGGGCCGTCGACGACGCTCCAGACCGGGCTGCTTGCGTAGCTGCCCGCCTGCTTGGCCAGGCCGGACAGGTAGGTGTAGACCGCGGTGCACTTGGCCCACTTGTCCGCCGCCGTGTCGGTGGTGCAGCCGCCGCTGCCCGCGGTGGCCCCGGCCTTGGTGACGTCCCAGGCCTGCGGGAACGGGGTGAGCTCGGCGAGCTGGTTGTAGGTGAACCAGAGGCTCGAGACCGCGCTCTTGAGGTGCAGGACCACCGTGTCGGGGCCGGTCGCGCTGTAGGAGGCCAGGTTGTCCGGGATAAGGCCGGGAACGTAACCGTAGAAGTTGGCCTTCTCCGCTTCCATCAGGTTCAGCCAGAAGACCAGGTCCTTCGCGTCAACGGTCTCGCCGTTGGACCACTTCCAGCCCTTCAGGGTGATGGTGACGGTCTTGCCGCCGGCGGAGTACACCGGCGCGTCCGCGGTCGAGAGCGGGTAGTTGATCGCGACCGAGTTGCCGTTGTTGCCGAAGTAGTACAGCGGACGGTACATGAGCTCCTCGAAGCCGAGGGTGTTGTACTCGTTCGCGCTTGCCGCGGGGATGAAGGGGAAGATGTAGTTATAAGTCACGCCTGCCGGCAGCGCCACTGTCGCGGTGCCGCCCGCGACGGCCGGGGCGGTCGAAGACGGGGACGACGAGGCAGACGTGCTCGTGCTCGACGGGCTGCTGCTACTGCTGCTGCACGCGGCTATACCTAGCGCGAGCAGGCCTGCCGCTCCGGCCACGGCCACCCGCGCCATGCGCGACCGCCGTCTGTTCCGAAACATCAATTGCGCTCCTTGGCTGTGCTGATGACGCGCCTCCGGCTTGCCCTCGTAGGGCGTGCCCCCAGGCGCTGGGCTTGCCAGGAGCGTAGATTAGGCCTGTTAAGGACCTGAAGCCGGAGAGTCACGATTTGCTATCGATCTGCCGATGTATTGGTGTTTCACCCGACCGGCACGCCCAACCGGAGCGCACGGACGGCACGCATTGGCCCCTCTGCCTGCGATGCGTGCAAAGTACCATGAAGCAGACACTGATGACTATTCTACTTTTGTTAACTTTTCGGTACATGCCACGTTCGGCCGGAGTTTTTCCCGAAAGATCCGGCTTTGGGAGCAGGTATGCGACAACCGGAACGTATCACGATGACCCTTACGCACGGTAGCCAGCGTGACAGTATCACGCGATCTGGTCCGAGATCGGCCTTCCTCGGCAGTCCGGAACTCCCCCCGCGGCTGACCGTCGGCCCCGGCCGCTAGCCGCTAAGCAGGCGCTCAGCACGGTCCAGGGTGACGGCCAGGTTGTTGGCGCCGACCAGGTCGTATGCCTCGGGAAAGGTGACCCAGCGCAGCGGCGAGAGCTCGTTCTCGGCGGCGACCGCGTCCGGGTCGGCGGTGGCGAAAACGTAGCGCAGGTCGGCGTGCTCGTGTTCGGGCTCGGTGGCCGACCGGCGGACCCGGCACACGACCGCGTGCCGCAGTGACCCGTCCGGCCAGGGCAGCAGGTCGGCCAGGCCGGACTCCTCAGCCGCCTCGCGCAGCGCGATCCGGAGCGGGTCGCTCTCGCCCGGATCGGCATGCCCGCCCACCTGGAGCCAGCAGTCCTGCTTGGCGTGCCAGCGAAGGAGCACCCGGCCGCTGGGCGGGTGGACCACCAGCGCCGAGGCGGTGAAGTGCAGCGGCAGTTCCGACCGCGACCACGGGTCGGGCGCCGCGGCGGCTAGCCGCCGCATCCGCTCGACGTCCGCGGCCTCGGTCTCGCCGACCGCCCGATACTCGGTGAGCCTCCCCTTCAGCACCCGACCATGCTGCCATGAGCGCCCGGCGCGCGACAGGGAGGCTGGCGGCAGGCCGCGGCCGGGGCCGCCCCGGGCCGGCCGGTACATTGGTGCGACCCGCTCTGGCCGGGTCGCTTATGTCGCAGGTGTCACATTAATCACACTGGCCACACGCGCATCGTTAGTACGTTAATTCGAACGCCGCATAACGATGACAAGCGACATCCGCAAGTAGTTTCCAAATGGGTCGCACCTGTGTTCTAATACTGTCTATGCGAATGTCCCGTGCGACGATGAGCGGCCGGGGAGGCGCGGCGCACTTCCCCGCGACACGGCGCCCGGCCGCGCCGCACGGATGGCAGCACCGCGACGTCTCCGGTTAGACCAGACCCACCGCCCAACCCGTGAGAACCCAGCAAGGGGTGACCATGACGAACGAATTCGAATATATTAGCTATGATGATACCGATCAGCTCACCATGCTGGAAAACACGGTCATCCCGCCCGCGGCCGGCCCGGGGTCCAGCGGCACTGCGTCCGGTGGCACCGGGCCGCGCATCCCCGGCGGGCGGACCGAGGCGCTCATCAACGGCGGCCGCCGGCCGGCCGGCCGCTCCTGGACCCGGTGGGCGCGCGGCCATCTGCGCGCGATCGCGCTCGCGGCCGCGATCGCCGGGGCCGCGATTATCGCGCTGGTGGTCGTGCTGCCCGGCGGCGGCGCGAGCTGGCCGGCCAGCGTGGCCCAGGTGCAGACGGAGATCACGCAGGCCTGCCAGAACCCGAACGTGGCGGCCGAGCCCAGCCAGCTCAACTTCGCCTGCGCCAAGACCACCCAGCCGATCCTCTGGGTCTTCGCCCTGCTAACCAGCGGCAACAACCCTGGCTTCGTCGATCAGTCGACCGGGCGCAAGGGCCTTGAGCCGATCGCGCCGGCCCAGGGCGGTGACATCGCCTTCTCGCTTAACCTGCACGAGCCCTACAACTCGGCCAACCCGATCGACAGCCTCCAGGTCGCCGCGCGGGCGATCAACGACATCATCAGCGGCGCGACCCTGACCAGCTCAAGCGGCGCCCCGCTGGTCGAGAAGGGGCTGGAGAGCACGGCGGCGAACTGCCAGCGCTACACCGGCTCCGCCCTGCTGGTCAGCCGGTCCGGGTACCCGCCGCGGTGCGCGCGGCCGGTCAGCATCCCGGCCGGGCAGCGGGCGCTGGTGAGCGATGTCTTCCAGCAGTGGATGGGCGGCACCCCGTCGCAGATGGCGGCCCAGGCCGGGGTGCTGTTCGTGAACGCCGACAACCCGGGCAACCCGCAGGTCCAGGCGATCCTCGCCAGCCTGCCCAGTTTTGGGCTTTAAGAGCCGAAAAATCAGGACTGTTACCGCCGAAGGGGGGAAGGGAAACCGTGCATTCCGTCAGGAAGCCATGGTGGCAGCAGGCAACGGCGCTCGTTACCGTGACCACCGGCGGCATGATAACCGGATTTAACTTCGTCCCAGGGGCGGCCGAAGCGATGACCTCGCCGACCAGCGTGCCACTGCACCTGCTGGCGCTCGAGCGGGCCGGCCACCCCGGCGCTGCCATGAACGCCAGGACCGTGGGCGGCGACAGCGCGGACGCCGCCACCGGCAACGCGCTGCTTCGGTCGGCGATCGTCAACGTGGCGAAGTACTACCTGCAGCTCGCGGCAACCCGCAGTCCCGCGCAACTGGAGGCGCTGATCTGGGACAACACCAGCGTGGACGGCGCCGACCACGGCCCGTCCTGCGCCGCGTTCGCCAGCCTCACCCTGGAACTGGCCGCGCAGGCGGTCGGCCAGCAGAGCTGGGTGACCGGCGGCACCAGCTACCCGTGGCCGCTGCCTGAGTGGGCTGATGTCCGGGTTGACCAGAACCCGGCGTCGCCCGCCATCACCTCCATGCTGTCGGACGCACAGGCGCATGGCCGCTGGTACCCGGTCGGCGACGGATACCAGCCGCAGCCGGGCGACTGGGTGCTCTTCAATCAGCACGTGGAGGTGGTGACCGGCTACTCCGGCGGGGTGCTCGACACGATCGGGGCCGACTCCGGGCCGAACCTCTCGGTGAACGCCCACACGATCAGCGGCTCCCTCGCGGCGGCCGGGGTCCAGGGCTTCATCGACAACGGCAACCTGGCGGCGGCGGCCGGCGCGGCAGCGGCCGGCGCGTCGGCGACCACCCCGGGCCCCGGACCGGCCAAGACCAAGCCCGCGCCGACGACGCCGGCTCCGCCTGCCGCGGCGTCGCCTTCCGGGGCACCCACGTCGAGGAAGCCAGCCAGCCAGCGGCAGCCCAAGGCGGGCACGGCCGGCCAGGCCGTGGTACCCGGCCTCGTCACGCCGGTCCTTGCCCCGGCCAGCCCGACCGCCGGCGCCGCGGCGGGCGCGGCGGCCGGCGCCAACGGCAAGAGCGACGGGTTCGCGGCGGCGATCCCCGGTGCCGTGCCCGCGGCGGCCGACGTGGCCGGCGCCAGTGTCATCCCCGGTGCCAGCCCGGCCGCGACCGCGGCATCCCGGCCGCCGAACTCCGCCGGGCCGGCCGTGAAGCCCGTGCCGGCGGCTTCCCGCGCGCCGGCCCCGGCCGCGACGGCCGCGCCCCCCGCCAGGCCCACGGCCAAGCCCGCCGCCACGCCCGCGGCCAAGAGCGGGCAGTACCGGCAGTACGCCCCAGCCGCGCAGGCGGCACCGGGGACGCGGGCCCAGCAGGCGTTCATCAGCCTGGTCGCGCCGGGCGCGGAGGCGGCCCAGCAGCGCTGGGGGGTGCCGGCCGCGGTGACCATCGCCCAGGCGATCGACGAGTCCGCCTGGGGGAAAAGCCAGCTCGCGGCCGACTACCACAACCTCTTCGGCATCAAGGGGAGCGGGCCCGCGGGCAGTGCGGACCTGCCGACCTCGGAGTTCTACAACGGCCAGTGGGTCAACATCGACGCCGCCTTCCGCGTCTATCACAACGTGGCCGAGTCCATCGCCGACCACGCGGAGCTGCTTGCCACCAGCGGCTACTACCAGCGGGCGATGGCCGACCGGGGGGTGCCCGACGCGTTCGCCAACGACCTGACCGGCGTCTACGCGACCGACCCGGATTACGGCTCGACCATCATCGCGATCATGAAGCTGTACAACCTGTACCGCTTCGACAGCGCGCCGGCCGCGTCCCAGGCGTCCGCGACCGCCACTCCGGCCGCGTCCGCGACGCCGGCCCCGAGTCACCCGGCGCCCACCGCCCACGCCGCCTCGGGCAACGCCGCGCAGGCCAGCCAGGCCGCACCGGCCGCGACCGCGAGCGCCGCGCCCCAGGCCCGGATTCCGGGCCTCGCCAGCCCCGCCCCCGCGCCAACGCCCGCGGTCAGCACGTCAGGCGCGAACGCCCGCGCGAGTGCGCCGGCCGCGGCCAGGGGGGCCGTTATCCCCGGCCTGGCCACGCCGGCCGCGGCCAACTTCCGGCCGCAGCCCACGGCGGCAGGCACGACCACCGCGGCCGCGGCGACCGCGGCCCGCTACCAGCCGGCGCTACCGCCCGCCATGACCACCGCCTACTTCGCCACCGCGAAGGGTCCGCTCGCCCACGGCGAGCACCTCTACCGGGATGTGGCGGCGCAGATCGGCATAAGCTGGAAGCTGCTCGCCGCCTGCGATTGGATGCAGTGCAAGGCACACCCGCGCTACTCCCCGGTGCACGGGGAGAAGATCGGCTCGCTGAACTCCGACGGGACCAGCTACGCGACCAAGTCGGCGGCGCTCGCGCAGTGCGCCAGCGACCTCATCGAGCTGGCCGCCGCCGTCTACGGGATCGACCTGACCGCGCGGCGCCCGCTGTCGGTCCGCGCCCTCGCTGACGCGTTCGCGGCCTTCCGCTGGGGCGCGCTGCTGCGCCGGCACCGGGTCTCGGCGATGGAGTTCCCCTACGCGGTGGCCGGGCTCACCGCGCAGCACCTGAAGATGCACTGGCCGGTCATCGACGACCCGGCGGCACCCGACCGGCCGGGCGCGAAGTTCCGCGAGCCCTTCGGTGCGGTTCCCGTCGTCCTGTCCCTTGACTACCCGGCTACCGTCTGAGCAGACAGAAAGCGCAGGTAATCTCCCGTGTTCCGCTTCCTTCGCCGGTCCGGCCGGCAGTATCAGCCGGACGGCCAGCCCGCTCCCCCGGCGAGGCAGGTAACCGTCCGGATGGCAGACGGCCAGCTCGCGCACGGCCAGGTCATCGAGCAACGGGCGGGTGGAGCGGTAACCGACGGTCCGTTCCATCCGACGCTGGTAGTGGTCGGACCGCCCGCGGCCCCCCGGCCGCCGCGGCCGCGGCGGCGGTGGTTCCGTCTGGTCCCGCGCTGGCTGCGGTGGTCCGCCGCGATCGTGATCGTGGCGGTCTTCTTCCGCCGCATCGTCGCCTGGGCGGTGCTTGCCGTGCTGTCGGCCGGGCTGCACCTGTTCTCGGCCAACGTCCACCTGCCGCACGTCAGCTTCGGCTGGCCGTGGTCGTCGACCACGACGAACACCCTGGTCGGGCCGCTTGTTCTGCGGAAGATCGAGGGAATCGACAAGCCCGCGCTCGGCACGGCGAACTTCGACTTCACGTTCACCCGCAAGGTGACCAGGAACATCGGCTTCCTGCCGTGCTGGTACTCCGCGTCGTTCCACGCGGTCGCCCGGGCGTCCGCCACGGTCGAGCTGAACCCGGGCGCGGCCTGGTGGAAGGCGTCGGCCGGCCATTATCAGCTGCGGGTGCTTGACAAGCCCGCCGGCAGCACCCCCGGGCAGCTCGCGATCACCATGGCGCTGCCGCTCCCGCAGCTGCCGCAATCGGTGCACGACGTGTCGATTGACAACACCCTGTCCCAGCCGACCCAGATCGACCACAGCTGGACCTACCCCGGTCTCGGCTGCGGCGAGCTCATCCAGCCGCAGTTCTCCCAGTCGGTGCTCTACTCGCAGGCCCAGACCGAGGCCTACGACCAGGCGACGACGCTGCCGCGGGTCACCCGGCCGCTGATCGCGGCGGCGGAGCAGGAGGCCAGCACCATCATCCGCGACAACTTCATCGTTCCCACCGTGGGCGCTCTGGACTACAATGTCACCTCCTTCACCATCCGCTGGGTGCCGGCCGCAGGATAGGCAGGCTACGGCTCGCGATTAGCTGACCGCGACCGGGCCAGCACTTACTATGACGCTTATGCCGGGGGTTGCCTCTCTCGAGGCGTTTCAGCGGGCCGTCAACGAGTTTGACATCACGGCGTTCCGCGTCAATTTCGATTCCGCCGCGCTCGCGGCGGTCCGCCAGTCACTCGACCAATCCGGGCTGCTCCTGCTGGGCGAGGTGCACGGGGTCAGGCAGAACGCGCTGGTCGCCCGCGCACTGATGGTGGCCCTGGACATGACCGGGCTCGCCCTCGAGTGGCCGGCCGCGCTGGCAAAGCCGGTGAGCGGCTTCTTCGCCGACGGGCGGGTCCCCGAGCATCCGCAGCTGTGGGGCGGCGACGGGCGGATCACCGCCGGGCACTTCGCGCTGCTGCGCGAGCGCTTCCTGGCCGAGCGGCTGCAGGCGCTGACGCTGTTCGACGGGGTGAACGAGGCGGGCTGGTCCCGGCGAGAGGCGGCGATGGCCGAGCGCATACTCAACGCCCAGCTGCCCGGCTCGCGCACCCTGGTGATCGCGGGGAGCGCGCACACCGCGCTGACCCCGACAATGCTCGGCGTCCCGATCGGGGCGCGGCTGGCGGAGCTGCGGCCAGGGGTGCGGGAGATCCGCATCAGGTACGGCAACGGCAGCTACTACAACCTGTCACCGCAGCGGTTCAAGCTGCACTGGTCGCTGCGCCGCCAGGCCCGGCTGCACGCCGAGGGCGGGACGCTGGTGCTCGACCTGCCGCGCGCGATCCAGGCCAGGGTGCCGCACCGGATGGCGGCCAACCAGCCGCCACTGCAGCCGCTCCGGCCGGGTTACACGATGGCGTTCCCCGCCATCCCCGATGAACCGGTCCGGCCGCCGGACCCGCCGGGCAACCCGTATGAGTCGGGGCTAACCCCAAGGTAGCGTTGTATTCATGACGGCTGAGATCTTCCCTGGCAGTGGGCTGTTCTCACGGGGCGCCGCGGCGTTCGCCGCCAGCGTCCCCGTCGATCCGGCCGACGACGGCTTCTTCGGCCCTGGCAGCGTTACCTGGCGGCTGCACGCCGACCTGTCCGCGCCCGTCTCCGGGCTCAGGTCGCTGCTGCTGCAGGCGCTGCACCCGTTGGCCATGGCCGGCGTTGACCAGCACAGCCAGTGGCGCGACGACCCGGCCGCCCGGTTCGCGTCCACCGCTGCCTACGTGCTGACCACCACCTACGGCGACCGGGCGACCGCCCGCGCGGCCGCGGACCGGGTGCGGAGGATCCACGAGTGGGTCCGCGGGACCGACCCGGTGACCGGGCTGCCCTACGCGGCGGGCGACCCCGACCTGCTGATCTGGGTGCACGCGGGGCAGGTCGAATCGGGGCTGACCGCCGCCCGGCGGTACGGCGCGGCGCTGAGCGGCACCGAGGCCGACCGCTACGTGGCCGAGATGACCGCCTCGGCCGAGCTCGTCGGGGTGCCGCCCGGGCGGGCGCCCGCGTCGGTGGCCGAGCTCGACGCCTACTTCGAGGAGGTGCGGCCCGAGCTGACCCTCAGCCCGGCCGCCGCCGACACCGCGGCGTACCTGACCGAGATGCCGGCCATCGAGCCGGAGCTCACCGACCTGTGGGAGGTGCTCGCGGCGGCGTCGGTCGCGTCGCTGCCTGACTGGGCGAAGGACCTCTACGGCCGGGCGGACGTAATAGCGCCGGACCGCACCGAGGTCAGGCAGGTGCTTGGCGTCCTCGACGCGCTCTACCTGGGCGAGCCCGGCGTGCTCGAGGCCCGGCAGCGGCTGACCCTGCGGATGCGCGCGGGCGGCCAGTGAACGAACCGCGCTTGCGGGTCAGCCGGGGGCTGACCGCGATGCGGCTCGCCGCGCGGGGCGGCGCCCGGTACGCCGCGAGCGCCCCCCGGCTCTTCGCCGCGGCCGGGGAGCAGCGCCAGCGGCTCCGCGATGACCTCGCGCTGCGCACCGCCCAGGACGTCGCCGACACCCTCGGCACGATGAAGGGCGTGCTGATGAAGTTGGGGCAGCTCGCCAGCTACGTGGATGGCGGGCTGGCGCCGCCCGCCCGCCGGGTGCTCGGCCGGCTGCAAGACAGCGTGCCCCCGATGTCGCCCGAGCTGGCCGCGGGCGTCATCGCCGCCGAGCTCGGGGCGCCGCCGGAGGAGGTCTTCGGCGAGTGGGACCCGCTGCCGATCGCGGCCGCCTCGATCGGCCAGGTGCACCGCGCGATCACCTCCGACGGACGGGCGGTCGCGGTCAAGGTGCAGTACCCCGGCATCGCCGAGACGATCGCGGCCGACCTGGGCAACGTGGGGCTGCTGCGCTCCATGCTGCGGATGGCCGCGCCCAGCCAGGACGTGACCGAGCTGATCGAGGAGCTCAGGGAGCGGATCGGCGAGGAGCTCGACTACCTGCGCGAAGCCGACAGCCAGCGGCGGTTCGCCGCCTACTTCGACGGCCACCCGACGGTCACCGTGCCGCGGATCATCGATGAGCTCAGCACCGCCCGGGTGATCACCAGCGAGCTCGCGACCGGCGCGCGCTTCGCGGAGATGCTCGGCTGGTCACAGGAGGAGAAGGATCTGGCGGCAGAGACGATCTACCGGTTCACCTTCCGCTCGCTGTATGAGCTGCACGCCTTCAACGGTGACCCGCACCCAGGCAACTACCTGTTCGAGCCCGGTGGGCGGGTTACCTTCCTCGACTTCGGGCTGGTCAAGAACTTCACCGCCGACGAGCTCGAGCCGCTGGTGGCGATGATCAAGGCGCTGTGCATCGAGCATGACACCGAGAAGTTCCGCCGCGCGATGGAGGACGCCGGCTTCCTCACGCGGGGCGCCCCGATCCCCACCGACCAGGTGGCGGAGCACATGTCGCTGTTCTACGACACGGTCGCGGTCCCCGGGCGGAAGACCATGACCAGCGAGTACGCCTCGACGGTGGCCCGGCGCTACGTGGACTTCAAGAGCCCGCTGGCGGCCTACGCGAACATCCCCCGCTCCTACGTGATCGTGCAGCGGATCAACCTGGGGCTCTTCGCCCTGCTTGGGCAGATGTCGGCCACCGCCGACTGGCGCGCGATCTCCGAGGAGATCTGGCCGTTCACGCTCGCCCCGCCGTCGACGGAGCTGGGCGAGGCGGAGGCCGGCTGGCGCGCGCTGGCGCGCCCGCCGCGGGCAGCGGCGGGCGACGGCGCTTCTGGGTGACTATGCGGAGCGACAATAGAGCGTGAGATGCCATGAGTGATGATGAGCAGATCCCGAGGGTGCTCGTCGTTGACGACGAGCCCAACATCCGTGAGCTTGTCCAGGTAGCGCTCAAGTTCCACGGCTGCGCGGTGACGACCGGCGCGACCGGCGGCGACGCGCTCCGGCTGGCCGCGTCTGACCAGCCGGACCTGATCGTGCTCGATGTGATGCTGCCCGACATCGACGGCTTCGAGGTCTGCCGCCGGCTCCGCGCGAGCGACAACGAAGTGCCGATCATCTTCCTCACCGCCAGGGACACCACGTCGGAGAGCATCACCGGGCTGACTCTCGGCGGCGACGACTACATCACCAAGCCATTCTCGGTCGAGGCGCTGGCGGCCCGGGTCCGGGCGGTGCTGCGACGGGCGCGCCGGCAGCCGGGCAGGGACGGCGGCGAGGCGGGCGGCGGCGCCACCCTGCGGGTCGGCGACCTGGAACTCGACGAGGACCACTGGACGGTGCGGCGGGCGGGGGCCCCGGTCGAGCTGTCGCCCACCGAGTTCCGGCTGCTGGCCTACCTGATGCGCAACCAGGGGCTGATGCTCACCCGCAAGCAGTTGCTCGAGAACGTCTGGGGCTGGGAGTACGCCGGGCAGTCCCAGGTGCTCGAAACCTACGTAAGCTACCTGCGGCACAAGCTCGACCCGCTGGGGCCGCCGCTGATCCACACCCAGCGCGGCGTGGGCTACAGCCTCCGCCTGCCGTGACCCCTGGCGCCCGAGCACGCAAGCGCCGCCGGGCGCTGTCGCTGCGCGCCCGGCTGCTGGCCGGCCTGGTCGCGCTGACCGCCGTCTTCCTGGTGGTGATGGGCGCGGTCAGCAGCCTCGCCCTGGGCAAGCTGGAGCAGGATCAGTTCAACGCCGAGCTCAAGCTGGCCGCGCGGCAGCCCATCGGCCAGATCGCGTTGGCACCCGACGGGTTCGCCGCCGCCTACCTGTCGCTCCGCACCGGTGCCTACGGTGAGCTCACGCCGAGCACTCCTACCGCGGGCGAGCTGCGCGGCGTGCTCGGCGGGCTGAGCGGGCAGTCAGCCAAGGACGTCGACCGTTACCTGCGCTCGGTGGCCGCCGCCCGCGACACGCCGTTCAACCTCGCGGTGAGCGGCCAGCCAACCCTGCGGGTGGTCTGGCGCCCGGTCGAGTCCACCGGGCGGCCGGCCGACGGGCCGCTCCCGGTGGGGCTGAACGTCATCCTCATCGGACGGCCAGTGCGCTCCATCTCAAGCCAGGTCAGCGGGCTGGTGCGAACCGAACTGATCACCGGCGCGGTGCTGCTGGCGCTGGCCGCGGCCTGCGGCAGCTGGCTGATCGGCCGCGGCCTGGCCCCGCTGGGCCGGATGGCGAGGACCGCCGACCTCGTCACCAGCAGCGGCGACCTGACCGCGCGGATGCCCGACTCGAGCGACGGCCAGGAGACCGGCAGGCTGGCCGGGGCGATCAACACGATGCTGGACCGGATCCAGCAGGCGTTCGGCGCCCGCCTGGAGTCCGAGCAGAAGGTACGGCAGTTCGCCGCCGACGCCAGCCACGAGCTCAGGACCCCGCTGACCACCATCCGCGGGTACGCGGAGCTCTACCGGCAGGGCGCGCTCGGGCCCGGTGAGCTGCCGAGCGCGATGCGCCGCATCGAGCAGGAGGCCGACCGGATGAGCTTGCTGGTCGCCGAGTTGCTCGAGCTTGCCCGGCTTGACCGCGAGTCCTCACTCGACCTGACCGAGACCGACCTGGCCGCCCTGGCCAGGGATGCCGTCGCCGACGCGCTGGCGGTCGAGCCCGGCCGCCCGGTCACCGCCGACGTTCCGCCGTCCCTGGTGGTCACCGCCGACGAACCGCGCATCCGCCAGGTGCTAGCCAACCTGCTTGGCAACGTCCGTGCCCACACGCCGCCGGGGACCGCCGCCACCGTCCGGCTCTACCGGGCCGACGGGGGCGCCGTGCTCGAGGTCGCCGACGACGGCCCCGGCATGTCGGAACAGGACGCGGCGCTCGCGTTCGACCGCTTCCACCGGGGCGCCCGCGGCGGGGACGGCGGCGGGGGCAGCGACGCCACCGGGAGCGGTCTTGGCCTGTCGATCGTGTCGGCGATCGCCGCCGCGCACGGCGGCTACGCCCGGCTGCGGTCCGCGCCCGGGGCCGGCACGACCGTCCACCTGTGGATCCCCGTCAAGTTTCCTGAACGGCCGGGGGCTGCTGTCACTGGCCGCCTCGATCCTTAGCCAGCACCAGCCGGATTCCCAGGGTTCTCCCATCTAGCGTTACCAGCCGTCCCAGCCGGGGCGGCGATGCTGGGGGGCATGACAAACATCTACCACGGCGAGAGCCCAGACGAGATGCCGACCGGATCCGGCCGCGGCGGTCGCCGCCGCCGGTGGGCGGCCGTGCTCGCCATCACTGCGGTGGTGGCAGGCGGCGGGGCGTTCGCGGTGTCCGAGGCGGCCAGCGGCTCCCCGGCTTCGACCGCGGCCTTGACGGCCTCCCAGGCCTCGGCAAGCACCCCGGCCGCCACCTCCACACAGCCGAAGAAGGCGGCGTCGCGGCGCGGCCGGCTGGCCCGGCTGCGCCAGTTCGGCGGGATGTACGGCCAGGCCACCTTCGATACCAGGCAGGGGGTGCGCACGCTGGCGTTCGAGCGCGGCACGATCGAGTCGGTGTCGGGCAATGACGTGGTGGTCCGCGCTCGCGACGGCAGGACCGAGACATGGACGCTCACCAGCAAGTCCGTCGTCCGCGAGAACGGCAAGGCCGCCACCGGCAGCGCACTCGCGCCGGGCGAACTGGTCTTCACCGCGGGGCCGGCAAGCGGGGCGGCGCACGACATCCGCGTCATCGTGGTCAGGAAGGCCGCGCCGAGCGCCACCCAACCCACGACGTAGCCGTGCGCCTCAATCCAGCATCTTCCGGAAGTACACCGCCGAGTCCTCATAGCCCAGGGCGCGGTAAAAGGGTGCCGCCCGCCGGGTCGCGAGCGCCACCAGCGCGCAGCCTTGTTGAGCCGCCCAGCGCTCGAATGCGCTCATCAGAGCGCGGCCGATACCGCTGCCGCGGTGCTCACCGCGGACCAGCACTTCCTCGACCCAGCCGACCGGCCCGTTGGCGTAGAAGGTGAGATGCCGGAAACCCAGCAGGTAGCCTACACACTGATCGCCGTCGGCGGCGAGCAGCAGGCACGCGTCGGCCGCGGTGACCAACCGCGGGTAGGTGAGGTCGAACCTCTCCCGCGAGACGGCGAACGACTGACCCAGTTCGCCAGCGAGCAGGGCGATCGCCCCGGCGTCGGCCTGGCCTGCCTGCCTGATCTGGACCTGTGGCTCGCTCACAGCCTTATGATCGCCGATGCCGGCGCCCAGCCGGTAGCCGTTTTCCCGCCCAGTCCGGCTGGATTGGGCCGGTCTAAGCCCGAGCCAGCCAGGCATCCAGTTCGGCGCGGGACGGGCAGGTCGCGGGACCGGGCCGGGTGACCGCGAGCGCGGCGGCGGCGTTGGCCCGGCGGGCGGCGCTGGCCGGCGGGCGGCCGTCGGCCAGCGCCGCCAGGAACACCCCGGAGTGCGCGTCGCCCGCCCCGGTGGTGTCCACCGCGACCACCGTGGGCGCCGGCAGGTGGGCAACGGCGTCCGGGCGCAGCGCCAGGAAGCAGCCGGCCGGGCCGTCACGGACGATGACGCCGGCGCGGCCGGTGCGGGCCAGCAGGCGGCGGGCCGCTTCTTCTGGGCCGGCCCCTTCTTCTTGGCCGGCCCAGCCGCCGAGCAGCCCGGCCTCGCGGGCGTTGCCGCTCAGCCAGTCGCAGCGGGCCAGCACCGGGCCGAGCACCGGGCCGGGGATCTGCGCGGCGAGCGGGCCGGGGTCCACGAACAGCAGCACACCAGGCGGCAGCGCCGCCGCCCAGGCGGCAAGCATGGCACCGGGACCGGGCGCGACCAGCCCGTAGCCGGAGACGTAGACGGCGTCGCCGGGGGCTGCCTTGACCTCGTCCCAGCTTCCCGGTTCGCTCATGGACTCGGCGCCGAGGCTGGTCACGAACGTCCGCTCGGCGTCGGACTCGACCAGCGCGACATCGAAACCGGTGTCGCGGGACGGATCGGCCGGGCGCAGCAGGCCGATGCCCTCGGCGGCCAGGGCGGCGCGGACTAGCTCGCCCCAGGGGCCGGTGCCGTGACCGCCCGCGTACAGCACCGGCAGTCCCTGCCGGGCGGCGGCCGCCATCACGTTGAACCCGCCGCCCACGGCGACCTGCGACGACGTCGCCAGGATGTCGCCACCGCGCGGTGGCAGGCCGGGCACCCGCATGACCACATCGACCAGCGCCTCGCCCGCGAAGACGAGCCTGCGGGGCCGGGACGCCGCCGGGACGGCCGGGGTCACCGGGGGCCGCGCAGCGCGAGCAGCGCCTCGGCCAGGTCGGCGAGCCGCAGCCCGTTCCTGTCCACGGTCGCCGCCGCGCTGGCCGGGAAGGCGGCCAGGCCGTGGCAGGCGCCGCCGACGGCGCCGGCCATCGCGGCGATCGTGTCGCAGTCGCCGCCAAGCGACGCGGCCAGCAGGCAGGCCCGCCAGGGGTCGTCCGGCAGCGCGCGGAGCACGGCGAACGCGGCCGGCACGGACTCCTGGGTGGCCAGGCTGGTGCCGACCAGCGTGTAGATGACCTCGGCCGCCCGCTCCGGCGCGGCGCCTGCCACCAAGTCCGTCGCCCAGCGGATGCGGGCGGCGACGTCCGCGCCCGCCGTCCAGTGCCCGCGCTGCGCACCGAGCTCGGCGGCGGCGATGGCCGTTTCTGTCGCCGCCGCGATGTCCGCGCCGTCGATGCCCGCGCTGACGGCGGCGGCCACGGCGGCCGCGCCCGCCAGCGCGACGGACGTGTTGTGGGTCACGATGCTCGCCTGCTGTACCCGGTCGACCAGGCCCGGCAGGTTGCCCGCGGCGGCCACCACGCCGACCGGGGTGATGCGCATCGCCGCGCCGTTGGTGTCGCCGTGCCTGCCCGCTTCGGCCGGGGGCGTGCCGCTGGCGACGGCGTCGAGGGCGCGCTTGGTCGAGGGGCCGAGCAGGTCGAGCGACCCGCGTTCGGCCATCTCGCGCTCCCAGCCGAGCAGCGCGGCCGCCACCGCGCCCGGCTCGGCCCGGCCGTTGCCCTCGACCAGCAGCCAGCCGAGCAGCGCGGCCTGCTCAGTGTCATCGGTGACCGCGCCCGCGGTCATGCCCGCGGCGATGGCGTGATCACCGGGAGCGTCCTCGAAACCGGTCAGCAACTCCCCCCAGCGCTCGACGATCTGCCGGCGGGAGAGCAACTGCGTCGGCATGCCGAGCGCGTCGCCGATTCCCAGGCCGTACAGCGCGCCCTTAGCGCGGTCCTCGCGCTCCACCTGGTCCTCCCGCTCCACCTGCGTTCGGCCTCCTTTGCCGTCGTGCTTACCACCGCTTGGCGCGGTACCCGCCAGCGCAGCCGTCACCGCGGCGGGAAGAGATACCCCGAATGCACGGTTTACCCGCTTGGCTGTATGTTCCCAGGCTAAAGCTCTTACCAGCAGGGAGAGGCACCGGTGAGCACCGCGACGCAGGACCGGCCACTTGGTTACGAGGCCAACGGGATCAACGTCATCAGCTCCGGCGAGCGGAAGGGAACCCCGCGTGACCTGTTCTGGCCGTGGTTCGCGGCCAACATCTCGGTGCTCGGGCTCGCCTACGGTGCCTACGTGCTTGGGTTCGGCATCTCCTTCTGGCAGGCCTGCGTCGCCGGGCTGATCGGCATCGTCGTCTCGTTCATGCTGGTCGGGTTCATCGCGGTGGCGGGCAAGCGCGGGTCGGCGCCAACCCTGGTGCTGTCACGGGCGGCCTTCGGCGTGCAGGGCAACAAGCTCCCGACGCTGGTCTCGTGGGTGCTCAACGTCGGCTGGGAGGTCGTGCTGACGGTGCTGGCCACGCTGGCCACCGCGACCGTGTTCCACCGGCTCGGCTGGAGTTCAGGCGACGTCACCAAGGTCATCGCCTTCCTGGTCATCACCGTGCTGATCGTGGGCAGCGCCGCGCTCGGATTCGACACGATCATGCGGCTGCAGACGATCATCACCGTGGTGACCGGGGTGCTCACGGTGGTGTACTTCATCCTGGTCATCCCCAAGATCCACTGGGCCACCGTGTCCTCCCTGCACTCGGGGTCGCCGCAGGCCTTCCTGGGCGCGACCGTCCTGGTCGCCACCGGTTTCGGCGTGGGCTGGGTGCAGAACGGCGCCGACTACTCGCGTTACCTGCCCCGCCAGTCCTCCGGGGCCGGCGTGGTGGGCTGGACGACGTTCGGCTCGTCCATCGCGCCGGTGTTCCTGCTCGGCTTCGGCGTGCTGCTGGCCGGGTCGTCCACCTCGCTGTCGTCGGCCATCAACACCGACCCGATCGGGGCGCTGTCCACCATCCTGCCGACCTGGTACCTGGTCCCGTTCGTGCTGGTGGCGGTGCTCGGGCTGGTCGGCGGGGCGGTGCTCGACATCTACTCTTCCGGGCTGACCCTGCTCGCCGCGGGGCTGCGCGTGCCGCGCTGGTCGGCGGCGCTGATCGACGGCGTGCTGATGATCATCGGGACGATCTACGTGGTGTTCTTCTCGTCGAACTTCATCGGGCCGTTCGAGGGGTTCCTGATCACGCTGGGCGTGGTGATCTCGTCGTGGTGCGGCGTGATGGTGGCCGACATCCTGCTGCGGCGGCGGCCGTACGCGGACGCGGAGCTGTTCACCTCCTCCGGCCGCTACGGCGCGGTGCGGTGGGCGCCGGTCGTCTTGATGGTGGCGGGCACCGTCATCGGGTGGGGGCTCGTTGTCAACACCTACGCGTCGTGGCTGTCCTGGCAGGGGTACTTGCTCGGCCCGTTCGGGCTTGGCGGGAAGACCGGAACCTGGGAGTACGCCAACCTGGGGGTGATCGCCGCGCTGGTGGTGACGTTCGCTGGCTGGCTCGCCCTCGGCCGCTCGGCCATCAGGCGGCAGGAAGCGGCCCCGGTCGGGCAGGACCCGGCCGGGCAGGACCCGGCCGGGCAGACCGCGGGCTAGGCGCCGGGTCTCCATCAGGCGGGAGTCTCAGCTGGCGGTCCTGCGGGACCGGTAGGCGGCCACGTTGACGCGGTTGGCGCAGGTCAGGCTGCAGAACCGGCGGGACCGGTTCTTGGACAGGTCGATCACCACGTCGTCGCAGTCGTCGGCGGCGCAGACCCGGAGGCGGCCGAACTCGGCCGAGCGGATCACATCGGCGACCGCCATCGCCGCGTCGACCGCGATCCGGTCCGCCAGCGGCACATCCGGCGATGTCGCGTGGATGTGGTAGTCCCAGCCGTCGTGCTTGACCAGCTGCGGCAGCGCGCTGGCGTCGCGCAGCAGCGTGTTCACCAGGTCCACCGCCTCGTCCGGCGTCATCTCCCAGAGCCGGGCGAGACGGTCCCGCAGCCGCAGCACCGCCGCGAGCTCGCCCTCGTCGCGGGTGCGGCTGCCGGTCCACTGCCAGTGGGTGACGAACCGGTCAAGGGCGGCACCGTCCGGCAACTCCTCGACGCCGCCGCGGCCGGTGTTCACGAGGGCGGCGGTGGCGTTGAGTGACACCTCGGTGTCATGGGCAAAAGCCATTTGACTCCTTTCACCGCCTCTCGCTAGTGTCATGGTCGTAGATCATTTTTACCACTTACAGCGGTGCCAGATGACGACTGGGGAAGCGTTCATGACCACGATGGGGGCGGTGGGCGGGCCGATCGCGGCATCTCCCGCGATCTCGGCGCCGGTCCCGGCACGGCCGGCCGGACTCGGTTCCGGGCTCTCGCGGCGGTCCGCCGGGGTGATGATCGGCCTGGTGTCGGCGATGTGCTTCGGCACGTCGGGCACGTTCGGGTCGGCGTTGATCTCGGCCGGCTGGTCGCCGGCCGGCGCGGTGCTCGGGCGGGTCGGGATCGCCGCGCTCGCGCTCACCATACCGGCGCTGATCTCGCTGCGCGGCCGCTGGTCGCTGCTGCGCCGGTCGGCCGGCCAGATGATCGTTTACGGCCTGGTGGGGGTGGACGCGTGCCAGGTCTGCTACTTCAACGCGATCGCGCGGATGGACGTCGGCATCGCGATCCTGCTCGAGTACATGGGCATCGTGCTGATCGTCGGCTGGCTCTGGCTGCGCCACGGGCAGCGCCCCCGGGCGCTCACCGTCGGCGGCGTGGTGGCCGCACTTGGCGGCCTCGCGCTGATGCTCGACCTGTCCGGCTCGGTAGCCGTCAGCATCCCCGGGGTCCTGTTTGCGCTGGCCGCGGCGGTCGCGATGGCGGTGTACTTCTTCCAGTCGGCCGACGGCTCCGGTGGGCTGCCCCCGGTCGTGCTGACCTGGGGCGGGATGGTGGTGGGGGCCGCCGTGCTCGGCGCGGCGGGGCTGACCGGCCTGCTGCCGCTGCGCTTCACCGGCGGCGACGTGACCCTGCTCGGCCGCCCGGTGAGCTGGCTGGTGCCACTGCTCGGCCTCTCCCTGGCCGCGGCGGCGATCGCCTACGTGACCGGGATCGCGGCGGCGCGCAGACTGGGCGCGAAGCTGGGGTCGTTCGTGGCGATGGCCGAGGTGCTGTTCGCGGTCGCGTTCGCCTGGATCCTGCTGCACCAGGCGCCGGCCACCACGCAGTTCATTGGCGGTGCGCTGATCCTGCTCGGCGTGATCGCCGTCCGCCTCGACGAGCCTGCCTGACCAGCTGGCCTAACGGGCCGAAGCTGACTCCGCCGGAGTTGGCGCCGACGACGGCGTTGAGCAGCGGGCCGTAGACGAGCGCGCCGGCCACCACGAAGACCGCGGTCCAGGCCAGGATGCCCGGCCAGGGCGCGTTCCTGATCAGCAGGGCGAGCAGGGCGACCCCGATGATCAGGAACATCGCCACCGCGGGATGGTAGTGCAGGCGCAGCCCGTAGGCCCCGACCGCCTCGGCGATGAACGTACCGCCAGGGAACGCGGCCCCGTACGCCCGGACCCGCCCGGTCCCGCGCCGCCACGCCCAGCCGGCCAGGCCGGCTACCGTCCCGCCGACGAGCGCGCAGGCCAGCCAGAAGGCGGTGAGGCCATGGTCGACGGGCAACGACATCGCGGTGGCGGTGGAGTAGTAGGCGCTGACCTCGACCAGGCAGGCGAGCAGGCCCGCCCCGACCGCCGGCCCCCGTCGCCCGGCCAGCGCGCCGGCCGCGAACCCGCCAAGCAGCCAGGGACTGGCCGAGTTGACCAGGGCCGACCACGGCAGGCCAAGATGCGGCTGCACCACCGCGGTGGCGGCGCCGATCACGGCACCGAGCACGGCACCGAGCACCAACGGGCCGGCATCGGCGGGCAGCATGCGCCGTACGGATTCAGTGATACCTGTGAGTTTATCGGAAGTCACTCACTGTCAAACCTGGCTCGGGTCAACGCCGACGCGCACCACCCTTTCTTGCTGTTATCAGTAGCGGACGGCGGCGCGGGCGGCGGCGCGGACGGCGGCGCGGACGGCGGCGCGGACGGCGGGGCAGGCGCAGGCCGGCCAGGAAGACCCCGTTCGCCACCGTCGCCTCGGTCTCTCGTCATGCGAGTTGGACGCGGCGGCCCGGCGATCGGCCGCACTGCCGTCGACTGTCGGCGCCGGCCCGTAGGATTGCCGCGTGTCCTCCCCCTTTGACCCGAGCGACGCCAGCGATCCAACCGACACCGGCGCGCCCGCCAGCGCGCCCGCCAGTCCCCGTGTCGCCGGCGTGCCTGACGGGCCGAAGCGGGCGGCGACCGTGCTGCACCGGGTCTTCGGCTTCGACTCCTTCCGCGGGCGGCAGGAGGAGATCATCGGCCACGTCGTCGGCGGCGGCGACGCGCTGGTGCTGATGCCGACCGGCGGCGGCAAGTCGCTCTGCTACCAGATCCCGGCGCTGGTCCGGCCGGGCACCGGGGTGGTCGTCTCGCCGCTGATCGCGCTGATGCAGGACCAGGTGCAGGCGCTGCGCCAGCTCGGTATCCGCGCCGACTTCCTCAACTCGACCCAGGACCCGGGGACCAGGCACGTCGTCGAGCAGCAGTTCAAGGCGGGCGAGCTCGACCTGCTGTACCTGGCACCGGAGCGGCTGCGCACCGAGGCCACGCTGCGGTTGCTCGACGCGGCGAAGATCTCGGTATTCGCCATCGACGAGGCGCACTGCGTGTCGCAGTGGGGCCACGACTTCCGCCCCGACTACCTGGAGCTCCAGGTGCTGCACGAGCGCTGGCCGGACGTGCCGCGAATCGCGCTCACCGCGACCGCCACCCAGGCGACCAGGGAAGAGATCGCGATCAGGCTCAAGCTGGCCGGCGCCAAGCTCTTCGTGTCGTCCTTCGACCGGCCGAACGTGCAATACCGGATCGTTCCTAAGAATGATCCGAAGAAGCAGCTGCTGCACTTCCTGCGCACCGAGCACCCGGGGGACGCGGGGATTGTGTACTGCCTCTCGCGGGATTCGACCGAGCGGATCGCCGCGTTCCTGACCGAGAACGGCATCACGGCGCTGCCGTACCACGCGGGGCTCGACAGCGGGGTGCGGGCCGATCATCAGGCGCGCTTCCTGCGTGAGGACGGCCTCGTGATGGTGGCGACGATCGCGTTCGGCATGGGGATCGACAAGCCTGATGTCCGGTTCGTCGCGCACCTGGACATGCCGCGCTCGGTCGAGGGCTACTACCAGGAGACCGGCCGGGCCGGCCGGGACGGCCAGACGGCCACCGCCTGGCTCGCCTACGGGCTGGCCGACGTGGTCCAGCAGCGGCGGATGATCGACTCCTCCGAGGGCAACGTCGCGCACCGGCGGCTGATGGCATCGCATCTGGACGCGATGCTCGCCCTGTGCGAGACGACCGACTGCCGCCGTACGCAGCTGCTCGCGTACTTCTCCGAGCGGACGGCGGCCTGCGGCAACTGCGACACCTGCCTGTCTCCCCCGCAGACGTGGGACGGGACCGTCCCCGCGCAGAAGCTGCTTTCCACCATCATCCGGCTGGAACGGGAGCGGGACCAACGCTACGGTGCGGGCCAGATCATCGACATCCTGCTCGGCAAGAAGACCGTCAAGGTGTCGGAGAACGCGCACCACGAGCTGAAGACGTTCGGTATCGGCGTCGAGCTGAACGAGTCGCAGTGGCGCGGCGTGGTCCGGCAGTTGCTCGCACAGGGGCTGCTGGCGGTGCGGGGCGAGTACCAGACCCTGGCCATCACCGAGGCGAGCGGCGAGGTGCTGCGCGGGCAGCGCGCGGTCACGCTGCGGCAGGACGCACCGTCGCCCAAGGCGGCCCGCTTGCGCGGGACGGGCGGCACCGCGGGCGGCGCCTCCGGGGCTGGCGGCACGGCCGGAGCGCCGAAGCTGGCCGCGGCCGACCTCACCCCCGAGCAGGAAGCGGTCTTCGAGCAGTTGCGCGCCTGGCGCGGTGCCACCGCCAAGGAGCAGGGCGTGCCCGCCTACGTGGTCTTCCACGACGCGACCCTGCGCGCGATCGCGGTGACCGCGCCCGGCACGCTGGCCGAGCTGGCCGCGATCAACGGCGTCGGCGAATCGAAGCTGGCCAAGTACGGCGAGGGGATCCTGGGCGTGCTGCCCGAGTAGCTGCCGGGCACGCGCAACCGATACTTGAAGGATTCTTGACCTCGCCTTAACGCACTGACTGGTGAGATCGCCAATCATGCGCAACAGTTACGAACGTTCCCCGGACGCGACACGGGAAGCAGGCCTGCGCCGCCTGGGCAAGCTGACCTGGCGGACAGCACAGCTCGGCGCTCTGGCCACGGTCGGCGTCGCCACGCTCTTCGCGCGAACCGCGCCGGCCCAGATGGCGAGCCAGACCGCGCCCGCCGCCAAGCCCGCCGTGACCCCAAGCCCAGCGCCCTCGCGCACGGCAGCACGCCCTGCTAAGACGTACCACGTCTCGCGGGCGGCAAGCCAGCCGACGGCCCGGGCAGCGGTCCAGTCGGCGGCACCGTCGAGCGTGCCAGCCGCGGTGGCGGCCACCACGGCACCGACCACGGCGCCGGCCACCCCGGCACCGACCCTGGCGCCGCCCGCCACGGCACCGGCCCCGGCGCCGACCACGGCGGCGCCCGCGCCGACTGCCACAAGCACGTCACACGGAGGGAACTAATGCCGCCGGCCACGACCACGGCCGGGCAGTGCGACGGCACGGCCAAGGCCGGGCAGTGCACCTTCGACGCGCTTGGCACCTTCGCCACGCTGCTCGTCGCGGACCCGGCCGTCCTTGCGCCCGCCCGCGACCTGCTCACGGCGGAGCTGGCCGCGATCGACGCCGCCTGCTCGCGTTTCCGGCCAGATTCCGAGCTCTGGCGGGTGTGCTCGGCGGACGGCCGGCCGGTGGCTGTCAGCTCACTGTTCGTCGAGGCCCTCGAGATCGCCCTGACCGCCGCCCGGCTCACCGACGGTGACGTGGATCCCACCTGCGGGCGGTCGCTGGCATGGCTCGGCTATGACCGTGACTTTACGCTGGCCAGGCAGGACACAAGTCCCGTGCGGCTGCCGCCCGTTCGCGGCGGCGGGTGGCGCACGGTACGGCTCGACGCCACCCGCGCGGAGGTGTCGGTCCCGTCCGGGGTGCTGCTTGACCTGGGCGCGACCGCCAAAGCGCTGGCAGCCGACCGCGCGGCGACCGCGATCGCGGCCGCCACCAGCTCCGGTGTGCTCGTGAACCTGGGCGGTGACATCAGCGTGGCCGGCCTTGCCCCTGAGGGCGGGTGGCTGGTCGGCGTGGCGGACGACGCACGCTTCGATACGACCACCGACAGCGTGCGGATCCGGCAGTCGGTGCTGATCTCCGGCGGGGGCCTGGCCACGTCAAGCGTACTTGGCCGGTCCTGGCAGCGCGGCGGCGTCACCGTCCACCACATCATCGCGCCAGGCACCGGCCTGCCCGCGAGCTCCTGCTGGCGCACGGTCACCGTCGCCGCCAAGACCTGCGTTGACGCGAACATTGCCTCCACCGCCGCGATCGTCCGCGGTGAGCGGGCGGCGGGCTGGCTTGAGCAACTGCGGCTGCCGGCCCGGCTGGTACGGCAGGACGGCAGCGTCGTCACCGTGGCGGGCTGGCCTGAGCACGAGAGCATGGCGGGGGACACCGCGTGAGCTTCGACCTGCACGGGCCCGGCCTGTGGTACGTCACCAGGGCCACCGGCCTGGTCACGCTGACGCTGCTGACCGCGAGCGTGCTGCTCGGCCTGCTCACCGCCGGCCGGTTCCGCGCTGAGCGCTGGCCGCGCTTCCTCACCCAGGGCCTGCACGGCAACCTCTCGCTGCTCGTCCTGGCGTTTCTCGCGCTGCATGTGGCAAGCACGGTTCTCGACACCTTCACCTCTATCTCGCTGACGGCCGCCTTCGTGCCGTTCGACTCGTCCTACCAGACGGTCTGGCTGTCGCTCGGCGCGGTCGCGCTCGACCTGCTGATAGCCCTCGCCGCCACCAGCCTTCTCCGGGGCAGGCTGGGACACCGGACCTGGCGCCGGCTGCACTGGCTGGCCTACGCCTGCTGGCCGGTGGCCGTGGCGCACGGCCTTGGCATCGGGACCGACCGGTCGGCTACCTGGGTCATCGCGCTGACGCTGGCCTGCGTCGTCAGCGTCGGGGCCGTGGCCACCTGGCGAATCGTCACCATTGGAGCGCAGTGAACGTAACCTCCCTGAGCGCGGTGAACCCGGTTTCCGCGGCGCGCGGCGCGCTGCCGCGCCTGCTGGCCGGCCTGTCTTACCAGCGGCGCGCCGACCTGGCCGAGCACGAGCGGTGCCACGGTCCGATGCCCCCGGGCGGGCGGCGGTTCATTGACGTCGTGGACGCCTCGGGGCTGACCGGCCGGGGCGGCGCGGGGTTCCCCGCCGGGCGGAAGATGCGGTCGGTCTCGGCCAGGTCCGGCCGCAAGATCGTCGTGGCCAACGGCGCTGAAGGGGAGCCGGCGTCCAGCAAGGACCGGCTGCTGCTCACCCGGCTGCCGCACCTGGTCCTTGACGGCATCGCGGCCGCGGCCGCGGCGATCGGTGCGGATAACGCGTACCTGTGCGTGCATGAGCACGAGGCGCAGCTTCTCGCCAGCCTGGCCGCCGCGGCGGCGGAGCGGGCGGACCGGGTGCCTGTTCAGGTGACCGGCATCCCCGGCCGGTACGTGTCAAGCGAGCAGTCGTCGATCGTCCAGTACCTGAACGGCGGTCCGGGCAAGCCCACGTTCGCGCCGCCGCGGCCGCACGAGCGCGGCGTTCGCGGCCTGCCCACCCTGGTGAACAACGTCGAGACGCTGGCGCACCTGGCGCTGATCGCCCGTTACGGCGACCGCTGGTTCCGTTCGGCGGGGCTGCCGCACGCCCCGGGTTCCATGCTGGTCACAGTCAGCGGCGCCGTGTGCCGTCCGGGTGTCTACGAGATCGAGCAGGGCACCGCGCTCGGTGAGGTGGTGATGAGGGCAGGAGGCCCGGCGGAACGGCCGCAGGCGCTGCTCGTCGGAGGTTACTTCGGCGCCTGGCTGCCGGCCGAGGCCGCGTGGCGTGTGCCGATGACCCACGCCGGGCTGAAGTCGGCGGGCGGGACGCTTGGCGCGGGCGTCGTGGTCGCGCTTCCCGAGTCGTCGTGCCTGCTGGCCGAGACCGCGCGGGTGGTCCGGTATCTCGCCGACGAGGGCGCGGGCCAGTGCGGCCCGTGCGTGTTCGGACTGCCCGCGCTCGCCGACGCCCTGTTCGACCTGGCGTTCCATGGCGGCCGAGGTCAGGCGCTCGGTCAGCTCGCGACGCTGATCCCGCTGGTCGAGGGACGCGGGGCCTGCCGCCACCCCGACGGAGTGACCCAGCTCATCCGCAGCGCGCTGCGGACAGCGGCCGCCGACGCCCGCCGGCACGATGCGGACGGCCCCTGCCACGGCCTGCGACGGAGCCCACTGCTGCCCGTCCCTGGCGATGGCCTGCCGGGAGATGCGGCATGAGGCTCCGCGTCAACCCGATCACCTGCGCGGGCCATGGCATGTGCGCCGAGCTGCTCCCCGAGCTGATACGTCTCGACCCGTGGGGCTACCCGATCGTGGGCACGGCGGAGGTGCCTCGCGAGCTGGCCGCTCACGCCAGGCGCGCGGCCGCCGCCTGCCCGACGCTTGCGCTGCTGACCGAAGGCGAGTCAGTCGTCGCCTTCGCGGGTGTACGACGTGGCGGAGGGAACGCCGGCTGAGCACGACACCACCACGGTCACCGAGACCGCGTCAGAATCGAAGGTCACCCGCGCCGTCCCGGCCGGCCCGCGAGAGACCTCGTCAACGTTGTAGCCCTGCGACGGCGACCATGAGTCCAGGTACGTCCCCGTCGCCAGGCAGCTGGCCACCACGTCGCCGCCCCTCGACGTTAGCAGCGTGCCGACAGGCGCGGGGCCGCCAGCGCTCGAGGGGCTCGGCGAGGGCGGTGCGGGCACGTGCGTTTGCGAAGGTGCCGCCGCGGTCTTGGCTGCGGCAGGCTCTTGGCCCGGCGACGCCGGCGGCCTGCCAGCGGAAGGACGGGCCGCGGCGGACGACTCGGACGGCTCGGACGGCTCGGACGACTCGCTAGCGAGCGCCCGGTTCACCGCGTCCTGCGTGAGCAGCGGGCCGGAACCCCCGGTGATGCCCTGGCCGAGCAGCGAGACAGCAAGCAAGCTGCCCGCGGTCGCGGTCGCGGCGCCGAGCAGCCACGCGGCGACGCCGAAGAGGATGCGCCTGTTCACGTCACAGCGTCTCAATCAGATCTTTAAGCCCAGGTAAAGGAGATGATAAGCGAATCACAGGAAACCGGTCTTGCCGCTGTGAAACGGGATATTTTCGCTCTCGTGGCCCAGCTTCTGGTGGTAGAGGACGATGCGGCGATTCGCGGCGCGCTGATCCGCGTGCTCACCGAGCACGGACACGCGGTGACGTCGACCGCCAGCGCCATGGCGGCGCTTCGCCATGTCCTGGAGACGCCGCCCGACCTCATCCTGCTTGACCTCGGACTTCCTGATCTTGGCGGCTACGAGGCGCTCCGGATGATGCGTGCCGTGAGCGCCGTGCCTGTCGTGGTCGTCACCGCGCACGATGACGAGCAGGAGATCATCCGGGTCCTCGATGCCGGGGCCGACGACTATGTGATCAAGCCGTTTGGCGTTGGGCAGATCGAGGCCCGTATCAGGGCCGTGCTGCGGCGGTCCGGCCAGCAGGACGGGAAGGGCAGCGGGCTGCTCGAGGTCGGCGGGCTGCGGGTGGACCCCGACGCGCACGAGGCGACGCTTGACGGCACGCGGCTTGACCTGAGCCCGCGCGAATTCGACCTGCTGCAGTACCTGTCCCAGCACGCGGGACAGGTGGTGACTCGCCGGGACCTGCTGACGAACGTCTGGCAGCTGCCGTACGGGGGCGCCGACAAGACAGTTGACGTGCACGTGTCGTGGCTGCGCAGGAAGCTAGGCGAGACCGCGCAGCAGCCTCGCTATCTGCACACGGTCCGCGGGGTGGGGATTAAGATCAGCCCGCCGCCCGGGCTGGCTGGGCCCGCTGGCCTGTCGGCATGAGGCTGCGGATCGTCGCGCTCGTGATAGCGACAAGCTCGCTTGTGCTTGTGTCCTTCCTCGTGCCGCTCGCCCTGGTGCTTCGCACCTTGGCGGCCGACCATGCCGTCTCCGCGGCTACCACGAAGGCACAGTCGGTGGCACCGCTTGTCACCAGCCTCAGTGCCCGGAGCCTGCAACTGACGGTGGCTCAGATCAACGCGGGGACTCCGGCGCCGGTGACGATCTTCCTGCCGGACGGGACAATAGCGGGCGCGCCCGCTGCCATCTCGGCCAGCGTCCGGCTCGCGCGACGGGGCGCCTCCTTCAGCAGTTCGGTACCCGGCGGGGTGGAGGTCCTGGTCGCTGTCGAGGGGCTGCCCGCGGGAACGGCGGTGATCCGCTCTTTCGTGCCGAACGCGGAGCTGCGCCACGGCGTGGCCAGGGCGTGGCTGCTGCTGCTCGCGGTCGGGACTTTCCTGCTGCTGCTGAGCGTCATCGTGGCTGACCAGCTTGCCCGTTCGCTCGTCCGGCCGCTGATAGCGATGGCGCACGCGGCGGACCGCCTCGCCAGCGGCGACCTGTCCGCCCGCGCGGCGGTGGCCGGCCCGCCAGAGGTCCGCTTGGCGGGGAACGGGCTGAACCGGCTCGCGACCCGCATCGGCGACCTGCTCGCACACGAACGTGAGACGGTCGCGGACCTGTCGCACCGGCTGCGCACGCCGCTGACCGCGCTGCGCATCGACGCCGAGTCGATGCGAGACAGCCGGCTCATCGACGATGTCGCCGCGATGGAACGCACGGTCAGCGAGATCATCCGCGAGGCGAGACGCCAGCGAGGCGAACCGACGGGGGTGCCATGCGACGCGCGGCTGGTGATCGCCGAGCGCGCGGCGTTCTGGCGACCGCTCGCCGAGGACCAAGACCGCCTGATGAGCGTCAGCGTGCCGGGAGACCTGGCGATCGTCGGTATATCCGCCGATGACCTCGCGGCATGCGCCGACGTCCTGCTCGAGAACGTCTTCGCCCATACACCTGAAGGCGCGGGGCTTGCCGTCCGGCTGAGTCACCGGGCCGGAGGCGGCGCATGGCTGGTGGTAGCGGACGACGGCCCAGGGTTCGCGCCCGGCGGCGCGGTGCGGCGCGGCCGGTCAGGCGGGGGCTCGACCGGGCTTGGCCTCGACATCGCACGGCGGATAGCAGAAGAGTCGGGCGGGACGCTGACGATCGGCCAGTCGGCTTCCGGCGGCAGCCGGGTCACGCTCGGCTTCGGTCCGCCTGCTGGATCAGGTGCCGCACCGCCACGACGGCGGTGGCGTCGCGGCGCGCCGGTCACCGCGGCGCGGCGCTAAGGCGGCGGCCTTGCAGTCGCACGCAGATCATCAGAAATCTCCGCGTTGAACCGAACCGGGTCGCCGAATGCCGCTACTTACCCTGCAGGCGAACCTTCAGGGAGGCGACAGGTGAACGATCCTGACCGGGACGTCGGCGCGGCGGTCTTCGCCGCCAGCCGCGACCCAGCCAGCCGCGATGACTGGCTGCTGTGCAGGATCGGTCACGGTGACGAGGACGCGATGGCCGCGTTCTACCGTGAGCACGGCCGGATCGTGCTGGCGCAGGTGCTGCTGGTGACCGGAGAGCGGGTGCTGGCCGAGGAGATCGTGCAGGACACGATGCTCGCGGTCTGGCGCGGGGCGGCCGCCTTCCGCGGCGAGTCCTCGGCCCGTTCCTGGGTGATCGCGATCGCCCGGCGGCAGACCAGGGACCGGCTGCGCGGCCAGCGGCTGCGGGTGGTGGACGACGCCTTCCTGGCCGACCGGCCGGGCCAGGGCCCGGGGCCGGAGGTGACGGCCCTGGACCGGGCGGAGCTGGCCGAGGTGCGGGTCGCGATCCGCGGCCTCGCGCCCGCCCACCGGGAGCTGCTCGGCCTCGTCTTCGGCGCCGGTCTCAGCCTGCCCGAGGTCGCCGGCGTGCTGGAGATCCCGGTGGGGACGGTGAAGAGCCGCCTGAGCGCGGCGCGGGCCGCCCTCAGCCGGATTCTTAACGAGAAGGGCCAGATCCGATGAACGCAGACCCCGCCGGCACCCGGTCCCCCCATCTGGACCTGGGCGACCTGATCGGCCAGGCCAACGGCCAGCCGGTAGGCGGCGCCGACAGGGAGCACCTGGCCTGCTGCGAGCGGTGCCAGCTCGAGGCGAGCCGGTGGCGCCTCGTCGCCGACGGCGTCCGCGGCCTGGCCGCGGCCGAGGCGGCCCCGGCGTCCGTGCCCGCCCTGCCCGCCCATCCGCGGCGCACCGGACGGCGGGTACTGGCGCGTCCCTGGCGGCACGCCCTGCTGGCGGCCGGCAGCGCGGCCGCGGCGCTCGTCCTCCTCCTCGGGGTCGGTGCCGCGACCGGGCTCGTGCACGTGCGCCTGGACGGCCCCGGTCACAGTACCGAGACGGTCCTCACCGCGGTCAGCGGGTGCACCGCGCTGAAATCCGCCCGCGGGACGCTCGAGCAGGTGAACGGCGGCAGCCTGGTCATCAGGACGGCCAGTGGTCAACCGCTGACCGTGACCACGACCGCCGCCACGGAAGCAGCCGAGGTCGGGGTGGGGCCCAAGTTCCGACGGGACGATCGCGGCCTTCTTCGTCATCATCGCTAACCCGGCGCAGCAGCACCCGCAGCCGCCACCAGGCATGGCCGTGGTCAAGGGGACGGTGGCGGACGCGAGCACCGCCGGCTTCACCGTCGTCACGCCCGGCGCGACCCGGGTTCCGGTCACCACCTCAGGCAATACGGCCGTCAGCGTGCTCAACGTCAGCCTGCGCAAGCTGCCGGCCGGCGCCTCCATCCTCGCCCTTGGCTCCGCCGGACCGGACGGGACGCTGTCGGCGGCGGGAGTAGTGGCGATCCTGGCGCCTCCGCCGGCGGGCCCGGCAGCGGGTCCGCCGGTGGTGCCGCCAGGAGGTTCACCGGGAGGTCGGCGGCTGCCGTCACAGGTACACGTGCAGACGCCCGCACGGGGGCAGGTACATGTGAAGAACTGCTCGCCCGCCGCGGTCGACGAAGTGCTCGCCGCCGGCGGCTGATCCGCCGGCCCCTGATGGCCGGCAACGGCGGACCACACGCGGCTAAAACCGCTATTTCAGAGGGCTAGACGATCATCGCTAGCAACCTTGGGGCCAAACTTGCACAGTTCCAAGGGTGATATGTCACAGTTTGGCATTATATTGCCCGTGCAACTTTGGCCCCAAGACGAACGGACTGGCCGCGAGCGCCGGCTGGCTGACGTCCGGCGTTCCTCCGCCCTTGGCCGGCGGCCGCAGGTTCCGCGGTGGACGCGATCGGGCCGGGCTACCCCTCTCGAGCCGGGCTACCCCTCTCGGGCCGGGCTACCGTGCCCTGGTCAGAGTTTGGCGGTTGCCTCCCTGACCGCGGCGGTGATCGCCCGCGCGTCGGGCTGGACAGCCGTGCCCGCGACCAGGACGGTCGGCGTCGCCTGAACCCCGGCAGCGGTGGCGCGGGCGGTCACGTACGGCGGCCAGTCCAGGTAAGGACCTTCGGACAGGCAGGAGGCGAACGCCCCGTCGGGCAGCCCGATACCACGGCCGATGGCGGCGAGCTCGGCGTCGGTAAGCCCCGGTCCGCCTTCCGGCGGCTGGCTGAGGAAGAGCGCGTGCGCATAGTCCAGGAACCGCCCCTGGTCGGCGGCGCAGCCAGAGGCGGCGGCCGCGCGGTTGGAGTAGTTCGTTGTCGACGCGTCATCGAGGAAGTTCATGGGGTGGTATGCGACGTTTATCAGCCTGTCAGCGACCAGGCCGGCCAGCGCTGGCCCCGCGGAGAGCTCAAATCGCCGACAGAAGGGGCACAGGAAGTCGATGAACACGTCGACGCGGACCGGGCCGTCCCCGGTGATGACCCCGTCGCCTTCGGGTGTCGCGCCGGCCGGGATGCGGCTCGGGGTGATCAGGTCGCTCATGGCCTCTTCTCTACCCACCCGCCCGCTGCCGCACATGTGCCATGTCAGCCTCTGTAGACCGAGCCGGCAACCGCTGCTCTCAGAGCGGGTTCACCTCGAGCAGGACCTTGCCGCGGGGGCCGGTGCCCTCGCGGAGGGTACGGTAGGCGTCGGCGAACGACTCGAGCGGGAAGCGGTGGGTGATCAGCGGGGACAGGTGGATCTTGGCCGCCCGCAGCAGGCCCGCGACGTCGGCCCAGGCGGCGGAGGTGTAACCGAAGCTAGCGGTGATCGCGAGGTCGTTGTTGACCACGTCGTCGATGGGCAGGGCGGCCCTGACGCCGTTCCCGGCGAGGCCGAGCAGCACCACGCGACCGCCCCGGCGGGCCAGCGCGATGGCGTCCTGCACCGCCGCGGGCTTGCCCGCCGCCTCGATGACCAGGTCGAACTGGCCGGGCGTCTCGGCCGGCGAGGCCAGCTCGAACGCGGTGGCGCCGAGCTCGGCGGCCAGCCCCGCCTGGTCCCCGCGCTGGCCGAAGACGACGAGGCCGGCCGGGGAGTACAGCCGGAGCAGGTGCGCCGTGATGAGCCCGACGGTGCCGTCGCCGACAACCGCGATCCGCTCCCCCGGCCTCGGCTGGCCCCGGGTGATCCCGCGCCAGGCGACCGCGGCCGGCTCGGCCAGCGCCGCGTCCGCGAGGCTCACCACGGGCGCTCCGCCGATCACCCCACCGGCCCGCGCGGCAAGCGGGTGCACCACCTGGGCGGGCAGCAGCAACTGGTCGGCGGCGGCGCCGGCCCTGGTGAAACCGATCTCGTCGTAGGTCAGGCACAGGTTGGTGTTGCCGCGCACGCACTGCGCGCAGACCCGGTCGGGGATGATGCCCTCGGCGATGACCGGCTGGCCCGGGGTCAGCGCGGTCACGCCCGGGCCGACCGCCTCGATCACACCGGACCACTCATGGCCCGGCACCAGCGGGTAACGCACGTAGGCGGGGTCGACCACGCCGTCGAGCAGCTCGAGATCGGTCCCGCAGACGCCGACGTAGGCCGGCCGGGCGACCACCTCGCCCGGTCCGGGTACCAGCGCGGCCACGTCCCGCAGCCCGATGACACCGGGCTCGGTGATGACGAGCGCCCGGTGGTCAGCCACGGTTGTCTCCCCTGCCTCTGCTCCGTTCGGCGAACGGCGGGCCGCCGAGAGCGAGCGTGAGTTGGTCGGCGGCGGCGCGGATGGCCACGCCCAGTTCGTCGACCCGCCAGGTCGGGCGGTTCAGCTTCAGCCCGGTGCCGCTGATCGCGGCGACGCACTCGCCTGAGCGGTCGTAAACCGCGGCGCCCACGCAGAACACACCCTCGCAGTCCTCTTCGTCGTCGATCGCGTAGCCGCGGGCGGCGCTCACCTCCAGGTCGCGGGTGAGCGCGTCCGGGTCGGTGATCGTCCGCGGCGTGCGCGCCGGCAGCCCGGCCTCGACCGCGAGTGCGCGGGCGTGCCGCGGCGGCAGCGCGGCCAGCAGCGCCTTGCCCGCCGAGGTGCAGTGCGGGAACTCCCTGGCGCCGAGGTAGCTGGCGAACCGGACCGTGCCCGGCGCGTCGACCCGGGCGACGGCGACCGCGTACGCACCGTCAGGCACCACCAGGCGGGAGGTGAGGCCGGTGGCGTCGGTGACCGACTTGAGCACCGACATGGCCAGGCTGACCAGCGGTGACTGCTGCTCGGCGGCGTCGCCCAGCTTGGCCAGCGACATCCCAAGCCGGTACCGGCGGTCGAGCCGCGAGCCGGACTCGGCGGCATAGCCGCGGGCGGCAAGCGTATGCAGCAGCGCGAACGCGCTGCTCTTGGCCACCTTGAGGTCGGCCGCGAGCTCGGTCAGCGTCATCCCGCCCTGGCCGGCGGCGGCGAGCAACTCGAGCGCGTCGAGCGCGCGCTCGACGCTACGCAGCCGGTAACGCTGGTCGCTCTCGGCGGCCTCGCCAGCCGGGGCGGCCACGGTGGCCTGGTTAGCCATGTCGCCGTTGCTCCGTTCCGTTTTCCTAATGGTTATTCGGCACAGCAAAACAGTCCTTCATTGCTGCCAGGTTACGTCGCGACGGGCGACCAGCCCGTTGGGTAAAACCTGACCAGACATGTATTGACAAAGAACCATACGCGGCCGTCTCATGTGTGTCACCTAGTCATTCGGATGAGAAAAATCTCATTCTGTATAACCGAACGAAAGGAGCGCGGACACGATGGAGTGGGTCAGCGGCGTACTCAGCCAGCTCGGAGTTACCGAACCTGGCAGGCCCCCGCGCGCCCGAACGTTCCCCGACGGCGCCGCGTTCCGCATCGAGATCCCGAGCGTCGAGGGTCCGCGCGTGCTCGAGGACGTGCTGCGGGCCGCCGAGACCGAGGGCATCACGGTCAACCGGGTCTCCCAGGGCAGCGGCGCGATGCTGCTGCGGGCCGGCGAGCTGCGCGACATGGCGCGGGCCGGGCAGCAGGCGGGCGTCGAGGTGTGCCTGTTCGTCGGGCCGCGCGAGCGCTACGGGACCGGCGCGCACGCCCGGTCGGCCGACGGCAGCGCGCACGGCGACCAGGTCCGCGGCCTGCGGCAGCTGTCGTTCGCACTCGAGGACGTGCTGCGCGCCGCTGAGCAGGGCATCCGCAGCTTCCTGGTCGCCGACCTGGGCCTGCTCCGCGCGGTCACCGCGGCCCAGGAGCGGGGGGACCTGCCGGCCGAGATCGTGTGGAAGGTCTCCGCCAGCATGTCGCCGTCCAACCCGGTCACCCTGAAGATCCTCGAGGACCTCGGCGGATCCACCGTCAACATCCCCTCCGATGTGACCCTGGCCGAGCTGGCCGAGATGCGGGCCGCGGTCAGCGTCCCGCTCGACCTCTACATCGAGTCGGCCGACGCTCTCGGCGGCGTCGTCCGCGACAACGAGCTCGGCGACCTGGTGACGGCCGGCGCGCCCCTGTACGCGAAGTTCGGGTTGCGCAACGCGCAGGCGGTGTACCCGAGCGGTCTCCACCTGGAGGCGGTGGCCCGCGCGAACGCGGTCGAGAAGGTGCACCGGGCGGCGGTCGGGCTTGAATGGCTCGACCGGCTCAGCCCGGGCCTTATCCAATCGAAGCCGGGCGCGGCCGGGCTCGGCGTTCCGGTCCTTTAAACAAGTCATTGGCCTTGTGCTTGAAACAACGGTCCGTTCACTATCGAAAGGATTTTGACTTATGGCTAACGAGCCATCGGGCGGGCTGGCGGAGAAATCCGTCGGACTGCGGGGCGACTGGATCGCCTCCATCACCAACGTGGCGCCGACCGCCGCGACCACGCTCACCATGGCCGCGCTGATCGGCGCGGCGGGGCTCGCCTCGCCGCTGTCGCTGCTGATCGCGGGCGCGGCGATGCTCTGCTGCGCCGTCGCCTACCACCGGCTGAATAACTGGCAGGCGTCGGCCGACGCACCGGTGCAGTGGGTGGCGCGCGGGCTGTCGCCGATTATCGGCTACGCGGTCGGCATTCTCATCCTGATGACCGCGCTGACCTCCAACATTGGCAACATCACGCTGATCGGCTCGACGGTGCTCAGCCTGATCGCGCCAAGCCAGACCACCGACAAGCCGCTCACCTGGGTGGTCGCCACGATCATCTGCCTTTTGGTGATGGCGATCGCGGTGATCGGCGTCAAGGTGACCATCCGCTTCCAGGGCTGGATCGTGCTGGGCGAGTACCTGATCATCGGGGTGCTCGCGGTGTGGGGACTGGTGCACGAGCTGAGCTCGCGCGCGGCGGGCGTCACCGCCCCCAGCTGGTCGTGGTTCGCCGCGTCGCATGCCCCGGGCGGGTCGACCGGGCTGATCGCCGGCGTCGTCATCGCCACGTTCCTGCTCGGCGGCTGGGACGCGCCCATCTACCTGGGCGACGAGCAGCGGCACAAGCGCGACCCAGGGCGCTCGGTGCTGATCTCGATCACCTTCTGCACGCTGTGGGTGATCTTCCTGTTCATCTGCCTGCAGGGCCTCGCACCGGCCAGCGCGATCACCGCCAACGGGAGCAACGTGCTGCCGTTCCTGGCGGGCAAGCTCGGCCCCAAGGCCTTCGCTGACCTGGTGGCGCTGGCGGTCATCGCCTCCTTCGCGACCACGATCCAGTCGCAGATCGTGGACGGCAGCCGGATCATGTTCGGCATGGGGCGGGATAAGCTGCTGCCTCGTGCTTTGGGACGGGTGCACCCGCGCTGGCGGACGCCGATCGCCGGGCTGGTGGTGATGAGCGTGATCCCGATCATCGCGCTGGCGCTGTACCTGGCCAGCAGCAGCCTGACCAAGACCATCGTCTACATCGACTCGACCGGCGGCTTGCTGTTCGCCGCGTACTACGTCGTGATCTCGCTGTACAGCATCTTCTACTACCGCACGGTGCTGCTGAAGGACGCCAGGGAGTTCTTCCTCGGGCTGCTGCTGCCGCTGATCGGGGCGGCGACCCTGGTGTACGTGATCATCAAATCGCTGCCAGGCACGGCGCACCCGGTGCAGATCATCGCGCTCGTGCTGTTCCTCATCGGCCTGCCGCTGGCCTTCGTGGCCAGGGCGGTATGGCACTCGCCGTTCTTCTCGATCCGCCGGGAGCGCTACACCGAGGGCGACGAGGCCAGGCCGACGGCCACCACCACCAGTGTCTAGCACATCGCTGCGCAGCGACGGCTGGCTGGTGGGCGACGACGAGGTCGCGCTCGACCACCGGGCGGCGCTGCACGCCGCCGGGTGGCGCGGTTCCGCTGATTCTGGTTCCGGCCGGCGCCCGGTGATCGGGATCGCGTGCACGGCGAGCGACCTGAACCGGTGCGATCTGGGGCTGACCGTGCTGGCCGCGGCCGTGCGGCGGGGCGTGGCGGCGGCGGGCGGGCTGCCGGTCGTGTTCCCGGCCATGTCGCTGAGCGAAGACCTGATGAAGCCGACCGCGATGCTGTACAGGAACCTGCTGGCGATCGAGATCGAGGAGACGATCAGGTCGCAGCCGCTTGACGGGGTGGTCGCGCTCGGCAACTGCGACAAGACCGTGCCCGCCTACCTGATGGCGCTGGCCAGCGCGGACATCCCGGCGCTGATCGTGAGTGGCGGGTTCCGCCCGGTGGCCACCTTCCGCGGCGAGCGGCTCGGCAGCGGCACCGCGCTGTGGCGGATGTACGACGAGCGCCGGGCCGGGAGGGTGTCCGACGCCGACTGGGCCGGGCTCGAGACGTGCCTGGGCGCCGGGCTCGGCGCGTGCAACACGATGGGCACCGCCTCGACGATGGCGATCATGGCGGAGGCGCTCGGCCTGGCGCTGCCGGGGACGGCGGTGTTCCCGGCCGGCGATCCCGGCCAGGAGGCGATGGCGGAGGAGGCCGGGCGGCGGATCGTCTCGCTCGTCGCGGCGGGCACCCGGCCGTCCTCGCGGCTGACCCCGGCCGGGTTCGAGCGGGCGATGACGGTGCTGGCGGCGATCGGCGGATCGACCAACGCGATCATCCACCTGTGCGCGGTGGCGGGCCGGCGCGCGATCACGCTGCCGCTCGAGCGGTTCGGCCAGATCGCCGCGCGGGTGCCGGTCATCGCCGACATCGCGCCGATCGGCACCGGGCTGATGGACGACCTGGCCAAGGCCGGGGGCGTGCCCGCCGTGTTGGCGGCGCTTGGCGAACCGGGCAGCGACGGCCCGGCGGAGGCGCCGCGGTGGCCGCTGCGGCCGGTGTCGGATCCGGTGACCGGCGCGCCCGCGTTCATGGTGGTGCGCGGCAATCTGGCACCGGACGGCGCGGTGCTCAAGGCGGCCGCCGCCAGCCCGGAACTGCTGCGGCACTCAGGACCCGCCGTGGTGTTCCACTCCTACGCCGAGATGCGGCGGCGGATCGACGATCCCGACCTGGCCGTGACCAGGGACTCGGTGCTGGTGCTTGCCGGATGCGGGCCGGCCGGGGCCGGGATGCCGGAATGGGGGAATATCCCCATTCCGGCCAAGCTGCTGCGGGCGGGCGTCAACGACATGCTGCGGATCAGCGACGCGAGGATGAGCGGAACCGGCTACGGCACCGTGGTATTGCACGTCGCACCGGAGAGCGCCGTCGGCGGCCCGCTCTCCCTCATCAGGGACGGCGACATGATCTCCTTCGACGCCTTCGCGGGCTCGCTCTCGGTTGAGCCGGGCGTGCTGGCGGGGCGGCAGCCGATCCTGCCCGCGGTTCCCGACAAGCGCGGCTGGCCGTTGCTGCACCGGATGCACGTCACCCAGGCGCCGCAGGGCTGCGACTACGACTTCCTGCAGGCGCGGACGCCGGACCGGCTGCCGTTCGTTGAACCGGTCATCGGGCGCTCCTGACCGCTGATCAGGCGGCTGTGGCTGAGGGACCGGGCGCCGACGGCGAGCACCACCAGGCTCAGCAGCTCGCCGGCCAGGGCCGCGGGCGATATCGCCAGGTGCTCGTCATAGAGGACGACGCCGAGCAAGGTAGCGGTGACCGGGTCGAGGATGGTGAAGCCGGGCTGCGACGCGGCCAGCGGCCCGGCGGCCATCGCGTGCGACGTCAGCAGCATCGCCGCCGCACCGGCCACCATCAGCGCGTAGACCGACCAGTTGCCGAAGATCGCGGCCGGGCCGCCGGTCACCCGCGAGCTGAGCTCCTTGATGACGGCGGCGACGAAGCCCCAGGCGATGCCGGTGGCGATGCCGAGCCAGGCGGCGCGGCGCGGCGACGACGCCACCGAACCGGAAATGGTTCCCGATAGCGCGATGGCAACCGCCACCGCGGCCACGGCGGCGCCGGCCGCGAGCCACCACAGGCCGGCCGGCGCGTATGACCGGCCGCCGGACGGCGAGGCCGAGCGCAGGAACACGGCGATGCCGGCGGTCATGGCGACGACGGCCAGCCAGTCGCCCCGGCTCGTGCTCACGCCGCGGGGACCTGGCAGCAGCGCCAGCCAGCCGAAGACGAACAGCAGCTCGAGCGCGAGGATCGGCTGCACGAGCGCGAGCGGGCCGAAGTGCAGCGCGGCCACCTGGAGCACGAAGCCGCCGACCATGCAGGCGAAGCCGAGCAGCCAGGCGGACTGCCTGGCCAGCCGGAAGACGAGCCAGGGGTCGAAACCGCCGTCCTTGGCGCTTGACTGCTCCAGATTGGTCGCGCCCAGACGCTGGCAGACCGAGCCGGTGGCGGTACACAGGCACGCCGCGAGTGACAGCAAGATCGCCAGTTGCATCAGAACCCGCTCATGAGGGGCACCGCTACCGCGGTCCACGGAGCCACCGTGCCCGCGGCCTTTGCTGTCACAGTGCAAATCTAAGCCGCACCAGCAGGTGACCAGGCCATCGGCGGCTGAGCGCGAGAACCGGGTCAGCCTTCCAGGCGCCCCTGGAGGTCATCGAGGCGGGCGTGCAGCAGGGCTATCTCGGCGGCGAGGACCGCGTACGGCGGCTCGCCCGTCGCCTGCAGCGGAATGGCCGAGATACCGGACGGGGCCAGGCCGTCCTGGTCGGTCTCGAGACGGACCCGGCCGTCCAGCCGGGCGACGAACTCGCGCAGGGTCATCACCGGGCGGCCGGCCGCGCAGAGGTCGCAGACCGGGGCGAGGTGCCGCCAGCCGACCAGGCCGCTGCCGGCATCGGCCAGGGCGGTGCCCGGGCGCCCGCAGGCGCAGCCGGCCTGCTTGACCGCGCGCACCCGCTGCCTGCTGTAGCGCAGGCCGCGCTCGTAGCGGATGTACCGGCCGGACGCGGCCACCTCGATCAGCAGCGCCGAACGGTTCTCGGTCGCGCAGCCGAGCGAGAGCGCGTCGGTCAGCGCGTGCAGGCAGTAGAAGCCGCATCCGCACCAACGGCGCGGCGGGGCGTGATGGGCGTTCCAGACACAGGAGGCCTCGGCGATGACGCCGTACACCCGGCTCGCGCCCATCGTCAGCCCGGCGAACCCGGTCCTGGCGCCGTCCGCGGACAGCGCCGCGTGGGCCAGCTTATAGCCGGTGAACGGATGGTCCGGGTGCTCATCGCGACCCGGACCTGACGACCACGAGAGCAGCCGAACCACCGCTTGGCACCTCCGGGAGCAGCCGCTGGCTTCTTGCTGTTATCAGGCAGATTTTCGGACTCAGCCTGCGATGACCGCGGGCTCGGGTTGGTGGTCGGGGGCCAGCCGGGCGAGTACCGGCGCGCCGGCCGCGGGCTCCGCGGACGCGATCGGCTCGGCCTCTGTGTCCTCGACGTAGCCTGCCGCCTGTTCCCTGCCAAGTCGCATGGTGATACCTCCTTGGTAGTGCTGTACCCCAGTCCTGCTCATCCGTACACCTGCCGGCTAGCGGCGTCGGCGATCAGCAGGCCGAGGGTCTGCTGCCGTTCGGCGCCGTCGCGCAGCTGCCAGCCGGCCGCCGCCAGCAGATCGCGGGTCTCGTCGTAACTGAGCTCGGACCGGGCGGGCTCGCCGTGGGCGGCCACCCACTCCCGGAACCGCGCGCGGCTCTCCGACGTCGAACTGACGGTGGAGACGCTGATCGCCAGCGAGCCGCCGGCGCGCGCGACCGCGGCGAACTCGGTGAGGACGCGCGCGACCACGATCGGCTCCAGGTACACCACGACCCCTTCGAACAGGAACAGGGCGGGGCGGTCAGGGTCAAGCCCGGCCCCGGTCAGCGGCTCCGCGATCGGGTCGGTGATGAAATCGGCGGGGATGAACTCGATGTGCCCGGTGTCGATGGCCAGCCGGCCGAGGCGCTCGCGCTTGTCCGCTTGGGTGGCCGGATGGTCGACCTCGAACCAGCGGACGCCCGGCTTGGCGTAACGGAGCGCGCGGCCGTCGTAGCCGGCGCCCCCGATCACGACCTGCCGCACACCAGAGGCGATGGAGTCGGTCACCGCCCGGTCGAAGAAGGCCGTCCGCTTCCGCAGGTACTCGTGCATGCGACCCGGCGCGGCCGGCTGGCCGGCCGCCACGTCGGCGGTGAGCGACTGATCGGCCGCCGGGTCACCGTAATCCGCCGCCACCCGCGTGTACTCAAGCCGATGGGCGGCGACGCTGCGCGCGGTATGGGAGGCGGTGCCGTCTTTCACCATGGCAACAATAACGTCGCGGCACTGCGAGGGCGCGGACAACCCGCGTACGTGGCGGCGCGGATTTGGGGTTAGATGTTCGGATGAGCGAATCCAAGCTGACGCTGCGGGCGATGACGCGGGCCGAGTGGGACGAGTGGATGCCGCGGCAGATGGCCGGGTATGCGGAGCACATCGCGGCCTCCGGCGCGATGTCAGAGGCGGACGCGTGGCAGAAGGCCAGGAACGACACCGCGCGCAGCTTCCACGCCGGGTTCGAGACGCCCGGGCAGCTGGTCTACCGCATCCTGGCGGCGGGCGAGCCGGTCGGCTGGCTCTGGCTGGCGGTGCCTGGTCCCGATCCCGACCGGCAGATGGCGTGGGTCTACAACATCGAGGTGGACGCCGCCTACCGGGGGCGCGGCTACGGACGGGAGGCAATGCTGCTGGCCGAGGGCGAGGCGCGATCCCATGGCATGACGTCGCTCGGGCTCAACGTGCACGGGCAGAACAAGGTGGCGCGGTCGCTGTACGACAGCCTCGGCTACGACGTCATGTCGCAGCAGATGAAGAAGCCCTTGTAATGCCTGGCAATCCCCCGTAGTCCCGGCAGCGGGCGAACCGAGGCACCGCGTGGCGCACGGTCGAGCGTAGTTTCGGCTGGTAGATTACGCATAGAACACGCGTTTGACAAGGCGAACAGTTTTGCGGCATAGTTGGCCCCAAGCACGTGATGTTCAGAAATCATTTTCCCTGAAGGGGTCGGGATCATGGGTCAGAAGACTGTTCGGTTTAGCGATCTCAGCGGCCAGCTCATCATGCGGGAGGACGTTCTCGCGCGCATCGTCATCCACGAGCACCCCGACCTCGGCGACGGGCCGGTGGAGATCGAGGTCCTCGCGGACGAGGCCCTCGCACTGGAGAAGGAGACGCTCCGGGTCGCGGTGCTCGACCTCTACCTGCCGGGCGAGGAACTGCCGCGGCGCGTGACGATGGACGCCGACGCGTTCTCGGCGCTGGTCACGGAGAAGTCGGTGGGCGAGATGCTGGTCGCGGCCCGGCCGGTCAAGCGGGCCGGACGACCGCGTCTGTCGAAGTCTGCGGCGTAGCGGCCGGGTCGGCCGGGTCGGCCGGGTGGAGCTGGCGGCGGGACCGCACGGCGACTGCCGCCAGCAGGACAAGCATGGCGAGGCCGGACAGGATGTAGGCGTTGCCCGCCAGGTTCTGCAGCCCTGACCAGTGGTACTCATCGAACCAGGGCTGGTCCCCGATCGCGATGAATACCTTGACCGGAGTGTAGGGACCGGCCCAGATGAGGCCCTTGGTGAAGTCGCCGGCGCCCGTCGTCGGGACGCCCCACAAGCTGCCGGGCCAAGGCGCGAAGATCAGCAGTAGGGCGGCCGCGAGGGCTGCGCAGCCGACGCTGACGGCGCGCCTGCCCGCCTGCCAGGCCTGCACCGCGTAGTGCCCGGCCACCATCATGCCCGGCACCACCCAGACCCAGTGGTGATCCCAGCTGATCGGCGAGTCGAGCAGACCGACAAGGGCGGCCGTCAGCAGGCCGAGCATCACATGCCCGGCCCGGTTGAGCACGACCGCTGCCCACAGTCCGACCACCGTCGCCACCAGGGCCAGGACCACCCAGGGCACGGTCCCCGCGTCGATGGACCCGGCCAGCCGGGTGGTGAGCGCGCGCAGCGACTGGTTGCCGGTCCAGCCGACGAACCCGGTCCTGCCGTCCTGGATGAACAGGCCGTGCAGCCAGTACTGACGCGAGTCGTGGTGCAGCAGGACGAAGCCGAGCGCGATCGTGGCCAGGAAAGTGCCGGTCACCACCGCGGCCGCCTTGAACTTCCTGGTCAGGATGAGATACGGGATGAAGACGAGCGGGGTGAGCTTGATCGCGGCGGCGATCCCGGTCGTGAAGCCCTTCCACGGCCGGTTGTCCGGCTGGCGCAGGTCCCAGATGATCGCCGCCATCAGCAGCAGATTGATCTGCCCGAGGTACATAGTGCGGTACACCGGCTCGGTGAGCAGTCCGACCGCCACGCCAAGCAGCGCGCCGCCGAGGCGGATCCGGCGGTCGCGGTAGCCGAGCGCGTCCATCGTGTACCAGGCGGCGATGAACAGGAAGATCAGGTTCGCAACCTGGGTGAGCCGGGGCAGTACCGACCACGGCACGAAGGAGACGACGGCGAAGAACAGCGCGGCGAACGGCGTGTAGGTGAACTTCAGCGCCTGGTTATTGGCCGGCCAGTCGTACAGCGGGAACGCCAGATGCCCGTCGTAGGGCGGGCTCACGTGCCGGACGATGAGGCCGCCGTTGCGGTAGACGCCGAGGTCCACCGGGTACAAGGTGGTCGATTCCGGATGCGAGAACGCGTAAATGAGCCACCCGCCCAGGACCACGGCACAAGCGACGAGTCCCACCAGCAGAACGCGGGTTCCCGTTACCTTATCCCTGGCCGTGGCCGCCCCCAGGCGTTCAAGAACCGAACTCACCTGGGAAACCTTACCGGATCTTAAGACTCGCTGCCGCCGCCTTGGGTTACGAGTGTTACGTCGCCAGGGCGGCATACAGCCCGGGAAACGAGGTGAGTGCGGACAGAACGTCGGCCGCGCCAGCCGCGCGGAGCTCGGCCGCGCTGAACGACCCGGTCGCCACGCCGACCGGATGCGCACCCGCCAGCACGGCGGCGGCCATGTCGGCCGGGGTATCGCCGACGTAGATCTCCGCGCCGATGGCGCTGAGCACCACTGCCTTCTGCGGGCCGTGCACGTCGCCGAAGACCGCGTCGGCGATCAGCCCGAGGGCATCCAGGCTCAGCCGGGCGGTCGCCTCCAGCTTGGCGGTGACCACGACGGCCCGCGCCCCCGCCGCGCGGACCGCGGCGAGCGACTCGACGGCGCCGGGCAGCGGGCGGGTCAGCGGCCCGGCGAGCCGGACGTAGTGCGAGCGGTAGATCCCCATGGCGGGCCCGATCTGCTCGGGCGGGAGCCAGTAGGCGAGCTCGTCCTCCAGCTTGATGCCAAGCCGGCTGTCCACCGCGGCCGGGTCGATCGCGATCCCCGTCTCGGCCGCCACCCCGGCGAACGAGCCGAGGATGGCCTCCCGCGAATCGATCAGCGTCATGTCCAAGTCGAACCCGACGGGGGCCGGAGCCATGCTTCTCCCTCGACTACGGCTGGCCGACGGGCAGCATGCGGGGGCGGGCGGCCAGCAACCCCGCAACCAGCAGGATAGCCGTGAGCGCGAGCAGCACCGCGACCGGTGCCGTCCAGCTGCCGGTCGCCGAGCGCAGCAGGCCCACCCCGATCGGGCCCGTGGCCGCCAGCAGGTATCCGGCCGACTGGGAGAACGCGGACAGCGAGGCGGCCGCCGCCGGGTGCGGCGACCTGGCCGCGGTGAAGAAGATCGCCAGGGCGAGCGCCGCGTTCTGGCCCGCCCCGAGGACCAGCGCCCAGGCCACCGCCCCGCCGAGCGGGGCGTACACCAGGCCCGCCAGGCCCGCCGCGACCGCGAGCACGGTCGGGATCACGAGCGCGTGCTGTCCGCGCATCCGCTGCGCGGCCACCGGGACAACGAGCGAGACCGCCAGGTTGCCCACCCCCATCAGCGCGAGCAGGTAGCCGGCCCCGGCGGCGCTCTCCCCCCGGTCGCGCAGGATCGAGGGCAGCCAGGACAGCGTCGCGTAGTAGATCAGGGACTGCAGGCCCATGAAGAACATCACCTGCCAGGCGAGCGCGTGCCGGTACACGGCGATCGTGGCCGGGGCCGTCGTCGCGGCAGGCCCGGCCCGGCCGGCCGGGTGCGCGGCGGCGGCCGCCTGACGCAACTGCGGCAGCCAGAGCAGCGCCGCCAGCGCCGCGGGAGCCGCCAGCCACCCGAGGGTGATCAGGATCGAGCCGCCGGTGGCCTGCCAGAGCGGCACGCTGGCCACTGAGCCGACGATGGCGCCGGCCGACAGGGCGGTGATGTAGAGGCCGATCAGGAAGCCGGCCCGCTCGGGCCAGCGCCGCTTGATCAGGCTGGAGAGCAGCACGTTCATGACCGCGATGGCGGCCCCCGCGAGGATCGTGCCGGGAAAGAGCGCCACCCGCGGGGCGGCGGCGCGCACCAGCAGCCCCACCGTCAGGGCGACGATCGCGGCGAACAGCAACCGCTCCTCGCCCAGACGCCTGGCCAGCGCGGCGGCGAAGCCGGAGACGACGCCGAAGCAGATGACCGGGGTGGCCGCGAGGACCGACACGGTCGCGGTCGAAATGTGCAGGGCGGACTCAAGCTCGGGGAAGACCGGGGGCAGGCTGGCGATCGCGGTCCGCAGGTTGAAGCCGAGGGCGACCACGCCCACGACGAGCAGCGTCCGTTCCAGCCGCAGGTGCGCGGTCGGGGCCGACGACTGCTGAATCTGGGTCACGAGAACCCAACGGTACCGGACAGGGCGGCATCCGGCCCAGGCTGGGCGTACCGGGCTACCGGCCCGCCTGCGCCGCCGCGTACAGGACCGCGACCGCGGTGCCGAAGGACGCGGCATAGGACACCTGCGGGGTGTACCCGCCCTGCTGGTAGCCGCCGATCACTCCGATGACGGTGCCCTGGCCGGTCGCCTCGTCCACGTCGGCCAGGAACGGCCCGCCGCTGGTTCCGTCGGGGTACCCGCCGCAGTCGAACTCCAGCTCGGTGGCACTGAAGCCCTTCGCCACGCCGGCGCACCAGACCGGCCCGCCGGCGTCGTCCGGGTAGCCGATGACCTGGACAAGCTCACCCGAGGGGACACCGGTGCCGAGGGTCTCCGCGCCGGTCACGTTCTCGATCGGCACCCCGTCAGGCGCGTTGGCCAGCTTAAGGAACGCCACGTCATGATCCGGGTCCTGGGCGGAGTTCCAGGCGGTGTCGGTGTAGACCTTGGTGACCCGCCAGATGCCGTAGGGGGTCGCGCCATGCGCATAGCCGGGCACGAACTCGATTGTCCCCGTCCGGTCGTAGACGCAGTGCGCCGCGGTCAGCGCAAGGTCCCCGGCCGCGCTGTTGACAACGCTTGCGGTGCAGAAGTGCGGGCCGAGCTTGCCGTTGGTCTCGGTGAACAGCGCGCCGACCGCCGCCACCCCGTCGAATGAGCGCCCGGTCGCCGCCGGCGCGGCAGCGGCCTGCGCGACCGGCACGCCCCTTTCGGTCGGCAACGTGCGATAGGCCCGGTTGATGCTGCCGGCGCTGCCCGCCGAGAGGAGGAGCAGCGCCGCGGCCCCGGCGGCTGCGCACAGGGCGGCGGAAACACGCGTCACCCGACGGCCGCTCAGCCGACGGGCATCTGTCACGCCCGCCCCGCGATCGCCAGCATGCGCGTACCTCCACACCGATACCGAATCGTGACCATTGAAGTGCGACCATGTTATCCAGCATTTCTGAGAGTTCCCTAACAACCCCCCTCGATCACCTTGCGTTTTATAGTGAGGCCCGTGCTCGACCTCGACCGGCGCATCGCCAGGCTGGCCATCCCCGCCCTCGGTTCGATCGCGGCCGAGCCGCTCTACAACCTCGCTGATACCGCCATCGTCGGCCACCTGGGCCGGTCACCGCTTGACGCACTGGCGATCGCGGCGAGCATGCTGTCGCTGGTGGCCTGGCTGGCCATCTTCCTCGCCACCGCGACGACGACCGAGGTGGCGAGGAACGCCGCCAAGGGCGCCGCCCGCAGCGCCGCCCGTGCGGTCGGTGCGGCCTACACGGTCGCGGCCGGCTGGGGCGTGGTGACGGCGGTCGTCCTGGTGTTCGTGGCACCGTACGTGGCGTGGCTGCTCGGCGCCCGCGGCGAAATCGGCGCCGCCGCCAGCCAGTACGCGCGGATCTCGGCACTCGGGCTGCCCTTCCTCTACCTCTCTTATGCGGGCAACGGGCACCTCACCGGCCAGCAGGACACCGCGACGCCGCTGCGGATCGCGGTCGGCGCGAACGTTCTCAACGTCGCACTCGAGTCCGTCCTGGTGTTCGGGGTGCATGCGGGGCTGGCCGGCTCGGCCTGGGGCACCGTCGCCGCGCAGGTGGCGGCGGCCGCCGCCTACGCCCGCGCGTCCCGGCGCTCGGCCCTGCCTCCGCAACGGCCGGCCGGCGCGGACATCCGCGCGCTGCTGCGCGACGGCCACCGGCTGTCGGTCCGGACGATCGCGCTCGGGGTGGTGCCGCTCGCGGTCACCGCCGTCGCCGCCCGGCTCGGGCCGGTGCCGCTGGCGGGCCAGCAGGTCGCCTACCGGGTCTGGTACCTGCTCTCGCTCTCCCTCGACGCGCTCGCGGTCCCCGCCCAGGTCTACGTCAGCGCCGCGCTCGGCACCGGCGACCAGGACGCCGCCCGGCTGGCCGCCCGCCGGACCCTGGTGCTCGGCCTGGCGGCGGGCGGCGCGCTCGCCGTGATCACCATCGCGCTCGCGTTCGCCGCGCCGCGGGCGTTCACGGCCGACCCCGCGGTCCGCCACGACGCGGTCATCGCCCTGCTCTGCGCCGCGGCGACGCAGCCACTGGCCGCGCTGGCGTACGTCTACGACGGCATCATCCTCGGTCTGGGCGACTACACCGCGATGCGCCGCGCGATGATTCTCGCGATCTTCGCATTCGCGCCGCTCGCCCTGGCGGTCCTGCGGTTCCACTGGCTGGGCCTGCCCGGCGTCTGGGCGGCGCTCGCCTGCTGGCTGGCCGCCCGCTCGGTACTGCTCGGCCGACGCTGGGCGCGGGCCACCAGCGAATAAATATCAGCGGTAGGCGCTCACGCCGAGCTTGACCGCCAGGGCCAGGCCGGCGACGGCGACGACGGCCCGCAGCACCCGGACCGGCAGGTGCCTGGCCAACTGCTGCCCGGTATAGCTGCCGACGCCGAAGCCGAGCGCGAGCAGCGGCACGAAAGCCCAGTCGACCGGGGCGTAGCGGGCGAAGATGAGCGCCGCCACCAGGTTGGCCGCGCCGGACAGCATGTTCTTGATCGCGTTGACGCGGATGAGCGACTCGGTGAGAGTCGCGGCGAGCAGCGCCAGCATCAGGACTCCGCCCGCCGCGCCGAAGTAGCCGACGTAGACCGAAACGCAGAACATCGCGGCCAGCCGCCACCGCGACCGCTCGGCGCCAGGGCGGGGGGCGAGGGCGCGCAGCCGCGGCTGGATGACGAGCACCACCGACGCGCCGGCGATCAGCACCGGGACCACGAAGGCGAACGCGGCGGGCGGCGCCAGCAGCAGGATCGCCGCGCCAAGCGCGCCGCCCGCCGCGGTGACGGCGCACAGCCGCAGCACCCGGTCGCGCTGGCCCGCGAGTTCCGGGCGGGAACCGAGCATCGAGCCGGGGATGGAGCAGACCTGCGCCATTGTGTTGGTGACGTTGGCGGCGAGCGGCGGCAGGCCGAGCGCGAGCAGTGCCGGGTAGGACACCACGCTGGCGACGCTGGCAACCGACGCGGCGACCCCGCCGCCGATACCCGCCGCGATCAGTGCCAGTGCCAGATAAATGGTCATAGCCAGTAACTAGGATCACTGATTGCGGCGGGTGCCGGCTAACGCTGTTTACTGTGACATTGCTCGCAATATTCTCTTTGCGCGCAAAACCAAAGCCACGGCTAACTGCCCCAGGGAACCAGTTTGTCGATGGCGGCGAGCTGGTCGCCAGTGGGCCGCCACTGGCCCGCGGCGGCGTTGGCCCTTACCTGCTCGGCGGAGGTGGCGCCGGCGATGACCGAGGCGCAGCCGGGCTGGGCGGCGAGGCCGCCGATGGCGATCTGCAGGATCGAGACGCCCTGCTCCTGGCCCCACGCGATCAGCGCCTCGACCGCGTCGAGCTTGGCGTCGGTGACGTAGCCGGCCCGGCGCGGCTCGGCCAGCCGGGTGCCGGCGGGGACGCCCTGGCCGCGGCGGACCTTGCCGGTGAGCAGGCCGTTGGCGAGCGGGAAGTAGGGCAGCACACCGAGGCCGAAGTGCCGCGCGGCGGGTACGACCTCCTGCTCGGCGCCCCGCTCAAGCAGCGACCAGTGGTTCTGCGCCGAGATGAACGGCGTGCGCCCGCCCGCCAGGGCGGCGTGCGCCGCGTCGGCGATCTGCCAGCCGGCCAGGTTGGAGTGGCCGATGTAACGGACCTTGCCCTCGGTCACCAGGTCGTCCAGCGCCGCCAGGGTTTCCTCGATCGGGGTCACCGGGTCCGGGGTGTGCAGCTGGTACAGGTCGATGTAGTCGGTCCGCAGCCGGGCGAGCGACTTCTCCACCGCGATCTTGATGTAGCCGCGGCCGCCCTTGGCGCCCGCCGCGGGGCCATAGCCCATGTCGGCGCCCTGGTGGCCGAACTTGGTGGCGAGCACGATCTTGTCCCGGCGCCCCGGCAGCACCTCGCCGAGCGCGAGCTCGGACGCGCCCGCGCCGCCGTAGGTTTCCGCGGTGTCGAAGAGCGTGATGCCCTCGTCGATGGCGGCGTCGACCACCGCGCGAGTCTGCTGGACATCGAGACGGCCGCCGAAGTTGTTGCAGCCGAGGCCTACCTCCGAGACGAGCAGGCCAGAGTCACCCAAGGATCCATAGCGCATGGCTCCGCATCATACGCCCGGGCGCACGGCGCGATCCTTATCGGGTAATGGGGTGATCCGGCGAAATAGCCCACGCAATTGCTTGCGGCCGCTGGTATCGTGAGCCTTACCGGTTGCTGGGGCGGATGAATTCGCGGATTATTCACGGCGCAATTCCGTCCGCGGGCAAATCCGCCCGTCGGCTGACCGCCGGGCGGGGCACCCGCGGGCTCCCAGTCGGGGAAGGCCCGTGCACGCACAATTCTCCGGCTTTGTGCATGCACAACGCCGGTGGCGGCTGCGGCCCGGCCGTCGCCGGACCTCACCGGGACGGCGTGCGCTGGCCGGCCTTAAGCGCTAATGTGAGGGTCGGATAGCCGATCTGGAATCGCATATGCGATATCATTAGGCAACCGCACGAGTCGGACCCGGCCGACGCAATTGCGTGCGGGTTGAGCGCATCTGGGGAAATTAGCCGTGCCGTGTGGCACCGGGAACACACAGAGGAGGTCGGTGACGTGCCTGATTCTTCCGAGGGCCCAACCGTCCTGCGTATCCTGCTTGGCTCACACCTGCGGCGGCTCCGGGAGTCCCGGGGCATCACCGCCCGCCAGGCGGCTGCCAAGATCCGCGCGTCGGAATCCAAGATCAGCCGCCTCGAGCTTGGCCGCAACGCCATCCGCGAGATCGACGTGCTCGACCTGCTGACGCTGTACGGAGTGGACGCGCGCGAGCGCGAGCAGCTGCTCACTCTGGCCGAGCAGTCCAACCGGCCCGGATGGTGGCACCGGTACAACGACATCCTGCCCGACTGGTTCCAGGCGTACGTCGGGATGGAGGAGGCCGCGCGCTCGATCCGCGTGTACGAGGCGCAGTTCATTCCCGGGCTGCTGCAGACGGAGGAGTACGCGTCCGCGGTGATCTCGCTCGGCGACTTCCCCGTCGAGCAGGCCGAGCGGCTGGTCGTGCTGCGCAAGGAACGGCAGCGCCGGTTCCGCGACGGCCGGCTCAAGCTCTGGATCATCCTCGACGAGGCGGCGCTCCGCCGTCCCGTGGCCGGGACCAAGGTCCAGCTTGAGCAGCTCCGCTACCTTCGCGACGCCTGCCACAGCCCGACGCTCACCCTGCAGGTCATCCCGTACGGGGTGGGCGGGCACGCGGCGCCGACCGGGTTCAGCATCCTCCGGTTCACCGAGCGGGACCTGCCCGACATCGTCTACGTGGAGAACCTGACCAGCGCGCTCTACCTGGACAAGCAGTCCGACGTCGACCGTTACCTGCTGGCCATGGAACGGCTGTCCATCGTGGCCTTCGAGCCGCAGGAGACGCCGGGCATCCTGGACGAGATCATCCGGCAGCTGGAGAGCTCCGGCAACGAGTGCTGACGACGGCGGGTCCCCGCGTACCGCGGGAACCCGCCGTCTGCATTTCTTTGGCTACGCCAGCGGCAGGTCGAACTCTCCGTTCTTGGCGCCCACAAGGAACGCCTCCCACTCGCGGCGGGTGTAGACGTGCGGCGTCTTGGCGCGGTCCTTGGAATCGCGGACCGCGACACCGCCACCGGGCAGATGCGCCACCTCGACGCAGTTGCCGGCAGCGCTGGCGCTGCTCTTGAACCAGTGCAGGTTGTCTACATTCCTTTCCATCCGTTTCCCTCCATTTTCTTCCCCTTTTTTTCTGTGCCGCCCCTGGCTGCCACCCCAGTAGCCAGGGCCTCAGCGAAGTTCGTGTGCCGCTTGCGCGATCATCTCGGCGGATGCGCCGGGCGCAAGCGCCGCCGCCCTGAGCCGGTCGAATGCCTCGGCCCGGAGCCGCACTTCCCGGTCTTTCTCCAGGTAGATGTAGCCGGCGACCGACTCAACATAGGAGACTTCCGAGTCGGACCGGTTGGGGAACTCGAGGATCGTGAACGGCCCGCCGTGCCCCGCGTGCGCGCCGCAGGCGAACGGGAGGATCTGCACGGTTATCCCGGGCCGCTCCGCCATCGCCAGCAGGTGCTCAAGCTGGGCGCGCATCACCTTGGTGCCGCCGACCGGTCGCCGGATCACCGCCTCGTCGAGGATCGCCCACAGCTCGAGCGGCGGATCGTCGTCCAGCCGCCGCTGCCGCTCAATCCGCAGGTCGACTAGGCGCTCGATCTGCTCGGCGGCGTGCCGGGGGAACATCTCGCGGAGCACCGCACGTGCGTAGTCCGGTATCTGCAGCAGCCCGTGCACGACGGAGATCTCGTACCCGCGGATGGCGGCCGTCTCGGCCTCAAGCCCGACGAAGATGTCGAACCCGCTCGGCAGCACGTCGTCGTAGGCCGCCCACCAGCCCTTGCGGTGGCCCTCGCGGGCCATGTCGACGAGCACCTGGCGCTGCTCGGGGTCGGAGACGCCGTACATCTCCAGCATCTGGTTCAGGTAGGCCGACTTTGTCGGTGCCTTGCCGGTCTCGATGCGGGACAGCGTCGAGGGGGCCACGCCCAGTTGCGCGGCCACTTCCTCGAGCTTGAACCCGTTCGAGTCGCGCAGCCTGCGCAGCTCGGTGCCGAGTCGCCGCCTACGTACGGTAGGACCGGTAGTCAACGCCGACCACCCCTTCCAGCGCGGACGCCGTCACATTCTGACGATGAAATTAGGCGTCGCGTCCACGACCGCGCAGAGCAGAAGCAGAAGCAGATCACGGCAGTCGTTCCTGACATGCAGCACCCTACAGGTAAAACATCCGGAGCGAAATCCCAGACGGGATTTCATCTGCAAAACTTGTCTCACGCACTTGCGCAGCATGGGCTTGCAGCTGCATTATGGTGACCGCGGCGATCGACGGGGAGAGGCGAGGGCCGACCGGTCACCGATGATCATGAAAAATCATGAATCAGACATATGGTGCTTGTCGGAAATATGGTTTGATTTCTTGTTAATTAGATCAAACTAGTAGATGGGTCGGACAGAAACTCTCTCGCAGGACCAGAATGCGCCACACGGGAGGCAAGCGCAGATGGACACCCCCCTGAAGAGCCGCTCCACCGCCAGGGCGACCCCCCACAAGCCTGGCTGTGACCAACGGACCGCGATCCTCGGCTCGGCCACCGTTCCCGGCCGTCCCGAGGAGGTGTCCGGCGCCCGGGCCTTTGTCGCGCGGACGCTCTCCGCCGTCGGCAAAACGCCCGCGGTAGACGCTGATACAGCCACTTTACTCACATCTGAGCTGGTCACGAACGCGATCCTGCATACTGCTTCCGGTGCGGCGGGCGGCACGGTCACCATCGTGGTGGTCGATGTGGAGGACGGCGTGCTCATCGAGGTCGTCGACGACGGCTCGGCCGGCACCCCGGTCGTCAAAGACGACCTGCTGACAACCGACGGCCACGGCCTGTTCCTGGTGCAGCAGCTCACCGCCCAGTGGGGGTACCTGCGGGACGCGGCCGGCACCACGGTCTGGTTCCACCTGCCGTCGGACTGGTCACCGGACGGCAGCTAGCTGCCCGTGCCCGCCGTTGCCGCGGTTGCGGCCGTGGCCGCCGCGAGCACACCGGAGCAGATCGCCGCCACGTCGTCATCGCCGCAGATGTAGGGCGGCATCGTGTAGATCAGGTCGCGGAACGGCCGGAGCCAGACCCCGGCCTCGACCGCCGCCCGCGTCGCGGCCGCGATGTCAACGTCCCGGTCGAGCTGCACGACCCCGATCGCGCCGAGCACGCGCACGTCGGCGACGCCGGGCAGGGCGGCCGCCGGCGCCAGCCCTGTCCGCAGTCCCGCCGCGATCCGCGAGACCTCGGGCCGCCAGCCCCGCGGGTAGGTATGGTCGCCGAGCAACACGTCGAGCGAGGCGCCGGCCACCGCGCAGGCGAGGGGGTTGCCCATGTAGGTCGGGCCGTGCGCGAGTACCGGCAGCTCGCCCCGCGCGATCCCGGACGCGACCTCAGGGCTGCACAGGGCGGCCGCAAGCGTCAGGTAGCCGCCGGTCAGAGCCTTGCCGACACACATCACGTCGGGCGACACAGCCGCGTGCTCAGCCGCGAAGAACGTCCCGGTGCGGCCGAACCCGGTCGCGATCTCGTCGAAGATGAGCAGCACGCCGTGAGCGTCGCAGGCGTCGCGCAGCACCCGCAGGTAGCCGGGGTCATGGAAGCGCATCCCGCCCGCCCCCTGCACGACCGGCTCCACGATCACCGCGGCGAGCTCGCCCGCGTTTGCCTCGATGAGCCGCCACAGCTCCCCGGCGTAAGCCTGGTCGAGGCCGGCGTCGAACCCGGCAGGCGGCAGGCCGGCGAAGACCTGCCGGGGCAGCACGCCGTCCCAGATCCGGTGCATACCGCCTTCCGGATCGCAGACCGACATCGCCATGAACGTGTCCCCGTGGTAACCGCCGCGCCAGGTCAGCAGCCTGGTCTTGGACGGCTGGCCGAGGGAGCGCCAGTACTGCAGGCACATCTTCACCGCGACCTCGACGCTTACCGAGCCGGAGTCGCAGAGGAAGACGTGCTCAAGGCCGTCCGGGGCAAGCGCGGCCAGCCGGTCGGCGAGGGCCACCGCCGGCTCATGCGTCAGCCCGCCGAACATCACGTGGCTCATCCGGCTGAGCTGGTCGCGCGCCGCGGCGTCGAGCACCGGGTGCGCGTAGCCGTGGATGGCCGCCCACCAGGACGACATCCCGTCGACCAGTTCCCGCCCGTCCGCCAGCCGCAGCCGCACCCCGGCGGCCGACTCCACCACGAGCGGCGGCCGCGTGCCCGGCATCGGCCCGTACGGATGCCAGACGCGCCGCCGGTCCAGCTCAAGCAATCCCGCTATCACTGGTGGCGGGAGGCGGGCTTAGCGCCCGCCCCGCCGGCCTTTCCGCGCTTTTCGCGCATGCGCATGCTCACCTTGATCGGGCTGCCGGCGAAACCGAAGTCCTCACGGAGGCGGCGCTCGATGAACCGGCGGTAGGTCTCCTCCAGGAAACCCGTTGTGAACAGCACAAAGTGCGGCGGTCTGATGCCCGCCTGTGTTGCGAACAGGACGCGTGGCTGCTTGCCGCCGCGCAGCGGCGGCGGCGTGCCCGCGATGAGGGCGTTCAGCCAGGTATTGAGCTGCCCGGTGGAGATCCGCTGCTCCCAGCCCGCGAGCGCCTGCTCGATGGCCGGCACCAGCCGCTCGACGTGCCGCCCGGTCGTCGCCGAGATATTCACCCGGGGCGCCCAGCGGACGTGATAGAGCTGCCGTTCGATCTCCCGCTCCAGGTAGTAGCGGCGCTCCTCGTCAGCCAGGTCCCACTTGTTGTAGGCGATGACGAGCGCGCGGCCCGCCTCGACCACCATCGTCAGGATCCGCAGGTCCTGCTCGGTCAGCGGCTCGCTCGCGTCGATCAGCACCACCGCGACCTCGGCCCGGTCGAGCGCGCCCTGGGTGCGCAGCGTCGCGTAGTAGTCAGCGCCCTGGCTGTCCCTGAACCGCTTCCTGATGCCCGCGGTGTCCACGAACCGCCAGGTGGTGCCGCCGAGCTCGATCAGCTCGTCGACCGGGTCGCGGGTGGTGCCAGCGACCGAGTCGACCACCGCCCGCTGTTCGCCCGCCAGCTTGTTAAGCAGGGACGACTTGCCGACATTGGGCTTGCCGATCAGCGCCACCCGGCGCGGGCCCGCCTCGGCCAGCTGCTCGCGCGGCGCCTCCGGTAGTGCTTCCAGAGCCAGGTCGAGCATGTCGCCGCTGCCCCGTCCGTGCATGGCCGAGACCATGACCGGCTCGCCGAGGCCGAGCGACCACAGTGAGAGCGCGTCCGCCTCGCTCCGGGCATCGTCGACCTTGTTGGCCACCAACACGACTGGCTTGCCCGCGCGGCGGAGCACGTTCGCGACCGCCTCGTCCTCATCGGTGGCGCCGACCCGCGCGTCCACCACGAAGAGCACGGCGTCGGCGAGGTCGACCGCGATCCTGGCCTGCTCGGCGACCTGGGCGGCCAGGCCCTGCGCCCGCGCCACCCAGCCGCCGGTGTCCACCAGTGTGAACGTGCGGCCGCGCCAGTTGGCGTCGTAGGTGACCCGGTCCCTGGTTACTCCTGGCACGTCCTGGACGACCGCCTGGCGGGCGCCAAGTATCCGGTTGACCAGCGTCGACTTGCCGACGTTGGGACGGCCGACGACGGCCAGGACCGGCTGGCCGGCCGACCCGGTACCCAGCGGGCCGCCGGCCTCGGCGAAGTCGGCGTCGGCAAAGCCGCTGTCGTCAAAGTCGGCGTCGGCGACGTCGCCGATGTCCACCCAGCCGGCCTCGTCGCCGGTGATGTCTGAAGATTCCACTTAATTCGCCCCGCGTCTGTTTGGTATCAACTGCTCTTGTCCCCCGCGCAGGCCAGCTCGCTGCACTCCCGGGCCAGCCGGGAGATCACGTCGATCACTTCGGCCAGGGTCAGGTCGGTGGCGTCGAGCAAGACCGCGTCGGACGCCATGGCCGACTGCGCGGCGTCCAGCCGGTCGCGACGGGCCTGCGCGGCCTCGGTCGCGTCGGCCGCGACGCCCTGCTCGGCTGCCCGCCGCTGCGCGCGCGCCTGCGGGTCAGCGGTCAGGAACACCTTGAGCGGTGCGCCCGGGGCGACGACGGTCCCGATGTCGCGGCCCTCCGCGACGATACCCGGCTCCGCCGAGGAGATGGCGGCGCGCTGTGCCGCGATCAGGTGATCGCGCACCGCCTGGACCTTGGCGACGACGCTGACCTGGGCGGAGACCGCCTCGGTACGGATCTCGCGGGAAACGTCGTGGCCGTTGACACGGGTCCACGGCTCGTCCGGGTCGGTGCACACCTCGATCACCGGCTCGGCCGCCCGGGCGGCGACGACCCGCTCGTCGGAGGTGTCCGCCTCAACCGACATCAGCCACCAGGTCAGCGCCCGGTACATCGCGCCGGTGTCCAGGTAGCGGAGGCCGAGCGAACGGGCCACGCCCCTGGCCGCGCTTGATTTGCCGGAGCCCGACGGCCCGTCAATCGCCACCACGAACCCGCTCGACAATGAGATTCCCACGACCAAATGGTACCGGTCGCGCCTGTCCCGTCTGGCCCCGCGGTTTACCGCCGGTAAACGTGGCCGTCCGCGGGGGACAGTTCCGGCTCAGCCGCTCTTGCGGCGGAAGTTGCGGCGGCTGGCGGCCGGGCCGTGCGCCCCGCTCACCTTGCCGGACTCGTGGCCGCCCTTCCCCTGGCCCTCGGCGTGGACCTGGCGCTTGCGGTCGAGCGCCTCACGGAACTTGGCCTTCACATCGTCGATATCCGGCTTGGCCTCGTCCTCGGCCGTGCCGTCGGCCGCGGGCCTGGCGGCGGCTTCCGGCTCGGCGGCGGCTTCCGGCTCGGCGGCTTCCGCTTTGGCGCCGGGGGCGGAGTCCGGGCCGGCCCCGGCGGTCGCGGCGGACTCCGTCTCGGCCGTCTCCGCCGGGCCTACCTTGGTGTCCTGCTTCGCGCTCTTGGTCATGAGGTCAAGCTTCGCACACTCCACCGGGCGGCGCGCCACCCATTAACACCGCCGAACATCAACGCTGAACATCGCACACCCCGCGGCGCGCCGTGCCCCGTGGTTGCCGGGCGCGCGTACCGCGGGCCGCGCTTCGTGACCCCGCACACCGCGCTTCTTGGGCCCGCGCGCCGCGCTTCTTGCTGTTATCTCGTGGAAATGTGGCTCGGGCGGCATGCCGTGCGGCCAATCGAGCCAGATGATCATGCTTAGGGCGGAAGTTGTACGCGAAATGGCGGATTCATGCCCGATATGTCGTGAATGCCCGTACAAGTTTGGCCCTAACCTGATGGGCCAGTCGGGTATCCGGCGGACGGGCCGACCGTGACCAGTGGGCAGGCCGACCGTAACCGGCGTACCGGCCAGCCGCCCGCTTCCATCGCGTCGAGCAGGGTTCCCGCCTGATCGGGGCGGATGGAGAGCTCGGCCACGCCAACTGGCAGGCCGGGCGAGTGCTCAAGCCGGATGTCCTCGATGTTCACCCCGGCATCGCCAGCCGCGTTGAACAGCCGGGCAAGCTCCCCCGGCCGGTCGGCGATGACCACCTGGACCACGGTGAAGTTCCGCGGCCGCCCGCCGTGCTTACCGGGGATGCGGGCGACTCCGGCCCGTCCCTGGTCGAGGAGTCCGGCCACTCCATCGGCCCCGACACTGCCAGCGCCGAGGGAGCCGGCCTGGGCCGAGCCCGCCCGTGCGAGCGAGCGGGCAGCGGCCGCCAGGTCCTCGGCCACGGCAGCCACCACGTCGGCGACCGGGCGTGCGTTGGCCGCCAGGATCTGTGTCCACAGCGCGGTGTCGCCCGCCGCGACCCGCGTCACGTCGCGCAGCCCCTGCCCGGCCAGGTTGAGCGCGTCGGCGGGCACCGCCGACGGTGCCAGCCGGGCCGCCATAGCCGCCGCGACCAGGTGCGGCGCGTGCGAGACGAGCGCCACCCAGCGGTCATGGGTCTCCGGATCGGTGGTGACGGGAACGGCCCCGCAGGCGACCGCCAGCGCCGTCACCGCCGCCACCGCGTCGGGGGAAGTCTCCGGCAGCGGGCACAGCGCCCAGGTCCGGCCGAGGAACAGGTCGGCCTGCGCGGCGGCGGGCCCGTGCCGCTCCCGGCCCGCCAGCGGATGCGCGGGAACGTAGCACTCCAGATCGCAGCCGAGGGCGCGTGCCTGCGCCACCGGCAGCCCCTTCACGCTGGCAACGTCGGTGTACACGTCGGCGACGGCATAGTCCTGCGCGGACAGCAGCTGCTGGCCGACATAGGCGGGCGGCACGGCCAGCACGGCCACGTCGGCGATTCCCTTGGCGTCGCGCAGGTCCGGCACCACCACGCCGGCCCCGAGGTCGGCGGCGAGCCGGGCGGCCGCGGGATCGAAGTCGCTGAGGAAGACGTCAGCGCCGTTGGCGCGCAGCGCGAGGGCAGCCGACGTACCGATCAGCCCGGTACCGACGATGAGCACCCGCCCCGGCGCGCTCATAACTGGGCGATGTCCTGGCGCAGGGCGACGGCGCCGCGGAGGTAGACGTGCTGGATCTGGGCACGGGTCAGGTCGGTGTCGACGTGCGCCATCAGGCGGACCACGCGGGGCATGGCGCCGCGGACCGGGATCTCGGTGGAGCACATCAGCGGCACCGCGTGGAAGCCGAGCTTGCGCGCCGCCAGGGCCGGGAACTCGGCCGTCAGGTCCGGGGTCACGGTGAACAGCACGCTGATCACGTCGTCGGGGGTGAGCTCGTTGCGGCCCATCACCGCGGCCACCAGCTCGGCGGTGCCCTCCAGGATGACGTCCCTTTCGTCGGCATCGACCTGGATCGCGCCACGAATGGCCCTGACTGTCACGTGCTCAGCTCCTAACGATATTGGTCCTCAAGGCTACTCCGTTGCGAAGAGCTAGAGCCCGACCGCGGCGTACAGCTCGCCGATCTCCTTCGTCGTGAGGTCCCTGGTGCTGCCGGGCGGCAGGTTGCCCAGCTTGATCGGCCCGACCGTGATCCGGACCAGGCGGGTGACCGGATGGCCCACCTCGGCCAGCATCCGGCGGACGATGCGGTTGCGCCCCTCGTGCAGCGTGATCTCGACCAGGGCCCGCTTGTCGGCCTGCTCGATCACCCGGAACTTGTCAGCGATCGCCACCCCGTCTTCCAGCTCGACCCCGGTCGACAGCCGCCTGCCCAGGTCGCGCGGGATCGGGCCGGGCACATCGGCCAGGTAGGTCTTGGCCACCTCGTAGCTGGGGTGCGCCAGCCGGTGCGCGAGCTCGCCGTCGTTGGTGAGCAGCATCAGGCCCTCGGTGTCGTAGTCCAGCCTGCCCACGTGGAAGAGCCGTTCGGCGCGGTCGCCGAGGAAGTCGGTGATCGTCTTGCGCCCGCGGTCGTCGGTCATCGCCGTCAGCACCTTGACCGGCTTGTTGAATGCCAGGTAGACGACGTCCTGGCGGGACGGGATGCGCTTGCCGTCCACCCTGATGATCTGGTTCTCCGGGTCCACCCGGGCGCCGAACCGGCGGACGGTCTGGCCGTCGACCTCGACCCGGCCCGCGCCGATCAGCTCCTCGCAGTGCCGCCGGCTGCCGACCCCGGCCGCGGCCAGCACCTTCTGCAGCCGGACACCGCCGGGCACGTCCGCCAGGTCGTCGCGCTGGCCCCCGTCGTCGGCGAAGTCGTCGCGGTCGTCGTCCTCGAAGCCCATGCTGCGCAGCGCCCTCAGCCGGGCCCTCGCCTCTGGCGACAGCTCGACTGCCTCGGGCGACAGCTCGACCGGCTTGCGCTGATCCACCGGCTTGCCCTGCGAACCGTTACGCCCGCGTCCGTTCATTGTCCTCGATGTCCTCGATGTTCTCCGGCAGGAAGGGCGCCAGGTCGGGCAGTTCGTCCAGGGACGCCATGCCCAGCCGCTCCAGGAAGTAGCCGGTGGTGCGATAGAGAATCGCGCCGCTCTCCGGATCGGTCCCGGAGTCCTCCACCAGCCCGCGCAGCACGAGCGTCCTGATCACGCCGTCGCAGTTGACGCCGCGCACCGCCGAGACCCGGGCCCGGCTGAC